>NZ_OESG01000012.1:0-600000 GCF_900240945.1 Mycobacterium sp. 3519A
GAGTTACGGCGGTACATAGCGGCAGGGAAACGCCCGGACCCATCCCGAACCCGGAAGCTAAGCCTGCCAGCGCCGATGATACTACCCAACCCGGGTGGAAAAGTAGGACACCGCCGAACACAATTTAGAATCACCCCCCACAATTGCGTGGGGGGTGATTCTATATTCGCCACAATTCGACAAATCAATTGCTGAATTGTCGGGATTGGCAAACACGTGTAGAAAGGCATACGTGGTCCAGGACAGCCAGGGCGGCGGAGACCGGCGTCGTCCGCGACGTTCGGCGCCGCGCAGCTCGGGGCCCAACCGCGCTCGCCGCGCTCAACCCCAACCCAACGGTGAGGCGCCGCGACCCCAGGGCCCGCCGATCCCCGCCGAGATCGAGGCCAAGCAACTCTCGCCCGAAATACGGGGTGAGCTAACGACTTTGGATCGCTCGACCGCCGACGTCGTGGCCCGCCACCTGGTCGCAGCCGGCGAGCTTCTGGAGGACGATCCGCAAGCCGCGCTGGCGCATGCCCGTGCCGCGCGCGCCCGATCCGGGCGCATCGCGGCGGTTCGCGAAGCGGTCGGCATCGCCGCCTATCACTGCGGCGACTGGGCTCAGGCCCTAGCCGAACTGCGTGCGGCACGCCGAATGGGCAGCAAGTCGCCGCTGCTGCCGCTGATCGCCGACTGCGAACGCGGCGTCGGGCGCCCCGAGCGGGCCATCGAACTCGCGCGCAGCCCCGAAGCCGCCCAACTCACCGGCGATGACGCCGACGAACTGCGCATCGTCGTCGCCGGCGCGCGTTCCGATCTCGGCCAGCACGAGCAGGCCCTTGCGATGCTGTCGACCCCGAAGCTCGACCCGACCCGCACCGGACAGACCGCCGCGCGACTGTTCTATGTCTACGCCGAAACGCTGCTCGCGCTCGACCGCACCGACGACGCGCTGCAGTGGTTCATCCATGCCGCGGCCGCCGACATCGAAGGTGTCACCGACGCCGAAGAGCGCATCACGGAGCTCTCCTGACGGTGAGTACCCTTGCGCAAGAACATGATTGCTTACTGCTCGACCTCGACGGCACCGTCTTCCGCGGCCACGAAGCCACCCCGGGAGCCGTCGAGACTTTGGCGGTAGTCCGGTCGCGCATCCTGTTCGTCACGAACAACGCCTCGCGCGGACCGGCCGAAGTCGCCCAACACCTCAACGCGATGGGCTTCACCGCCAAACCTGACGACGTCGTCACCAGCGCCCAAAGCGCGGCGCGGCTGCTGCAGGAGCAGTTGCAGCCCGGCGCAGCGGTGTTGATCGTCGGCACCGATTCGCTTGCGGCCGAAGTCCGTAAGGCCGGGTTGAAGCCGGTGCGCAAGTGGGCGGACGGCCCCGTCGCCGTCGTCCAGGGGCATTCGCCGCAAACCGCATGGCCTGATCTCGCCGAGGCGGCGCTGGCCATCCGCGGCGGCGCACTGTGGGTCGCCGCCAACGTCGACAAGACCCTGCCGTCGGAACGCGGACTGCTGCCGGGAAACGGGGCGATGGTCGCCGCCCTGTGTACCGCCACCGACACCAAACCGCAGGTCGCCGGCAAGCCCGAGCCCACCCTGTTGATGGATGCGCTGGCGCGCGGCAAGTTTCGCACCCCGCTGGTCGTCGGTGATCGTCTCGACACCGACATCGCGGGTGCCAATGCGGCCGGCCTGCCCAGCCTGCACGTGCTGTGCGGCGTCAGCACGGCCGCCGACACCGTGCGCGCCAGCGTCGGGCAGCGGCCCAACTACATCGCCGAGGACCTCCGCTCGCTGTACGCCCGCGCGGACACCCTCCGCATCGGACCGCATCCCGCGTGGTACGTCGACGTGGGCCCGACGGCGGTGACGGTGCAGTCCACCGGACGCGACCCCGACGACGCGCTGTCCGTGGTCCGCGCGACCGCCAGCGCGGTGTGGAACGCCCAGCTCGACGGCAACCGCGTCGTGCTGATGGCCGGCGACGACATGGCGCGACAGGCCATGGACCGCTGGTCCCTGCTCAGCCCGCCAAATCGGCTAGCGTGAAGACCGACATGAGTACCGACCCCGACCAGATTCGCGCCCAGATCGCGGAACTACTGGCAGACGTGCCCGATCCGGCCCAGGAGGGCTCCGGTTTCGACCAGCTTGCCGATGCGGACATCGATGCCGTCGCAGCGCGGCTCGAAGAGGCTCACGACCTGCTCGTGCATGCGTTGGAATCCGTCGAGAAGGGCTAACCGCTCGTGACCCGGCGCGCTCGTGTTGACGCCGAGCTGGTGCGGCGCGGTCTGGCGCGCTCCCGGCAGCAGGCGGCCGAATTGATCGGCGCCGGGCGGGTCTCCATCGACGGCATGCCTGCGGCCAAACCGGCCACGGCGATCGCCATCACCGCGACGCTTCGTGTCGAGGGCGACGACGAACGTAGCTGGGTGTCCCGCGGCGCCCACAAGCTGATCGGTGCCCTGAACGCGTTCGCCCTGTCGGTCGACGACCGGCGCTGCCTCGACGCAGGCGCGTCCACGGGCGGGTTCACCGAAGTGCTGCTCGACCGCGGCGCCCGTGAAGTCGTCGCCGCTGACGTCGGCTACGGCCAGTTGGCTTGGTCGCTGCGCAACGATGCGCGCGTGCACGTGCTGGAACGCACCAACGTCCGCGACCTCACCCCCGAGGCGATCGGGGGACCGGTCGACCTGGTGGTTGCCGACCTGTCCTTCATTTCGCTGTCCACAGTGCTGCCGGCGCTGGCCGCCTGCGCGTCAGCCGAGGCGGATATCGTTCCTATGGTGAAGCCGCAGTTCGAGGTTGGTAAGGATCGGGTCGGTGCGGGCGGAGTGGTCTCCGACCCTGAACTGCGCGCCGAGGCGGTGCGCGCTGTCGCGGACAAGGCCGCCACGCTCAACTGGCATACCGTCGGTGTCACCGCCAGTCCGCTGCCAGGCCCCTCCGGCAACGTCGAATATTTCCTGCACCTGCGGGCCAGTGCCGATGCTCCGCTGCGGGACGAAAAGCTAGCGCAGGCGATTCACCGGGCCGTCGCGGAGGGCCCGCAATGACGTGTGAACGCAACATTTTGCTGGTCGTCCACACCGGCCGTGAAGAGGCCACCGAGGTCGCTCGCCGAGTCGAGAAGGTGTTGGGGGACAACGGCATTGGACTCCGGGTGCTTTCCGCGGAAGCGGTCGACCGTGGCCCGTTGCGGCTGGCACCCGACGATATGCGGGCACTCGGCATCGAGATCGAGGTGGTCGACGCCGACGAGCGCGCGGCCGAGGGTTGCGAACTGGTTCTCGTTCTCGGCGGTGACGGCACCTTCCTGCGGGCCGCCGAATTGGCGCGCAACGTCGAAATACCGGTGCTGGGTGTCAATCTCGGCCGCATCGGTTTCCTCGCCGAGGCGGAAGCCGACCACATCGACACGGTGCTCGAGCACGTCATCACCCGGGATTACCGCGTCGAGGAGCGGATGACGCTCGACGTCGTGGTCCGCGTCGACGGCAAGATCGCCGATCGCAACTGGGCGCTCAACGAGGCCAGCCTCGAAAAGGGGCCCCGGCTGGGTGTTTTGGGTGTCGTTTTGGAGGTCGACGGCAGGCCGGTGTCGTCGTTCGGCTGCGACGGCGTGCTGGTGTCGACACCGACCGGGTCCACCGCGTACGCGTTCTCCGCCGGCGGGCCCATCGTGTGGCCCGACCTGGAGGCAATTCTGGTGGTGCCCAACAACGCTCACGCATTGTTCGCGCGGCCGCTGGTCACCAGCCCCGACGCCGCGATCGCCATCGAAATCGAGGCGTCCGGCCACGATGCATATGTGTTCTGCGACGGCCGCCGCGAGATGATCATCCCCGCCGGTGGCCGGTTGGAGGTGACGCGGTGCGGCACCCCGTTGAAGTGGGTGCGGTTGGACAGCGCGCCGTTCACCGACCGCCTGGTGCGCAAGTTCCGGTTGCCGGTCAAAGGGTGGCGCGGACAGTAGTGTTATCCGAAATCCGTATCGAATCGCTCGGTGCCATCAGCGCCGCGACGGCCGAGTTCGATCGCGGGTTCACCGTGCTGACCGGAGAGACGGGTACCGGCAAGACGATGGTGGTCACCGGCCTGCACCTGCTCGGCGGCGCGCGCGCCGACGCGTCCAGGGTGCGGTCCGGGGCGAGCCGCGCGGTGGTCGAAGGTCGGTTCACCACAACAGAATTGGGCGACGGGGTGGCCGGCAGGGTGGACGACATCCTGGAGTCCTCCGGAGCCGACCGCGACGACGACGGTAGCGTCATCGCCGCCAGGTCCGTCAGCCGCGACGGTCCGTCACGGGCCTATCTGGGTGGGCGCAGCGTGCCCGCGAAATCGCTCAGCACATTCACCAACGAACTCCTCGCACTGCACGGGCAGAACGACCAACTGCGGTTGATGCGGCCAGAAGAACAGCGCGCCGCACTTGACCGGTCCGTCGACGTCGAGTCGCAGTTGAAGCGCTACCGAAGGGTGCGTGAGGACTGGCTGGCCGCTCGTCGCGACCTCGCCGACCGCAAGCAACGCGCACGCGAGTTGGCTCAGGAAGCGGACCGACTCAAGTTCGGGCTCAACGAAATCGACAGCGTCGCACCCGAACCCGGCGAAGACCAGGCGCTCGTCGACGACATCAGACGATTGTCAGAACTGGATGCGCTGCGCGAGGCTGCGCAGTCAGCCCGCGCCGCACTCTCCGGTTCCGACGACGATCCGTCGGACGCATCGGCCGCCAACAGCGTCGCGCACGCGAAGTCGGCTCTCGACGCCACCGACGACGCGACGTTGCGCGCGCTGGCCGAACAACTCACCGGCGCGTTGGCCGTGCTGATCGACGTGTCGACCGAACTCGGCGACTATCTCGCCGGACTTCCCAGCGACGCAAGCACTCTCGAGACCAAACTGGCCCGACAGGGTGAGCTGCGCACCCTGACCCGCAAGTACGCCGCCGACATCGACGGTGTGTTGCGGTGGGCGGCCGAATCGCGGGAACGCCTTGGGCTCCTCGACGTCTCGGAGGAGGCGCTGGCAGAACTCGAGCGTCGTGTCGGCGAGCTCGAAGCCAAAGTGGTCAGCGCTGCAACAGAACTCACCAAGGCGCGGACCAAAGCCGCCAAGAACCTCGCCAAAGCAGTGACCGCCGAGCTGGCCGGCCTGGCGATGGCCGACGCCGAGTTCACCGTGTCGGTCGCCGCGCTTCCCGCCCGAGCCGACGATTCCGCGCCGCTGACGCTGCCGACCGGAGTCACCGTGCACGCCGGCCACGACGGTGTCGACGCCGTCGAATTCGGCTTCGCCGCGCACCGCGGCACCGACGTGCTACCGCTGAGCAAGAGCGCATCCGGCGGTGAACTGTCGCGGGTCATGCTGGCTCTGGAAGTGGTGCTGGCGGCGTCGGTCGAAGGCACGACCATGGTCTTCGACGAGGTCGACGCCGGTGTCGGCGGCCGCGCGGCGGTGCAGATCGGACGCAGGCTGGCCCGCTTGGCCCGCACCCACCAGGTCATCGTCGTCACGCACCTGCCCCAGGTCGCCGCCTACGCCGATGTTCACCTGGTCGTCGACAGCGGCGGCGGGCGCAACAAAGCCAGCGGGGTGCGCCGCCTCGACGACGACGACCGGGTCGCGGAACTCGCGCGCATGTTGGCCGGGCTGGGGGAGTCCGACAGTGGCCGCGCGCCCGCCCGTGAGCTACTGGACGCCGCGCAGCAGGACCGGAAGAACTGGGCGCCGAGCACGGTGTCCACCAAGCGGGTGATGAAGTCCGCGTCCGGCGGGTCGGCAGTCATCAACCGCCGGTAGAACATCGCGCCGGCCAGCGCAACCGAGGCCGCCTCGGGGTCGACGCGCGACGGGAAAGTACCGGCCTCGACCCCCGCCGCGATCGTGTCGGTCAACCGCTGCCGTCGTCGTGCCGAATAGCCATGCAGGAAGTCGCGAACGGTGGGTGCTGTCTCGGCGGCGTGCACCAGGGCAGGTACGCACGCCGACAGCGGAGAATCACCCAGCGCTTCGGCCAGGTGCTGCAGGATCAGTTCGACGCCGGCGCGGGCGTCGCCGTCGGGAAGATCGCGGGCCGGGTCGGGTTGCACGTTGAGGGTCTCGAGGGCGTCGGCGATCAACGCCGCCTTGTTCGGCCAGTGTCGATACACCGTGCTGCGCCCGACGCCCGCGATGGCCGCCACCGACTCCATCCGAAATCCGCTGTAGCCCTGTATCGCGAATTCCTCGAGGGCGCCGCGCAGGATCGCCCGGCGGGACTCCTCGATACGCGGATCTGACCGCTGCACGTTATGGGACACTTCTGTATCATAACTTCTAGGAGGTGCAATGATGAGCACATTCAGCGTTCGCTACATCGTCGACGACGTCGACGCCGCGGCGGACTTCTACACCCGTCACTTCCATTTCGAGGTGGTCATGAAACCGGGCCCGGGGTTTGCGATGCTGCGCAACGGCGACCTGCGCCTGCTGCTGAACGCCCCCGGCGGCGGCGGTGGGGCGGGCCAGACCCTGTCCGACGGTTCGACGCCCACGCCGGGTGGATGGAACCGCTTCCAAGCCCAAGTCGACGATCTGGACAGCGCGGTGGCCGAACTCAAGGAGGCCGGCGTCGAATTCCGTGGCGACCCAATCACCGGCGGGGGCGGCAGGCAGGCCCTCGCGGTCGATCCGTCGGGCAATCTGGTCGAGTTGTTCGAGGCATATCAGGGCTGAAACGACACTGTTGCAATTGTGACAAAAGGTGCGTCTGGGGCTGGTGTTACGGCGCGCCTCCGACCGATTTCCGCAGTTCCTCGACAGAATCGGCGCCATGAAGATGTCAGCGCTGCTTTCCCGATCTGCCAACTCCCGGCCGGGTATCACCGGCACCGCCCGAGTTGACCGCGACATCGATCGGCTGCTGCGACGAGTCACGCCCGGTGACATCGTCGTCATCGACGCCTTGGATCTCGACCGGATCACCGCCGATGCGCTCGTCGAGGCCAACGTCGCCGCGGTCATCAACGCGTCGCCGTCCATTTCGGGCCGCTACCCGAACCTCGGGCCCGAGGTGCTCGTCGCCAATGGCGTCACACTGATCGACGAGACCGGCCCGGAGGTGTTCAAAAAGGTCAAGGACGGCGCCCGCGTGCGACTGCACGACGGCGGTGTGTACTCCGGCGATCGGCAACTGATTGCCGGCACCGAGCGCACCGACCACGAGATCCACGAGTTGATGCACGAGGCCAAGAGCGGACTGGTCGCACACCTCGAGGCGTTCGCGGGCAACACGATCGAATTCATCCGCAGCGAGAGCCCCCTGCTGATCGACGGCATCGGCATCCCCGACATCGATGTCGACGTCAACCGCAGGCATGTGGTGATCGTCGCCGAAGACCTCAGCGCGGCCGGTGACCTCAAGGCGCTCAAACCGTTCATCAAGGAGTACCAACCGGTCCTCGTCGGCGTCGGTGTCGGTGCCGACGTGCTGCGTAAGGCCGGCTACCGACCGCAACTCATCGTCGGTGACCCCGACAAGATCAGCGCGGAGACGCTGCGCTGCGGCGCTCAGGTGGTGCTGCCTGCCGACGCCGACGGTCACGCCGCGGGCCTGGAGCGAATCCAGGATCTGGGTGTCGGTGCGATGACGTTCCCCGCCGCAGGTTCGGCCGCCGACCTGGCACTGCTGTTGTGCGACCATCACGGCGCATCGCTGATCGTCACCGCGGGTCATTCCGCCAGCATCGAGGAGTTCTTCGACCGGTCACGCCAGCAGAGCAACCCGTCGACGTTCCTGACCCGGCTGAAGGTCGGCGAAAAGCTGGTGGACGCCAAAGCCGTTGCCACGTTGTACCGCAGCCGGGTGTCCGGTGGGGCGATTGCACTGCTTGTGCTCGCGATGCTGATCGCGGTGATTGCGGCGCTGTGGGTGTCGCGTGCCGATGCCGCGGTGCTGGACTGGATCGCCGACTACTGGAACCGGTTCTCGCTCTGGGTCCAGGGCTTGGTCGCCTAGGAATTCCTATGATTTCACTTCGCACGCATGCGATTTCGCTCGCGGCCGTGTTCCTCGCGCTGGCCGTCGGGGTGGCGCTCGGGTCGGGCCTACTGTCGAACACGTTGCTGTCGGGCCTGCGTGACGACAAACATCAGCTGCAGAACCAGATCAACTCGCTCACCGACGACAAGAATGCGCTGAACGAAAAGCTGAGCGCCGCAGGCGAGTTCGACGCGCAGATGTCACCGCGGATTCTGCATGACGTGCTGCAGGCCAAGTCGGTGATGGTGTTCCGCACCCCCGACGCCACCGACGACGACGTCGACGCGCTGACCAGAATGGTCGGACAGGCGGGCGGCACGGTCAGCGGAACCATCGCGTTGACGCAGGAATTCGTCGACGCGAACTCCGCCGAGAAGCTGCTGTCGGTGGTGAACTCGCCGATCGTGCCCGCCGGCACGCAGCTGAGCACCAAATCGGTGGACCAAGGGTCGCAGGCAGGCGACCTGTTGGGGATCGCCCTGCTGATCAACAAGGACCCGAAGGCTCCGGTGGTCGACGACACTCAGCGCGACACCGTGCTGACGGCGCTGCGCGACACGGGCTTCATCACATACGGCGCCCAGCGCATCGCACCGGCCAACACCGCGCTGATCGTCACCGGCGGGGGACTGGGCGACGGCGCAGGCAATCAGGGGCCCACGGTCGCGCGCCTCGCCGCCGGGCTCGCTCCGCACGGCTCCGGCACCGTGATCGCGGGACGGGACGGCTCTGCGTCCGGCACCGCCGCGGTCGCCGTGACGAGGTCGGACACCGGGCTGAAGGGCGCGGTCTCCACCGTCGACGACGTGAACGCCGAATCGGGCCGGATCACCACCGTGCTCGCGTTGGGCGACCTGATCAACGGTGGGCGGCCCGGGCAGTACGGCCTCGGCCAGGGCGCTTCATCGGTAACGCTGCCGCAATAGGCCCCCGCAAGCGGGAGGTGCCCCCAGCCCGCGTGTCAGCACCGGCTTGTCGGCGTCGGTGTTAGGGTGGGGTTCCGTGGGTCGGCAGGCCCCAGCTAGTTCAGCGATCCCCTGCCCGTCGTCACGGAGGTTGCTCTTGCCAGCATTACGCAAGCACCCGCAAACCGCCACCAAGCACCTCTTCGTAACGGGCGGCGTGGTCTCCTCACTCGGTAAAGGTCTGACGGCGTCCAGCCTCGGCCAGTTGCTGACCGCGCGGGGCTTGCAGGTCACCATGCAGAAGCTCGACCCCTACCTCAACGTCGACCCCGGCACCATGAACCCGTTCCAGCACGGCGAGGTGTTCGTCACCGAGGACGGCGCCGAAACCGACCTCGACGTCGGCCACTACGAGCGCTTCTTGGACCGCAACCTGTCCGGCTCGGCCAATGTCACCACGGGACAGGTGTATTCGTCGGTGATCGCCAAGGAGCGCCGCGGCGAATACCTCGGCGACACCGTCCAGGTCATCCCGCACATCACCGATGAGATCAAAAGTCGCATCCTGGCGATGGCCGCACCGGACGCCGACGGCCACCGACCCGACGTGGTGATCACCGAGATCGGCGGCACCGTCGGTGACATCGAATCGCTGCCCTTCCTCGAAGCGGCGCGGCAGGTGCGCCATGAGGTCGGCCGGGAGAACTGCTTCTTCCTGCACTGCTCGCTGGTGCCCTACATGGCGCCGTCCGGCGAGTTGAAGACCAAACCGACGCAACACTCCGTCGCCGCGCTCCGCAGCATCGGTATCACCCCCGATGCGCTGATCCTGCGCTGCGACCGCGACGTGCCCGAACCGCTGAAAAACAAAATTGCGCTGATGTGCGACGTCGACATCGACGGCGTGATCTCCACTCCGGACGCACCGTCGATCTACGACATCCCCAAGGTGCTGCACCGCGAGGAACTGGACGCCTACGTGGTGCGCCGGCTGAACCTGCCGTTCCGCGACGTCGACTGGACGCAGTGGAACGACCTGCTGCAGCGGGTGCACGAACCGCACGAGACCGTGCGAATCGCGTTGGTGGGCAAATATATTGACCTCTCCGACGCCTACCTGTCGGTGGCCGAGGCACTGCGCGCCGGCGGCTTCGCACACCGCGCGAAGGTGGAGATGCGTTGGGTCGCCTCCGACGACTGCGAAACCGACGCCGGTGCAGCCGCCGCGCTGAGCGATGTGCACGGTGTGCTGATCCCCGGCGGCTTCGGTATCCGCGGCATCGAGGGCAAGATCGGTGCCATTTCGCACGCCCGTAAGCGGGGACTGCCGGTGCTTGGGCTGTGCCTTGGCCTGCAGTGCATCGTGATCGAGGCTGCCCGTTCGGTCGGCCTGACCGCGGCCAACTCCGCCGAGTTCGACCCGAAGACACCGGATCCGGTCATCTCCACGATGGCCGATCAACGTGACGCGGTGGCAGGCGAAGCCGATCTCGGCGGCACCATGCGACTGGGCGCTTATCCGGCCGTGCTGGAGGCCGGATCGATTGTGGCGCAAGCCTATCAGGCCACCGAAGTGTCCGAGCGACACCGCCATCGTTACGAGGTGAACAACGAATACCGTGACCGCATCGCTGAAAGCGGGCTGAAATTCTCCGGCACCTCGCCCGACGGTCACCTGGTGGAGTTCGTCGAGTACGCCGCTGACGTGCATCCCTTCATCGTCGGCACCCAGGCGCACCCGGAACTCAAGAGCAGGCCCACCCGCCCGCATCCGCTGTTCGTCGCGTTCATCGGCGCGTCGCTCAACTACAAAGCCGAGGAACGATTGCCGGGCATGGACATCCCCGAGCAGCGTGCGAACGGCATCGATCACCACGAGAACGGTTCGCAACTGCTCCAAGAGCACGCAGCCCGTGGCTGATCACGAGTTCGAGACGGTCAACAGCGAAACCATCTATGTCGGAAAGATTTTCGCGTTGCGCACCGACGACGTGCGGATGCCGCACGGCAACATCGCCAAGCGCGAGGTCATAGAGCACTACGGTGCGGTGGCGGTGCTGGCGCTCGACGCCGCCGACAACGTCGTGATGGTCTACCAGTACCGGCATCCCGTCGGCCGCCGACTCTGGGAACTGCCTGCCGGACTGCTCGATCTCGGTGGTGAACCGCCGCACCTCTCCGCCGCGCGTGAACTCAGGGAAGAGGCCGGACTGGAGGCAACCGACTGGCGGGTGCTGGTCGACCTCGTCACGGCGCCGGGCTTCAGCGATGAATGCGTGCGGGTGTACCTCGCCACCGGCATCACCGACGTCGGCCGTCCCGCGGCCCACGACGAGGAGGCCGACCTCCAGGTGAAGTGGTTTCCCCTCGAGCAGGCCAGGCGGATGGTGCTCGACGGCGAAATCGTCAATTCCATTGCCATAGCGGGCATTCTGGCCGCCCACGATGTCGAGGACCCGGCCGCGCTTCGCCCCGTCGACGCGCCGTGGCCCGACAGGTCGAAGGCGTTCGCGGCGCGACAGGCCGACAAATGACGGCGTTCCGCTGCGCTCTGGACGACCAGTTGCAGGGCTACCTCGACCACCTCACCATCGAACGCGGCGTCGCGGCCAACACCCTGAGTTCGTATCGCCGCGATCTGCGCCGGTACTCGGAGCACCTGACCGAGCGGGGCATAGACGATCTGGCCAAGGTCACCGAGGCCGACGTCAGCGACTTCCTGGTGTCGCTGCGCCGCGGCGACCCCGACACGAAAACCGCTCCGCTGTCGGCGGTTTCGGCGGCGCGTGCGGTGGTTGCCGTACGGGGTCTGCACCGTTTCGCAGCCTCTGAGGGACTGACCGAGGTCGACGTGGCACGCGAGGTGAAGCCGCCGACCCCGAGTCGGCGGCTGCCCAAGAGTCTGACCATCGACGAAGTGCTGGCCCTGCTCGACGCCGCCGGAGGTGACAGCGAGGCCGACGGTCCGTTGACGTTGCGCAACCGGGCCCTGCTGGAGCTGCTGTACTCCACGGGCGCCCGCATCTCGGAGGCAGTCGGCCTCGACATCGACGACATCGACACCCAAGCCCGCTCGGCGTTGCTGCGCGGCAAGGGCGGCAAGCAGCGACTGGTCCCCGTCGGCAGGCCCGCCGTAAGCGCCCTTGACGCCTACCTGGTCCGGGGGCGCCCGGACCTGGCGCGCCGCGGTCGCGGGACACCCGCCATCTTCCTCAACGCCCGCGGCGGGCGGTTGTCGCGGCAGAGCGCATGGCAGGTGCTGCAGGACGCCGCCGAACGGGCGGGAGTCAAGGCCACGGTGTCACCGCACGTGCTCCGCCACTCGTTCGCAACGCATCTGCTCGACGGTGGCGCCGACGTCCGGGTGGTGCAGGAGTTGCTCGGGCACGCCTCGGTGACCACGACGCAGATCTACACTATGGTCACCGTGAACGCGCTGCGCGAAGTCTGGGCCGGCGCCCACCCGCGGGCCCGCTGAACAAAATCGCGGCCGCGATCGTTTGGACCGGGTGTGAGCGAACCAGATGTCGCGATCGTCGGGGCTGGACCGGCTGGAGTTGCGGTCGCGCTGAGTCTGCGTGACCGGGGAGTCCGTCCGCTGCTGATCGAGCGGGCTGACCAGGTCGCCGGCGCGTGGCGCAAGCGATACGACCGTTTGAAGCTCAACACCGGCAGACCCTTCTCCCATTTGCCCAATCGGCGATATCCGAAGGGCACCCCGATGTTTCCCAGTCGAGACGACGTCGTCGCGCACCTGGACCGGCACGCCCGCGAAGAAGGCATCGATCTGCGGCTGGGGACGAATGTCCAGCGCGTCGAGCGACGCGACCGCGGATGGCGCCTGCAGACCTCGACCGGCCACGACATCGATGCGCGCCAAGTCGTCGTCGCCATCGGATTCCACCACACGCCCGACCTCCCGCGATTGCCTGGCGCGTTCGCGAACGTGATCCACTCCTCGGAGTACCGCAACCCGGCGCAATACCGGGGCAAGAAGGTCGTCGTCGTGGGCGCCGGCTCGTCGGCCATGGAGATCGCCCATGACCTCGCCACCGGCGGCGTCGCCAAAGCCTGGCTGGCCGTGCGCACACCGCCGCACGTCATGCTGCGGTCGCTGCCCGGCGGCTTCTCCGGTGACCCGATCCTGCGGCCGCTCTATCGCCTTCCGGTTCGTATCTCGGACCCGATCGCGGCGGGTGTGCAGCGAAGGGCCGTCGGCGACCTCACCGAGTTCGGCTTGCCGACACCCACCGAGGGGGTGTTCACCCGGGCCAAGTACCGCGGGCGGGTGCCCGCGCTGGTCGACATGGAGGTCATCGACGCGATCAAGGCAGGCTCGATCGAAGTGGTCGCGGCGGTCGAGCGTTTCGACAGTGGGCAGGTGCTCCTGACCGACGGGTCGCGGTTGGACGCGGATGCCGTCATCCTCGCGACCGGGTACAAGGTTGGCCTCGAACCGGTGGTCGGTCATCTCGGTGTGCTCGACGCGAACGGCAAACCGCTGGCGTTTGGACCACAACCCGCCGCGGCGGGGCTGCGGTTCGTCGGCTTCGACCTCCGGCCGTCGTTCATCGGGCACCTGGCCCGCCAGTCCAAGCGGGTAGCGAAGCGCATCGCCCGTGAGCTGTCAGTCGACTAGGTACTCCGACTCCAGAACGAGGTCCGGAATCAGCGACTGGTACTCGCCGTGTGTCTTGTGCTCGACGGTGTCGAACAGCTTGCCCTGCTGCTGGCTCATGAACTCGCGGTACTTCGGCGAACCGGGAATCAGGATGTTGTCGGCGACCACGATCGACCCGCGGTGCAGCCAGCCCCGGTCGAGGATGCTCTGCAGGTCGGGCAGGTAGGCGGCCTTGTCGTGGTCGATGAACAGCAGGTCCAGTTTCCCCTTGGCGAACCCGTGTTCTCCTGCCAACCTGTCGAGGGTGGCGCCGCCGTCGCCGATCGTGCCCACCACACAGGTGACCCGGTCGGCAACGCCGGCGTGAGTCCAGATCCGTTGCGCCACGGTGGCATTCGCTGCTGACAGCTCGACGGAGAACACCTTGGCCGACGGCGCCGCACGCGCGATCCGCAGCGAACCGTAGCCGCAGTAGGTGCCCAACTCCAGCGCCAGGCCGGAGTTGGCGCGGCGGACCGCGGCGTCGAGCAGCGCGCCCTTCTCGTCGCCGACGTTGATCAGGAACGACTCCTCATAGGCGAACTGGTCGACCTTGGCGATCACGTCGTCGATGTCGCCCTTGCGTGCGTTGGCGACCACATAGTCGGCCGCGGCGGCTTCGCGTCCGTCGCCGATCTGGCCGGTCTTGGTGATGTTGCGGGCTCCCACCGCCAGGCGCCAGAACGACCAGCGCAGGAACGGTACGCGCTGCTTGAGGCTCATGTCGCCAGCCTATTCGGGCGGGCCGGTTGATTGGGTCCGACGTTGCCCGCGGGTCTGCCAGTCCAGGCAGTCGCCTGCCGTTAAACTTGCCCGGATGTTCGGAATGCCTTCTGCGTGCCTGACCAGCGGCGGTCGGGTATGACCGACGAAGGAGGAGGCTCCGAGCTGGGCCTGACCGGCCGGCCGCCACGAAGCATTCCCGAGCCCAAGCCGAAGAACGTGCACGGCCCCGCGAAGGTCATCGCGATGTGCAACCAGAAGGGCGGCGTCGGGAAGACCACGTCGACCATCAATCTGGGAGCCAGCCTCGCCGAATACGGGCGGCGGGTGCTGCTGGTGGACCTCGACCCGCAGGGCGCGCTGTCGGCGGGCCTTGGCGTGCCGCACTACGAACTCGAGCACACCGTGCACAACCTGCTGGTCGAACCGCGGGTGTCGATCGACAACGTGGTGATCCACACCCGGGTGCCTGGCATGGACCTGGTGCCGAGCAACATCGACCTGTCGGCCGCCGAAATCCAGTTGGTCAACGAGGTCGGCCGCGAACAGTCGCTGGCCCGCGCGCTGTATCCGGTGCTGGATCGCTACGACTACGTGCTGATCGACTGCCAGCCGTCGCTGGGCCTGCTCACCGTCAACGGGCTGGCGTGCAGCGACGGCGTGATCATCCCGACCGAATGCGAGTACTTCTCGCTGCGCGGCCTCGCGCTGCTGACGGACACGGTCGACAAGGTGCACGACCGGCTCAACCCGAAGCTGTCCATCAGCGGCATCCTGATCACCCGTTACGACCCTCGCACCGTCAACTCCCGCGAAGTGATGGCCCGCGTGCTGGAGCGGTTCGGCGATCTGGTGTTCGACACCGTCATCACCCGCACGGTCCGGTTCCCCGAAACCAGCGTCGCGGGCGAGCCGATCACCACCTGGGCGCCGAAATCCGGTGGGGCCGAGGCATATCGGTCGTTGGCGCGCGAGGTCATCGACCGGTTCGGCGCGTGAACGACGTTCAATCGACACCGGAGGAGCAGACCCAGCAGAGCGGTTTCCAGGTCCGGCTGAGCAATTTCGAGGGCCCGTTCGATCTGCTGTTGCAGCTGATCTTCGCGCACCGCCTCGACGTCACCGAGGTGGCGCTGCATCAGGTCACCGACGACTTCATCGCCTACACCAAGGCGATCGGTCCGCAGCTGGAGCTGGAGGAGACCACGGCGTTCCTGGTGGTCGCGGCCACCCTGCTGGACCTCAAGGCGGCGCGGCTGCTGCCCGCCGGTGAGGTGCACGACGAGGACGACCTGGCGCTGCTGGAGGTCCGCGACCTGCTGTTCGCGCGGCTGCTGCAGTACCGCGCGTTCAAACACGTCGCGGAGATGTTCGCCGAACTGGAGGCCGCCGCCCTGCGCAGCTACCCGCGGGCGGTGGCATTGGAGAAGCGCTACGAGGAGCTGCTGCCCGAGGTGATGCTGGGCGTCGACGCCGAGAGCTTTGCGCAGATCGCCGCGGCGGCGTTCACGCCGCGACCGGTGCCGACCGTGGGCACCGAACACCTGCACGAGGTCGTGGTGTCGGTGCCGGAGCAGGTGAGCAATCTGATGAACCTGCTGGAGAGCCGCGGCATCGGGCAGTGGGCGTCGTTTTCCGAGCTGGTGGCCGACTGTGGTGCGCCGATCGAGATCGTGGGCCGGTTCCTGGCGCTGCTCGAGCTCTACCGGGCGCGGGCGGTAGCATTCGAGCAACCAGAACCGCTTGGTGTGCTCCAGATTTCGTGGACCGGCGAACGGCCCACCAACGAACACCTGGCTGCGGAAGTAGACCAATATGACTGACGATTTGCCGACCGAAGCTGCCGTGGACGTGCCCACCGATCTGGACCTGGGCATCGACGTCGCGACCGCACCCGAGCTGGAGGATTCCGAGCTGGGCGCGGCGCTGGAGGCGCTGCTGTTGGTGGTCGACACCCCGGTGACGGTCGATCAGTTGGCCGCCGCGACCGATCAGCCGGCGTATCGGGTCGCCGCGAAGCTTCAGTTGATGGCCGAGGAACTGACGGCCAGGGACAGCGGTATCGACCTGCGCGAAGCCGGCGGTGGCTGGCGGATGTACACCAGGGCGCGATTCGCTCCCTACGTCGAACGGCTGCTGCTCGACGGTGCCAGGACCAAGCTGACCCGTGCGGCGTTGGAGACGTTGGCGGTGGTGGCCTACCGCCAACCCGTGACCCGTGCGCGGGTGAGCGCGGTGCGCGGCGTCAACGTCGACGCGGTGATGCGCACGCTGCTGGCGCGCGGACTGATCACCGAGGCGGGTGTCGACCCGGATACCGGCGCGACGACCTTTGCGACCACCGAGCTGTTCCTGGAGCGGCTGGGATTGACGTCGTTGGCCGACCTGCCGGACATCGCGCCGCTGTTGCCGGACGTCGACGTCATCGACGATCTCAGCGAATCTCTCAGCGAAGAGCCACGTTTCATGAAACTCAACGGTGGGGTGCCCGCAGGTGGCGACGCCACGCCGTTCGACGTGGATCAGGAGTGAGATGGCCGCCTCCGAAGGAGTGCGTCTGCAGAAGGTGTTGTCGCAGGCGGGAATTGCGTCGCGCCGCGTCGCCGAGAAGATGATCCTGGACGGCAGGGTCGAGGTCGACGACAGGATCGTGACCGAACTCGGCACCAGGGTCGATCCGGACGTCTCGGTGATCCGCGTCGACGGGGCCCGCGTCACGGTCGACGACACGCTGGTGCACCTGGCGATCAACAAACCGCGCGGGATGCATTCGACGATGAGCGACGACCGGGGCCGCCCGTGCATCGGCGATCTGGTCGAGCACCGGGTACGCGGCAACAAGAAGCTGTTTCACGTCGGCCGACTCGACGCCGACACCGAGGGACTGATGCTGTTGACCAACGACGGCGAGTTGGCGCACCGGTTGATGCATCCGTCGTTCGAGGTGCCCAAGACGTACGTGGCGACGGTCGACGGGGCGGTGCGTCGGGGTCTGGGCAACAAGTTGCGCGAAGGCATCGAACTGGAGGACGGCATCGCCCGGGTCGACGATTTCGCGTTGGTGGACAAGGTGCCCGGCAAGACGCTGGTGCGAGTGACGTTGCACGAGGGGCGCAAGCGGATCGTGCGAAGGATGCTGGCGGCGGTCGGTCATCCGGTGCTGGAATTGGTGCGCACCGACATCGGCTCGGTGGCTTTGGGCGATCAGCGGCCGGGCAGCATCCGGGTGCTGAGCCGCAAGGAGGTAGGGGAGTTGTACAAGGCGGTGGGCCTGTGAGCTCCTCACTGGTGATCGCGGTCGACGGGCCTGCGGGAACCGGAAAGTCTTCGGTTTCAAGGGGTTTGGCCCGTTCGCTGGATGCCCGCTACCTGGATACCGGTGCGATGTACCGGATCGTGACGCTCGCGGTGCTGCGGGCCGGGGTGGACCTGCAGAACGTCGACGCCATCGGCGCGACGGCGGCCACCGTCGACCTGTCCGTCGGCTACGACCCGGACGAGGACCGCTCTTACCTTGCGGGAGAAGATGTTTCAGCCGAGATCCGCGGCGACGAGGTGACCAAGGCGGTGTCCGCGGTGTCGGCGGTGCCTGCGGTGCGGGCCCGCCTGGTGGACCTGCAGCGGGAACTGGCGGCGGGTCAGGGCAGCGTCGTGGTCGAGGGGCGTGACATCGGCACGGTGGTGCTTCCCGACGCCGACATCAAGATCTTCCTCACCGCCTCGGCGGAGGAACGCGCACGGCGGCGCAACGACCAGAACGTCACCGCCGGTCTGCCGGACGACTACGAGGCGGTGCTGGCGGACGTCAAACGCCGCGATCATCTGGACTCGACGCGGCCAGTGTCGCCGTTGCGGGCCGCCGACGATGCGGTCGTCGTCGACACCAGTGACATGAATGAGTCTGAAGTGGTGGCTCATCTGCTGGACCTGGTCAACCAGCACGCCGGGGCGTCGCGATGAGCGACGGCACGTGGAGCGACGAAACCGATTGGGAACTGGGCGCAGAAGAGGTCGCCGAGGCGATCGAGGAGGCCGCGGCGCCGCCGCCGGTGGTCGCTGTCGTCGGTCGCCCGAACGTCGGCAAGTCGACACTGGTGAACCGCATCCTGGGCCGCCGCGAGGCCGTCGTGCAGGACGTGCCGGGGGTGACCCGCGACCGGGTGTCCTACGACGCGCTGTGGAGCGGCAGGCGGTTCGTCGTACAGGACACCGGCGGCTGGGAACCGGACGCCAAGGGCCTGCAGCAGTTGGTGGCCGAGCAGGCTTCGGTGGCGATGCGCACCGCGGACGCGATCGTCTTCGTCGTCGATTCGACGGTCGGGGCGACGACGGCCGACGAGGCCGCGGCGCGGCTGCTGCAACGCTCTGGCAAACCAGTCTTCTTGGCAGCCAACAAGGTTGACACCGAACGCGGTGAGGCCGACGCGGCGGAGTTGTGGTCGCTCGGGCTCGGCGAGCCGCATCCGGTCAGCGCGATGCACGGCCGCGGAGTCGCCGATCTGCTGGACAAGGTGACCGAATCGCTGCCCGCCGTCTCGGAAATGGCGTCGGGCGGGGGAGGGCCGCGCCGAGTCGCGTTGATCGGCAAGCCGAATGTCGGCAAGAGTTCACTGTTGAACAGGCTGGCCGGCGACCAACGGTCGGTGGTGCACGACGTGGCGGGCACGACGGTCGACCCGGTCGACTCGCTGATCGAAATGGACGGCAAACTCTGGCGTTTCGTCGACACCGCGGGATTGCGGCGCAAGGTCGGTCAGGCCAGCGGCCACGAGTTCTACGCGTCGGTGCGCACCCACGGCGCCATCGACGCCGCCGAGGTCGCGATCGTGTTGATCGACGCGTCGCAGCCGCTGACCGAACAGGACCAGCGGGTGCTGTCGATGGTGATCGAGGCGGGCCGCGCGCTGGTGCTGGCGTTCAACAAGTGGGACCTGGTCGACGAGGACCGGCGATATCTGCTGGACCGCGAGATCGACTTGCAGCTGGCGCAACTGCAGTGGGCGCCGCGGGTCAACATCTCGGCCAAGACGGGCCGCGCGGTGCAGAAGCTCGTGCCCGCGCTGGAGACGTCGCTGGCGTCGTGGGACACCCGGGTGCCGACCGGGCGGCTGAACACCTTCTTCAAGGAGGTGGTGGCGGCCACCCCGCCGCCGGTCCGCGGCGGCAAGCAACCGCGGATTTTGTTCGCCACACAGGCCACTGCGCGGCCACCCACGTTTGTGTTGTTCACCACAGGTTTTCTCGAGGCCGGCTATCGGCGCTTCCTTGAGCGGCGGTTACGCGAGACATTCGGGTTCGAGGGCAGCCCGATCCGGATCAACGTGCGGGTGCGGGAAAAGAGAGGCGCAAAGTCTCGATAGGGTTGGGCAAATGCCCATCTCGCACATGATCCTGATCGCCCTGGCGGGCGTCGGGGCGGGAGCGATCAACGCGATCGTCGGTTCGGGCACGTTGATCACCTTTCCGACCCTGGTGGCGCTCGGCTACCCGCCGGTGACCGCGACGATGTCGAATGCGGTCGGCCTGGTGGCCGGTGGCGTATCGGGCACCTGGGGCTATCGCCGCGAACTCCGCGGGCAATGGCACCGACTGCGCTGGCAGATCCCGGCGTCGTTGATCGGCGCGTTGTTGGGTTCGTGGCTGCTGCTGCACCTGCCGGAGTCGGTGTTCGAGCGTGTGGTGCCGGTCTTGTTGGTGCTCGCCCTGGGCTTGGTGGTCGTCGGGCCGAAGATCCAGGAGTGGGCACGCCGACGCGCCGAGGCATCCGGTCAGTCGCCGGAACACGTGAGCGCACGGCGGATGACGGCCCTGGTGTTCGGCACGTTCGCCATCGGGATCTACGGCGGATACTTCACGGCGGCGCAGGGCATCATGCTGATCGCGGCGATGAGTGCGCTTCTGCCCGAGGACATGCAGCGGATGAACGCCGCAAAGAACCTGCTGTCGCTGTTGGTGAACATCGTGGCCGCGGTGGCGTACACCGTCGTCGCCTTCGGCCGAATCAGTTGGCTGGCAGCGGGTTTGATCGCGGTGGGCTCACTACTCGGCGGGTTCCTCGGTGCGCATTACGGGCGACGGCTGTCGCCTGCGGCGCTGCGCACCGCGATCGTGATGGTCGGCGCGATCGGCCTGTATCGCCTGGTCAGTATTTAGTACTTGCGCCGCGAGGCCTCTTGTTCCAGGACCGCTTCCAGGTCGGCCAGTCGTTCCATCGATGACACGGCGCGCTGCGTGCGGTTGTTGCGGGCAAGCCGGCCGCGGTGGCGGTGCACGAACGCCCAGTAACCCGCGGTGAACGGGCAGGCGTCGTCGCCGAGGCGTTTCTTCGGGTCGAATGCGCAATCGCCGCAGTGGTCGCTCATCTTGTTGATGTATGCGCCGCCGGCGGCGTACGGCTTGGTGGCGAGTTTGCCGCCGTCGGCGTGTTGGCTCATGCCGATGACGTTGGTGGGCATCACCCACCGGAAGCCGTCGACGTAGGCGGTGGCGAACCACTCGGCGAGGTCGTCCGGCCGGTAGCCGCGCTGCAGCGCGTGGTTGCCCAGCACCATCAGCCGCTGAATGTGGTGGGTCCAGCCACGGTCACGAACGCCGGTCAGGGCGTGTCGAAGGCACTCGGCGGTGACGGCGTCGGCGTCGAGTTCGGTCCACCATTGCGGCAGCTTCGTTCGCGCCTGCAGTTCGTTGCTGCGCAGGTAGTCCCGACCAAAGTGCCAGTACAGATGCCACATGTATTCGCGCCAGCCGAGGATCTGGCGGATGAAACCTTCGACCGCGGCGAGCGGCGCCTTGTGCTGGCGGTAGGCGTGCTCGGCGGCGTGGACGGCGTCGAGGGGATGCAGCACACCCAAGTTCAGTGGTACGGACAGCAGTGAGTGCGACATCGCCCAGTCCTGCCCCATGATGGCGTCCTCGTATTGGCCGAAGTGGGGCAGGCGATGGTCGATGAACCGGGTCAGCGCTCGGCGCGCCTCGGCGGGGGTGACGGCGAACAGGCGTGGGCCGTCCACGCCGACGGTGTCGAGGTCCATGCGGTCGAGGTCGTGACGAACCTGTTCGTCGATGTCGTCCTCACGCGGTCGATAGGATCCCGGAACGCCAAGTGTGGCTTGCTTTTTCGGCGGTGGCTCGCGGTTCTCGGTGTCCTAGTTCCATCGTCCGCCGACGGGATCGTCGCCGGCCATCAACACGTCGAAGCGGCGGCGTTGGTCGCGGTAGAAATCCTCCATCCGGAAGCGGGAGCGGGTGCCTGCCCAGGCGGCGAACTCGGCGCGCGGCAGCGCGAACGTGGGGGTCGGCAGAATGTCGGCGACGAGCCCTTGTCGCTTCAGGCGGTGCACGAACCTCTCGGCGGCGTGGGAGGTGGGCTCATGCACCAGGACTGGTCGGCCGTAGCGTTCGAGGGCGTCGGTGTAACCGTCAGACGTGATCAGCGTGGCCCGGTCGCCGAGGTCGCGGGCGGCGTGCCGCAGCGCGGACAGCACGACGTGCAGTTTCTGGCGGTGGTAGCGGCGCCGCCGCAGGGCCGAGGCCGCCTCGATCAGCAGAATCTCGCGGTCGGCATGTTCGCCGCCGTGGACCGCCGGGCCGAGTTGATCGGCGAACAGCCACAACGGGGTGGTATCGCCACTGCTCACAACATGCAGGTACCCACTCGTGGCGGTTGGGATTGTGACGTCGTGCTGCGGTAGGCTTTCGACCTGCCGCCGGCGATCCTGGCGGCACCGCGGGCTGTGGCGCAGTTTGGTAGCGCACTTGACTGGGGGTCAAGTGGTCGCAGGTTCAAATCCTGTCAGCCCGACGCAAAAGCAAAGGCCAGGACCGGCTTCAGCCGGCCTGGCCATTTGCGTTGCGGAGGGCGGACATGATGCTGGGAGCCGAAGCGCCCGCCGAGGGACGAGGCGGTCGCGCCGGCGGTTCCTGTCAGCCCGACTTAGAGAACAGTCTTTGACTTGCGATGATGTTGTATTCGGCCGTGACGGTTCCGTGAGGTGCAAACCGACCTGGGACCACACGCGGTGCCGGCGTCGGGTTCGATGGGGAGCTTCTGTCAAGCTAATGATCACTTCTCCTTGAGCAGCACATCATTCGGCGGAAGGGTTACTCCCGCCAACGTTCGCCGAGCGCTTTCGCCGCCGTGGACACCTTCATGACCAGACGACGCTCGCGGTTTTTGACGGGAACGAAATGGTAGTGCTCGTAGAAGGATTGGGCCTCGTCGTCTATGGCGTCAACGACGATGAGCCGGCCGCCGCCGATTTCCGATGCGGCGACTGCTTTGCCTAGTGCGTCGAGCAGCAGCTGCTCGCCATATCCACGACCGCGCAGCGACGTGTCGATCGCCAGGCGGGCAATCAAGTATCCGGGAATGCGGGAATAGCCGCCGGCCATGGATCCCGAGACGCCGTCGTCATTGCGTACTACTTCGGTGGGGCAGATGGCGAAATAGGCGATGACCTTCTGTTCGCCGAGCGGCGTCCACACGTAGACGTGCGCGACTCCGCTGCTGTCGGCACGACGGGCATGGGCGATGAGCCAGGAATTCAGCGACTCCTTACCGCAGTCGAATCCTTCTAGCGTGTGAGCGTCAGCGAGTCGCGTGGACTCGAACATTGATCACCGCCGTGTAAAAGCCGCTGGTTTGCGTGCGGCTGCTGCCAGCCGCGGCGCGTCGTCGGCAGCATCGAGCGAGGACATCAGTTTGTCGAATTGTTCGGGTTCCATTGCCGTTACCAGTTCCTGGCGCAGGACGTCTTCGGCCCGTTGCATAGCAGCTTTTCGCACGAACTCCGATGTTTGCTCGTGGACGAGGTTGGCGGCGTGCTGAATGCGGTCTAAGGTCGCTTGCTCCGCGCGAAGCTCGATGCGCTTCGTCTTGGCTGCCATAGCGACACCTCCTTATTAGTTCTTCCGTGCATCTCTGTCAGCCTTTGTCGAACTCCAGTGTACGGTGAATGTACGTACAGTCTTAGGGGGATTTCGGTCGACAACGGAGGACCAGTCTGGGACCACACGTCATGCACGCTGCTGCACGACCTGCGCGTCCCTAAACGTCGCGCATCGCACAAAGACTACGAAAATCACCGACGACCTGGGGAGACGTTCTACCGCTACTTCCTGGGGGTCAAGTGGTCGCAGGTTCAAATCCTGTCAGCCCGACGCAAAAGCAAAGGCCAGGACCGGCTTCAGCCGGCCTGGCCATTTGCGTTGCGGAGGGCGGACATGATGCTGGAAGCCGAAGCGCCCGCCGAGGGACGAGGCGGTCGCGCCGGCGGTTCCTGTCAGCCCGACGCAAAGTCAGAGGACGTTTTGATGCTTGACAGGCGTCATGTTTCACGTTTGACCCCAATGAGATTTTGCCGAGGTCGATGATCCGTTTGCTGGAGGACTGTCGGGTGGGTCGGCGACGGCCTAACCTGCACAAGGCGACCGCCTGCCACAAAAGCCATGGGAGCGACGCGGCCATCAGGAGGTAGTGGCTGGCGCGGGCCAGCCGTGAGGAATGGAATGTGGGGGAATGGAATCCCTGATTTTGGTGTGGGGTGGTTTGCGCGGTCGCAGGGGGCTGTCAGCAATTCAAAGAATCGCGGGTGGGGCGTCGGCATCGCCTGCGGAGGCCTCCTGAGGTTATCGGGCTAATCGTGGTCGCGTGTATGCAACCTGCAAGCTCTGTGCCGCCGGGGATGGAAGCCGCCTGCTGTCCTCGACGCAACACAGTTCAAAACATTCCCAGGGGTGCCGACTCCTTTGAGTGCTGGCAATGCAGCTACCTCGCCCGCTCTCAACCCGGGAAGAAGGCGATAAATGCATGAACGACGAAGGCATCAGTGGCTATCCGTGGCAAGGTTGAGTTTGGGGACACCAGTTCATCGACATCCGCTGAAGGCGTAGGCGTTACGCATTCGCCACGCTGATTTTCCAAGCTGCTTATTCCAGGCATCCGGCGGGCAGGTCGAAGCCCAGCACCCGGCACAGCAGCAGATGCCGGTCGGGGCGTCAAACAGTTGGGCACACCATGCCTTAGTTCACCGTCGAAACGGTGGCGGCGTCGGAGGGCACCCGAACCGGTCGGGGCGCGTCCTTGGTCTCTGTGGGTGCGGTGGCGATATCGGTTGGGATGTGGACGTTACCCGGAAGCTGCCGTGAGCCCTTAGCGGGTTCAGCGGGCGGGGCAACACACTTTCCGAGATAGCCGTCGTCTATGAAAATCCCGCCGGAGCCTTCACAGCAGACCCTATTGCCCTCCTTTTGTTGGTTGATGCTGTAATCCATTTGGTTACCAGAAGTCCCCTCCATGCAGCTGTCGTACAACTCGATGTCCCAAACTTTTTCGGCGGTTGCTACGGCAGGATAAGCCAGCGGGCTCGCACCAACGGCTAGTGCGCCAAGTAGCACCGCTGCGTACTTGAAGCGGCTCGGTTTGGGGCGGGTCGATTTGGTCATCGTGGATTCCTCTCAGCCTCTGTGAGAAATACTCCCGTGCCCGAGGGTGTGTCTGTAATCGCTGCTCAGCCAGATTCGTCTTCCGGCAAGGAAGGTTTAGCTATCCGCCAGGTAAGCAACCGGGGCCGGGGGATCACGAAGCCGCGACGAGACAGGATCCGCCAGATCGTGGATACCGCAGGGACGTTGGTGATGGTGTGGTCGCGGGCGAGGTGTTCGGCGATGGTGGCCGCGCTGGCGTCGTAGTCGGCTTTGTCCAACGACTTGCGCAACCGTACGATGCGCTTCTCAAGGTCGGCGCTGACCGCGTGCGGGTTGTGGTGCGGGCGGCGCGAGCGCGGTTCGAACGCCGCTTGCCCTTCGGCGCAGTAGCGCTTACATAGTTGCTGGACCCAGGTGCGGGAGACGCTGTAGTCGCGGGCGACTTCGCTTTTGCTGCGTCCTTCTAACACCACGGCGGTGATCACGAGTTGTGCCTTCGACATGGGCGCCTCCCACGACAGCTGAGGTGCCAACTATGTCTCGAGACAGCTGCCAACTATGTCGTGAAACCAGACACTGTCAGCCCGACAAATGGAAGCCCGCCGAGCGGGCTTCTTTTGTCGGGGGCCATGATGCTGGGAGCCGAAGCGCCCGCCGAGGTACGAGGCGGTCGCGCCGGCGGTTCCTGTCAGCCCGACTATTACCACCACAGGTCAGAGCGTTTTCTGGGCTGTGGAATCCCCGAACATCCGTTCAATCTGGCGGGTCTGACCACCCTTGGCCGGTAAAGACCCCGGTAGACGCCAATTTCGACGGGCGTCTATTTTGACCAACACAGAGTCAAGTGGTCCTCATGGTCGGCAAAGTGGTGAGCGCCCCTCGGTGGCCGACCGGTCGACCACCCTACGTTCGCCGGCCGCACGCTCGGATGAGTTGTTCGGCGCAGCGCCTGGTCCGGCAACCCGCGTCAACACCGAGCCTCTAGGGCGGCAACGTCGTTGGCCGACCGAGTGAATGTCAGCAAGCTTGCGGGTCGGGCAACGCGCACTGGCCAAAGCGCAAGGCATGCACCGCTTTTGACGGCGCAGCGGGCCAATGTTGCAGCGGTTCAAGCAGATCAACGGTGTCCGACCCGATGGGCGGCCTCCTCGGTTGCCACGGGACGCCGCTGTTCCCGCGGTCTTGTTCAGCCCGTTATGGTTTCGGCGGCCCCGCCTCGACGGCCCTGGCTCGCTCGATCTCGGGGCGCTGCACAGTCGCGGTAGCGATCAGCAGCCCTTGGTGAAGCCGCAGGGCACGGTCGCCTTCTCGGCGGGAGTCGCGATCGCGACGGGGGCCACTGTGGGAGGAGTGGTCGTTGTCGCAGTGTCACCGAGGGTCATCTCACCGCTGGACACGATCGGCACGGTGGTTGGCCCGGCTGCCTTCTCCTCGCCCATCGCCATCGTGAAGGCACCGGCGGCTATCAAGGCTGCTCCGGCTACCAGGGTTGTTCGCATCTTGATCGACTGCTGCATGGCTGTCCCTCCTGGTTTCTGTGATGCGCCTCCGTAGTACGTACGGATGACCTGAAAATCCCTCGTGGAACTGGACCGGCGCTGGATACGTTCTGGGAATCCGCTACGAATCTGACGCGGTGGGGAATCGACGGGGCGCCGACGTCAGAGAGCTCGTAGGCCGGCCAGGGTCCTACTGATGAGTTCGCGTCGTTCGTCGATTGTCATGGCGCCGCCGACGGGACCACGCACCCGCAGATAACCCTCCGACACCAGCTCGTCGACCAAGAATCGCGTCGCTCCGAGTGGCAGCGACAGCCGGGCGGCGATCTCCGCGACTGTGGTGCTGTGCGCACTCCACGTCAAAATCTGGCCGCGCACATCATGTCTCGGCCACCGCGGAGGATGCGGAGCCGGGTCGAGCGCCTCGATCGGCGCCTCCAGCGGCAGTTCGACGCCTGAGTCGATTCGGCCCGTGGCGACTGGCTCTTCGAACCAGTCCTGCTCCGTGGCGGGCGTGGCAATGCGTGGCTGGTAATTGCGCAGGAACCACAACGTCTGATCGGCGTGCACGGACGCGCGCACCTCGTTCGACACGACCTTCAGCACGGTGCGGTCGGTGTCGATGACGAACGTGGTCCGTCGGACAGGCAGCATTCGGGCTAGCAGGCCACGGCGCCGGGTGTGGCGGCTGTGTCGGGCCGCCTCACGCGCCAACACTGACTTCCGCAGCTTGGCGAACCGGCCCCGGCGCACACCGAAAAGCTCAGACACCACGCCGTCTTCGTCCGAGAGCAGCGGATAGTCGAAGGACCGTTGTTGGGCGAAGTGCGCCTGCCTGTCGACGGTGTCCGTACTGATGCCGACCCGATGAGCGCCGACTGCGGCGAACTCGCTGCCCAAGTCGCGAAAATGGCACGCCTGCGCGGTGCAGATCGGCGAGGACGCCAGCGGGAAGAAGAACAGCACGACCGGCCCGTCGGATAGCAGTGCGGACAGAGTCCGTGCCCGACCGGTGTGGTCGTACAACGTGAAATCAGGCGCCTTCTCGCCCGCAATCATCGGCAAAGACTAGCGCGGGGAGGCTAGTGGCGAAATCCTGTCGGCGATTTCTGGATTTCGCGCACGGCCTCGACGGCTGCTGGGTAGCGTCAGCGCGCCGTATGTAATGGATATAGAGGAAACAGGGTGGGCGAACGACGGAATCGACGCATGGTCGTCGGCGGTGCCGTGTTCATGGGGTTTCTGGTCCTCGTGCCGGCACAACAGGCAACCGCAGAACGGCCCGGTGCGGGCAACGTCGGCACCGCCGTTCACGTGGTGATCCACCAGTCCTTCCAACAAGTCGACGATCCCGACCAGTGCGTCGGGGCATCTACCGTCGCAACCATTCGCCGTGGATCATCCGTCCTTCTCTCCGAAGGCTCCGCCGCGAGCGACACCCCCAAAGTCGCGATCGGTCAGTTCTTTCGCTCCCGCCTGAAGGACGGCATGTGCGAGGCGCTCTACATCACGAGCGCGCCGACGCTGCCGACGTTCAACCTCCAATTCGTCGGCCCGGGAGGCGAACTGAGTCCGGCGTTCGGCCCGGTGGCGTCGGAGCCCGTAACCGATCAGCCCGGTATTCAGCAGGCGGTCCGCATCGACATGGAGTTCGAACCTCAACCGTGAAAGCCGTTGCCGCGCAACAGCTGATCAGTCACTGCGGATGGGTCGCCAGATAATCGACGGCAGGTATCGGTTCCGTCGCTGCGTAACCGATCGGCAGCAACACGTCACCTGCGGTCGTCGGGTAATAGACCTCCCACCGGTAGTAACCGGTGAACGCGGCCGGATCGATCGCCAGCACCGCCGCATAGTCGTTGACGGCCTGCACATACGCGTCGGAATTGTTGTATCGGTAGATGGCGTGGTCGCGGTCGTTGGCAAATCCGTTGGCGGCCAACATCCGACCCGCCGCCATGATGCTGTCGTGCGCTGAGTTGATGTCGCCGCCTGCGCCGTAGGCGGCGAACGTCGAAGGCATGAACTGCATGGGCCCCTGCGCGCCCGCCGTGCTGACGCCGTTGATGCGGCCGAAGCGCGTCTCGATCAAGTTGATCGCGGCCAGATGCGTCCACCCCACGCCCGACGCCGACTCCGCCTCGCGATAGTAGGCCAGCAGTTCCTCGGCAGGTGCAGGAGCTTCGATGTGCCAGGCCGGCAGGGTGTCGGTGGCGTGTGACAGCGCGCCCAGCTGCCGTCGCGCGTTCACGTTGCGGTCATAGACCTCGAGCATCGCCGCGGGGATTCGCGGCCGCGCAACCGCATCCCAATCCGGGTGGTGTCCAATCGCGCGGTACGCGGCCTGCTGGCGGCGCGCGGCAGCCGTCAGCGCAGCCTCCGATGCCGCCGCGTCATGCAATGTCTGCTCGTCGGCGACCAGGTCGTCGGCGATCTGCGCCGGGTCCGCGGCCAGCCTCGGTTGCGCGCCCTGAGGCGCCGCTGCCGCGGCGGCCGTCGTCTCGTCGAGCATGGTCGCGCGGGTAGGCGCCGCGGGAGCTGTCGTCGGTCTTGACGCGCTTGGCGGGGGAGCAGGCGAACAACCAACGGCCACCGCCGATATCGCCGCGACGGCCAGTGCAACGCCGCGTCTGCCGGTCACGAGCGCATCGAATCGAGGTAGTACGTTTCCTTACCCGTCGGATAGCCCCCGCCGTCGGTGGCGATGTGCACGTGGTCGAAATGGTTGGCCGTTTCGTTGCCATAGTCCGCGGTCCAACTCGGCGCGGCTTGAGCCGGGTAGAAGCCCTGCCGCCAAATCACATGCAGGACGCCCCATTTCTTCGCCATCGCCAGCGCAAACCCGGCGACCTGGTTACCCAACGCGATGCCCTCGTCGGAGTGGTAGTTGGGGATCATCACGTCGATCGCCAGACCGTTGGGATGCCACTTCAGCGGGTCCTGCCGAAACCCGCCGATGGTCTTGATCTCGGGGAACATCACGGCGATCGCGCGCGCCACCCAGATGGTGTGGATCTGCAAGCCGCTCTCCGGCGTGATTCCGGCGGGCAATGCGAACTGGAATCCTTGCCCGGCGACAGGCGCGCTCGCCGCCAACAACTCCGCCTCCGTCGGCGCCGCCACTTTCGGAGGGCTCGGTGGCGCGCTTTCCTGCACCGTCGGCGGTGTTGCCGCCCTCTGGGGCCGGGGTTCGCCGCTCTGGGCGTAGAACATGCCGCCGGCCAGCACGACCGACGCGCAGAGCGCCAGCCAGCGGCCGCGGCCGTTGGCTAACAGATTTACGCTCACGGCCAGCACCTTACTGCCGCAACCGGCGAGAAGTGGCTACCTTTGTCGAAGGTTGAGAGTTACGCGATCATCGGATCGATCTGTGCCCGCGGCACCAGAACCGCCAGCGCACCTGCCGAGTCCGGCAGCAGCACGCCCTGGTCGAAGAAGAAGATGATCCCGTCGTTGATCACCGCGAAATTCTGGTAGTTGTTCGGGTTGTAGAGCGCGGCCGGTGCGATCGGCAACGGCGGCGGGGGTGGCGGCGTGGTCGTCGTCGTGGTGGGTGTGGTCGTCGGGGTCTGCCCCGGCGTCGTGGGCGGCGCGGCGGGTGGCGGAGGCGCCAGTTGTTTCTCCAGTTCGGTTCGAACGATCGGCGCGACTGTCGTCAGCGGATCATCGACGCGCCACAGCGGGGTGTTGTTCTTGTCGTCCGGTGCGGCCGTCCAGACGATCGCCTTGCGGTAGCTCTGATCCCAGTTGAAGGCCTTGTACATGGTCTGCGGATGTCCGCCGCCGACATTCTGATAGACCTTGAACACCACCGCCTGGGTGCCGCGCGGGGGTATCGCCGAGTTGTACTCGGTCGGGGTGATGTTCAGCTCGTACGGCGTGTCGCGGGGCGCGCCGGACTTCGCGACGTTGAGGAATCCGTCGCGGGTCTGCGCGATGTAGTCGGCGATCGACTTCTGGTCGGGATAATCCAGCGGAATGCTGATATTGACGGTGTAGGCGGGGTCGTTGAGCTGGATCTCGCACGTCCTGCCCGTGTTGCCACCTTTGAGTTCGGCGCAGTAGTCCTTCGGCGCGGCCGTGGCCACACCGGGCGAGCCGAAAACGGCGACAGCCGCAATGAGGGCGGCCACGATGAGCATGCGCATGTCGAATCCCTCCGAGCAAACAGCGGCACCGCGCCGCGCACGAGACATTAGCGCGTATTACTACTCATCCGCTAAGTGCCCTGGCAGGGGCATGCTGGGAGCATGACGCTCACCAAGCCGACCTCCGGCGCGCGCACGGTCGCCGACAACACACCGGCCACCCGTGATCGCGCCGTCGATGTGGCCAGGCTGGCCGCGCTCGTCGTCGTCATGTTCGGCCACTGCGCGCTGCTACTGGCGACCATCGACACCGACGGGCTGCGCATCGGCAATCTCCTCGGCGCGATTCCTGCGCTTGCCCCGGTCACGTGGGTCGTCCAGGTGATGCCGCTGTTCTTCCTCGCCGGCGGTGCCGCGGGCGCGTATGGCTGGCGAGCCGGTACGCCTTGGGGCGCATGGCTTTTCACCAGGGCGCAACGGTTGTGCCGCCCGGTTTTCTGGTATCTCGCGGCGTGGTCGGCCGGGCTCATCGCGGCGCGAATGCTCCTCGGGGCGGAATCCGCAGCGGGACTCGGTCGGGAATCCGTTGCGCTGCTGTGGTTCCTCGGTGTGTATCTCGTGGTGCTCGGATTTGTTCCGGCCTTCACTCGGTTGCAGACAGCCCGCGGCGTCGCGATGGTGGTCGGGTCGCTATTGGCGGCCGCCGGGGCGGTCGACGCGATCCGGGTCGCGGCAGGCACCGCCGCCGCGGGCTCTGTGAACTTCCTCATCGTCTGGCTGATTCCTGTGGCGATCGGCGTGGGCTATGCGCGTCGACTGATCCCGGTCAGGGCCGCACTGGTCGTCGCCGCATGCGCACTGGGCGCACAGATCCTGCTCGCCCTCGTCGGCCCCTACGACACCTCCCTTGTCGTCACCGGCACCGAACAGATGTCGAACGTGTCACCGCCGACCCTGCTGCTCGCGTTGCACTGCACCTGGATGTCCTTCGCATTCGTCGCCTCTGCCGATGCCATCCGACGACTGGCTGCCCGGCCTCGCTTCTGGCGCCTCGTAGTCGTGGGCAACGGCGGAGCGATGACGCTGTACCTCTGGCACATCCCCGCGATCGCGGTGGCGGCCTTCACGCTGAACGCCGTCGGTCTGGACGCGTATGACGTTGATGCGCCGTGGTTTTGGGCCCGCCTCGCGCTGCGCGCGGTGGTTTTCGCAGGCATCATGGCCGTGGCATTCAAACTGCTGGTACCGCTCGAGCATCGTCAACTGCCGTGGTGGGATGCCCAAGCCTCCGCGACTGGCGCTCGCTCGACCACCGCAGGTGTGTTGATTTGCGTTGCGGGCGTTGCGCTTCTGCTGCTGGCGAAGGACGGTCTCGGCGACGCCACGGGGTGGACAGAGCTGGGGGGCTTCGTCATCGCCGCGGCGGCCGCGCGACTAACCGCTACGCTCCAAGCGCCGGCCCGATAGTGGTGTTCCAGGACTCCTGCAAGGCAATCCGGTTGTCAGATGACGGGTTCGACCGGAGCAGGCGGGGCGGCAGGGCCCGGCGGCACCGGACCGGTAGGCAGATGCGGTGTGGCGCCGGTGTTTTCGGCAGCGGGCGCCGGCGGTGTGATTGGTGCCGAGGCCGCCGTCAGGGGTGAGGGCGGCGGCGCTACCTGCGGTCCCGGAGCGGGGCCGGTGACAGGCGGCTGCGCGATAGCATCCGCGGCCCAACTCGCCTGTAGCTGATTCGCGGCGAATGTCGCGCCCTGGTCGGCCATTCCGCCGTCGACGTAGGTGTTGTGCGCCGAGAAACTCCTGCCACTGCTGTCGCAGACCAGGTCGTTGTCGACGCACAGGTCGACGGTCTTGCCGACATACTGCGGTCCGATGGTCACCGCCGGGTCGTTGATCGCACGCATGAAACGGGTCGACGGCTTGCCGAACAGGACGACCGCAGCGACGTGGTTGGCCACCTCGGGCGGCATCGGTGCCGGCACATCTGCGGGTGAAACCCCGTCGGGCACAACGTTGGCGGTGACGAAGCCCATGACAGCGGCGCCCTGCGAGAAGCCACCGAGCACCATCTTGGTCTTCGGGCAGTTCGCGGCGGTGGCGAGGATGTGCGCGCGTGCGTCGTTGATTCCGTCGACGGCGGTGGGGAAGTCGATGGTCGCGGGGTAGTCGACGGCGTAGACCCCGAGCGATTTTCCGACGGTTCGGGCGCGAAGTGCGTCGACGAAGGCCTCACCGGTCGGCCCTACTCCCGGGGCCTCGGTGGTGCCGCGGGCGAAGACGACTTCGGCGTCCGGGCACGGTATCGCCTCCGCGGACGGTGCGTGTGCGACCTGAATGGCCGACGTCGCCGCCGCCGCAACGCCGATCGACACGGCGAGAAGGCGTGACTTCACCGCCCTATGCTGACACACCTCACCGCCTGATGCGCGTCGGACGAACGGCCGTGCGGCCCCGCCGAATTTGCCGCGTTCCTGCAGTGCAGCAACGGCAGCGACTAACCGTGGCTTCGCCATGGCTGACCTCCCGACTCAACGATGTCATCTATGTCGTCACACAGTCGCCGGGTATTACGCCAACCCAGTAACTGCCAGCCTGGCCGAAGTGGATTGCAGGTGATTGTACGATCCGCACCGCCGCGAAACCTAGGTCGTAAGAACCTTCCTTAAGACTTGCTCATTCACAGCTAGCGAAGCTGCTACAGATGGGCTGGGCGCGTGGGAGTTTCGCCTAGCTAGATGCGATTGGCAGCGAAAGTAGCGGCCTGGTTGACCATTCCGGTCTGGATGTAGGCGCTGTGCGCACCCCAGTCCCAGCCGTCGGAACAGATCGGGTCGTTGGCCACGCACAAGTCGATGGTCTTCTCGGCGAACAGGGGGCCGATTCCCGGTAGCGGACCCGGCGACAACTGGTCGGCGAACGCACTTCGTGGAGCCCCGAAAAGCGCTGCTGCCGCGACGTGATCGGCGACCTGCGGCGGCAGCGCGCCGGTCGCCAGGTCGATCACGCCCGCACCCTGGGAATAGCCCCCGAGCACCAACCGGGTGGACGGACAGGCCGCAGCCATCGACTGGATGTGAGCGCTCGCATCGCGGGCGCCTGCGGGCGTACTCGTGTCGAAGTCACGGCTGGCGGGGTAGTCGACCGCGTACACCCCGACCGATCGGCCGGTCAATTGCGTACGAAGCGAGTCGATGAATGCGCCGCCGATGCCGCCGGGGCCCGCTGGCTCCGTCGTGCCGCGGGCGAACACGATCTCGACGTCAGGGCACGGCGCCGCATTCGAGGCGGAAACGGGCAGCGCGATCGCGGTGGCGGCCAGAACGCCGAGAAGGCAGATGCCGGGGCGAGAACTCGAGATGTCCATGCTGATATGTCGCGCAACGGGCCGCAAATGTCACAGGCCCGCGTACATCAATCCCGCGGGGTCGTATCTTCGGCGGACAGCGACGAGCCGCTCGAAGTTTCCGCCGAAGTAACGCGACACGGGCATATCGGCTTCTGCGTAGTTCACGTAGCCGCCGACCGAGTGTGCCCGCACTGCGGCATGCGCCTCGCCCAACCACCTCGTCGCCGTCGACACCGTCTCCGCTGACGGCTCGGTGTACCACTGCACGCACGCGAACTCCCCGCGCCACGGAAACGCGGTGTCCGCGGCTGAAACGTCGGCCACCGCGCCCGAAAGGGACTCCATCACCGCGGTCGCCGATCCGACGTCGTCGGGCCACGACGACATCGCGGCGACGATGGCGTCCGCGGCCGACGTCGTCGTGTCGCCGATGATGTCGGAACCGGCGAGAAACGAACGCGGCTGGGAAGCCTGGCTGCCGCCTTCGAAGTAGCGGACGAACTCCAAATGGCCGAGCGTGTGCACGGTGATGCTGGCGGGCTGGACACCGATGGCCGTGACCAAGTCACCGGCGGTGCCGCGGCCCTCGCCGGCCGGCGTCGCCAACACGACGGTGCAGCGTTGGGATCCCGCCCCTGCGGTGAGGTTGACCATGCCCCATACCGCGCGGTCGGCGCCGCGCATCCACTGCCGCCACCCGGCGATCGCCTGCGCGGCGGTGCCGTCGGGAACGACCATGGTGACCACGTCCCGGTCGGCGGTCGGAAACGTGCGGAACGTCATCGCGGTGACCACGCCGAGGTTCGCACCGCCGCCTCGCAATGCCCAGAACAGGTCGGTGTGGTCGCGCGCCGATGCGGTGACCGTCTCGCCGCTGGGCAGCACGACCGTGGCCGATGCCAACGCGTCACACGTCAATCCGCAACGCCGAGAATCGGATCCGAGCCCGCCGCCCAACGTCAGGCCGGCGATTCCGACGGTGGGGCAGCTGCCGCCCGGAACCGATCGTCCACGCGCAGCCAGGACCTCCTGTATCGAATCCAGGTGTGCCGCACCGGGAATCGTCACCCGGTCCTGGTCGAACGTGATGTCGCCGGGCATCTCGCGCAGATCGACGATCACGGCGTTGTCGGCGGCCGACGCGCCGGTGTAGGAGTGCCCGCCGCTGCGGACCGCGACCCGCAAGCCCTTGGCCTCCGCGAATCGCACTGTCTGCGAGACGTCGTCGGTGGGGACTTCACCGTCACAACGGCGACCGGCGCCGAGTCGGCGAACCTGGTGTTGAAAAGCCCCTTCGCCGTGCCGTATTCCGGGCTGGACGGGAGCGTTACGCGGCCGTCGATGGACTTGCCGAGAGCATCCCAGTCGCGCGGTCCGGTCGACTGCGGGGTCGGTGCGCTCGACGAGGGGGTGTTACAGCCGCTGACAAGCGCGCCGGAGGCGATGGTGCCGAGCGTGCCGCGCAGGAATGCCTGACGTGAGATATCCCGCGCCATGGCCGACGACGGTTGAGGTCAGGCGGCCCGTTCGAACAACGGCACCGCGCGCGCCACCTCGGAATTGCTCGTCCGCGGTCGGCGCGACCGCCGCGTGTGCAGCGACACCAGCGAGCCCGAACGCACCACGCCCAACGGGCCTTGGCGGGCGAACCGGGCGATCGCGGTGCTGCGCACCGTGAGTGCGGCCTTCGCCTGCCGGTAGCCGACCCGGATGCCCGCCGCGCAGATGATCAGCAGTCCTCCGATACCGGGAAGCGCGAACGCCGCGAGCGCCGTCAGCGATGCCGGCGCCAAGACCGCCCTGACGGTGTGCTCGAGGAAGGACAGCGCGCCCGCGGGAGCGGTGACCTCGGTGGCCATCGGCGCGGTGCCGGCGAGCGCCAAGTCGGCGTCCAGCCCTGCCGTGGCAATTCCGCCAAGCGCTGCGGGCGCGATGACGTCACCGCTCAACGGCAGCACATCAAGTGGTGAAACCGGCAGGATCGGCGACGCATCAGGCGGCGTCGGTGCCGGCGGGCCCGCCGGGCTCGTCCCGGTCACGGTGGTCAAGCCCAACCCGGAGCCGACGTTCACCGGCTGCACGATCGGCGCGTTGATTCCCGGGAACACGAGCATCGAGTAGAGGTCACCGGGGACCTGCGCGAGCGGAGCGACCGCGTCGTTGACGGAAATCAGCATGTTCTGCATCGACGTGATCACGTCGGTGACCGGGGTTTCGGACGTGGGCAACGCCGCGAGTACGCCAGGTACCGTCATCGCGACACCGGCGACTTTGGCCATCGCGGTGGGCACGGGCTGCAAGGCCTTCAGCGTCGGTCCGATCAGATCGGTGGGGTGATTGGCGGACGCTGTACTCGGCGGCGCGGTGTGGGTCACCGACGGGGCCGGAGTGGACTCCGCGGCGGCGAACACCTTCGCCTCAGGTGCGGTGGCCTCGGCGGTGGCTGGGGCCACCTCTTCGGACTCCGACGTCGCAGCGACGGGCTCCGCGGCGACGGTGGTCGGCGTCGCCTTCACGATGACCGGCCTCTGAACTGGCTTGCTCATCGCGTGAAGTTTCTTCAGCACGTCCTGGATGGCGCGACTGATCGGCGACTTCGGAGTCGAGGACGTGGCGGCGGTGGCGGCTGTGGTAGTGGAGGTGCTGACGGGCGCGAGGCTGGGACTTGCCGTCTCCACGCCCTGACTCTGAGTGGCGGTGCCTGCGGATTCGTCAGCCGAGGCGATCGCACCGCCGGCGCTTCCGACGAGGAGACCGGTCGTGAGCACGCAGACACCCGCTGCGCGGCGCAATTGCGTCGAAATCTTGATCTCCTCCCACCAGCAAGCGATCTCGTCGGTAGGTAACGTGCGACATTCTCGCACAGTTTTCCTCCCCAATTCACACGATTGTGCAGGCAATCGGCCCAGATGAGAATAGGTAGCAAACAATTTTTATGGCGGGTCCGAAAATGAGCTTTGTCGGGCTCCCCGCACAGCGCACGAAATGGGTTTGCTGCCGACGGCACGTCCGGCAGCTATCTTCGTCGGCGCTGGGGTGGCAGCGGTCGGTCGGCCTGCTCGGAGTAGCCGGGCGAACGGCACTGACGAGCCAGTTTCTTCGCGAGCGTAAATAAATACGTTTGAATCACAGCAGCGTCACGGCATTCCGCAGGGAAATCGGAAATTCGTTTCGGCTCTGTTCGCATATGCGCGACGGTAACCCTGCAAACCGCCCTCAAGATCAATGCGACTGGCGGCCTATCTACGAGCAAGTTTGCCAGCTCCCGCGTCGCGGGCATGCGGCCGTCCGCAAGCGATTCTTGGCGATCATTGCGAGTTCAACCCTCGGAGGCGCCGGTGAACACTGATAGGACTACCCGCCATGGCTTTCGTTCAGTTCAGTGGCGTGACGTATCACGACCCCAGCCTCGCGTTCGGCTGCTATGTCCTCTACAGCGGCGCTGACGGTGTCACCCGGCTGATCGACCTGAACGGCGTCGTGCACAACGAGTGGCCGCATCCCGGCGTGCCTGCCCGCATCATCGATCCTGCGCTCAACGGCGGACGGGTCGGCGACATCGGTCTGCAACTGACGCAGTTGGCGGATTCGCCGGGCGGCATCTACGGCAACCGCACCGTCGGCCAGCTGACGTGGACCGGCGAGAAGGTCTGGGAGTGGGGCGTCGAAGCCCCTGGCGGCGCGGCCCGACAGAATCACGACTGGGAACTGCTGGAGAACGGCAATCGGCTCATCCTGGTGGCGATCCCGCGCGAAGTACCCGCTCTCGGCCCGCACGTCGTGGGTGATCAGGGAATCTACGAGGTGGCTCCCGGCGGGCGCATCGTCTGGCAATGGCGAGCGGGTGACCACCTCGACGAATTCGGTTTCACGCCCGAAGGATTCGAGTATCTGCGCAAAACCGTCGCGCGCCACCCTGGTGATGTCTGGGGATACCTCGAGATCAACAGTGCCAAGACGTTGGGGCCGAACCGTTGGCACCGCGATGACCCCGACACGGTGTTTGCCCCCGACAACATTCTGATCAGTTCGCGGAAAGCCAATACAGTCGCGCTGATCGACCGGTCCACAGGTCGGATCGTGTGGCGTCTGGGGCCGTACTTCGAGGCCGAACCCGGCGCCGAGCATCAGCGGATCAACAGGCATGCTCTGCCTCGACCTCTCGACCAACTCTCGGGTCAGCACAACCCGCATCTCATCGGCGAGGGGTTACCCGGCGCCCGGAACCTGCTCGTGTTCGACAACCAGGGTGGGGCGGGGTATCCGCCTGCGCCGCTTGGGATTTACGCGGGGTCGCGAGTCCTGGAGATCGACCCGATGACCAGAAACATCGTGTGGCAGTACACCGCTGAGGATTCCGGGCGCCCACCGTGGACGTTCTTCAGCTCATTCGTCAGCAACGCGCAGCGCCTGCCGAACGGAAACACGTTGATCACCGAGGGCATGCACGGCCGGATCTTTCAGGTGACGCAGGACGGTCAGGTGGTGTGGGAGTACCTGACTCCGTATGAGGATTACGCCGTCGCGGGGGAGCCTGAGGTCAAAGTGTCGACGGTCGACGGTGTCGACCGTCCCACGCTCACCCGGATGATCTACCGCGCGCAGGCCGTGCCGTTCGAGTGGGTGCCCAGCAAATCATGAACGGACGTCGGACGCAGAGCGTACGGGGGGTGAACTCGCTCCACGCGGCCGGCGAAGCAGCGGCAGGCGAGTTTCCATATGGAACGTCAATATTCACCAGCGGGGCGATCGGGTAACGCCATCTGGCTGCAACTCGATAAACGCTGCAAGTCGTTGCGCCCGCCGTCTGGAGACGACGAGATGACGGGTGAGAGTGAGCAAACTATGCTCGCTTCGGGTGAGCGCTTGACCCGCGACGGCGAATGGGTTTCGCGACGAGAGTGGAGCCAAAGTGCAATCAGTGCTGGGACTGTCCGTGACGTCCACCAGCGTCGGCTGGGTGCTGCTCGACGGACAAGGCTCCGATCCCGCAGTTCTCGACCATGACGTGTTCGATGTGCAGTCCTCCGTGAACGGCGCCGACGCCGCCACGGCACCGCACACGGCGGCGGCGCGCGGCGCGCAAGCCATCGCGGCGGCCAGCGGGCACAAGGTGGGCTCCGTTCATGTGACCTGGACACAGGAGGTCGAGGCGGGCTCCGCTGCTCTGCTGAACTCGTTGGCGGACTTGGGCTTCGACAACGTGCACGCGGTTCCCATCAGCCGGGCCGTGCAATTCTGGGGTATCGAAACGGGACAGCAAAGCGAGCACGCCAAGTCCGGGCTGTGCATTCTCGAACCCAATGCGGCGACGATGATGGTCATCGCCACTGGTGCGGGCACCGTGCGTACCGCTGTCACGGACCACCTCGAGTCCGCCGAGGATGTCGTCGAGTGGCTACGGACGGTGTTCCGTAAGGATGGCTGGCTGCCTGAAAGTCTGTACCTCGTTGGGGCGCATACCGATTTGGATGAGCTCACGCAGGCCGTTGCTGACGCGTTGCCCATCCCCGTGTCTGATTCGGTTGACACCCAGCTGGCGCTCGCGCGTGGGGCAGCACTGGCCACGGTGGAGCCGACCGTCAGCGGTTCGGTACAGGCCACCGAGGCGCCGCCCGAAAAGCCTTGGCGGATAACGCGTCCGAAGAAGCACGTCGCACCGGCGGCGGAGCCCGTCGTCGACACCGAGGCGACCATGGTCATCGCGACACCACGCGTCAAGTCCGCGAAGCACGACCGGCCGTGGACGCGCGCACACGCCAAGAAGCTGACCATCGGGGCCGCTGCCGTGGCGGTTTTCGGCGCGGCACTCTCGCTTGCCGCGGGTTCGGCGCTGAACGTCGAAACCGACACCGCACAGGCTGCGGACACCTCGAGTGCCCACCCCGTGCCCGCGCAGGCGACGACGTTGCCCGTTCCGGCGCTTCAACCGCTGGCCGCCGTTCCGCCACCCGCGCCGCCGCCCGCACCGGAAACCGTGCCGGTTCCTGCCGCGCAGGCTGCGATCAGCACACCGGAATCGACCGCCGTTCCGGTTCCGCACCCGACACCGGAACCGATTGTGCATCCGACCCCGTCCGCATCGCCGAGCACCCCGGTTCCGGTCACCGCGCCGGTTTCGACGTCACCTGAGGCGGCACCCCTCGCGGCACCGGTTGCGCCGCCACCCGCTGCGCCCGTCCCGAATCCGCCGGTGGCTGCCCCTGGGCCTCTCGTCGCTGGAGCACCTGAGGTGATTCCGCCGGCCTTCGGGCCGCCTCCGGGTCCCGTCGGGCCTGCTGCTCCTGGTCCCGTCGTCCCTGCTGCTCCTGCAGACGCCGGAGCACCGCAACCGCCCCCACCGGATCCCATCCAGCAGGCCCTGAGCCCGCTGTTCAGCGGGCTGCCCTAGGGCTTGACGCCGATGGTGATCAGGTCCGACAGCAGCTGAGTCCACACCGGACGGTGCACGCGGTGCTGATCTTCGACGCGGAAGCCCGCGTCTGCGAACAACTTTCGCATCTCGGCCGGCGTCGGATTGTGGGCCGGGTTCAGTCGATTCGCGGATAGCCGGTGCAGCGGCAGCCGCTGGCGCGGACTCAATGTCGCCACCGCCGTCAGGCCGCCTGGGGCAAGGACGCGATGGAATTCACGCAACGCGGCCGGCTGATCGAAGAAGTGAAACGCCGAAGTCGTGACGACCGCGTCCAGCGTGCCGTCCTCGAACGGCAAATGCTCCGCAGGCCCCTTGCGCCACAGCACCTTCGACGTGCGTGCTCGTGCCTGGGCGAGCATGCCATCGGACATGTCGATGCCGTAGACCTCGTCAGGATCCAACTCGTCCGCGATCCGGGCGGCGAGAATGCCTGTGCCGCACGCAACGTCGGCGATCCGACGGGCGCCGCGGCTGCCGAGCACCGCGATCACCTCGTCCTGCGCCGGGCGGTATACCCACTGCTGCAAGGCAGGCGAGTCGTACAGCGGCGCCGCGAGACTCCAGAACCGCGTGACCGCGTCGTTGAGCGTTCGTCGGGGCGCCGACGTCACCAAGTCCAGACCGTGGGGTCGGTCGGCGGGTAGTTCATGCAGATGTCGGTGCCGTGCGCGGCGACACCCTTGTTGTTGAAGAACAGCTTGGCCCAGTTGCCCCAACGCGTCGCCACCTGCTCGTAGTACACGTTGGTCGCGGTGTTCTCCGAATACTGCCGCCGGCCAGCGTAATCCAACGAGAAGAACCAGTAGATGCGGTCACGCGCGGCGTCCTGAACGTCGGCGGGCCGGTTCTTGTAGTCGGTCATGTACCGCTCGTAGTAGACCGGTTCGACGTCCCGCACGGCCGCCATGTACTGGTCGACGGTGCACGTGGTCTTCAGGATGCGGTTGGGAATCGGGTAGTCGTCGCTGGCATCGGCCGAGGCCACCGCTGGCAGGGCCACCGCCGCCACGCTGACCGCAACCGCCGCGACACTCGCTTTGCTGAACATGTCTGACTCCTTACTGGTGGGCGGCGGCGTCGAGCACCGGCAGCTTATCTGGGCAGTAGGTGCGAAGCGACGCGCCGAGGAACTGCCATGCCTGTTCGGTGGTGCTGCCCTTGGGTAGTTGCAGGAAGACGAACTTCGCCGACTTGTCGGCGTCCGCATCCTGCCCGTTGTTCAGCCGCTTACACGTGATCTTGCCGATCCACGCGTTGTAATCCTTCTGGCCGTAGATGCCGTATGTGTGGAGTTCGTTCGCGAAGTCCGTGTCGGGGTCGGCGTGGGCCGGAGCAGCGAACACCAGGGCGGGCGCCACCGCCGCGGCGGCCAGCGTAGCGAGTCTCATTCCCTTCATTACACACCTATCTAATTGGACCCGTTGGGTTTTCGTCGTCGGCACCGCTGGCGCCGACGCGGACCGGGGATTCAGCCGAATGCCGCGCCGGCTTCGGCCATGGTGATGGTACGGGCCGCGTCCGGACATTCTGCGGCCACCAGAACCAGCGGCCCATCAGGGCCGCGATCGACGGCGTCATGAACGACCGGATCACCAGGGTGTCGAACAGCAGGCCCAGTCCGATCGTCGTACCCACCTGACCCACCACTATCAGGTCGCTGACCACCATCGACATCATGGTGAACGCGAACACCAGGCCCGCCGAGGTGACCACCGCGCCGGTGCCCGCCATCGACCTGATGATGCCCGTCTTGATGCCCGCGGGTATCTCTTCCTTGAATCGGGACACCAGCAACAGGTTGTAGTCGGAGCCCACCGCCAGCAGGATGATCACCGACATCGCCAGGATCATCCAGTGCAGCGGTATGCCCAGGATGTGTTCCCAGATCAGCACGGACAATCCGAAGGACGTACCCAAAGACAACAGCACCGTGCCGACGATGACCGCCGAGGCGATCACCGCCCTGGTCAGCAACAGCATGATGATGAAAATCAGGCAGAGCGACGAAATCCCGGCGATCAGCAGGTCCCAGTTCGAACCCTCCTGCATGTCCTTGTAAGTGGACGCCGTTCCCGCCAGGTAGATCTTCGAGCCCTCCATTGGCGTGCCCTTGATCGCCTCGAATGCCGCGTTCTTGATCTGCGGGATCAGCGCGATGCCCTCTGGAGTCGCGGGGTCACTCTCGTGAGAGATGATGAACCGCACGGCCTTTCCGTCGGGGGAGACGAACATCTTCATGCCCCGTTTGAAATCGGGGTTGTCGAAGACTTCCGGCGGCAGATAGAACGAGTCGTCGTTCTTGGATGCATCGAACGCCTGGCCCATCGCGCCCTGGTTCTCCTGCATCGCCTTCATCTGGTCCTGCTGGCTCTTCTGACTCTGATACATGGTCAGCGTGATGTGCTGCATGCTCTTCATCGTCTCGATCATCGACGGCATCAGAGCCACCATCTGGGGCATCAACGTGTCCAGCTTCTCCATGTCGGGAAGCAGGTTCTTGATGTCGTCGGTCATCGTGTCGATGCCGTCGAGGGTGTCGAAGATCGATCTGATCGACCAGCAGACCGGGATGTCGTAGCAGTGCGGTTCCCAGTAGAAGTAGTTGCGCAGCGGCCGGAAGAAATCGTCGAAATCGGCGATGTGGTCGCGCAATTCCTCGATGTCGACCGTCATGCCCTTCATCTTGGTGACCATGCTGTGCGTGGTGGCCGCCATCTGCACAGTGATGTTCTGCATCCGTTCCATCGTGTCGATGGACGTCTGCATGTCGTTGGCCTGCTTCAGCATGTTGTCCATGACTTTTTGCATGTAGTCCTGATTCATCTGCTGGCTGGTGCCCTGCATGCTGATCAGGAACGGGATCGAGGTGTGCTCGATCGGGGTGCCTTCCGGACGGGTGATGGACTGCACCCGTCCGACGCCGGGGACGTGGAAGATGCTCTTGGCGATTCGGTCGATCACCAACATGTCCGCCGAGTTGCGCACGTCATGGTCGGTTTCAACCAGCAGCATCTCCGGATTCATCCGGGCCTGCGGGAAATGCCGGTCCGCGGCCGCGTAGCCGAGGTTCGCCGGAATGTCCTTGGGCAGATAGTTGCGGTCGTTGTAGCTCGGCTTGTACGACGGCAGGGCCAGCAACCCGATCAGCGCCAGCGCCACCGACGCGGCGAGAATCGGTCCCGGCCAACGCACCACCGCGGTGCCAACGCGTCGCCAGCCGCGGGTCTTCATCGCGCGCTTCGGGTCGAACAAACCGAACCGGCTGCACACCGTGAGCAGGGCGGGCGCCATGGTCAACGCGGCCGCCACCGCGACGAGCATGCCGATGGCCAACGGGATGCCCAGCGTCTGGAAATACGGGAGTCGCGTGAAAGTCAGGCAGAACGTCGCGCCTGCGATGGTCAGGCCCGAGCCCAGGATCACGTGCGCGGTGCCGTGATACATCGTGTAGAACGCGGTTTCGCGGTCCTCGCCGTTCTCCCGCGCTTCGTGATATCGGCCGACGAGGAAGATCGCGTAGTCGGTGCCCGCGGCGATGGCCAGCGTGGTGAGCAGGTTGACCGCGAACGTCGACAAGCCGATCAGTTCGTAGTAGCCAAGGGTGGCAACGATTCCCCTGGCCGCCGCCAACTCGATGAACATCATCACCAGGACCAGCAGGACGGTGACGATGGACCGGTAGACGAACAACAGCATCACGAAGATCACGGCGATCGTGATCATGGTGATCAGCTGGATGCTCTTGTCGCCGGCGTGCTGCTGATCGGTCATCAGGGGTCCGGGCCCGGTGACATAGGCCTTGATCCCCGGCGGCGGCGGAGTGTCTGCCACGATCTTGCGAACGGATTCGACGGATTCGTTCGACAGGCTCTCGCCCTGGTTGCCTGCCAGGTAGACCTGGACGTAGGCGGCCTTACCGTCGGCGCTCTGTGCGCCGGAGGCGGTCAGCGGATCGCCCCAGAAATCCTGAATGTGTTCGACATGGGTTTTGTCGGTCTCGAGCTTGTCGATCAGGGTGTCGTAATACTTGTGGGCCGCATCGCCGAGCGGCTGGTCGCCCTCCAGCACGATCATCGCCGAGCTGTTGGAGTCGAATTCCTGGAAGGTCTTGCCGACCCGCTGCATCGCCTCCAATGAGGGTGCGTCGTTGGGCGCCAACGACACCGCGTGTGCCTCGCCGACCTTCTCCAATTGCGGGGCTACGACGTTGACGATGACCGTCAGTGCGATCCAGCCCAGGAGGACCGGCACGGCGAACAGCCGGATGAAGCGCGGGATGATCGGAGGCGCGCCGATATGCGTGTTACTCATTCGGCGACCTCGCAGGCTCGGTCACCGAATTCTGTGCCGATGATTCGCTCGCAAGCTTTGCTCATGCCGATTTCACCAAGCAGAACGTCTGGGCGTTCACGCCGTCAGTGGTCCTCTCGTCTTTGACCACGCCGTCGACGGTGATCCGGCAGGTGATGCTGTTGCCGTCACTCTGGGCGATGATGTTGGGGCTGGCCGCGGGCGCGGTGGTCGTCAGGGTCAGCTCCCACGGCAGCGGGGCATTCAGTGCCTTCTGCGGTTGGGCGTCCAGATCGAGGTAGTTGATCGTGGCGGTGCTGCCGTTGCCGAAGATCTCGTATTTGACGACCTTGGGGTTGAACGGCTCGGGGTCGTTGACGAGGCCTGCGCCCGGCTTGGTGAGCACGGTGTGCCCGAAGAAGCCGCGGAACCGGTCCACGACGAACACCGCGATGACCACCACCAGCAGGATGACCAGCACGACCCAACTGCGCTTGGCGAAACGCAACATCAGACGATTCGCTCCCGACCCTCGCTACTCATTTATGCCCTCTTCTAATGCCTGTTCACGGCGCTGCGGCTATAACTTAGCCGGTATAACTTCTCATCGCGAAACAATTACCTCAAGTAATTGTGCTGCTGGTCACCTCCTGGCCACTTGACGGCGCTGGGTCACTCGACTGCGCCGGCGGCTGATCCCAAACCGGCATTTCGAAACGCTCCAGACAGCGCTCGATGAAGGCGGTGGCCTCCTCGTGGCCGTGCGTGATGCCGAGTCCCTGCTCATGCATCACCATCCGGGCCAGGCCACCCATGATCATCGACATGACCACCGGCGGGAACTGCTCGAGGTCCACGCCGCGGGCCTTCAACGCCAGCGTCACCACGCCTTCTTCCAGGTCACGGAAGCGCATGGCGTAGGCCGAGATCTCGCTGCGGATGGCCTTACGATGATTGGCCATCGCGAGGAACTCGGTGAAGAGTTGAGCGTCGGTCGCGCTGTTGAGCAGCCACAACGCGTGCAGTGGCTGCGCATCGGCGATCGCCTCGCGTTGACGCTGCAGATTGTGCTCGGCCTTGTCGCGCAGCACGGCGACGAACAGGTCGTCCATGCTGGGGAAGTAGTAGTGCACCAACGCGGGCTTGACCCCGGCCTTGGCGGCGACCCGCCGCGACGTCGCCGCCGCATAGCCCTCGTCGAGCATGATTTGGGCGGTCGCCTCGATCAGGGCCTCCCGTGTCGCCTCACGCCCGACGCGTGGCTGCTCGTCAGCGGGCTTGCTCGACATGAAGGCAGACTAACGGTTGGGCGACCGCCCAACAACTGCTACGTGCTAGCCCTGTGGCGGCGGCAGAAGTGCGTCGAGCTGACCCAGGGCGTCGCCGAGTGCATCCGCGCGATCCACGCTCTCGGCGAGCCTGCGCCCGACGGCACAGCCGAGCACGAACGTCGAAAGCGGCGTCATCTTGCGCTCGACCCGGTGCGCGACATCGCCTGCCGCACCGAGCAGTTTCGTCATCTCGTCGGACGTGAGGGGCTCCTCGCCGAGAGCGCGCGCGAGTTCGTCGATCCAGTTGTCCATGGGTTCAGTATCGGTGCCGCATCGGTGCAGAACTTGCTATTTTTGCAAAGATACGAGCTCGCGCCAAAGGGTGATGTCGTTGACCGAAGTGGACTGGACACCGTTTCGGATTCCGTGGGCGGTGCAGGCGGTGGATCGAATCCCCAAACAGCGCTACTACGACTCCGAGTTCTATGCGCGCGAAGCGGAGTTGTTCTGGCCGCGGGTGTGGCAGATGGCATGCCGACTCGAGGAGATACCGTCGCGGGGAGATTTTGTGGAGTACGAAATCCTCGACCAGTCTGTCATCGTGGTGCGAGTCGACGATGACGACGTCCGCGCCTTCTACAACTCGTGCCGTCATCGCGGTATGAAGATCGTCGAAGGCTGCGGGTCGCGCCGCAACTTCGTCTGCCCGTTTCACGGGTGGTGCTGGAGCCTCGACGGCGCCAACACCTTCGTGCTGCGGCCCGAGATATTCGACGAAAGCAACCTGGCGGCAACCGATCTCGCGTTGGTCTCGGTTCGGTGCGAGCTGTGGGGTGGCTGCGCGTGGATCAACCTCGACGAGGATGCGCCGCCGTTGCGGGAGTGCATCGAGCCGTTCGCGTCCCGCCACGACGAGTGGAAAGTCGGCGCGTTGCGCACCGAATGGTGGAAATCGTGCCTGCTACCCGTCAATTGGAAGCTGGCAACGGCAGCCTTCATGGAGGGCTATCACGTCCCACAGACCCACCCGCAGTTGCTGCCGTCGTCGCATCGCCCCGACGACGCACCGGTGCACCCGCTCATCGAGACCAGTTTGCACTTCATGCGCACGCTGGGTTCCGGCATGGGCGGCATGACCCACGAGAACGACGTGCGGATCGCCGAAGGGCTGCAGAACATGTCGCTGCCCGACGACCCCGCAGCGGCGATGGCGGCCTGGCGCGGCGCGGTCAACGACGCGGTCACGGCGTGGCACCGGGCCCGCGGATGTGACTTTCCGGACCTCAATGACCTGGATCGTCGCGGAGTGATCGACCCGATCGGGTTCTGCTTCCCGCACTACTTCATCCTGCCGCAGTACAGCAGCGCCTCGTCGTATCGCATCCGGCCGCTGGGACCGGAACAGACACTCTTCGAGATCTGGTCGCTCACCCGTTATCCGAACGACCGCTCGCCGGGTAAGCCGACACCGCCGCAACCGCTGGCGCCCGATGACCCCAGCTGGCCGACCATCCCGGCCCAAGACTTCTCCAATTTGCCGCGCCAACAAAAAGGCCTGCACGCCAGGGGATTTGACTTCATGCGCCTGTCGACTCAGGTCGAAGGGCTGATCTCGAACTTCGAGCGGGTGATCGATGCCTTCCTCGCCGGAGTGCCTTACGACCAACTTGTCGGCGCAATCCAGAAGACGAACACGACCATCGACGTGCCCATCGCCGACCTCGGGCTGCGCGCATGATGACTTGGGACAAGTCCGTCGACCTTCTCATCGCGGGCAGCGGCGGCGGCGGAATGGTCGCTGCGCTGGCTGCTCTGGATTCGGGGATCGAACCGCTCGTCGTCGAGAAGCAGGACCTCATCGGCGGGGCCACCGGAATGTCGGGCGGCATGGTGTGGCTGCCGAACAACCCGTTGATGGTCGCCGACGGGATTCCCGATTCGCATGAAGACGGGATGGCGTACTTCGACTCCGTCGTCGGCGACATCGGGGAGGCATCGTCGATCGCGCGCCGCGAGATGTTCCTGACCGCGGGTCACCAGATGATCGAGTTCCTGCTCGGCAGGGGCATTCGGCTCGTGCGGTGCCCCGGTTACACCGACTACTACCCGAATCACAAGGGCGGCAACACAGCCGGCCGTTCGGTAGAGGGCATTGCATACGATGCGGCAGCGTTGGGAGCATGGAGTGACAAGGTCCAGACGATGGACAAGAACTGGAACCGTGGATTCGTGGTGAAGACCAGCGAATTGCGCTCGGTGCAGTACTTCAACCGGTCTCCGCGCGCGTTCGGCATCGCGATGAGGGTCTTCCTGCGGACCTGGGCCGCGAGGCTGCGTCGGCGCACGATGCTCACCAACGGTGCGTCGATCATCGGTCAGATCCTCGAGGCGCTGATCTCCGAAAGTGGCGAACCGCCGGTGTGGACGAACACCGCGATGGACGATCTGATCGTCGAGGACGGTCGCGTCGTCGGCGCCAGCGTCACTCGGGACGGCACGCCTTTGCACATCGAAGCGCGGCGGGGCGTCCTGCTCGCGGCGGGCGGGTTCAGCCGCAACGCCGACATGCGCCGCCAGTACAGCGGTGATCAGCCCAACGAAGCGAAGTGGTCGCTGTCCAACGCTGGCGACACCGGTGAAGTGCTGCAGACGGCGATGCGGTTGGGCGCCAAGACCGACCTGCTGGACGAGGCGTGGTGGCTGCCTTCGGTTTTCGTCGCAGACCCCCGCGCCCGCGCACTCGGGCAGGGCAGGCAGCGGCCGGGCGCCATCTACGTCGACGGCACCGGCAGGCGGTTCTGCAACGAGGCGAACTCCTACGTGGAGGTCGGCAAGGCGATGTACGCCGCCAAGGCCGTCCCGTGCTGGCAGATCTGCGACGAAGGGTTTGTGCGACGGTATGTCTCAGGCGCCAATCCACTGCAGACGCGTCGGCTGCCCGAAGAGGTGATCGAGTCCGGCGCCGTCGTGCGGGGGGACACGCTGGCAGAACTCGCACCCCAGATCGGCGTCCCCGCTGAGGCTTTGGAGCAGACGATCGACCGCTTCAACGAATTCGCGGCCAAGGGCCTGGATCCCGACTTCGGTCGCGGGCAGTCGGCATACAACATCTGCCTTGGCGATCCGGGGTACAAGCCGAACGCCGCGCTCGGGCCCATCGATCGTCCGCCGTACTACGCCGCCAGGGTGTTCCCGGCCGACGTCGGCACATGCGGGGGAGTGATCACGAATGAGCACGCGCAGGTGCTCGACCGCGACGATCGGGTGATCGACGGGCTGTATGCGACCGGGAACATCACCGCCACCGTGATGGGCAGGCACTATCTGGGCGCGGGCGGCAGCATCGCCAACACCATGGTGTTCGGTTATGTGGCCGCCCGCCACGCCGCGGGGGGCTGACTTTTCCTGCGCGAGCAGACGCAAAGTGTCCTATTTTCGCGGCGTGTCGGGACCTTTTCCGTCTGCTCGCGTGGAGAAATCCCGTGGTGTCAAGCCTGACTCGATGAGTTCGGCGCGGCGGGCCTGCACATCGGAGGCCGCGCCGACCATGTTGGTCAGGATGTGGCTGACTTGCAGGTGCACCCGCATGCCCATCAACTCCCACGCCCGCTTCACGTTGTTCTTGACCGCCATCAGCGTGGTCAACGGGATCTGGCCGATCTTGCGCGCCATCTCCTCGACGGTGTCTTCGAGCGCGTCGCGCGGCACCACCTTGTTGAGCAGTCCCCAGTCGAGCGCTTCCTGCGCGGAAAGCGTTGGCGCCAAGAGCAACCAGTCCATGGTGCGATGCCAGTTCATCATCAGCCACGGCTCGATCATCGTGTGTCCGCCGGGTTCGCCGAGGCTCTGCGCGAGCGGCATCTGAAAGTACGCATCCTCCGATGCGACGCAGAAGTCGGTCAGCAGACCCAGGTAGATGCCGCCGCCCATGCAGTAGCCGTGGATCTGCGAAATGGTCGGCTTCGGAAACTCCCACAGATAAAGCGTCGGCCACAGGAACAAGTCGGCGGTGCCCTTGTACAGATCTTCGAAGGTGTCGCCGAAGTTCGGATACGGGTTCTCTTCGGGGCCCCAGCGCGCGACATGCCCGCCGCAGAAGCCGTTGCCGTTGGCCTTCAGTATCACGACTTTGATGTCGCAGTCATGGTCGGCCTCGTGTAGGCAGGCGTCGACCTCCTGCACCAGTTGCGCGTCTTTGGTGTTGGCCTTCTCGGGGCGGTTCAGGATGATCCGCGCGATCGGTGGCTCGCGCTCGTAGATCACCGATTCCAGGGTGCGTCGCTCGATAGTCACAGGCCCTCCTACAGGATCGCGCCGCTGTCCTTGGCTGCCGAGATGTCACCCCAGTCCAAATCGAGTTCGAGCAGGATCTCCTCGGTGTGCTGACCGTGCTCGGGAGCACGCGCCGGATCCGGCGTGGTCTCGTTGAATTGCACTGGGGCGGCGACGATTTGATACTCGACCCCGTTGTCGTCGACGTTGGCGACGGTGAGGCCGTTCGGCTTGACCTGAGGATCGTGCAACGTCTCCTTCGGCGTCGCGAGCGCCGCCCACACCCCCGGTTCGTCGGCCAGCGCCTTACGCCAGTACTCCAAATCCTCGCTGGCGATGCGGTCTCCGACGAGCGCGCACGCTTCGGCGGCATTGGCGATCAGGTTGCTCGAGGGCACGAAGCGGTCGTCAGTCGCCAGTTCGGGCAGACCGATCCGCTCGCAGAATCCGGCCCAGAACCGGTCGGGTTGCAGGAAGACCATCTGGATCCACCGGTTGTCCCGCGTCTTGTAACGGTTCACCAGCGGGTTGATCGCCAGTCCAGGAGGCGCGCCGGGGATGCCGTCGATGTCGAACAGGTCGGCCACCGAGATCGACGGCGCGATGGACCACATCGCCTGGGCCAGTAGCGACGAGTCGACGACGGAGGGCTCGCCGGTGCGCTCGCGGTGAAACAGCGCCGCGCAGACGCCGCCAGCCAGCGTGATGCCGCCCTGCAGATCGCCGAAGCCGGGGCCCTGCACCGCGGGCGTCTCGGTGCCGAACGGCGTCAACGTGTACGCCACCCCGCCACGGGAAAGGTATGTGGCGGCGTCGAATCCGCCCTTGTTGGCATCCGGTCCGCGCACGCCGGTGCCGGTGCCGCGGGCGACGATGATGTTCGGGTTGAACGCGCGCACATCGGCGACTGTCAACCGGGCACGTTCCAGCGCGCCGGGCAACCAGTTGGTCAGGAACACGTCCGCGGTGGCCAACAGGCGGCCCAAATATTCGTGGCCGGTTTCGGATTTGATGTCGATGGCGATGCTGCGCTTGCCGCGGTTACCGATTTCGAGGATGAAGTCGACGTCGGCGCGCGCGTTCTGCCTGGTGAAGCCCCCGATCACCAACGCGCGGCCAGGGTCACCGCCCTTCACGTCCTCGACCTTGATGACATCTGCGCCCCAATCCGCAAGGGCTGCACCGGCAGACGGCACATACGTCCATGACGCCAGTTCGACCACACGAACTCCGCTCAGCACTCGCGTCATCGCAATGCTCTCCCCACTTCTTGCAGATACTGGTCCGGGCCACCGAGGAATGCGCTCCAACCCAGCAGTCGCTTCAAATACAGGTGGGCGTCGTGCTCCCAGGTGTAGCCGATGCCACCGAACACTTGAATCGCAGTGTCGGCGACCGCTGCCAGTTGCGAAGCGAACGCCTTGGCGCGCACCGCCGCCAGGTGACGCTCGTCGGGGTCCGCGGCGTCGGCCGCCCACAACGCGTGCAGCACACCGCTTCGCGCGAGTTCAACGGTTTCGTACATGTCGACGCACAGGTGCTGGACTGCCTGGAAACTGCCGATCGGCTGGTCGAACTGTCGCCGCACCTTGGCGTAGTCGACGGCGAGGTTCATCACCGCGGTGGCCGCGCCCAACGCGTCGGCCGCGCGGGCGATCAGCACGTCGTCGACGAGACCCCGGATGGCGTCCGCCGGTGCGGAGGCCACCCGGTGCGCGGGCACGCCGTCGAATCGCACGTCGAACAGCTTGCGGGTGGGGTCGACGTGTGATCGCTCGGTCATCGACAACGCCGGCGCCGTGGCATCGATGGTGAACAGGCCGGTGCCCGAATCGCTTTCGGCCAGCACGAGTATCACGGTGGCGGCGGCCGCGTCGGGCAGCGACGGGATGTCCCCGACGAGGGTCCCGCCCTCGACAGTCGGGCGCGGACCCTGCAACGGGCCCACCGCGCCGATGACCGATCCGTCGGCGATACCGCGCAGCACCGAGTCGGATGCCGCCCCCGTTCGCGTCAGCGCCCGGGGAGCAGCGACCGCCGTCGACAACCACGGCCCCGGGTGCAGTGCGGCGCCCAGTTCCTCGGCCACTACGCCGGCTTCGACCATCGTCATGCCCGAACCGCCGCACTCCTGTGGCACCAGCACACCGGTCGCACCCAGGTCAGCGAGCGCTCGCCAGACTTCGCTGGTGACGCCGGTCGGATCGTCGAGCATCGGCCGTACATGTGTTGCCAGGCCGGCCTTTTCGGCCAGGAACCGGCGCAGGGTGTCCCGCAGTGCGACCTGTTCGTCGGTCAGTTCGAGATTCATGGCCGCGGCAACCCCAGCACCCGCGTCGCGGTGACACCCTTGTTGATCTGCGTTGTACCGCCTGCGATGGTCAACGAGCGCGACGTCAGCCGGTACTCCCGCCACCGTCGGTGGTCTGCGAGTACGTCGAAGGCCAATGCGGCAAGGTCCTGGCCGATCTCGGCCCACACGCTCTTGGCCAGGCTGGCCGAACCGAGCGCGTCGCCACCGTGCAGCGTCGCCGAGATGGACCGTTGACAGAGCACCTCGAGGTACTTGGTCCGCACCGCCAGCGCGCCAAGGCGTTGCAACGTCGCGGCGTCGTCGAGCAGTTGGGCGGCCGCCAGGTCGGACGCCAGATCACGCAACTGCATCTCCAACTGCGCGTACAGTCGCGCCGCCCCGGCCCGCTCGTGGCTCAACGTGGTGGTAGCGACCTGCCAGCCCCCGTTGAGCGGACCGAGCAGCGCGTCGGCGGGCACCCGCACGTCGTTGAAGAACACCTCCGCGAAGTCGGTGGCGCCGTTGATGGTGACCAGCGGGCGCGCCTCGATGCCGGGCAGCGTCATGTCGACGATCAGACAGGAGATGCCTTTGTGCTTGGGCACGTCCGGGTCGGTGCGCACGTACAGCTGGCACCAGTGCGCCCGATGGCCGAGCGACGTCCACACCTTCTGTCCGTTGACCACATATTCGTCCCCGTCGGGCACCGCGCGGGTGCGCAACGAGGCGAGATCGGAACCCGCCTCGGGTTCAGACATGCCCTGACACCAGATGTCGTCGGCGCGCACCATGCGGGGGAGCAGCTCACGCTTTTGCGCGTCGGTGCCGTACTGCATGATCGCGGGTGCGATGTTGTTCATCCCGATCACATTGAGCGGCACCGGCGCTCGCGCACGGATGGTTTCCTCCGCGTAGGCCAGTTGCTCGAGCACGCCGGCCCCGCGGCCGCCGTATTCCGGTGGCCACGACACCGCGCCCCACCCCGCGTCGGCCAAGGTGGCGTCCCACGCCCGCAAGATGTCGAAGGTCTGCGCGTCCCGTGTGCGCCCGCGCCCGGCGGCCACCACCTCGTCGGTCAGGTGCGCGGCCAACCAGGCACGCAGCTCCTTGCGGAACTGCTCGACCTCCGGCGGATATGAGAAGTCCACGGCGTCCTGTCGGAATCGGTCTGAATTGGTTTCTTTATAATTTTAGGTAGTATAGCCACCGCACCAGTTACAGTTGGCTGCAATGTCGCGGCGCCCAAACCGGCTGTGCTGCCGAGTCGTCCGCATGCCGCGAAGCATCGCGAGGGAGGACGAACCATGGGCAGGGTGACCGGCAAGGTGGCGCTGATCAGCGGTGCGGCACGCGGCCAGGGCCGGTCACACGCGCGGTTGCTGGCCGCCGAGGGCGCCGACATCATCGCGGTGGACATCTGCGAGGACATCGAGACCAACGACTACCCGCTCGCCCGGCCCGAGGATCTCGACGAGACAGCCCGACTGGTCGAGAAGGAAGGGCAACGCGCTCACACCGAGATCGCCGACGTCCGCGACCGCGCGGCGCTGTCCGCCGCCATCGACCGCGGCGTCGCCGAGTTCGGCGCGCTGGACATCGTGGTCGCCAACGCCGGTATCTGCCCGATGACCGCCGGGCTGCCGCCGCAGGCGTTCGTCGACGCCGTGGACGTCGACCTGCTCGGGGAGATGAACCTGATCCACGCCAGCATCAAGCACTTGCATGCGGGCGCGTCGATCATCGCGACGGGTTCGGTGGCCGCCTTCATGGCGACGGCGGTCAACACCGCCGGTATGGACGGCGGTCCTGGCGGCGCAGGGTATGCGTTCGCGAAACAGGTTGTCGCGCACTATGTCAACGACCTCGCAAGGACCCTGGCCCCTGAGCAGATCCGGGTCAACGCGGTTCACCCGACCAACTGCAACACCGACATGCTGCACAGTCCGCCGATGTACAAGGCGTTCCGGCCCGATCTGCAGAACCCGACCCGCGAGGAAGCCGAAGTCGTCTTCCCGATGCTGCAGGGTTTTCCGATCCCCTACGTCGAGCCGGAGGACATCAGCGAGGCAGTGCTGTTCCTCGCCAGCGACGCCGCCCGATACGTCACCGGTCAGCAGTTGCGGGTCGACGCGGGGGGTTACCTGAAGATCAAGCCATGGTCGGGGGTGTGAGCATGCCCAGGGGGATCATCTACGTGGAAACGATGCCGGCCTCGCCGGACCGCGAAGCCGAATACCACAAGTGGTACAACGAAACCCATCTCGCGCAGATTCTGTCCGTGGACGGCATCCTGTCGGCACGCCGCTTCGCACCCACCAGCGGCGACGGTCCGTTCATCGCCATCTACGAGCTTGACTGCGACGACCTCGATGCGGCCGCGAAGCGCATGCGCGAAGTCCCGCTGACAGGCCTGGACAACATCTCCATGGATCCCAAGCCGATTCCGCACGTCTACCGCGAGATCGGGTCGCTCGGCCCGTGACGTACTCCGCGGACGTACAACGACGCCGCTACGCGCTGATGGTGCTGATGAAATCCGCCGACGACCGGCTGTCCAAGGGCATCGGCACCGGCGAGTTCATGTGCGTGTACTGGCCGTCGCGCGGACAAGAGGCCGTGGGCGCCGCGGTGGGGGTGCCTCGGGCACCGTGCAATGGACCGGACAAGCAGTAACGGTGTACGACATCGGCGCCCAGATCGGTGTCATCACGTCATAGGAGAGGGTATGGATCTCAACGAGACCCGCGAACGGATCATCTACGAAAAGAACGGTCCGATCGCGACGATCACGCTGAACTGGCCCGAGAAGGCGAACGCCCAGGACCAGAAGCAGGTCGAGGAGATCGACGACGCACTGCGGGACGCCGACCGCGACTACGACATCAAGGTTCTGGTGATGAAGGCCAACGGCCCAGGGTTCTGCTCGGGGCATGCCATCGGCAACAACGCGGTCGACTATCCGGAGTTCGTCGAAGGTTTCAAGGCCACCGGCATGCCGTGGAAGCCGCAGACCGACTTGTTCGTCAAGCCGATCCTGAATCTGTGGGAGTTCTCCAAGCCGACCATCGCGCAGGTGCACGGGTACTGCGTCGGCGGCGGCACCCATTACGGGCTGACCACCGACATCGTCATCGCCTCCGACGACGCGTACTTCTCCTATCCGCCGTTGCAGGGCTTCGGCATGCCGTCCGGTGAATGCTCCATCGAGCCTTGGGTTTTCATGAACTGGCGGCGGGCATCGTATTACCTCTACACCGCCGAGACCGTCGACGCGCACAAGGCACTCGAGTACGGCCTCATCAACGAGGTGGTCAAGCGGGAGGATCTGGACGCGCGGGTGGAGGCCATCGCCCGCCACATCGCGCAGGCTCCGCTGACCACGCTGCTCGCCACCAAGGCCAACATCAAGCGGGCGTGGGAGATGATGGGCATGCGGGTGCATTGGCAGAGCTCCAACGACCTGGTCGCGCTCGCATCGGTGAGCAGGGACGTACAGGAACTCATCCAGCAGGTGTTCAAGGACAAGATCCTGCCGTCGGAGATGGCGAAGCGGCAGGCGGCCGCGTCGGCCGACGGTAACGGGGCGCCTTAGGTGCACCTCGGCGACCACGCGGTCTAGCGCCCCCGAATGACTGACGGCCGCGAACGTTCCGTACCGCTCGAACTTTCGGCGGATTTTTCGAGCGGTAACGAACGTTCGTCGCTAGACCGTGCGCGTGTAGCGCGTTCCGCGCGGTTCCCGCACCCACAGTTCACCATCGCCTGCGGTGGCGCCTTGAGCCGCCAACTCGCGTTTGAGCACCTTGTGCGTGGCGGTGGTCGGCAAGTCCGCGGCGATCCTGACATACCGCGGCCAGGCCTTCGGCGACAGGTCCGGTTGCTCGGCCAGGAAGTGTTCGAAAGCCTCTGGCGTCAAGGTGGATTCGTCGTGCAGCACCACCGCGGCCATCACCTGATCGCCCACGTTCTCGTCAGGCACCGCGTACACCGCAACGCGGCTGATGTCGGGCAGCCTGATCAGGATGCGCTCGATCGGTGCGGCCGCCAGGTTCTCGCCGTCGACTCGTATCCAGTCGGCGGTGCGGCCGGCGAGATAGATCCAGCCCTCGGCGTCCCGGTAGGCCAGGTCGCCCGACCAGTACATGCCGCCGCGCATGCGTTCCGCTGTGGCCTCTTCGCTGTTGTAGTAGCCGGTGAAGAAACCCGCGCCGGACGTGTTGACCAACTCGCCGACGGCCTCGTCGGCGTTGATCAACGCGCCGTCAGCGTCGAAACGCGCGACCGGACATTCGGTGCCGGTGGCCGGGTTGTAGATCGCCACGCCGGGAAAGCCCTTGCCCAGAGAGCCTTTCGGGGTGCCTTCCTCCCTGGTGATGATCACGGCGTTCTCGCTGGAGCCGAACCCGTCCCACACCAGGGTGTCGAACCGGCGCTGGAATTCCTCGATGTCGCGGTCGCTCGCCTCGTTGCCGAACGCGACGCGAAGCGGGTTGTCCGCATCGTCGGGTCGTTCCGGCGTGGCCAGGATGTACGCCAACGGCTTACCCACGTAGTTCATGTACGTCGCGCCGTAGCGCCGGACGTCGTCCAGAAACCCCGACGCCGAGAACTTCGCCGGTGCCATCGCCGCGCCGGTGGCGATCGCCACGCCCCAGCCCGCGACCAACGCGTTGGAATGGAACAACGGCATCGACAGGTAGCAGGTGTCGTCGGCGGTGACGTCGAACTTCTGCACCAGGTTCGCGCCCGACATCAACACCATGAAGTGCGATACCTTCACCGCCTTCGGGTCACCGCTGGTTCCCGAGGTGAAGATCAGCATGAACGGGTCGAGCGCCCCGACTTCGCGGTGCGGCGTCAGTTCGCCGGCCGACCCTATTAGGCGGGTCCACCAGTCGGTGGAGGAGTCGAGCACCGTCACGCCCCCGAGATCCAACCCGTCGAGCAGGCCGCGATGTTCGGCGTCGGTCACGACGATCTGGCAGTCCGCGCGGCGCACGTCGGCGGCCAGAGCGGCACCGCGTCGGGTGGTGTTCAGCCCGCAGAGCACGTACCCGCCGAGGCCCGCGGCTGCCATCTGGTGCAGGAACTCCGGGGTGTTGCCGAGCAGCACGCCGACATGGACCGGTCGTTGGCGGTCCATCAGGGAAAGCAGCGCGGCGGCGCGTGCCGACGCCTCGGCCAGGTGTTCGCGCCAGGTCCATTGCCGATCGCCGTACTTCACCGCGATCGCGTCAGAGGTGGCATGTTCTCGCAGCAATTGCTGGATGGTGTCGCGCGGCACCCGTTAGTTTTAGCAAAGGGCCGGGAGGTGAGGGATGAGGATCATCGATGCCGACGGGCACGTAGCAGAGGGGCAGGCGCTGGCCGCCGAGGCGATGCGACGCTGGCCTGACCACGTGGTGCCGCGGGAGGACGGCAGGGCACTGGTCATCGAGGGCCGCAACTATCCGGAGGCCGACGGGCCCGGCGCCGGGTGTCCGCGTGAACACGGTTTGAGCAGCGCCGAGGGCATCAACTACGCATCGGCACAGGGCGTGCTCGATGATGCCGACCGCGACCACATCGACACGATGGTGCTGTATCCGAGCCTCGGGCTGTGCGCGGCGAGTCTCGAAGACCCGGAATTCGCAGCAGGTTTCGCGCGGCTCTACAACCAGTGGATCGCTGACTACTGCGCGACGCCCGACGGACGGTTGCGCGGGGTGGCGGTGACTCCCATCGAACACGGCGACGTCGCCGTCGACGTGATGCGGGAGGCCAAGAACCAGGGCCTAGTGGCCACCCATATCCCGCCTGCGCTCAAGACACGCAACCTCGACCATCCCGACCTCGACCCGTTCTACGCCGCCGCCGAGGAACTGGACATGCCGTTGGGCATCCACGGCGCGCCAGGGATGCACCTTCCGAAGATCGGTGTCGACCGCTTCACGAACTACATCCAAGTGCACTGCATCAGCTTTCCGTTCGACCAGATGACCGCGATGACGGCGATGATCTCCGGCGGAGTATTCGACCGGCACCCGCGGTTGCGGGTCGCGTTCCTCGAGGCAGGCGTCGGCTGGGTGCCGTTCTTCATCGACCGCCTGCACGAGCATTTCGAGAAGCGCGGCGACTGGATCGCCGACGGCTGGAAGCGCGATCCCGGGGAATACCTTCAGGCGGGCAACATCTGGACCACCTGTGAGCCGGAGGAGCCCATCCTGCCCGGGGTGGTCGACGTGCTCGGCGACGACTTCATCATGTTCGCCAGCGATTACCCGCACTGGGACGGCGAATGGCCGGAAAGCACAAAGCATCTGCGCACCCGGCCCGACATCAGCGAGGACACCCGGGCGAAGATCGGCGGCGAGAACGCCCAGCGGTTCTATGGCCTCAACTGACGGCGCCCAGTGGCCAGTTGTGGCACGCGCAGCGGCCGAAACCGTTACATAGGTGGCCACTCGGCATCGACGCAGCGGACCTACAGGCTGAAATCGATGACGCCGCGGATGATCTCGCCGTTCAGCAGGTCGCGGTAGCCGTCGTTGATGTCGTCGAGTGCGTAGCGCCTGGTGATCATCTCGTCGAGTTGCAGCTGACCCGTTTCGTAGAGCTTGGCGAACCGGGCGACGTCGACACGCGGGTTGCACGACCCGTACACGGTGCCGACGAGGTTCTTGTTCCACAGGATGAACTCCTGCAGGTTGATCGCGATGGAACTGGTGGTCTGCTTGGTCATTCCGGTCAGCACGCAGGTGCCGCCCTTGCGGGTGAGGTTCAGCGCCGCCTGCACGTCATGCTTGCAGATCAGCGATGGGGACAGGACGACGCTGTCGGCCATCAGCCCGTTGGTCAACTCGCTGACCACCGGAAGCGCTTCATCGGCCGTGGCGACGGTGTGCGTGGCACCGAACTGCAAGGCGGACTTTTGTTTGAACGCAACGGGGTCCACCGCGACGATGTGGGCGGCGCCGTTGATGCGCGCGCCCTGGATCGCGCCGGTCCCGATACCGCCGCAACCGATGACGACGACGGTGTCGCCGGCAGCCACCTTGGCGCGATTCTCCGCCGACCCGAACCCGGTCGGCACGCCGCACGACAGCAGCGCCATCGGCAACAGGGGTAAGCGCTTGTCGATCTTGACGATCGAATCCGTCGAAACGACAGTGTGTTTGGAGAACGCGCCGACCTTGGACAGATGCCCGAGCTGACGCCCGTCGGCGGTGTGATGCCGAAAGGTGCCGTCCGTCGGCATCCCGGGAACCATCACCTGCGCGCCCATGTCGCAGATGTACTCCATACCCGCGTTGCACCACCGGCATTGTCCGCAGACCGCGACGAACGACGTCACGACGTGGTCGCCGGGCGCGAATTGCGTTACGCCGTCACCGACTTGCTGCACCACGGCCGAGCCTTCGTGTCCGCCTATCATCGGGAACATCGACGGTAGGCCGAACGACTGCATCACCTCGTTGCTCGCCGACATGTCGCCGTTGAGGATGTGTTCGTCGGAGTGGCACAGCCCGGCGGCGGCCACTTCGATGAGCACTTCACCTGCGCGCGGCGGATCCAATTCGAAATCCTCGACCGACCACGGCCCGCCGACGTCGTGCAGGATCGCCGCGCGACTCCGCATGCTCAGGCCGACGCCGGTCGGAACGTCACCGGCAGGTGTTTCGGCGACCGGAACGGCATCCCGGTGATGTTGGTGTCGTCGTCTTCGATCAGCTCCAAGTCGGTGACCCGGTCGAACAAGCTGGTGAGCATCGCCTTCGTCTCGACCCGGGCCAGGTGCATGCCGAGGCAGCTGTGGATACCGCCCGCGAACGAGATGTGTGCGCGCCGCGGCCGGTGGATGTCGAACACATCGGGGTCGTCCCACCGCTTCTCGTCGCGGTTCGCCGCGCCGATGCACAGGTTGACCTGCGCACCCTCGGGGATGGTGGCGCCGTGCATCTGGACCTCGCGGGTGGTGTTGCGTGTCACCAGAACCAGCGGAGTCTCGTACCGGATGCCCTCCTCGATCGCGGCTCCGATGAGCTCGCGATCCCGTTGCACCGCCTCGAGCTGATCAGGGTGAGTCAGCAGCAGCTGCAACAGGTTTCCCGATGACCGGTAGGTTGTCTCCAACCCCGCAGGCAGCAGCAACCGCAGGAACGAGATGATCGCCTCATCGGTGAGCTTCTCGCCGTCGATCTCCGCGGCGACGAGGACGCCGATGATGTCGTCGGTCATCTTGCTGCGCCGCTGATCCACCTGCTCCTGGAAATAGGTTCCGAGTTCGACGGATGCGGTCAGACCCATTTCGAGGTTCTCGCTGATCGAGATCAGGTCCAGCGACAACCGCCGGAACATCTCCAGATCTTCCTGCGGCAGGCCAAGAAGCGCGGCCGTGACCCTGGTCGGGAACTCGAACGTCAGCGCCTTGACGAGATCGACTTCGCCGTCGTGTTTGAACTCGTCGACGAGTTGATCGCAGATCGGGTCGATCACCTCGGGTTCCCACATGGCGAGCGCGCTCTGCTTGAACGCCTTGCTCACCAGGCTGCGATGGTCGTGGTGCTGCTTGCCCGCCATGCCGAGGATCGTCGGGCCGAAGACGAGGCCGATGGTTTTGTTGTACATCTCCGAGGCGAACACCGTGTCCTCGCGGAACGCAGTGAACACGGATTCGAAGTCGAACAACGTCCAATTCTCGGGGTTCTTGAGTTCGTCGGGCAGCAGGTGGCTCTCCATGAGCGTGCCGCGCCACACGGGCGTCGTCGTGCGCATGTGGTTGAAGAACGGATACGGATCGCTCGCGAGATCTGGGGCGCTCTGCGAATCGGTACTGGTGGTCACCTGTGCCTCCCGGCAGCAGCATCTAGCGGCTGTGTCGCCCTATCTTTACTATTTTAGGTATTCTAGGTCAAGGAAACCGAAGGGACATGATGCAGCGCCGACCGGTGTGCGCGATCGAAGACCTGCCTCCCGGGAGCATGAAGCTGGTCCAGGCCGGCAAGTTCGGCGTAGGCGTCTACAACATCGACGGCTCGCTGTATGCGATCGCGAACTACTGCTCGCACGAAGGCGCTCCGCTCTGCGCGGGCTACGTCGTCGGCACCAATGAATACGCACCGGATCTGCCGGGACAGCTGCGCCGTGTCCGCGAAGGTTCGATTGCGCGCTGCCCGTGGCACAACTGGGAGTTCGACATCACCACGGGAGTGAACCTCGCCGACCCGAAGAAGCGGGTGCGCACCTATGAGGTGGACGTGAGCGACGGGCAGGTGTATCTGATCGCATGAGCGAAGCTTGCGAGCGAATCATCGACGCGAACGTGCAACCGCATTTCCGCTACAACGCGGAGATCCGGAAGTACCTTGCGCCCGCACACAAATTGCGTGCCATCCCCGACGTCGAACAGCAGTGGTACCAGGCGCCGGGCGGTGATTACCGGCAGGATCTTTACGGCGACGGATACCCGGGTTCCGATCCCGATACCGTGGCCAGGCACCTGTTCGACGAGGGCGGTGTCGACTCGGCGATCCTCAATCCGCTGACGCGCGGCAACATCGCCGACTATCTGCTCAACAGCCGGATCTGCGCGGCCGTGAACGACTGGCTGCTGGACCGCTGGCTGGAACCCGACACCACCGACCGCTTCCGCGGCACCATCAGGGTCAACCCGGAAGACGTCAGGGGAGCGGTCGCCGAGATCGAGCGGTTGGCCGGGCATCCGAAGATGGTGCAGGTCGGCGTCCCGCTGCAGTCGCGAGAGCCCTACGGCAAGCCGATGTTCGAGCCGATCTGGGAAGCCGCCGCCGCGCACGGCCTGCCAGTGGCCGTACACATCAACGGCGGCAACGGAGTTGACTACGCGCCGACGTTCGCCGGTCACGCGCATACCTACCCCGGCTACGCGGCGTTCATGCCGCTGAATTCGTTCGTGCATCTTGCCACCCTGATCATCGAGGGCATGTTCGGGCGAATCCCCGGTCTGCGGTTCGTCTTCGCCGACGGCGGCTACGACATCCTCACCCCACTGATGTGGCGGCTGGACACGTTCTGGATGTCGATGCGCGACCAAACCCCTTGGGTGGACCGGTATCCCAGCGAGTATCTGCGCGACCATGTCCGGTTCTGCTCGTCGGCGCTGGACGGGCCGACCGACGCGGGACAGGCCGAACGATGGTTGGACTTCACCGACAAGGCCGACCTACTCATGTACGGCTCAGGTTATCCGCACTGGTCGAGTTCCGCGCCCGGCGAGGTGGTCGCGGGCCTCAACGAAGCACAACGCGAGAAGGTGTTGTGGCGCAACGCCAGTGAATGCTACGGCGTCACGGAAGGGAGCCCCGCGTGACGACCATCGAACGCGCGCAGCAGCACGCCGCCCAGGACGTCGCGGTGACCCTTGTCGACACCGACGTTCACCCGCTGCCGGTGTCGGCGGAAGTATTGAAGTCCTATGCCGCCGCAGAGTGGAAGGACAAGCTGTGGCCGACCGGCAACGCGGTCTCCACACTGTCGTACTTCTACGACACCCCCGATGCGTACAAGACGAATTCGCTTCGCGTCGACGCCGCACCTCCCGGTGGCGGTGTCGCGGGCAGCGATCCCGACTTCGCGGCGAAGCAACTCCTGGTGGACGCAGGCGTGAGCATCGCGATGCTGGAACCGATGTGCGACGCGCAGTTGCCGCACGCCGAACACGTGCTGAAGGCCACCTACAACGACTGGTTGGCCGACATTTGGCTCGGCGACGGCAACTGGCACGGCCGGTGGCGCGGCGCGATCAGCGTCACCGCGCAGGACCCCGCCGCGGCCGCGCGGGAGATCGAGCGCTGGGCCGGCCATCCCTACATGGCCGAGGTGTTGATGACGCCCCAGACCCGCGGCATCCCGTTCGGCAGCCCGCATTTCGATCCACTCTATGAAGCGGCGGCGCGGCATCGGCTGCCGGTCGCCACGCACCTGATGGGGCAGACGCCGTTCGAATTGATCCCAATCTATCCGGTGGGCAACCCTGCACACTGGCACGACTTCTTCGCCTCATGGCCGCTGCTGTACGTATCCCATCTGATGAGCCTGGTGTTCGACGGCGCGTTCGACCGGCACCCCGACCTGCGGGTCGTGTTCGTCGAAGGCGGCTTCACATGGGCGATGCCGGTGATGTGGCGGATGGACCGCATCTGGGAAAAGCGCAGAGGCGATCTGCCTCATGTCCGCCGCAGGCCGTCGGAGTACGTCCGCGAGCACGTGCGATTCACCACACAACCGCTCGAGGACGTCACCGTCGCGACGTATCGCGAATATTTGGAGATGATGGATCTCGGTGACTGTCTGATGTTCTCGACCGACTATCCGCACTGGAGTTACGACTCGCCGGAGTGGGCCATCAGGCGGTTCCCCGCCGATCAGCGTGAGCGGATCATGCGCGGCAACGCCACTGCACTGTACGGCCTGCCGTCGACGGTCAAGGCGTTGCCGGGTGAACAACCACCGCCTGCCTGAGGTCGCGGACCTGGTCCGGCAGTACGACGCGTTCTGGTCCAGCTTGGATTTCGCTGGCGTGGCCGAACTCTGGCTTCGCGGTGAACCGCAGCCGATCTATGTCGGTGACGAATACGCCGAGCCCCTGATCGGCGTCGACGAGTTGGAGCGGCATTGGGCTCGGATCGCGGCCAGGCTCAAGACCGCGTCGGTGTCGTCGGCGTTGCGTGGGTGCGACGTCGTCGACGACTCCGTGGTGAGGGCGCTGCTACTGAGCCGCTGGAGCCTGACCGGTACGGAGTCCGACGTCGAGCGCACCGGCGCCAGTTGGATCACGTGGTTGCTGGTCCGCCGCAGCGATCGGCTGCGGATCTTCCATCAGATGGAGTCCGAGGTCCACCTCAGTGACGGCGAAGGGGTGTAGCGCCGCGGCGCTCGACTTCCAACGGCACCACCGGTTCTCGCGCTGACGGTCCGCGGGTGATCGCGTGCAGCCGGATCTCGGGCACGTCCACCGACGGGTCGACGGTGTCCAGCCACGCGACGGCCTCGGCGACGTCGGCGGCGCGGATCGCGTACATCTCGAACGGCACGTCCTGCAGCATGTCGGTTTCCACCGGGCCGGGGGTCACCAGGTGCACGTTGATCCCGTCGCGGTCGACCTCTTGGGCCAACGCCAGCGCGAACGCATTCATGCCTGCCTTCGACGCCGAGTAGGCGGTGCGCGCGGGCATCGGCTCGTGCGCCGCCGACGAGGAGATGAACACTAATCGGGAGCCGGCCGTCATCCGAGGCAGCGCGGCCGAGGTGACGACGAAACAGGAATCGAGGTTGGCCGAGATGGTCGCCCGCCATTGGTCGAAAGTCTGTTTGCGCGCGTATGTTCCGCCGAGGGTGCCCGCGGCGTGGACCACGAGGTCGATCTGGCCTGCCGCTTGCACGGCGGGTTCGAACTTCTCCGGGTCGGTGGCGTCGGCGACGACGTAGCGCGCACCCATCTCGGCCGCGGCGGCCCGCAGGGGTTCTTCGCGGCGTGCGGTCAGGATCACGTCGTAGCCGAGTTCGGCCAGTTTGCGGCCACAGGCCTTGCCGATGCCGCCGCTGCCACCGGTGATCAAGGCCCTACGCACACAACACCTTTCAGCGTTGACGTCGAGCCAGCGCTTGCGGCGAAAGTGCCACGATGCGCCGCTCGGGATCCTCGGCCATGAAGTACGCCTGGGTGTCGGCCAGGTGGCGCGCCGACAGCTTGCGCGCGCGCTCGGCGTCGCCTGCCTCGATCGCGTCGGCGATCTTGGTGTGCACGCTCAACGCGATGCGGCGCTTGCTCAGCGCCGGGTACTCGCCCTTGGCCGCGGTCTCGTCGGCCCACCACTGCAGATGGCTGCTCCACAGCGTTTCGAGGCTGCCGACCACGGCGATCATCGTGTGGTTGCCGCAGCCACGCACGATCTCGTCGTGGAACTGGCCGCCGATCTCGGTGAAGCGCGCCCCGTCCTCGATGTGCTCGGCCATCGCGTCGTTGAGTTCCTTGAGCTTGGGCACCAACGTCTCACCGCGGTCAGGACGCTTGGCGGCCAGCGCCGCACACATCGGATCGAGTTCACCCAACGCGGTCCCGAGATCCGCCAGCGGCACATAGTCGCTCTGCAGCAGCAGGCCGAGCATATAGGCGGCGCTCGCCTTGGCCGGAGCGTGCACGACCGCGCCACCGCGGTTGCCGCGCCGCACGGACACCAGGCCTTCGGTCTCCAGGATCCGCAACGCCTCGCGCAACGACACCAGGCTGACGTTGAACTGCTCGACGAGCACCTCTTGACGCGGCAGCAGGTCGCCGTCGGAGAGTTCGCCGTCGATGATCTGCCGCCGAAGCTCGTCGGCGACGATCTCAGCCGTCCTGCGCGCCGACAGCCTGCGCCGGGCCTCGGGGCCGATTCCCAGTGTTGTCATATCGTGCTAATGCTAACAGCGATATGCCTGCTAGGAGCGACCGCTATCCGACAAAAGTTACTAAGATGACAAAGAAACCAGGGAGGATGTGCGGTTGAGCGGCGCCTCGGCTACCCCGCTGGACGATCTGCGCGTCGTCGAGATCAGTGACCGGATCGCAGGCGCATATTGCGGCAAGCTACTCGTCGACGCGGGCGCCGACGTGGTGAAGGTCGAGCCGGTGTCGGGAGATCCGTTGCGCCGCTTCACCGCAACCGGGGCGGTACCGCCGGCGGGCGCCGACGCGCCACTGTTCAGTTATCTCAACGCCGGGAAGCGCAGCGTGACAGCGGCATCCGATGATCTGCTCGCGTGTGCGGACGTCGTGATCATCACCCAACGGATCGACCCGCGCCGACTGCTCGACCAGTCGCCTCGCTGCGTCGTCGTGACCATCTCGGATTTCGGCCTGACCGGACGGTGGTCGCAGCGGGCGGCCACCGAGTTCACGCTGCAGGCCGCGTCGGGGTTGACGGGCTTCCGCGGCGATCCGGCGGGGCCGCCGATCTCGATCGGCGGTGAGTTGGGCGAGTACATGGGCGGGGTGTGGGCGGCCTACGGTGCGCTGGCGATGTGGCGGCGGGTGCGCGGCGGCGGCCCTGGCGGTCATCTGGACATGTCCATGCTCGAAGCGATCACGCTGATGCAGTCCAGCGAGTGGTTGCACTCACAGTTGTTGCAGGTGCCCCCAATTCGCCGCTCGATCGAGGTGCCGTCGATCGTAGAGGCGTCCGACGGTTACGTCGGCATCAGCATGGTGACCGGCCAGCAATGGCTGGATTTCGCCGCGATGGTGGACTGCCCCGAACTGACGGAGATCCCCGATCTGCGTTTCCAGATCGGCCGCTGGGACTACCGCGACTGGATCCGCGAACGCATCGGGCCCTGGATGCGCGAACGCACCGTCGACGAGATCGTGGAACTCGGTCAGTTGTTCCGGTTGCCGATCGCACCACTGGGCAACGGGTCGACCATTCCGCAGATGGACCATCTGCGTGAGCGCGGTGTGTACGTCGACAACCCGGCGCGCTTCCGTCAACCGCGTCCGCCGTGGCTGATGTCGGAAGCAGCACCGGCTGCGGTGCGTCGGACACCAGCGGTTGGCGGGTCCGACGGTGAAACTCTCTGGCAGCCAAGGGGACTGAGCGCCGCGGCGGCGGCCGGGCTGCCGTTGGCGGGGGTGCGGATCGTCGATCTGACCGCGTTCTGGGCCGGGCCGGCGGCGACGCATTCGTTGGCCGCGTTCGGCGCCGACGTCATCAAGATCGAGTCGATCCAGCGGCCGGACGGTATCCGCTACTCCGGTGGCATGCGCACCGACGTCGACGACTGGTGGGAGTACGGCTGGGTCTTTCACGCGATGAACACCAACAAGCGGTCGGTGACGCTGGATCTCGAGTCCGACGACGGCGTCCGACTGTTCAAGCAGTTGGTCGGTCAGGCCGACGCGGTGGTCGAGAACTTCTCACCGCGGGTGATGGACCAGTTCGGGCTGGGGGCAGACGAGTTGCTCGGCCTCAAACCTGATCTGGTGGTGGTCCGGATGCCCGCGTTCGGGCTGACCGGGCCCTGGCGTGATCGCGTCGGCTTCGCCCCGACGATGGAACAGATCGCCGGTCTGGCGTGGGTGACCGGACTGCCCGACGGTCCGCCGGTGCCGCCGCGCGGTGCCTGCGATCCGCTCGCCGGTGCCCATGCCGCCTTCGCCCTGCTGGCGGCGCTGGAGTTCGCCGACCGCACGGGCCGTGGTCAACTCGTCGAAGTGCCGATGATCGAAACGGTGCTCAACGTGACCGCGGTGCAGGCGATTGAATTCGAGGTGTTCGGCGAGGTTCTGGCGCGCCGCGGCAACCGTGGCCACCCGAGTGCCCTGCAGGATCTGTACCCGTGCGCGGGTGACGACAACTGGATCGCGATCTGCGCGCGCACCGATGAGCAGCGGGCGGCGCTGTCGCGGCTGACGGACGGCGTCGACGTCGGATTGTGGGTGTCCACCCGGGAACGGGACGACGTCGTCGAAGCGCTTGCCGGGGTGGGCATTCCGGCGGAAGCGGTCGTGTCGCCGTCGCTGGTCGTGGAGAATCCGCAACTGAAGGACCGCGACTTCTTCGAACGCCTGGATCATCCGAGCACGGGGGAGACGCTGTACCCGACCCCGCCGTTCGCTGTCCTCGACGGCGCAGGCAAGTGGCTGCACCGTCCGCCACCCACGCTGGGGCAACACAACGGCGAGGTGCTGACCGAACTCTGCGGGCTGACCGCGACCGACCTGGAACGGTTGGCGGGTCAGGGCGTGATCGGCACCCGCCCGAAAGGACTGTGACCCTCGGTTAGCGCGGCCGCACCGAGATCGGCAACGCGTCGAAGATCGACATGTTGTTGGTCAGGTTCGGGTGACTGACGGTCGGCGTACCAAGTGTGATGTCGGCTGTGCGACAGAGCAATTCGTCGAGTACCGCGCGGATCTCCGCGCGCGCCAGCATCGCACCGAGGCAATGGTGCGGCCCGCCGCCGCCAAACGTGACGTGCTGGTTGTCGGTGCGGCCGATGTCGAAGGCGAACGGATCGCCGAACACGTCCTCGTCGCGATTGGCTGATCGCAGCATCGACACCACTCGGTCGCCTTTCGGAATGGTGACCCCGTCGATCTCCACGTCGACCTTGGTGCTGCGCGTCCAGAACGCCACCGGAGTCGCCCACCGCAACACTTCCTCCACCGCGCTCGACCGGATCGCTGCGTCGGCGCGGTACCTGCTGATCTCGGCGGGGTTGGCGACGAACGCCTGCAGTCCGGACGCCAACGCGTTCTTCGTGGTGTCGCTGCCCGCGAAAGTCAATACGTAGAAGAAGATTTCGAGTTCGTTGGCGGGGATGGACAGCTGCTCTCCGTTGTCGTCGGTGACGACGGCGGTGGCCAACGTGCTCCAGATGTCGTCGACCGGATGGCGCCGCTTCTCCGCGGTGAGTTCCAGCGCGTAGGTGAAGATCTTCCCGAACAGTTCGAGCTGTTCGGCTTCGCTCGCTTGGGCACCCGGCGAATTGGCCGTCTGCAGAATGCGGTCCAGGGTGTCGAAGATGTCCGGACGGTCGGCGTCGGGAATGCCGATGATGTCGCCGATGACCGTCATGGGCAGCACGTCGGCGACGTCGGCGATCCAATCCCCACCGCCCGCCGCCAGCAGACGGTCGATCAACGACGCCGCGCGTGTGCGGATGCCGTCTTCGAGCCTGCCGATCGCCTTTGGGGTGAACGCATGCGACATCACCCTGCGCCGCTTGGTCAGTTCGGGCGGATCCATGTGGATGATGGTCGGAAAATCCGTCATCACGCCGATGGGCTGAATCAACGGACCATCCGCCGCGGTGAACGAGTCGGTGTCGCGGTGGATCCGCTGCGCATGCCGGTGCTTCGTCGTCATCCAGAAGTCGCGTTTCACGGTTTTGGCGACGCCGTCGGTCAGTTCGTGATGGAAGATCGGTCGTTCGCGCCTCAACTCGGCGAATAGATCGTCGGGAAAGCCGTTCTGCCACAACGAAGAATCTGACAAGTCGACCGGAGTCGTGGTGGGCATGCCGCTCCTCGTTTCGCTGACCTTGACCTAGAATGCCTAAAATAGTAAAAATAGGCAACGGACAGGTTCTGACCTGCCTAGATGGCGCGCGGACGGAGAGACCAGTGGCGGACACGGTTGCGGACACCACCGACCCGTCGGAGCGCGAGTTCGGGCCAAGCGGCATCAGCCTCTCGAAATACCGGTTCCCGACGGGATGGTTCATCGTCGGGTTCGCCTCGGACCTGGCGCCGGGTCAGGTCAAACGCGCGCACTACTTCGGCGAAGAACTCGTCATCTTCCGGACCCAGTCCGGCCAAATCAGCGTGTTGGATGCGTATTGCCAGCACCTCGGCGCGAACATGGGCGTCGGAGGCACCGTGGACGGTGAGCGGATCATCTGCCCATGGCACGGCTGGCACTGGAACGGCGACGGCACCAATGCGCTGATCCCGTACAGCAAGATCGGGTGCAAGCAGAACGTGCGCATCAAGGCGTATCCGGCCGCGGAGTGGTACGGGTTCATCGTGGTGTGGCATGAACGCCACGGCCGCGCGCCGTACTGGCAGCCGCCGGTGCTGCCCGAGTTGGAGACCGACGAGTACTACCCGCTGCACCCGCACACCCGGATGGTCAACCGGGTCAAGGTGCACGCGCAGATGATCATCGAGAACGCGGCCGACCCGTACCACGTGCAGTATGTGCACAAGGCGGCCAATCCCGCGAACACCGCCTCGTTCGAGGTGAGCGGATACCACCTGCACGCGACGGTGAACGCCGACTTCGGTGGAGGCCGGGCTAAGACGTGGCTGACGCCCAACGGCCCCGTCGAGGCCAAGATCATCTACGACAACTATTCGCTCGGGCTGGGCGTCGTCCGATTCCCTTCAGATCTGGTTGCCACCGTTCAGGTGACCGGGCAGACGCCGGTCGACGAGGACTACACCGACTACTTCTACACCCAGGCCTCCGTCCGCGAACCCGACGACGCCGGCGACAAGCCGACCGGTCGCGCCGCGAAATTCCTTGCGCTGCAACAGGAAGTCATCAAGCAGGACTTCTTCACCTGGGAGAACATGAAGTACCTGGAGAAGCCCAACCTCGCCCCGGAGGAGGCGCGGGACTACGCCGCGTTGCGGCGGTGGGCGCATCGGTTCTACCCGGGTGAACAACCGTCGGCCGACGATTTCGGGTACACCGCGGAGGGCGAACCCGACCCGGCGGCAGCGAGGGTGTGATGCCCGACGCGGGCTACACCGTCCCGGCGGTGCTGGACCGGCGCGCCCAGCAGTTCGGCGATCGCGTGATGATGTCGATCGCGGGGACGCCCGTCACGTTCGCCCAGATGCGGGATCGCTCCTGCGCGGCGGCGAATGTGCTTGCGGGCCTTGGCATCAAGCGGGACGAGACGGTCGCGCTGTTCACCGGCACCTGCCCGGAATGGGTGTACTTCTGGCTCGGTGCGGCGCGCCTCGGCGCGGTGCCCGCGGCGGTCAACGCCGCCAGCAAGGGCGATTTCCTGTTGCATGCGTTGCGGTTGTCGCGGGCCGCGGTGGTAGTGACCGACGCCGACCGTCACCCTCGCCTCGTGGAGGTGGCCGGGCACGTCGGGACGCTGAGATCTGTTCTGGTGCAGGGTGATGCGCTGGATGACGCGCTCGATTCCGCGCCTGTAGAGCCGCCGGTCGCGACCGCGGACCCGCTCGATATCGCGCTGTTCTTCACGTCAGGCACGACGGGGCCATCGAAGGCCGTCGTGACCACCTGGCAGTACCTTTTCACTGCGGCCCGCACCGTCGCGGCGACGTGGGAGTTCAGCGCGGGAGACGTGCTGTGGACCGCGATGCCGCTGTTCCATCTGAGCGCCGCGCCCACTGTGCTGGCGCCGATGCTGGTCGGTGGGACGAGCGTGCTGGCCGCGGCGTTTCATCCCGGCACCGTCTGGGACGAGATCCGGGCGTGCGGCGCGGTCGGGTTCGCAGGCGCGGGGGCGATGGTGTCGATGCTGTGGAATCTGCCGCCCCATCCGAGCGACGCCGAGACCGGCCTGCGGTTCATCTCGGCGGCCCCGATCGCGGCCGACATGTACCACGCCATCGAAGAGCGCTACCAGTGCCGCGTCGTGACGATGTACGGGCTGACGGAGGCCTTCCCGATCGCGTACAAAGCGGTTTCGGAGTACGGCAGACCGGGTACGAGTGGGCACGTCAACCCCGATTTCGAGGTTCGCATTGTCGATTTGCTCGGCGAACCCGTACCTGAGGGTATGGTGGGAGAAATTGCCTGCCGGGCGCGGTCACCGCATGCGATGAGCGAGGGGTATGTGGCGTCGGCGTCCGGCGGGCACTCTTTGCAGGTCAACCCCCATTCTGAGTGGTTCCGGACCGGCGATCTCGGCGTCCTGGACAGCGACGGCAACCTGACCTTCGTGGACCGGGTGAAGGATTCGCTTCGGCGCCGCGGCGAAAACGTCTCCTCGGTCGAGGTGGAACAGACAGTGATGCGTCACCCTGCCGTGTCGGAGGCGGCCGCCGTCGGTGTGCCCAGCGATCTCGGCGAGGACGACATCCTCGTCGTGCTGACCCTGCGGTCGGGCGCAGTGGTCGACCATGCCGAGTTGCTCGACTTCTGCTCGGCTCGCATGCCCTACTTCTGCGTGCCGCGGTACCTCGAAGTGGTCGACGAGATTCCGAAGAACGTCATCGGGCGCGTTCGCAAGGACGTGCTCCGCAGCAGAGGACTAAGTGAGGCCGCATGGGACCGCGAAGCGCACGGCTACGTGCTGACCCGATAGGACGGGGGACAACCGGATGACGTTGACGTATCAACAGCAGTTTGTGTTGGACGGTCTGGCAGGGCGGGCCGCGATACTCAACTTGGACGCGCGGTACAACAGGGCGTACTCGGCGGGGGATCTGGAGGTCTGGATCAAGACGTTCCGGCACTCGGGTGCGACCGTGGTGCGGGGCGGCGAGAGCTTCACCGATCTGCGTGCGGCGTTCGACGGCGGCGACGGCAAGCGACTGGTGACCGTCGACCACGAGATAACGGTCGACGGTGTGGACGCCACACAGCAGTGCGTCGCATTGGTGTTCGTCGGGGCCGAACTTCAGGCGACCGGAACATTCACCGACGCCCTCATCTACGAGCGCGGCGGCTGGTACTTCACCTCGCGCGAACTCGTCTGGGATCTCGCCACGCGGGCGAGCGCGTTGCCGGTGTGACAACGGATCTGAGTTACGAACTCGCGTTCGGCAGCTACGAGGACGCGCTGCTGATGGTGGGCACGAAGACGGCGCCGCGGTTCGCCGGCACGGCCGTCAGCGGTGGCCGCATCCAGCACTTCGCGTCGATGGTGCGTGACCCCAACCCGTCGTACTGGGATGCCGAATTCGCGAAGGCGGTGTGGGGCGGTCTGGTCGCGCCGCCGGCGCTGTTGGTGGGATTGTTGATGCCGCCGCCGTGGCTGCCCGACGGCGAACCGCTGACGGCGTCGATCGCTGTGCGAGTTCCCTTGCCGGGCACCGCGATCATCAACGCGTCCAACGACGCCGAATACCTGATGCCGGTGTTGGAGGGCGACATGCTCAGCGTGGTGGAGGAGGTCACCAAAGTGTCGCCGGAGAAGGTCACCCGCCTTGGCGCAGGGCATTTCGTCGAGACCAGTGAGACGTATTCCCGCGCGGACGGCGCGGTCGTAGCGATCTGCACCAACACGTTGTTCCGCTATATCCCGGCGGGCGACCGATGAAGTGGGAGGACGTGGCGCCGCAGCAATTGCCCGACGTCGTCGACCCGATCAGCTACGAACGGGTGGTGATGAACGCCGGCACCACATGGGACTACGTGCCGTGGCATTACAACCCGCAGTACGCCAAAGACCACGGGCATCCAACGATTTTCGTCAACACCATGCATCTGGCCGGGTTCATCGACCGGATCGCCACCGATTTCGGTGGGCCGACGAGCAGGGTGGTCCGGCGCAAGGTGTCGCTGCTCGGGTCGGTGTACGCGGGCGATTCGATGGTGGGACGTGGCAGGGTGGTCGGCAAGCGCGTCGACAGCGCGGGTGGCGCGCCCCGGCATCTGGTCGACCTGGAGATCGCCATCTTCAATCAGCGCGACGAATTGTGTTGTCCCGCAGAGGTCACCCTGGAACTACCGGGCTAGTCCCGGGCTCCAGCGCTAGCTGAGCTCCGGTAGCTTGCCTGCGCTGACCGTCGACTGCAACTCGACGTACTCCGACAACCCTTCGGGGCCGAACTCACGGCCGATGCCGGACTGCTTGAATCCGCCGAACGGGCAGGTGGTGTCGAGCGTGTACATGTTGATGCCGTAGGTGCCCGCCCGGATCTGGGCTGCGATCTCCAGACCGTGCGCGACGTCGTCCGTCCACACCGACCCGGCCAGCCCGTAGTCGCTGTCGTTGGCGATGCGGATGGCGTCGGCCTCGTCGGCATACTCGAGCACAGTCAGCACCGGCCCGAAGATCTCCTCACGCGCGATCCGCATTTCGTTGTGCACGTCCGCGAACAGTGTCGGCTGGACATACCAACCGCGATCGCGGGGTTTCTCCGGACCGCCCAACACCATTCGCGCGCCCTCGTCGACACCGTGCCGGATGTAGCCTCGCACGCGGCCCTGCTGACGCGCGGCGACCAGCGGCCCGATATCGGTGGCGTCGTCAGCCGGATCACCCACCTGCAGGTCGGCCATCATGTCGGCCAGCGCGTCGACCACCTCGTCGTGGCGCCGCTCGCTGACCAGGATCCGGGTTTGCGCCACGCAGGCCTGCCCGTTGTTCATCAGGCTCGCCATCTTCAAATGCTTGACGGTGCGGTCGATGTCGGCGTCGTCGAGAATGATCGCCGCCGACTTGCCGCCGAGTTCGAGGCTGACCCGCTTGAGCTGTTCGCCGCACAACGCGGCGATCCGCCTGCCCGTCGCCGACGACCCGGTGAACGAGATCTTGTCCACCCCGGGATGGCGGACCAACGCTTCACCGGTTTCGCGTCCGCCAGGGATGATCGACACCACGCCTTCCGGCAAGTCGATCTCGTCCAGCATCTCCGCCAACCACAATGCGTCCAAAGGGGTTTCGGGTGCGGGCTTGACCACGACGGTGCACCCAGCGATCAGCGCCGGGATGAGCTTCGGCATGATCAGGAACTGCGGGACGTTCCACGGCACGATCGCACCCACCACCCCGACGGGGGCGCGGCGCACGTGCACCTCGCCGAACAGGCCCTGCCGCCGCTCGACCCACGGAAAGTCGCGCCCCGTCGCGAGGTTGAGATGCATCTGCGCCACCGCGCCGGTGGCCTGGCCCAGCTTGCTGAAACTGCGCGGCGAGCCCATCTCGGCGGTGATCAGATCGGCCATCTCGTCGGTATGGCCGCTGTACACCGCGGCGAGTTTCTCGATCTTCTCCATCCGCTCGAACGGCGTCAGCCGCGGCCACGGTCCCTCGTCGAACGCGGTCCTTGCCGCCTGCACCGCCCTGTCGACGTCGGTGGCCGACGCCTCGGGCGTCTCGCCGATCGCCTCCTCGCTGTGCGGTGAGATCACCGAGATGCGTCGATCGGTGGCAGGTTGCTGCCAGCGGCCGCCGATATAGAGCTTGTCGTAGACAAGGGATTTCACGGTCGCGCCTCCGAACCGCTAAAGTTGCTATTGCTGTAAACATAGCAAAAAAGGCAGGTGCCGTGGACAACACCGATTGGCGTGTGTACCCGTTCGACCTGGTGCCGGGCGACCCGCAGTTGTCGTTTCCGGGCGCCGAAGGCAACCACCCCGACTTCGAATCCGACACCTGGTTCATCGCCGGTGACCTGACCGCCGCCTCCGGGCGGAACTTCGCGTTTCTGACGATCTTCAACAAGAACCGGCCCGGCGCGGGGATCGTCGCCGACTTCTACACGTTCGCCTTGTTCGACCTCGACACCGGCGACTACGCGACGTTCACCGACTACGACATGCCGCCGGCCAACTTGGCACCGGGGGCGCAACCCAAACTCTCCACCGAGACCGGCCATCTCGACATGACCTACGACAGCAGCGCCGGTCGAGCGACCTGGCGGGCCTGTCGCGACCGACACGACCGGTTGATCCCGTATACCTACGACGTCAGCCTGGTCGGGACCGACGCCATGCATCTGGATCTGCACGTCACTCCCTCGCGCGCGCCCGTTCCGCTCGGCGCCGCCGCGTACAACGGCAAGATCGAGTGTTTCGGGCAGCCTGCGACCTACTCCTATTTCCAGCCCCGGATGGCGATGACCGGCACACTGCGCTGGGGTGCGGTCGACGAGAAGGTGTCCGGACGCACGGGCCACGTCGACCGGCAGTGGTTTCCGTTGGTCGCCAACGACGGCGGACCTACGGGCGACATCAGGTCGCGGGCGCACGAGTGGCGCACGATCAACCTCGACAACGGCGTCGACTTGTCCGTCTGGCACCAGTTCGATCGCACGAATCGCAATGCGTTACAACCATTCTCGGGCGCCACGACCAGCTCCCCGGACAACGCTTCCGAATACGCCGACGACGTCGAGGTGACCGTCGACAGTTACGTACGCTGGCCCGACGACGTCAAGACCCTGGTGCCGCCGCCTTCGACGGTCCGGTACATGCCCGATCGGCACCGCCTGACGTCGCAGCAACTCGATCTGGACCTCGTCGGCGAACCGCTGGTGCCCGCCCCGGCGCACGGCCTGCCCCTGGAGTACATGGAAGGTCCCTTTCGCTACCGCGGCACACACCGCGGCCGCCCGGTCAGCGGGTTCGCCTTCTACGAGCGATCGCTCGCGCTGTACCGGGACTGGGAACTGGCAGACGTGATCGCGGCGGCAAACCCCGCCGAACGTGAACTCGTGCTCGAAGAAATCGCGAAATCTCGCACGTAAGCTCACGTTCGGCGGAGCAGCGCCTCCTCCCACATCTGATGGCGGTGTTGTAGGCCGGGTTCGTTGCGGCCGAACACCAGATGGTCACGCGCACCGGATTCGAGGTTGGCCTGCAGACCCGCCACGAGCGCGTAGTCCTCGTCGCGCACCGTCGCGTGGGCATAGTCGAAGACCGCGGCCGCGCCGGCGGCCGTCGCCTCGTCGGACAGGTCCAGCGGCGTGGAGTTCTGGTGCACGGTGATCGACCGCCCCGGCACGTCGCCGGGGTAGACGCGGAACAATTCGCCGTTGGCGATCGTGCACGACAGCACGATGTTCGGGAACAAGGCGTAGATCACCACCATGGCCTGCAGCGGATCCCACTGCTCCTCAGGCATGTCCACCAGGTCTTCAATTCCGTTGAGGGGGAAGACGAGTCGATGGTGCGGGCCGAACGAATCGAACACCGTGCAGTTGCTGCGCGCGATGGTCGCGAAGGTGGTCTTGTGCACGGTCGCGAAGTGGTAGTTCTCCGCGAAGGTGTCGATCGCGAGTTTCCAGTTGATCGGGCAGTCCAGCACCTTCTCACCCAGCGGTGACCAGCGTCCGACGCCCCACGCCTCGAGTTCGTCGGCGAGCGGTCCGAGGAAAGCCGGGATGTCGAGCGATGCCTCGCGGTCCAGTGAGATCCACAGGAAACCCGCGCATTCCGTGGCGGGTAGTTCGGTCAATCTTCTAGGCCCCGAAGATGTTTCGGGGAATCCTTCCTTGCCTGGCACGCCGACCAGGTTGCCCTCGAGATCGTATGTCCAGGAGTGGTAGGGGCACGCGAGCCTACGCGCGGCACCGCAGCGTTCGGCGATGCGGGACTGGCGGTGCAGGCAGACGTTGTCGAACGCGCGCACCGTGTTGTCGGCGCTTCGTGTCAGCAGAATCGACCGGCCCAGCACGGTTTTGGTGCAGTAGGTGCCGGGATGAGGCAGTTCGGAGGCATAGCCGACCAGCTGCGGGCTGGCCGTCAACAGCGCGGTGTCCTGCGCGTGACGCTCCGCCGATGTGTACGTGTCCGCGGCCACCTTGTGCTCGGCAGGCACCAGGTCCGTCGTCTTGTCCCGTGCGAGCTTGACCGCGCGGCGGGTGAGATCGATGAGCTGGTCGCGATCCATGGCCCACCATTCTTGTTGTTTTTATAACAAAAGCCAACAGTCGCCGAAAATCGGCTGGTGAACGCCGTCTGGCGCGTATTGTCCGCTGAATCCGGGTCGGGGCCTGAGATGGAGGGGCGGCCATGGCGATTCTCGGCGGAAAGGCCGGTAGCTGGGTCAGACGGTTCGCGGTCACGGCGTTCGCGGCCGCGCTGATCCCCGGGTTGGTGGGCCACACACCGGCGGCCAACGCGTATTCCAGCCCCGGGCTGCCCATCGAATACCTCGAGGTGCCGTCGCAGGCGATGGGCCGCAACGTCAAGGTCGAGTTCTTGAGCGGCGGTCCGTCCGCGCACGCGGTGTACGTCCTCGACAGCATGGAGGCAGGCGACGACCTCAACGGCTGGGACATCAACACCCAACTGTTCGACTGGTACAACGGCTCGGGGCTGTCGCTGGTCCTGCCCGTCGGCGGCAAGTCGAGCTTCTACAGCGACTGGTACGCACCCGCCGCCGGAAACGGCGGAACACAGACGTACAAGTGGGAAACCTTCCTCACTCGGGAACTGCCTGCGTGGTTGGCCGCCAACAAGGGGACACCGCAGACCGGTAACGCCGTCGTCGGGTTCTCCATGGGCGGGTCGTCGGCGTTGATCCTGGCCGCCTTCCACCCGCAGCAGTTCGCCTACGCCGGATCCATATCGGGGTTTTTGAACTTGTCGGCCGACCCCGGCCAGGTGGGCATCGCGATGATGTGGAACGGCGGCTTCAGCCGTGAGGCGATGTGGGGTCCGCCCGGCGACCCGGCATGGGCTCGCAACGATCCCACGGTGCAGGCAGGCAGGCTCGCCGCCAACGGCACCCGGCTGTGGATCTACTGCGGCAGTGGCACGCCCACGGATCCGGCGCTGGCCAGCCCGGACGCGCCGATCGGCGGGCTGGGCTTCCTGGAGGGGATGGCGGTCGACTCCAACCATGCGTTCGCCGACGCCTACATCGCCGCGGGCGGCAACAACGCGGTGTTCAACTTCGCCGACGGCATCCACGCGTGGGGGTATGCGGGCCAGCAACTGCAACAGATGAAGCCCGATATCCAGCGGGTGCTCGGCGCATCGCCTGCCGCACAGTCGTGAGCCGCTGGGTGGCACGCACCGAGCGCACCGTCTCCGAGAAAATTCCCGCCGCACCGGAGGAGGTCCGGGAGTTCTACGTCGACCTGCACAACATCAAGAAAGTGCATCCGCTGGTGGTCGAGGTACATACAACGGGTCGTGAACAGACCGCCGACGGCTACCAGCTCAGCTATCAGGTGAAGGACCGTGTTCCGTTGGGCCCGTTGCAATTACGGATCAAGTACGGGGCACGCCTGCATGTGCCCGACAGCGGCCCGGTCACCGCGGAGGCCCGCCAGTTCCCCCGGGTGCGACTGCGGACGACGGTGACCTTCGAGCCGATCGACGACGGCACGTTGATCACCGAACACATGCGCATCGAGGCGCCGCGCCTGTTGGCGGCGATGACGGTCAACGAGGCGGTCAAGGCGCACACCGCCATGTTGGCAGGCATGCGAGAGTGCTTCGGTTAGCTACTCGCCGGAGTCGGTGGCTTCCGGGGTCTCAGGGGTCTCGGGGGTGGCGTCCAACACGCTGACCGCGATGCCGTACGGCAAGAAGCGCACCCTGCGTGTCGGGTCGGTGTTGTTCTTGTTCGCCCTAAGTGCGTCGAGTTCGGTCGGATAGACCTGTTCGATGTGCGCGCCACCGTCGTCGTCGACCGTGTAGATCGCCCAGACGCCGTCACCGGTTTCGCCGGTGGTCTCCGGTTCGGTTCTGCCCCGCGATTGCCGGGTGAATTCGTCGAAGAGGTTGGCCCAGCCGGCACGCTCCCCGGACGTGGTGAAAAACCTGCTGACTCCGTCGAGCGCGTCGCGTAGGCCTTCGCCCGCCTCACGGACCACCCGGTCGAACTCCTCGGGATCGATCCCGAAAGGCCCGTTGCTGCTCATTGCGGTTCCTCCTGCCAGCCATGCACCGCAGCGTTGCGGCAATCCCCAGTGTGCCCGCGCTCGGCGAACTAGTCGACTGACCGTGGCGGCGGGTGGTAGGCAACCCATATGGCATTCACGCGCGCCGACGTGTTGGCTACCGCGGAGCGTTCCCCGGCCGCCGCGGGCGCGCATGACCGCACGGCCTGGGTCGGTCTGTTCGCGCCGGACGGCCGCGTCGAGGACCCGGTCGGCTCCGCGCCGCATCGTGGGGTCGCCGCGATCGGGCGCTTCTATGACACGTTCATCGGCCCGCGCGTGATTCGGTTCCACCCAGATGTCGACATCGTGGTCGGCCGCACCGTCGTGCGCGACGGCGAACTCGAGGTGACGATGGCGTCGACGCTCACCATGAGGGTGCCGGTGTACATCCGCTACGACATGGCCGAGGATGGGGGAGAGCTGAAACTCGCTGCGCTGTCAGCCTTTTGGGAACTGCCCGCGATGGCGTTGCAGTTTCTGCGCGGCGGCGTCAGGGCAGTGCCTGCGGGCCTTCAGCTGTCGAGACTGCTGCTGCGCAATCAAGGGCTCGTCGGCACGCTGGGTTTCCTCGGCGGTCTGCGCGGTGTCGGCAGCGGGGCGAAGGGAGTGGTTGCGCGGTTCCTGGATGCGGCCTGCGCAGGCGACGAAGTGGGGATGCGCAGACGCCTTGCCGGCCAGGTCCGGATCTCCACCGGCGACGACGCGCCGCTCAGCGCGGGGGACCTGGTCAGGCATCTGTCGGGGGCGCACTGGCGCAAACTCATCGGGTCCGGGCCAGTGGTCGTCGCGGCCACCGAGCGGGCCGGTCAGCGCAGCGTCGTCTTCGCCGAGGTGGCGGCCGAACCCCTTGCCATCACGCGGATCCGCGTGTTCAGCGAGGCGGGTTGAACCGTTTCACCGGTTGTCTGCCCGGGTAGACCGGTCGGCATGACCGGCACAGCGACGATGACGCCAGCGAAGCCCGCGGCGAGCGGCCGGTGTCTCGATTCGGTCGCGTTGTCGCGGTTGTGACGGCGGACGTGAGACGGTTACAGCACCATGGACGCCGCTGACTACATCACCTACGAACAGTTCGGCCGCAAGTTCTTCGAGACCGCGGTGAGCGAAGAACGCGTGGGCGGGGCGATCGCCGAGATCGCCGGAGACTCGTTCGAGATCGGCCCGATTGCCCAGGGGCCGGGCAAGTTCGCCAAGGTCACCGCCAAGGTCAGGATCATGGATCCCCGCGTGACGCGCACAGTGGGTGAGCTGATCACCTTCGACATCCGGATCCCGCTCGAGATCGACATGGTCGTCGACCTGCGCATCGACCGGCCGAAGTTCATGGTGTTCGGCGAGATAGCGCTGCGCGCCACGGCACGGGCCGCCGAGCCGCTGCTGTTGATTCTCGACTTCGACAAACCCCGTTCGTCCAACATCTCCATCCACGTGACGTCGAAGTCGCTGCGCGCCGAGTTGGTGCGCATTCTCGGCAATATCGACGCTGAGATCAGGCGGTTCATCGCCGCGCACGTAGCCAGTGAGATCGACAGCCCGGCGTCGCAGAAGGCGAAGGTCATCGACGTCGCCACCAGCATCGATGCGGCCTGGACGGGTGTTTGACGTACGCTGCCCTGGTGTTGCGCAGACGAACCGCCCTCGCCATGTCCGCCGGTGTGTTGGTGTCCGGACTGGTGTGGGCCGCGCCCGCGCAGGCCGACACGACTGACGACGCATTCCTGTCCGCGTTGACGGACGCCGGCATCGGGTCGGTCGATCCTTCGGACGCGGCGGCGCTCGGGCAGCAGGTGTGTCCGATGCTCGCCCAGCCGGGTCAGACGGCCGCCGACGTGGCCGCCAAGGTCGCCGACGCCGGCGGGATGTCGCTCGGCCCGGCCACCATGTTCACCGGTATCGCCATCTCGTTGTTCTGCCCGGCCGCGGTGTCGTCGATCGCCAACGGGCAGCCGCCGATCCCGCTCAACCTGTTGGGCTTCTAAACCCCGACGGCTTGAAGTCGCGGCCGTCTTGGTCCGCGGCCGTCTCCCGACGATCTGCCGCGGAAGTGCCGCCACAGCCACGGCACCAGCATGTTCTGCGTCCACAGCGCCTGCGAGACCACCTGGTAACGCAGTGTCTGCCGACTCGGCCCGCCACCATTGCGCTCTGCCCAATCATGGTTACTCCCAGGCAGATTCAGAGCTTCGGCGGCTGCGGCGGCGAACAGTTCGTGGCCCTTGGGGGAGCCGTGTACCCGGTCGGCGCTCCAGGTGTCGGGGTGGGTCATCGACGGGGCGTGGTAAAGGTCGACGAGGCGGAAGCCGTACCGGTCGGCGGCGGTCCGGATCTCGGCGTTGATCCGCACCACCCGCGCTGCCAGCAGCCTGCCGATCGGCAGGATCTTCGACAGCTCCGGGAAGGTGGTCGTGACGACGGTCGCGTCGGACACCGCCAGTCGTGCGTAGAGGTCCCTGAGTTCGGCCATCGCATCGTCGAAATGCGGACCGGGCCGGGTGACGTCGTTCATCCCGATGCAGACCGTGATGAGGTCGGGGCTCATGGCGAGCGCCTGCGGAAGCTGCTCGTCCAGCAGGTCGCGGATCCGCCTACCCCGCACGGCGAGATTGGCGTACGCCAGACCGGGGTGATGGGCGTCGACGAGTTCTGCCAGCCGGTCGGCGAACCCTCGCAACCCCGTCGAGTCGTCGCCGTCCCATAGCCCTTCGGTCTGACTGTCGCCTATGGCGACATAGCGCGAATACCCCGGCACACCGGGCACTCTAGCCGCGGAGCGCCGCCTCTACCTGCGACGCTCCGGCTTCGGCAGCCAATTCGCGGTGCCGGTCGGTCACCTCGGCGCCGCCGGAGCGCAGGATCTCGACGACGGCGGCGACGTCGCCCGCCCGGTAGCCCGAGTAGCGCGCGCCGACGCCGGCCCACCACGGCAGCAGCGCGTCGAGGCCGGCGCCGGGATCCGCGCCCAGCTCGACCAGCGCGGCCACGGTGGCGGGCAGGATCCGGCGCGCCGCCTGCTCGATCGGGCGTCTGCCACTCGGCGTGGCCGCGTCGACGGCGGCCCCGGCCCGCACCAGTGCGCGGACGAGTTCGGGGTTGACGTGGTCGTTGTTGCCGTCGACGACGTGCAGCGGCGTGGCACCGTCGGAGTCGGTCAGATCGGGACCGATGCCGTGGGCGAGCGCATGCGAAAGCGCGACCGTTCGGCCGAGCCTGACGATCTCGTGCAGGATCGTGGTGAACCTCTCGCCGCGCGCCGACAGCGCGATACGACGGCCCGCGTCGGCGCCCGCATCGATCAGCGCGACCACGATGCCGGCGCTGGGGGAGCGCACCCCGTACCAGAGCGGCGTCGCACCACAGGGATCGAGCGGATCCGGCTCGGCGCCCCAGGCGAGCAATTCGATCACTTCCGTACTTCCGCTGCGCGCCCGCCGGAACAGGTCGAGAACCTCGGTCGGCAACGGCGTCGTCCACGCAGGCGGATCGACGCCGAGAGCGTCGAGCACCATCAGGGTGCCTGCCCGCCTTGCACCAAGGTCGTACCAGGGCCACGGCCCTTGGCCCTTGGCCACGAAGTCGGCGACCGGCATGCGCGACTCTTCGGTGATCGTCCTGCCGTCATCGGTGTCGGAGGACCAGAACACCAAGTCGTCGCCGTCCCGCGAGACCGTCACGCTGGCCGGGCCCTCCTGGTAGCGCGCGAGTTCGAGCACGGCTACAGCATTACCGAACGGCGAAGAAGGGGCATACAGTCGGGTGCCCCTTGGGCTGACGCGTCTACTTGACGTCGACGTAGACCGTCTTGTCTGTGACGGTTGTGAAGATGTCGTTGCCTGCGCCGGCTACCCCGGTATCGGTGCGCGAAAAGGTCTGGCCCGGCCGAACGGCCACGACGCTGGCCCGGTCGAGCGGGGTGGTCCCGATCCGGTTCACCACCACGGTGTAGCCGTCGGCCCGCAGTTCGTTGATGGTCTGTTGCGCGTTGCCCGGTCCGGACGGCGCCGCCCCCGCCGGAGCCGCCAGGCCGATGGTCGTGGCCGCGGCCGACCCGGCGACCGCGACGGCAATTCCGAACTTCCTCATCCCTGGCCCTTTCGTCATATGTCGCGGCCGTTGGACTCGGCAAGTCGGTCACCGCCGCTCTCATAGTGAGATAGGCACAGGGGTTTCACATCTGGTCGTTGCGACCGGCGAACGGTCTCCCGAGCCGCGGTCGGACGCTAGTGGCGCTAGAAGAACCGCCCGATTCTGGTCAAGTTGAGCGGTACGCCGACCACACTGAGTTGATTGAGGATGTCCTCCAAGCGTTTTCGCGGAACGTCCATCCGCCATTCCGTCAGCGTGCCCGTCAGGCACACCACGCCGGGCGCGAAGCTGATGCCCGTCAGCATCAGCCCGTGAGGCAGCTGCGGTAGCCGCACCGGATACGCCGGAGTCCGCTCGGGCAACCGCCATCGCGAACGACGGATGACCAGACCGCGCGGCTTGAGCCACAGTGTCGAGCCGTCGAGGTGCGCGTCGACCTCGACGTTGCCCAGCAGCGGCCGGTTGGCCAGCCGCAGCCGCGCGATGCCGTCGGTGTCGACCTCGCCTGCCAGTCGCGGCGCCGCCCACCGGAACAGCTCATCGAGCACCGGCGCGGGAATCTCCAGCGTCAGCTCCACCGGCGCGGCGACCAGGACGGGCGGGGCGGTCGGCTTCATGTGCACGTTGTGCAGCACCGCCGTGGCCCGTTCGAATCGGCTGTCGTTCCAATGGATGTCGCGCGCCGCGAGGCGGACGTCATTGAGCTGGCCGACGGAGAGCCCGCGTACGTCCAGGCGTGAATCGAATTCGGTGATCGTCAGCGTGAGGTCACCGTCATCCAGCCGGGCGGTCAACCGCCGGCCCACTACCAGCCGTCGCACAGTCATGAACAGCGTCCGGTAGGCCGCCGCCGCGCCCGTGCTGACCGGAGTGACCGCCGCCGTCGACCACAGCGACGTCAGCATGTCGAGCGGCCGGAACGGGTCGAACCGGCGCAGCGGACGCGCCATGCGCCCAGCTTCCCTCATCTGCGCGGCGGAGTGAAGCTCGACAACAACGCGCGCATGCTGTTGGCCACCGCGTGCCGTGTCTGCAGCGGATCGGAAGAATTCGCGATCAACATCGCGCCCCGGGTGAGCGCTCCGAGCAGCAGCCGGGTGGCGGTCTCGGGGTCGTCGACGGTGATGGTGCCCGCCTCGGCGGCCGCTGTCAGCGAGTGCACGATCACTTTGTGGGCGTATCGCTCGTCCAGTTCGGTGTAGCGGGCCAGGCCCAGCACCGCGGGCCCGTCGACGATCAGGATGCGCTGGATATCCGGCTGCAGCACACCGTCGAGAAACGCCTCGAAGCCCCGGGCCAGCTCGTCGATGCCGTCTGATGCACCTTGCGCCGCTTTGGTGGAGGCAGTCATCAGATCGGTGTGCGCGTGGACGAAAACCGCCTCGAAAAGCGCTGTCTTGGTAGGGAAGTGGTGATACAGCGCCCCGGTGGTGACGCGGGCCTCGCGGGCCAGATCCTCGACAGAAGTGGCACGAAACCCGTTCTCACCGAAGAGCCTGCGACCGGCCGCGATCAGCGCGGCCCGCGTCTGCGCGACCTGTTCGGCGCGCAGCGAGGCGGGCTGGTCCGACATGTCTGACTCCTCTTGCTCGTACCGACAACACCCTATTGACATAGTGCTATTATGTGAAATAGTTGCCCTATGACATCAGCCCCCGTACCCCTGACCGGGCCGGCCGAAGACACCCGCCGCGCCTACGGCCCCACCCTCAGCGCCCTGCGCGCCGCCGTTTCACGAAGCGCCCAGCTTTGGCGTCGCATCGACAAACCTAACGCCGCCGTGCCGGGCCTGGCGTGGACCGCCGCCGAGACCGCGGCCCACGTGGTCGGCGACCTCCACGACTACACCCAGGCACTGGCCCGGCATGCCGGTGGCTACATGACGCACGCCGTTCCGTCGACCGAATCGCCGTCGGCGCTCAGCGCCAAGGTCAACGCGCGCCACCTCGAGGAGGTCAACGAGCGCAACCTCGGCCGGCTGGCCGACATGCTGGAGGTGACCGCCGAGGCGTACCTGAACGCCGCGGCGACGGCCGATCCGCACGCCCAGATCGTGACCCCCAACGGATTGGTGATCAGCCCGCCGACCATGGCCGCGCTGCTACTGGGCGAGCAACTGATACACGGCCTCGACATCGCGCGCACCGCCAAGATCGACTGGCCGATCGACAAAGCCGACGCGTTGCTGGTGTTCCCCGGCGCGCTGACCGTGATGCCGCAGTATCTGCGGCCGCGGCGCGCGGCAGGTGTGCACGTCAGCTTCGAGTTGCGGATGCGTGGCGGCCCCCGCTACCGGATGGCGGTCGACGACGGCACGGCGGTGGTGACTTCAGCCGGGGCGCGAGCCGACTGCGTGATCACCGCCGATCCGGTCGCGTTCCTGCTGCTCGGCTTCGGCCGCGTCCCGCAGTTGTCACCGGTGCTACGCGGCCGGCTTCGGCCGGGTGGACGCAAGCCGTGGCTGGCGATGAAGTTCGGCTCGCTGCTGCAACGCCCGTAGCACGTACTGTGGGGGGCGATGACGTCTGTGGTGATCGTCGGCAGCGGGTTCACTGGTTTCGAGTGCGCCCGTCATCTGGCCAAGAAGCTTCGCAAGAACGACACGTCGGTGGAGATCTCGATCATCTCGCCGGTCGACTACATGCTCTACACCCCGCTGCTTCCGGATGTCGCGGGCGGCCTGGTGGATGCGCGCTTCGTCGCGATCCCGCTGGCCAACACTCTTCGGGGGGTGCAGCAGATCCGCGGCCGGGTCGACGGCGTGGACTTCGAGCAGCGCACCGTGACGTTCACCGACCCTGAAGAGCGTGCCCGCACGCTGCCGTGGGATCGCCTCGTCCTCACACCCGGATCGGTGACCAGACTGTTCGACGTGCCGGGCCTCGCTGAGCACGCGCGCGGCCTGAAATCGACCGCCGAGGCGTTGTTTCTGCGCGACCACGTGCTCGAGCAACTGGAACTGGCCGACGTCGACGACGATCCGGGACGGGCGGCGGCGCGGCGCACGATCGTGGTGGTCGGCGCGTCCTACTCGGGTACCGAACTGGCGGTTCAGTTGCGGGCGTTGGCCGACTCGGCCGCCAAACAAATCAACTTCGACCCCGCCGCAGTCAAATTCATCCTGCTGGATCTGGCCGAGCAGGTGATGCCGGAGGTGGGGGAGAAGCTCGGCGCCGCCGCGCAGCGAGTGCTGCAATCGCGCGGCGTCGACGTCCGCCTCGGTGTGACGTTGAAAGAGGTGCACCCCGAACACGTTGTGCTCAGCGATGATTCGTTGGTCCGCACGCACACGGTGGCATGGGTCACCGGCGTGACCGGCGCGCCGTTGATCGACGAGCTGGGCCTGCCGACCGAGAAGGGCCGGCTCAAGGTGGACACCGAACTGCAGGTGCCAGGTCATCCCGGGGTGTTCTCCGCCGGTGACGCGGCCGCGGTGCCCGACGTCACCCAGCCGGGCAAGATCACCCCGCCGACCGCACAACACGCGACCCGGCAGGGAAAGGTGTTGGCGCACAACGTCGCAGCCAGCCTCGGCCACGGCACGATGAAGACCTACAAGCACCGCAACATGGGTTTGGTGGTCGATCTCGGACCGCGAAGGGCGGTTGCGAACCCACTCAACATCCAGCTGTCCGGGTTCCCGGCGAAGGCCGTCACCCGGCTCTACCACCTGTACGCGATCCCGCGGTTCGTCAACCGCTGGGCGGTGTCGCTGGCATATCTGACCGACGTGTTCTTCGACCGGTCGGTCGTGTCGATGGGCCTGTCGTCGAAGGAGGATGCGCAGTTCTCCGCCAGCGAAGGCATTCCGATGCCGAAAGCCGACTGATTCAAATCGCCTGCGGCCGGGAAAGCTACCGGCATGGCTACCTATCGCGTGTTGAACCCCAAGGGTGAGGTCGTCGACACCAAGGACATCGAAAGCGCCGACGACGCGCACGCGTGGTTCGTCGACCAGAAGGCCGAGCCGGAACTCGGCTGGCGCATGGAGGTCAAAGCCGACGACGGCCACTGGGCCTTCTTCGACGACAGCGAAGGCGACCGCAAGTACTAGCCTGCGGACGCGTGCCGCGCCAATTCCAACTGGCTGCGCGCGCGCAGGGCCTGCGCGGCACTATCCGGCATGCCCAGCACCCTGATGCACGCGTCCGCCACGTGCTCCGGCAGGGTGGCCCGCTCCCGGCCAGGCGGCGTGGTCCACATGTTGACCAATGATTCGACCAACCGGAACGGCAGGTCGGCGGCCGCCTCGTCCACTCCGGTGACCGCGACGATGGATCTGCTGACCGCCAGATAGTGCAGTCGCAGCCGTTCCCGATCCGACCAGAAGGGTTGCAACCGGGCACCGCGCAGTTCCGGTTGCAGGTACAGCGCGCCCAGGTTCCAGCGCCCGTCCAACAATTGGCGACCGTCGAAAACGGCGAGCGCGTGCAGATGCTCTTCCGGGCGCAGGCTGGGCTGGGCGGCTGACAACCGGTCGGCGAGCAGCAGGGTGGGCGTCACGGTCTGACTGAGCAGAGCGCACAGGATGTCGTCTTTGGTCTTGAAGTAGTGGTACAGCGACGCCTGCCGGATCCCCACCGCCTCGGCGATGCTGCGCGTCGACGTGCCCAGATAGCCCAGCGTCGTGAACAGTTCGCCTGCGGCGTCGAGGATCTCATCGCGCGCGGTCGACCCGGGCCGCCGCTGGGTGGTCAGCCGCGGCCTGCCGGCGCGAGTCATCGACATGGTCCCATCGTGACCTACTGAACAGCGGATATGTGTTTCTGTCACACGACAGAAACGCGCGACACGAATCGGTTACGCAGCGCCCGTGTTTGGTTACGCCAGCGACACCCACCGCCTCGGGCCGCCCTGAAAACTGTCAAGTGACAGGCCGGGGGTGCTAGGAGCGGTGGATGAGTAGCGCAGTGTCCGAGGTGGGCAGTGGGTCGTCGACGCCCGACGAGCGCTCGCGCGAGGAGGCAACAGATGAGGCTGCGCAGGTGGCGACGGTCACCGATTTGCACGTCACGTTTCGCCGAAACGGCCGTGACGTACATGCGCTGCGCGGGGTATCGCTGGAGATCGCCCCGGGCGAGATCCTCGGTTTGGTAGGCGAATCGGGGTCGGGTAAGAGCGTGCTCGGCTTCACCATGCTGGGCTTGTTGCCCCAGGCGCGGGTGCAGGGCTCGGTGGTCGTGACGGGCACCGACATGGTGACCGGTGATGCGAAGACCCTGCGTAAGGTTCGCCGCCTCGATCTAGGCGCGGTGTTCCAGGACCCGATGACGTCGTTGAACCCAACGAAGCGGATCGGCAAGCAGGTGGCCGAGGCCGCCGGCAGCGACGAGCAGGCGCTCAAGCTGCTGACGGCCGTCGGTGTCCCCGACCCCAAGCGGCGCTTGAAGGCGTATCCGCACGAATTGTCCGGCGGATTGCGGCAGCGCGTGATGATCGCGATCGCGATCGCCGGTGACCCCGAGTTGATCATCGCCGACGAGCCCACCACCGCGCTCGACGTCACGGTGCAGGCGCAGGTGTTGCGGTTGCTGCTGCGACTGCGCGACGAGATCGGCTGCAGCATCGTGTTCATCACACACGACCTGGGTGTCGCGGCGCAGATCTCGGACCGCATCGCGGTGCTCTATGCCGGTCGCATCGCCGAGATCGGGCCTGCCGCCGACGTTCTCGGCAACCCCGCGCACCCCTACACACACGGGTTGCTGCGGTCACGACTGACGCTGGACACCGCCAGGCACCGCAAACTCGCCGCACTGGCCGGATCGGTGCCGAGCCCGGTCGCTCCGCTGCCCGGATGCGCGTTCGCGCCACGCTGTGTGCTGTCCACCCCAGCCTGCGAGACCACCCCGCCGGATCCTGTCACCGTCGCACCGGACCACGTCAGCGCGTGCATCCTGCCGTTCGAAACCGTGTCCGCCGAACTCGGTTCGCGGCTCGCGACGAGTACCGCCGACGTGGCCGAGGACACGGCCGCCACCGAATCCGAAGAGCCACCCGTGGTGGTGCTGCACGACGTGGTCAAGGCGTTCGGGAAACTGCAAGCCCTGCGCGGGATTTCGTTGACCGTCGGACACGGCGAATCCGTCGCGTTGGTGGGGGAGAGCGGATCGGGCAAGTCCACCCTCCTGCGCATCATCGCCGGGCTGGAGAATGCGACCTCGGGTTCCGTGGCGCTCGCAGGTGATCAGCGACCGCAGATGGTGTTCCAGGACGCGGGCGCATCGCTGACGCCGTGGCTGTCGGTCGGCGAACTGATCTCCGAACGGCTGCGCGGAAAAGGGTTGTCGCGCAGCCAAAGACAGGACGCGGTCGCCGAGGTGCTGCAGCGTGTCGGCCTGCCGCTGGACGTCGCGAAGTCGCGGGCGGGCCAGCTGTCCGGTGGACAACGGCAGCGGGTCTCGCTGGCAAGGGCGACGGTGGTGCCGCCGTCCGTGCTGCTGTGCGACGAACCGACCAGCGCGCTCGATGTCTCGCTGGCCGCTTCGGTGCTCAACCTCATCGGCGACCTTCGCAGCACTTTGGACATGTCCGTGGTGTTCGTGACGCACGACCTTTCGGTGGCCCGCGTGGTCGCCGACCGGATCGCGGTGATGTATCTGGGCCGCATCGTCGAGATCGGCCCGGCCGACGACGTCATCAACAACCCGGTGCACCCCTACACCAGGGCGCTGGTCGACTCCATCCCCGACCTCGGGCGTGAATCACGCGTGCTGCCAGGCGAACCCGCCAGCCCGCTGTCACCGCCGACCGGTTGCGCATTCCATCCGCGCTGCCCGATCGCCATCGACACCTGCGCCGACACCCAACTCGACGTCAGGCTCGAGGGTGAGCCGGGCCATCCGCATCAAGTGGCATGTATCGAACGGAAGGCGAGCTGAGATGGCGATCGCATTACCGGCAGGCGCGCTGACCCGGGGCCGCCTGCGCCTCCCGTCGCTGCCGAAATCCTCTCCGATGGTGATGAACTGGGCCGCCGTCAGCCTGGTCTTCATCGTGACGATCGTCGCGGTCGCGGTGCCGCTGATCTCACCGCATGATCCGCTGGTGCCGGCGGGCATGCCGCTGCAGGCCCCCGGCAAGGGCGGTTTCCTGCTCGGCACGGACGCGATCGGCCGCGACATCTTCAGCCGCGTGCTGTACGGCGTGCGGGCCAGCTGGTTCGCGGCCCTGGTCGTGGTCGCGGTCGGGTTGCTGATCGGCGGGCTGGTCGGGCTCATCGCGGGGGCCACGGGTGGATGGCTCGACAGCCTGTTGATGCGGATCACCGACGCGTTCCTGTCGCTGCCCGCCCCTGTGCTGGCGATCGCGGTGGTGGCCGCGCTCGGCCCCGGTTTCGTCCACACCCTGATCGCGGTGTCGATCGTGTGGTGGCCGTTCTACACCCGGCTGGTGCGGGGCGAGGTCGCTCGGCTGGCCGCCCGCCCGCACATCGAGGCCGCCCGGCTGGCCGGAGTCGGACCGATCCGACTGGCCACCCGACATCTGCTGCCCGGTGCGGTGCCCAACGCGTTGGTGGCGGCGAGCCTCGACATCGGCAACCTGATCCTCACGCTCGCGGCGCTGTCGTTCCTCGGGCTGGGTCAGGCGGCACCTGCCCCCGAGCTGGGTGCCGACACGGCGCGCAACCTGACGTACTTCCTGCAGCAGTGGTGGATTCCGGTGATGCCCGGGGTGGCGGTGCTGGTCCTCGCGCTCGCGGCCAATCTCGCAGGCGACGGCCTGCGCAACCTGATGAAGACGAGTTAGGCGTGGGCATGCAGAAATTCATCCTGTACCGGGTGCTCGCGATGGCGGCGATCCTGGTCGCGTTGATCGCGGTCATGTTCATCCTGCAACACATCTCACCGCTGGATCCGGTGAAGGCGCAGCTCGGGGCGAACGCATCAGCCGATGCCGTTGCCGCCCGCAGACATGCGCTCGGCCTCGACCAGCCGATGATCAACCAGTTCTGGCATTACCTGACCGGTGCGGTGCAGGGCAACCTGGGCCAGTCGTACCGCACCCGGCACGCGGTGAGCAGCGATCTGGGCGACTTCTTCCCCGCCACACTGGAATTGGCGATGTACGGACTCGGCCTCGCGTTGATCCTGGCGGGGCTGCTGGCCTTCGGGACGACGTTGAAGTGGCCCGGCGCCTCCGTGTTGCGGGCGGTGCTGTTCACCGGAGCATCCGCACCGATGTTCCTGCTCGGCATCCTCGGGTTGATCGTCTTCTACCAGAAACTGGGCTGGGTGCCCGCCAACGGACGCATCAGCGTGCCGAATCCGCCGACCGGACCGACCGGGTTGCTGACGGTCGACGGGCTACTCGCGGGGCGGTTCGATGTGGTCACCGATGCGCTGCACCACCTCATCCTGCCCGCGGTGGTGATCGCGCTCGGCCCTGCGGTGGCGATCGGCCGTGTGCTGCGGTCCAGTCTGCTCACCGATATCGACAGCGACTATGCGAGAACCGCTCGCGCCAAGGGCCTTTCGGAGGGCCGCATCATGTTCGGCCATGTGCTGCGCAACTGCGTTGGCGGCGCGCTGGCGATGACCGGGCTCCAGGTGGGCCTGATGTTCTCGGGCGTGCTGGTAGTCGAGCAGGTCTTCGGCTGGCCGGGCATCGGGCAATACATCGCGCAGAGCATCCCGGTGGCCGACTTCCCCGCGATCGCGGGCGTCACCTTGACGTTGGGCGTGCTCTACGTCGCCATCAACACGGCGGTCGACCTCTTGCAGGCGGCAGCCGATCCACGAATCGCGGTAGGAGGAGGTTAGGTGCCAACACAGCCACTGATCGTCGGCAACCCCGTGCTGGTGGTCGTCGACATCCAGCGAAGCGGCGCCATGCCCGTGTCGGAAGTGGGCATACCGCATATGCCCGGACATGCCGAGCGGGTAGCGCGCGCCGAGCAACTGGTTGCCGCGGCCCGCAGTGCCGGCATTCCGGTGGTGTTCTTCCAGGAGGTGCACCGCAACAGCGGGGTCGACTTCGGTCGCGAACTCGACGGCACCGAGGGTGTGCACTGCGTCGAAGGCCAACCAGGCACCGACCTCGAACTGCAACCGCAACCCGACGAGTTTCATATCGTCAAGCGGCGCTATTCCGGTTTCATCGGAACGGATTTCGAGATCGTGCTGCGCGGGCTGCAGGCATCTACGCTGATCCTGATCGGCGGCTTGACCGACGTCTGCGTGCACTACACGTTCGCCGACGCGCACCAGCGCGACTACTACGTGCGGGTGGTGACCGACTGTGTCGGCGGGTCGTCGCAATACCTGCACGACGCGGCGCTGGCCGCCATGGAGTACCTGCAGACCGGTGCCTGCCGCACCACCGAAGAAATACTGGCGGCCTTTGCCGAACTCGCACAACCCGTCCTCGAAGGAGCAACCCAATGAAAAAGCGACTACTGGCTCTTGCCGCGGCCGGTGCCGCCGTGGCGTTGACCCTGTCTGCCTGTGGCGGTTCGGATTCCGGCTCGACCACACCCAACGCCGCGCCCACCGACAAGGTGCTGCACCTGTCCTTCCTTCAGGACCCCGGCCAGCCGCCGGACCCCGACGTCTACTACGCGGGTCAGGGCCTGCTGCTGACCACCAACTTGTACGAGGGTCTGCTGCAGTACAAGGGCGGCACCGACAAGCGGGTGTTGGAACCGCTGCTGGCCACCGAGTGGAAAGCGTCGCCCGACAACAAGGTGTTCACCCTCAAGCTGCGCGAGGGCGTGAAATTCCACGACGGGACACCGTTCAAGTCGGACGCGGTGAAGGCGTCGTTCGACCGTCGGCTGGCCGTCAACGGCGGACCCGCGTACATGGTCAAGAACATCGAATCCGTGACCACACAAGGTGATTACGGCGTCACGATCACGTTGAAGTCACCCAACTTCGAGTTCCTGGACTACCTCGCCTCGGCGTACGGGCCGCGGATGATGAGCCCGACCGGTCTGCAAAAATTCGGCGGCAGCGACTTCGCGCAGAACTACCTGACCACCCATGACCTCGGCACCGGGCCGTACACGCTCACCGACGCACAGGTGGGTTCGCACTATTCGATGGCGTCGTTCCCCGACTACTGGGGACCCAAGCCGTATTTCGAGAAAGTGGAGATGCCGGTGATCACCGACACCTCCGCGCAGCAATTGCAGTTCAACAACGGGCAATTGGCCGCGATCCTGCATGACCTGCCGTCCTCGGCGGTCGAGCAGTACATCAACAATCCGAAGTTCTCGCACTACTCGCTGCCGACGATGATGGCCAGCTTCCTCTACGTCAACCCGAACAAGGGCATCATGAAGGACCAGGCCACCAGGACCGCAACACTGGACACCATCGACGTCGACCAGTTGGTCAAGCAGACATACTTCGGTCGCGGCAAGATCGGCGCCCAGATGTACCCGCCGTACGTGCTCGCCGCCGACTTCGCCAAGCAGAACCTGCACCACGACGCCTCGGCACTGACCAAGATCGCAGGCGGACTGCCGCCGGACCAGAAGGCGATCACCGTCGGCTACGACACCAGCAACCCCGACATGCAGCTGATCAGCAACCTGATCCAGACGCAGCTCGCGGCGGCGGGTCTGACCGTCAAGGTGCAGGGCTACCCGACCTCGGAGATCTACGGCTGGATCGGCACCGACATGCAGGCAGCGCCGGAGATCATGGTCAACCCGGTGTGGCCGGACTCACCGACGCCCTACACGTGGGGCCACATCTCCTGGGACAAGGACGGCGGGATCAACTACCTGGGTTGCTCGTCCCCGCGGGTGAGTTCGGCTCTGGCAGAAGGGTTGCCGACCGGTGCGCCGCAACCCTTCTCCGACGCCGGCGCGGCCGCCGAGGAAACCGGGTGCTGGCTGAACATCGCGGACACCGACGACTTCGTGGTCGCCCAGCCGTGGTTGAAGGGCGTCGAGCAGGCGCATGCGCTGTCGAACCCGAACTCGCTGCGGATCGCTGCGCTGTCCGTAGGGTGATCCGATGGGAAAAGTACATCGGATCGTCCTGCTGACACTCGGCTGGGAGGAGTTGCCCAAAGCTGTCTCGGTTTACGGCACTCCTCCCGAGGAGAGGTTGCGCGAACCGGTGCCGGGTGTGCTGCTGCAGACCGACGGCGGCTGGGTACTGCTCGACACCGGTTTCAACACCGCGCTGATCCGGGATCCGGCCCTGTACCGGCGGTTCTATCCCTCGGGCGAGGACATCCCGGTGCTGCCGGGGCCCGGGGAGCCGATCGAACAGTCGCTGCACGACATCGGTATCGACATCGACGACATCCACACCGTCGCGGTGAGCCACCTTCACCACGACCATGCGGGCGGACTGAAACTGTTCGCGGGCAAGGTTCCCGTGCACGCCCAGCGGCGCGAACTGGAATACGGGCTGTCCAACCATCCGGAGCCCGAGCACAACGCCATCGCCAGGATCGATTTCGACGACCCACGCATCGAATGGCAACTGGCTGACGGCGAAGCCGAGATCGCACCGGGTATCACCGCGGTGCCCACGTACGGGCACACGCCGGGGCATCAGAGCTTCGTGGTCGAACTCGACGAATCGGTGGGCGGCGATGGCTTCGTGTTCGCCTTCGACGCCGCCGATCTGACCGAGAACATCGAACACGAACTCGCGATCGGCGGTTACATCGGCGTGGAACCGGAGGAGACCATCGAACCGATCCGCAAGCTCAAGAAGCTGGCCAAAGAAAAGGGTTATCAACTGATTCCCGGTCACGACCCGCACGTGTGGCCCGAGCTGACCCGCCACTTCCACGACAGATTCGCCTAGTGGACCTGGTCTTCCGCGCGCAGAGGGCGGTGGTCGACGGGGAAATACGCACGGCGGCGGTCGCGGTGTCCGACGGCGTGATCGCGGCCGTCGACGCGATCGACGTCGCATTCCCGGCGACCAGGCAGATCCGGTTGGCCGACTCGACGGTGCTGATGCCGGGCTTCGTCGACACCCATGTGCACATCAACGACCCCGGCACCGACTGGGAGGGTTTCGACACGGCGACGTCGGCCGCCGCGGCCGCAGGCATCACCACACTCGTCGATATGCCCCTCGACAGTGATCCGGTGACCACCACTGTCGCGGCGCTGGACCGGAAACGTCTAGCTGCACAGGGCAACTGCGAGGTCGACGTCGCGTACTGGGGCGGTGTGGTGCCGGGCAACGCGGACGAACTCGGCGATCTGCTCGACGCCGGTGTGTGCGGCTTCAAGTGCTTCCTCGCCGATTCGGGTAACCCGAACTTTCCGCCGCTGGACGCCGACGAGTTTCGCAGCGCCGCAGCCCGCGTCGCGGCGTTGGACTCGGTGCTGCTGGTGCATGCCGAAAGCGAACACCTCGTCGCGCACAGCCCGGCGCCGGGTGGCCGCAGCTATGCGTCGTTCCTGTCGTCGCGGCCGGACGACTGCGAACTCGACGCGGTCGAACTGGTCATCGACACCGCCAGGCGCACCGGCGCCAGGATGCATGTGGTGCACGTGTCGAGCGCGCGTTCGCTGCCGATGTTGGCCGACGCCAAGCGGTCCGGGTTGCCCGTCACCGCCGAAACCTGCCCGCACTACCTGACGTTCGCCGCCGAGGACATCCCCGACGGCGCAACGCAGTTCGCGGCCTGTCCGCCGATCCGCGATTCGGACAACCGCGAACTGCTGTGGCAGGGCGTTGCGGATGGGGTGCTGGACATGGTCGTGTCCGACCACTCGCCGTGCGCGCCGTCGATGAAGACCGACGGTGACTTCGGCACCGCATTCGGGGGCATCAGCTCGCTGCAGATCGGCCCGCGCGCGGTATGGACGCAGGCCGCGAGACGCGGATTCGGCATCGCGCACCTGAGCCGGTGGATGTCCGAAACACCGGCAGCCCTGGCCGGTTTCGACGACAGGGGCCGGATCGCCGTCGGACAGCGGGCCGATCTCTGCGTATTCGACCCCGACGCCGAACAGACCGTAGACGCCGGCGCACTGCGGCACAGGCACGCCGTGACGCCCTACGACGGTGCCGTACTCCGCGGCGCCGCGGTGCAGACCTGGCTCGCGGGCCGGCTGATTTACGAGCGGGTGGGCCAGCCGGCGTGAAGATCCTGCTGCTCAACCCCAACACGTCGGAGACGATGACAGCCGAGATCGCAGGGGCCGCTGCCGCGGCCGCCGCCGTCGGCACCGAGATCGTCACCCGTCATCCGCGTTTCGGCGCCGCGGCGATCGACTCGGCCGCCGAGAGTTATCTGTCCGCCGTCGCGGTGATGGACCTGGTGGCCACCATGCTGGCCGCGGGCGAATTCGACTACCAGGCGGTGATTCTCGCCGGGTTCGGCGAGCACGGCAAGGACGCGCTGCAGGAGATGCTGGCCGTGCCCGTGCTCGACATCGCCGAGGCCGCCGCGCACGTCGCCCATCTGATCGGCAGGCGGTTCTCGGTGGTGACGACGCTGGCCCGGTCGATCCCGCCGATCGAGGACAGATTGAAGCTCGCCGGACTCGATGCGCACTGCGCGTCGGTGCGGGCGTGCGGGCTTGGCACCGCGGAGGTGGATGCCGACCCCGCCGCCGCGGTTGCGGCGATCGTCGACGAGGCGGCCAAGGCGATCACCGAGGACGGCGCGGACGTGGTGTGTCTCGGGTGCGCCGGGATGTCCGGTGTCACGGCCGCGATCACCGCCAAGCTGGGCGTGCCCGCGGTCGACGGGGTGGCTGCAGCGGTGGCATTGGCGCAGGCGCTGGTCGGACTCGGGCTGAACACCAGCAAGGTGGGCGCATACGCGGCCGGACCGGACAACCCGCGTAGCCACTGGCCGTTGTCGACGGCGCTGGGGTTGCAGACATGAACGTGGATCTGGCCTCGCGTGCCCTCGGCGGCAGCGTCGTCGCCGCCAGCGACGAATCGTTCGGATTCAAGGAGCGGCTGATCGAGCCGACCGAACCCGCCTTCGTACCAGGAACTTTCGATCTGCGCGGCGAAGTGGTCGACGGGTGGGAGACGCGCAGGCACAGTGCCGGCGACTGGGTGATCGTGCGTCTGGGCGTCGGGGGCCGACTGCGCGCGATCGACGTCGACACCCGGTTCTTCTCAGGCAATCACCCGACCGGATGCCGCATCGAGGCGTGCGTCCTGGACACGGTCAGCGATCCCACCGCCGCCGACGTGCGGTGGACCACCGTCGTCGAGGGCGCTGCGCTCAAAGCGGATTCGCAGAACCTGTTCGCCGTCGACGACCGACGACGCTACACACACCTGCGGCTGCACTTGGATTCCGACGGCGGAGTCGCGCGGTTGCGCGCCTACGGCACGGTGATCCCCGACCCGGCGCTGTGGTCGGGCGTCACCGTCGAAGTGTCCGGCGTCGAACAGGGCGGCCGCGTCGAATGGTCCTCTGACAGCTTCTATTCCGACGCGGCGTCGCTGATCGCACCCGACCGCCCGCGGACGATGGGCGATGGCTGGGAGACCAGGCGGCGCCGCGACGTCGGCCCCGACACCCACGACGCCGTGATGATCTCGTTCGCCGTGCCCGCCGATCTGCAGCGCATCGAGATCGACACCAGTCGGTTCGTGTTCAACGCCTCACGACAGGTGTCGGTGCTGGGCAGCACCGCCCAGCCGTGCGGCGAAACCGGTTGGGCGCTGGTGCCTTTCGACGTCGAGGTGCTGGCCCGCACCCGCATCGCGGCCGATGCACGCCAGGTCTTCGTCGTCGATGCCGCCGACATCACGGCGCTGCGAGTGCAGGCGTATCCGGACGGCGGCCTCGCGCGGGTCCGCGCGTTCGGCAGACCCACGGACCGCGGTGTCGAACTGTTGAAAACGATATGGGAGGACTGTGCGTGACCGTCCTGATGGCCGACTGCAGCGGACTGTGGCGGCGCACCCTGCTGATCGACCGCGACGGGGCGCGTGACACCAGCGTGGGTGTCGCGTGGCTACAGGGCATCACCGCGTATGTCGATACCAGGGGTTTCGCCGGCAGACTCAGTCAACGCGACGACGTCTTCGAATGGCAGCGCCTGATCGACATCGAACCACCTGGCCCGTTTCCCGACGCGGGCCGGATGCGTTGGGACAACAGCATATTGATCGAAGAGGGAGTGCACGAGCCTTACGTCGAACACTGGGTCCGGCAAGACGGCGAAACCGCACCGAGCTGGGCGGTGTTCGCGACCGACGCCATCTTGGTGTGCGCCGGTGACACGTTCGGATGGGCCGACCATCGCGGTGTGGTGCTCGGCGTGGTCGGCGACTCCGGTTGGGCGGCTATGGATCCGCGCATTTCAGATGGTGAGCTGGTGGCCAACGGTGTCCGGCGGCACATCGAGAACAGCGAAGGAGATGTGAAGCTATGAGTGGCGCAACGTCATTCACATCAGTGCCAGTGATCGACATCAGCGGCCTGCGCTCGCAGGACCGAGCCGAGCAACAACGGGTGGCCGCCGAATTGGGTAAGGCGGCGGCCGAAGTGGGGTTCCTCTACATCAGCGGCGCCGGCGTCGACGACGCGGTGTTCCAGCGCATGCTGACCGCCACCAAGCAGTTCTTCGCGCTTCCGCTCGAGGAGAAGATGCGCTACTACATTGGCCTGTCCAGATGCCACCGCGGCTACGTGCCCCGTGGGGAAGAGGGACTTGGCACCGGCGTTCCCGAGATGAAAGAGGCCTACGACACGGCACTGGACCTGCCCGAGGACGACCCCGACTACCTTGCCGGCAATCCGATGCTCGGCCCGAACACCTGGCCGCATCTGCCTGGTTTCGCCGACGCGGTGACCGCGTATTACCAGGCGGTGCTCGACGTCGGCCACCGGCTGCTGTCGGCGTTCGCGGTGGCGCTGGGTGAAGACCCCGATACGTTCTCGAAGCACGCCACCAAGACGCCAAGCCAGTTGCGGCTCATCCATTACCCGTACAACCCCGACGCCGTCGACGCCGAGGGTATCGGCGCACACACCGACTACGAATGCTTCACGCTTCTCAAACCGACCGCTCCCGGCCTCGAGGTGCTCAACGGGGCGGGCGACTGGATCGACGTGCCGCCGCTGCCGGACACATTCGTCGTCAACATCGGCGACATGCTGGAACTGTGGACCAACGGCGCCTACGTGGCCACCACCCACCGGGTCCGCAAGGTGAAGGAGGAACGCTACTCGTTCCCGCTGTTCTTCAACGTCGACTACCACACCGAGGTGAAGCCCCTGCCGCAGTTCGCCCCGCGTGACGGCAAGCATCGACCCGCGCTGCGCGCCGGCGAGCACCTGTTCGCGCAGACTGCGCAGACGTTCGCCTATCTGCGCAGCCGGGTCGAGTCGGGTGAGTTGGTGCTGCCGGACGGTTCACTGGCCGTCGGACAGTTTGGCCAAGAAGCGCTGCAGAAGCGGGCCTGACCTTCGGTAGGTTCGCCCATGTGGTTGAGCTGACGAACCGCCAGATCCTGTTGCGCCGCCGCCCGAACGGGCTGGTGGCACCCGACGACACCGAACTGGTCACCCGGCCCGCGCCCCAACCCGGCGACGGCGAAGCGTTGGTCCGCACCACCTATGTCGGGATCGACGCCGCGGCACGCACCTGGCTCGACGGTCAACCGGGCTACCTGCCCGCGTTGCAACTGGGCGACGTCATCAGGGCCGCGGGCATCGGTGAGGTGGTGGCGACCCGGTGTGACGCCTACTCCGTCGGCGACGTCGTCACCACCTTGACGGGATTCCAGGAGTACGTGCTCGTCCGCAACGACATCTTCACCACGCCGATTCCCGGTGAGACGGACCAACTCGCGATCATGTCGGTCTACGGACCGACGGGCGCGACCGCGTACTTCGGCATGACCGACATCGGCAAGCCGCAGGCAGGCGACACCGTCGTGGTCTCCGCCGCGGCCGGCGCCACCGGGTCGGTGGCCGGGCAGATCGCCAAGATCGCGGACGCGCGGGTAGTCGGCATCGCGGGCGGGCCGCACAAGTGCAAGGCGGTGGTCGAGGATTTCGGCTTCGACGCCTGCATCGACTACAAAGCCGACGACCTTCGCGCCGCCCTCAAAGAGCACTGCCCCAGGGGCGTGAACGTGTACTTCGACAACGTCGGCGGCCCGATTCTGGACGCGGTACTCGGCAGGCTGGCGCCGAAGGCACGTGTGGTGCTCTGTGGCGTCATCTCCAGCTACCTCAGCGGCGAACACCCCGGTCCTGCCAACTACGTCAACCTGTTGTCGAAGACGGCGACGATGCAGGGCTTCAACGCGCTCGACCAGTGGGGCCGCTTCGACGAGGCGTTCGCGGCGCTGCGCCAATGGGAGGCCGAGGGCCGACTGGTGCACCGGCAGACCATCTTCGACGGCATCGAGTCGTGCGTCGACGCGCTGAACGGGTTGTTCACCGGCGCCAACATCGGCAAGACGTTGGTCAAGCTCAGCGAACCCACCGCGCTCTGATGCCGAAACTGAGTGCGGGAATCCTGCTGTACCGCATCACCGACGCCGGCGTCGAGGTGCTGATCGGCCATCCCGGCGGTCCGTTCTGGGCGCGCAGAGACGAAGGCGCATGGTCGATTCCGAAGGGGGAGTACGTCGAGGGGGAGGACCCGTGGGCGGTCGCCAAACGCGAGTTCGAAGAGGAACTCGGCAAGAAGCCGCCCGACGGTCCCCGCATCGAGTTCGCACCGATCAAGCAGCCCAGCGGGAAAATGGTCACCGCGTTCGCTGTGCGCGGCGACCTCGACCTGGAGGGCACGTTCAGCAACACCTTCGACCTCGAGTGGCCGAAGGGTTCCGGCAAGATTCGGCAATACCCCGAAATCGACCGGGTGGGCTGGTTTTCCGTCGCGGAAGCGGCCACCAAACTGGTGAAGGGTCAGCGGCCGCTGCTCGAGCTGCTCACGGCCGCCCTCGCAGACGGCGAACAGGACGAGTCTCGATCGCGTTGATGCTCAGCGCGCGGCCGTGGATGCGCCATCCGGCGCGGGTGCGCATGTATTCGTCGTCGTAGCGCAGATGCCACACCACGTCGGTGATCTGGTCGGCGTCGGCGGTCCAGTGGTGTGCGATGCAGGTGATCCGGCCCAGCGCGTAATTCGGGTCGTCACCGGGTGCGTAGACCTCGCCGACGATCGCGTGTTCGGTGCGGGTGACCGAGGCCAGCGCCCGCATCGCGGCGCGTACGCCGTCGTGACCATGCTGGCGTCGCACCGGGTCCAACGAGCGCGGCGGATCGGGCAGCCGCAATTCCGCTGTGGCGGTGAACAACTCGACCACGTCGTCGAACCGCCGGTCGTCCACGGCGGACGCGTACAGGTGCACCAGGTCGGTCAGCGCCAGCCGGTCCGATGTGTCGAGGCTCACGGGACTCTACGCCCGTTGCTGCGCCGCACGATGGTGTAGCCGGCGAACGTCGCACCCTCGGCCAGCGGCATGGGCGAATACTACAGAGGCGACTACAAATCCAGGGTCAGATGCGACCCCTCGGCGGCCCGCGAGATGCAGATCAGCATCATGCCTGCGGCCCGCTCGGGATCGGTGAGCAGCGTGTCGCGGTGATCGACGACGCCGTCCAGCGCAGTTGTCCGGCAGGTGCCGCAGAAGCCCTGCCTGCAGGAGTACGGCGCGTGCACCTCCGCCCGGTTCAGCGCCGACAGCAGCGTCTCGTCGGCGCCGACGTGCACCGTCTCACCGGTCGACGTCAGCGAGACGGTGAACTCCCTGCCGTCGACCACGGGCGGCGCGGCGAACCGTTCGAAGTGCAACTCGACGTCGTCACGGCCGACCAGGGCGGCGCGGATCGCGGTGAGCATCGGCGCGGGCCCGCATGCATAGACGGCGGTGCCCTGCGGACAGTCGCCGAGAAGGTCGTCAGCGGTGGGCAGTCCGTGGACGTCGTCGGTGCGGATCGCCACCCGGCTGCCGAACAGTTCGATCTCGTCGACGAAGGGCAGACTGTCGCGGCTGCGACCGGTGTAGACCATGGACCAGTCGACGCCGAGGCGCTGCGCCAGGCCGAGCATCGACAGGATCGGTGTGATGCCGATACCGCCTGCGATGAAACGGAATCTGCGCGCAGGCGACCCGAAGCCGGGCACGGTGAGCGGAAACGCGTTGCGCGGGCCGTGCGTCGTGACCGTCGCGCCGACGGCCAGTTCATGCATTTCGAGCGAGCCGCCACCGCCGTCCGGTATCCGGCGCACGGCGATGCGGTAGGCGTCGCGGCGCTCGGGGTCACCGCACAGCGAATACTGTCGCACCAGCCCGCTCGGCAGGTGAATGTCGATGTGCGAGCCGGGATGCCAGCGGGGCAGGTCCGCACCGACGAGGCTCAACGCGACGACGTCCTGATCGTGGGCGACGACCTGGCGGTCGGCGACCGTCAGCCCGATGGTGCGGTCGGTCGCACCGGGAAGCGTCACCCGCCGGGTGGCGCGGGTGAGCGCCTCCATCCCGGTGATCACCACGTCGGCGGCGCCGATCATCAGGGAACGGCGCTTGCGGTTCAGCGGGTTCGGCGGCAGTTGCCGGTAGCGCTCGCGCAGGCCCATCAAAGGTGCGCGGCGCGGGCCGCGGGGGAGGTGGCCAGATACGCGACGGCCTGGGCGGTGGAGCCCATCTGCTCTGGCGAGTATCCGGGCCGGAAATAGGTCAGGGTGTTGGCGCCGAACAGCGTCCGGAAGTGGGGCAGCAGCCCGAGTTTCGAGTCGCGCATGCGCAGTCGCTGCATCTGCCACCATCCGATGTCGAGATCCGGATCGGACTTCAGCAGATACCACGTGCCGCGTTGGAAGAACGCGAACATCGCCGTCGCCGCGACGCCCATGGCCCTGATCCGGTCGGGATAGCTGTTGTGGAAGTACACCGCGACGTCGTGCGCCACGTTCCGGTGCTCGACCTCTTCGCTGCCGTGCCAACGGAACAGATCGACCATCGTGGGATGCGCGCTGTGCTCGTCCCATGTGGAGTTGAGCGCGAAGTCGCCGAGCACCGCGGTGTAGTGTTCGATCGCCGCGATCAGCCACAGCCGTTCACACAGGTTGTTGAGCCGCTGCGTGGGGTCGGTGGAAGTCGTTGGTGCCAAGGTCTTTTCGAACATGTAGTCGACGAGCGCGAGGATCGGCGCCGGGTCGACGCCGTTGCCGACGAGGAACTGTTCGATGACGTCGTCGTGAGCGGCCGCGTGCATGGCCTCCTGACCGATGAACCCACGCATGTCGTCGGCGAGGCGGGGGTCCTGCACCAACGGCAGCGCCTCGTTGAACGTCTTGACAAACCAGTGTTCGGCAGGCGGAAGCACGACGTTGAACAGGTTGATCATGGTGGACGCGACGGGGTGGCCGGGGATCCATTCGAGCGGGATCCCACTGAGGTCGAAAACCACCTTGCGCGCCTGGATCTGAACCGGGCCCGGATCGATTTCCTCGGCGAAACGATGCGGTCGCAGCATGCCGGGGAGTCTAGCGAAGTATGTGGGAACGCGGGTAGCAGGTAGCGTGGCGATCCGCCCGAATGGGTATAGGTCTGCACATGGCGGGGTTGACCGACGTTCTCGAATGGGCCAAGGGACAGGTCTCGTCCCGCGTGCCGAAGGCGGACCTGGACCAGCGCGACGCGGACTACATCAGGGAGCAGTTGCCAGGCCTCTGGCTGCTGGCGTCGCTGTATTTCCGCGCCGACGTCCGCGGCTTGGACCGCATTCCGCGCGAGGGACCGGTGTTGCTGGTCGGCAATCACAGCGGGGGCAACCTGCCGCCCGACACCTTCGTGTTCACGCTGGCGTTCTGCTCGTACTTCGGGGTCGAGCGACCGTTCTATCAACTCGCACACAATCTGGTGGTGTCGATGCCGGGACTCGGCTCACTGCGCAAGTTCGGCACGGTGGCCGCCAACCACGAAAACGCCCGAATGGCACTGGAGTCCGGCGCCGCGCTGTTGGTGTATCCGGGCGGTGACTACGAGGTGTTCCGGCCGTCGTGGGAACGCCACCAGGTGGACTTCGGCGGTCGTAAAGGCTACGTGAAACTCGCGAGGGAGGCCGGGGTGCCGATCGTGCCGGTCGCCTCGGTCGGCGGCCAGGAAGCGGCGTTGTTCCTCGACCGCGGGCAGTGGCTCGCCAAGCTGCTGATGGTCGACAAACTGGCGCGACTCAAGAGCGTGCCGATCCTGCTGGCGCCGCCGTGGGGGCTGACCGTCAGCGATATGGTGCCGCGGCTTCCGCTGCCGACGAAGATCGCGATCGAGGTGCAGGAGCCCATCGAGGTCGATGGTGACGACGAGATGGTGGACAAGCAGGTGTTGGAGAGTCTGCAGGCCGGTGTGGACAGGTTGGCAGCGCAGCGGCGATTCCCGGTGATCGGCTGATGCGAGTCCAGAGGCGCTGCGTCATCGACGCCGACCCCGACACCGTGTGGAAGGTGGTCAGCGATCCCGACTGCTATCCGCGGTTCATGGCCAGCCTCGAGCGCTGGGAACAGGTGACCGAGGAGCCTGCAAGGAAGGGCGCCCGCTACACCGTGCACTGGAAGATCGGCTCGGTGCCGATCGGTGGGGTGGTCGAGGTGTCCGAGTTCGACCCGTCCCACGATCTGGCGTGGATCGGCGTGTCAGGTGTGTCGCTGCGCGGCCGGTTCCGCATCCGCGACAACGGCGACGGCCGCACCAAGGTGATCTTCCGGTTGGCCTACGAGTCGGCAGGCAACCTGCTCGGCCTGATCGCCGACCGGGTCGCCGCGCGGCAGGTCGGCCGCAACATGTCGGCGACGTTGAAGAACCTGAAGCAGATGGTGGAGACCTAGCCTGGCGGCGGTGTCCCGGCGCCGGGCGCGCCCTGAATCGGCACCACGGGGGTCGGGGTGACGGTGGTGACACCGTTGGCGCCGACGGTCGGGCCACCCGATGGCCCCATCGACGCGAGTTCGTCGGCGGCCTTCTGGCTGCAGTCCAGCATCAGCAGCATCCGGCCGCCGCCCGTGATCTTCTGCTGGTCGACCAGGCATTGCGCCTGCGGCAGCACACTGCCGAACGACCCGCCGAAGTACGCCTTCACACCCTGACTCTTCAGGATCTGCAATGCCTTGTTGTACGGCTCGCCCACCACGTTGAACGAACTCATGTCCGGTCCCGGTTGCGAGAGCGCGACACCGGCGCCGATCAGTGCCACCGAGCCGGCGGCGACGAGGCCACCGCTGAGCGCAACGATCTTCTTCACGTGATCTCTCCCTATGTCGGTGCCGTGCGAACATATCGCAGCGGTGACAATTGTGAAACCGCTGGCAAGCGGCCGAGCGTTACACCGGCGGGTGCACGATCTGCTTCATCGCATCCCCGAGCGTGGCCGCCCTGGCGTCGGCGAACACGTCTTCGAGGAGGAGTTTGCGGCCGTCGGGCCCGGCCAGCGGGACCCGCCAGTTCGGATATTCGTCCGTGGTGCCCGGCTGATTCTGGGTGCGCAGGTCCCCGACGGCGTCTGCGAGCGACAACGCCAGCAGCTTGGACGGCGTCCGACCCAGATACCGGTACAGCGCCAAGACCACCTCGTCGGTGTCGCTGGTCTCGCCGAGCAACCCGACGCGGCGCAGCTCAGCCAGCCACGCGGCCTGGTGAGCGCGGTCTGCGGCCAGCTCCTCGCTGGCCGGACGGGTCAGCAGGCCGAGCTCTTCGCGTAGCCGCACGTGCTCACCGGCCAGGTAGCCGGCGGTCGGCGGCAGATCGTGCGTCGTCACCGCCGACAGGCAGTACTCGCGCCACCTCTCCGCGGGCAGTGGTCCGCCGTCCCCGTCGCGGTCGGCTTCGAACCACAGGATCGAGGTGCCGAACAGGCCGCGTTCACGCAGGTAGTCGCGCACCCACGGCTCCACCGTGCCGAGATCCTCGCCGACCACCACCGCACCGGCGCGGTGCGCCTCGAGCGCGACGATGCCGATCATCGCCTCGTGGTCGTAGCGCACATAGGTGCCCTCGGTCGGCGGGGCGCCTTTCGGGATCCACCACAACCGGAACAGCCCGATGATGTGGTCGATGCGCACGCCACCCGCGTGCCTCAGCACGGCATTGACCAGGGCACGGAACGGTTCGTAGGACTGTTTCACCAGCTGGTCGGGCCGCCACGGCGGCTGCGACCAGTCCTGGCCGAGTTGGTTGAACTCATCCGGCGGCGCACCGGCCGTGACCCCGAGCGCGAGCACATCCTGCAGGGCCCACGCATCGGCGCCGTTGGGGTCCACCCCGACGGCGAGATCGTGCATGATGCCCAGTTCCATCCCGGCCTGGACGGCGGTGGCCTGCGCGGCGGTCAGTTGGTCGTCGAGTTGCCACTGCAGCCATCGATGGAAGTCGACAGCCTCGGCGTGGTTGGCGACGAAGTCGGCCACGGCCGGTGCGGCCGGATGCTGGAGTTGTTCCGGCCACTGATGCCAGTCGTTGCCGTACTTCTCGGCCAGCGCACACCACGTCGCGAAGTCGTCGAGGCTGCCGCCTTCACGTTCGCGGTACGCGGCGTACGCCAGTTCGCGTCCCGCCGACCGTTCGACTCGGTACACGCTTTCCAGCGCGGAGCGCTTGGCCTTCCACGCGGCGTCGCGGTCGATGCGGTTGGATTTCTTGGCCAGGGCCTGCGCCTCGGCGCGCGCCCTGCGGGCGCTGCCGCGCTGTCGCACATAGGCGAATTCGTCGATGGCCTCCACCCGCAGATACAGCGGGTTGACGAACCGGCGCGACGTCGGCAGGTACGGCGACGGCTCCATCGGCGGGGTGGGTGCCGCGGCATGCAGCGGATTGACCAGAACGAAGCCTGCACCGTGCCGCGACGCCGACCACACCGCGAGGTCGGTCAAGTCGGTCAAATCGCCTATGCCCCAAGACCTTTGCGAGCGCACGCTGTAGAGCTGGGTGGCCAGCCCCCACGCCCGGCTCGGACCGAGTCTGGCGGGTAGTTCCAGTGCGGCGGGGGAGACGATGACCAGGGTGCTGACGTCGGACGCGCCGATCTGCAGGTGCAGTTGGTGATAGCCGAGCGGCAGGTCGGCGGGCAGCTCGAAGGTGGCCTCACCGACCAGCCTGCCATCGAGATCATAAGGAGCCCTGTTGTTTTCGAGTTGACGCAACCCCGTTCGCACACTGCCGTCCTCGAGTCGCAGCCACGGCAGGGCCGGGTCACCGTGGGTGACGTGCACCCAGAACGGCGACGCCACCCCTGAGCGGCCGATGATCGTCGGCGGTAACGGCTGCGCCCAGTAGTCGCGGTCGTGGGCAGTCAGTGCGGCAGCGCGCTCGTCTTCGGTCGCGGCGGGCACGCCGAGGGCGTCGAGCACCGCGATCAATGTCGAGTCGGCAACGACCGACCGCGTGCCGGTCCAGTCCTGGTACTCGGTGGACACGCCGTAGCGGTGCGCCAGTTCGACCAGCGATGCGGGCGGCTCCGACATGCCTACATCCTGCCCGGTGTCAGTCGACATCGCGCATCAACAGATCGTCCCAGGTATCCCGTCGCACCACGAGCCGGGCATACCCGTTGTGCGCGAAGATAACCGGGACGCGGCGCGCGCCGTTGTACTGATTCGACATCGTGTAGCAGTACGCGCCGGTGACCGGTACGGCAAGCAGGTCACCGACGGCAGGCTCGCGCAGCGCAACGCCGTCGACGAGCTGATCGCCGGATTCGCAGTGCCGCCCGACCACGCTGACCACCTCGCCGCCGCCGACCCTGTTGACGATCGTCGCCTCGAAGCGCTGACCGGTCAGCGACACTTCGAGGTTGTCGCCCATTCCGCCGTCCACCGCCACGTGGGTGACGACGCCACGCTTGATCGTGGTGATCCGGTAGACCGTGCACGCGGTGGTGGCGACCATGCTGCGACCGGGCTCGACGATGATGCGCGCGCCTGCCGGAAGCAGGGCCCTGGCCTGGCCGACCATCGCGTCGGCGTAGTCGTCGAGGGTTGGTGGGTGCTCGTCGTAGGTGTACCGGACCCCGAGTCCGCCGCCGAGGTCGTAGACGTCAAAGGTGCCCAGCGCCGCGATCGGCTCGACCGCCTGGGCGAGTTGGTCGACGTCGAGCAGTTGCGAGCCGACATGGGTGTGCACGCCGTCGAGGCGCAACTTGGCGCTTCGTTCGATCCGCATGATCGCCTCGCGCGCGTCGGCGGGCAGCAAGCCGAACTTCGAGCCGGCGTGTCCTGTCGCCTGCGAGGCGTGGGTGGCGGCCTCGACACCGGGGATGACCCGCACCAGGCACGGTTGACGACGGCCGACTGCCACGATGCGCTCGAGCCTGTCGATGTCGTCGAAGTTGTCGACCACGACCAGGCCGACGCCGTGTTCGACCGCCAATGTCAATTCCTCGTCGGTCTTGGCGTTGCCGTGCAGCACCAGCCTGCCCGGATCGGCGCCCGCCTTGAGGGCGGTCAGGATCTCGCCGCCGCCCGCCACGTCGAGATGTAGCCCCTCTTCGACCATCACTCGCTGAACAGCGGTGCAGGGGAACGACTTTGACGCAAAAGCCACATCCGAGCGCGACCACCGGTCACGGAACGCTGCCAGGTAGTTGCGGGCCCGCTGCCGTAGTGCGTCCTCCGAAACGACGATGGCCGGCGTGCCGAACTGCTCGGCGACTTCGTCGAGTCGACAGCCTCCGACGGTGAGGGTGCCGTCGTCAGCCACGACGGTTCCTGGCGGGAACAGGCCGACGAGTTCGGCGCTGGTCGTCATCGGTAAAGCCTCCCACCAGACAGGCGCGAAATTCTCTGCTACTGTCTGTCTGTAATGATCCCTACAGATGTTCGACAGACGAAAAAGCAGCTCCAGGGCCAGCAGTCCCGCGAGCTGATCCTCGATGCCACCGAGCGGTTGATGGCCACCCGCGGGTATGCCGCAACGTCTATCAACGACATCCGCAAGGCGTGTGGCCTGCCGCCGAGCTCGATCTACTGGCATTTCGGCTCGAAACAGGGCGTGCTCGCCGCGGTGATGCAACGCGGCGCCGACCGGTTCTTCGCGGCCATCCCGACGACCGAGGACGTCGAGGCCCAGCTGGCCGTGGTGTCCACGCTGCAGACCGAGCACCCCGATTTCCTGCGGCTCTTCTACATGCTGTCCCTCGAGCGCGACAATGATCCGGCCGTCGCGGCGGTGATCCGTCAGGTCCGCGACACCGCGATCGGCCAGTTCCGCGACGCGATCACCCAACTGCTCCCTGCGGACGTACCGCGGTCGAAAGCCGACCGGGTGGTCGCCGAACTGACGACCGTCGCGGTCGCGCTCTCAGACGGCATCTACTTCGCCGAGCACCTCGAACCCGACGGCACCGACGTCGCCAAGATGTACCGCCGGCTGGTCCAGGCCGTGACGGCACTCGTTCCGATTCTGTTGGAGGAGAAATGAATACGAAGGCAGTGATCATCACCGGCGCCAGCTCGGGGCTCGGCCTGCAATGCGCGCGCGCACTGCTGCGCAGTGACCCGTCGTGGCACGTCGTGCTAGCGGTCCGCGACATCGGCAGGGGCAACGCCGCCGTCGACGAATTGGGGGACCCGGCTCGCTGCACGGTGATGCCCATGGACCTCGCGTCGTTGGCATCGGTGCGTGCGTTCACCGAGGCGTTTCGCGCGGCGGGTCTGCCGCCGCTGCACGCCATCGTGTGCAACGCCGGTGTCCAGGTGGTGTCGGGCACGGAGTACACGCAAGACGGCGTCGAGATGACGTTCGGCGTAAACCATCTCGGGCATTTCGCCCTCGTGCAGGGCCTGCTCGGCGAACTGGTGACGCCCGCGCGAATCCTGGTGGTCAGCAGCGGAACTCACGATCCGGCCAAATTCACCGGCATGCCCGATCCCCGGTACACCTCCGCGGCCGAGCTCGCACACCCCGACGGATCGGAGCCCGCCGACGGCCGTCGCCGCTACACCACGTCGAAGCTGTGCAACGTGCTGTTCACCTACGAACTCGACCGCAGGCTCGGCGATGGCGTGACGGTGAACGCGTTCGACCCCGGCCTGATGCCGGGCTCCGGTCTGGCGCGCGACTACTCGCCGCTGGGGCGGTTCGCGTGGCGCTATCTGTTCCCCGCCCTGCGGGTGTTGCCGAACGTGAACAGCACGCGAGCCTCGGGGCGCCGCCTGGCGGCCCTCGTCAACGACGCCCGCTTCGACGGCGTCAGCGGCCAGTACTTCGAGGGACGACGGCCGATCAAGTCGTCGGAGGAGTCGTATGACCGCGACAAAGCGCTCGATCTGTTCCAGACCAGCGACGCGCTACTGACCCACGCGGCCAAGTAATGTCGACTTAGTGACGCTGGACCACAGAGCCCGGGTCGCGGTTGCGGCCCTGTTCCTGACCAACGGAGCAATCTTCGCCAATCTGCTGCCGCGCTATCCCGAGATCAAATCCGACCTGCACCTGTCCAACGCCGTCTACGGCGCCGCGATCGCCGCGTTCTCCGGCGGCGCGCTGGTGGCGGGGTTGGCGGCAGGTGCGCTGATTCGCCGGTTCCACTCTTCACGGGTCGCGGTGATCTCCACGGTGATTCTCGCGACGTTCGTCGTCGTTGCCGGCCTGGCCAACTCACCGCTGGTGTTCGCCGCCGCGTTGTTCGTCGCGGGGGCGTCGGACTCGATCACCGACGTCGCGCAGAACGCGCACGGACTTCGGGTGCAGCGCAATTACGGCCGCTCGATCATCAACTCTTTTCACGCCGTGTGGGCGGTCGGCGCCATTCTCGGTGGCCTGATGGGCGCGGGCGCAATCGCTATCCACATGCCGAGGTCGACGCATCTGTTGATCGCGGCAGTGGTGTTCAGCGTGGTGGTCCTGATCGCGTATCCGTACCTGTTGCGGGGCGCGGACCACGACGACCATCCGGCCGCACACTCGGCAGGCGGGAACGCCGGCTTGGCGGTGTACGCGACGCTGCTCGCCCTGGTGCTGATCGCCATCGCGGGCGCGACGGTCGAGGACGCCGGAAGCAGTTGGGCCACACTGTATTTGCGCGATAGTCTGGGCGCACCGGGAGCCGTTGCGGTATTCGGTTACATCGCGCTGGTCGGGTTCATGTTCCTCGGCAGGCTGATCGGCGACCGACTGGTGGACCGCTACGGCGAGCGTCTCGTGGTGCGGGCGGGCGGGTTGATCGCCGCCGTCGGGATGGGCGCCGCGCTCGCGTTTCCCACCGTGCCAGGGACCATCGCGGGCTTCGCCGCCGCGGGCTTCGGTGTCGCGACACTGATACCGGCCGCCATGCACGGCGCCGACCAACTGCCGGGCATGCGTCCCGGTAGCGGGTTGACCGTGGTGACGTGGCTGATGCGGATCGGCTTCTTCGGTGCGCCGTTGCTCGTCGGCGTGGTCGCCGACGCCACCAGCCTGCGCGTCGGCCTGCTTTCCGTACCGATCGCGGGCATCACCGTGGTGGCGCTGGCAGGCGCGCTCAATGCACGGCGCCTGCCATCTCGATCGTGAGCACCCCCGCCACGATCAGCGCAATGCCCGCCACCATCACCCAGGTGAGCGGTTCGCCGAACAGGTAGCGGGCGATCACCGCGACCAGAGCCACCCCGCATGCGGTCCACACGCCGTACGCGATCCCGACGGGCATGCCCAGCGACAGCGTCAACCACAGCAGATAGAACGAAGCGAGGTACCCGACCGTGACGGGCACGATCCACGCCTTCTTGCGGAAGCCGTCGGAGGCGCGCAGCGACAGCGTGGCGAACACCTCGACCAGGATCGCGGCGCCGAGCGTCCACCACATCACGACTGGTCCGCAGGACGCGAACCGAACTCGACCAACAGCACGCCGCCGATGATCAGCACGATGCCCGCCGCGATCGGCCAGGTGAACGGGTCCCCGAAGATCGCCGCCGCGAGCACCGCCGTGGCGGCGGTGCCGCACGCGCCCCAGATGCCGTACGCGACTCCGACCGGCATGCCCGCGCGCAGCACCGCCGTCAGCAGGATGAAGGAGCCGATGTATCCGGCACCGACCAGAACCAACCACGCCGAATGATCTTGAGACGCCCGCAAAGCCAGGGTGGCCGCGACCTCGACCGCAATCGCCGCGATCAGCAGCACCCACTTTTGCACCACGCCAACCTAGCTCAGCGTCTGCACGCCCTGACACGTGACGGGAATTACCCGGTTAGCTGTGCTACCGATGGGTAGCCTCGGGGTATGAACAGCGTTGTCGAAACCGCATACGGCCCTGTCCGTGGCGTGCACGACGGCGTCGTCACGTCGTGGAAAGGGGTTCGCTACGGCGCCCCGCCGGTCGGTGATCTGCGGTGGCGGGCGCCGCAACCGCCGAAGCCGTGGACAGAGGTGGCCGACGGCGGCGTCCTCGGTCCCGTCTGCCCGCAGCCGGTCGATCCGAGGATCCCGATCGATCTCGGCGCCCCCCGGGGTGACGACTGTCTGACGCTGAACATCTGGGCGCCGTCGACGACCGCAGGCAGCGACCGCAAGCAGGTGCTGGTGTGGATCCACGGCGGCGCCTATGTCCTCGGTTCTGCCAACCAGCCGCTGTACAACGGCGGCGTTCTTGCCGCGGGCGGCGACGTCGTCGTCGTCACGGTGAACTACCGCCTCGGCGCATTCGGGTTTCTGGACCTGTCCTCGTTCAGCACGCCGCGCCGCCAATTCGAGAGCAACATCGGCCTGCGCGACGTGCTGGCGGCGCTGCACTGGGTGCGCGACAACATCGCCGGGTTCGGCGGCGACCCCGACCGCGTCACGGTGTTCGGTGAATCGGCGGGCGCGGGAATCATCACCACGCTGCTGACCAGCCCGGCCGCAGAGGGTCTTTTCGCCGGTGCGATCGCACAGAGTTCACCGGCGACATCGCTGTACGACCCGAGTCGGGCCCGCCGGGTCGCCGAGCAGTTCGTCGCGGCACTTGGCTTGCAGCCCAACGAGATCGACCGGCTCACCGACGCGCCGAACGAAGCACTGGTGGCCGCGTCTCGCACGCTGTTCAACGACGTGCCGGTGCAGAGTCCCGGCACGCTGGCCTTCGCGCCGATCGTCGACGGCGACCTGGTGCCCGACCATCCCGTGAAGCTGGCCCGCCAGGGCCGGTCACATCCGGTCCCGCTGATCATCGGCACCAACAAACACGAGGCGGCGCTGTTCCGATGGATGAAGTCCCCGCTGATGCCGATCACCCCGGAGGCCATCAACGCGATGTTCGCGCAGATCGCCTCGGAACAGCCGAATCTGGTGCTGCCCACCGCCGAGCAGATCGAGGCGGCGTATCCGGGCTTGAAAGGTAAAGCCCGCGGCATGGGCGTGGCGCGCGACATCGGGTTCCGGATGCCGACGGTCTGGCTGGCCGAAGGGCACAGCGCCGTGGCGCCGGTCTATCTGTACCGATTCGATTGGGCCACACCGATGTTGCGGTTGCTGCGGCTGTCAGGGGCGCACGCCACCGAATTGCCGTTCGTGTGGGGCAACCTGGTCGCGGGCCCGAAGGATCCGACCTTCCGACTCGGCGGCATGAAGACGGGCAAGTCGGTGTCGGCCCGCATCCGGGCGCGCTGGTGCAACTTCGCGACGCACGGCAAGCCCATCGGGGGTGACGGCGAACCGGAATGGCTGCCGTACGCCGAGGCCGACCGCGCCTGCCTGCTGATCGACCGGCAGGACTCCGTCGTCAACGACATCGACCTGCACATCCGGTCGGCGTGGGGCAGCGAGGTGCTCAGCTTCCGCTAGCGGCGCGCCAGTTAAACTCGTCGCGGAGGTGTCGCCGTGGACTTGGCAAACGCATTCTCGGATGTGCTGCCGCCGCTGATGCACGACCCCGTGATGTACGCGGTGCCGTTCTTCCTGCTGATGCTGATCATCGAGTGGACCGCGGCGGGCAAGCTCGCGCACAGCGAGGGGGAGCGTGCACCGTCGGGTGCGTATTACCGACCGGACGCGTTCGCCAGCATCTGGATGGGGCTGGTTTCGGTCGCGACCAGCGGAGTGCTCAACGCGATCGCGCTGCTGGGCTACGCGGCGCTCTACGCCTACGTTGCGCCCTGGCACCTCCCGGCGACCCAGTGGTACACCTGGGTGATCGCCATCGTCGGGGTCGACTTCCTCTACTACTGGTATCACCGGATGGCGCACCGGGTCCGCATCTTCTGGGCCACCCACCAGGCGCACCATTCCAGCCAGTACTTCAACTTCGCCACCGCGTTGCGGCAGAAGTGGAACATCAGCGGCGACGTGTTCCTGCGAGCGTTGTTGCCGCTCTTCGGCGTTCCGCCGTGGCTGGTGTTCCTGTCCTTCTCGATCAACTTGATCTACCAGTTCTGGATCCACACCGAACGCATCGGCAAGCTCTGGCGGCCAATCGAATTCGTTTTCAACACGCCGTCGCACCACAGGGTGCACCACGGCATGGATCAGCAGTACCTCGACCGCAACTACGGCGGCATCCTGATCCTGTTCGACCGGCTGTTCGGCAGCTTCCAAGCCGAGACCAGCAGACCGCACTACGGCCTGACCAAACAGGTGAACACCTTCAACATCTGGAAACTGCAGACGTTCGAGTACGTGGCCATCGCCCGTGACGTGCACGGCGCCGCACGGTGGCGCGACCGACTCGGCTACATCTTCGGGCCGCCGGGATGGCAGCCTGCCCGCGCCGACGCCGCTGCCGACGAATCGGCCAAAGTCCGCACCTAAAGGCGCACGCAACGGGGAATCATGAACTCATGGATGTCAGAGAGGTTCTGCTGCCCGGCGTCGGCCTGCGATACGAGTTCGAGAATCGCGATGGCGACCGCCTCGGCGTGGTAGCCCGCCGCACCGGCGACTTCGAGGTCGTCGTCTACCCGAAAGACGATCCGGACCAGGCGCACGAAGTTTTTCGGCTCACCGACGAAGAGGCCGAGGCGCTGGCGCAGATCCTCGGTGCCCCGCGCATCGCCGAACGCTTCGCCGACCTGACCCGGGAGGTGCCCGGCCTCAACGCCGGACAGGTGACGATCCGGCCGGGCAGCCCATTCGTGGACCGGCCCCTCGGCGACACCAGGGCGCGCACCCGCACCGGCGCATCGATCGTCGCGATCGTGCGCGACGAGGAGATCCTCGCTTCGCCAGGCCCCGCCGAAATCCTGCGGGCCAACGACGTTTTGGTGGTGATCGGCACCGAAGACGGCATCCGCGGAGTCGCAGAGATCGTCGTTTCGGGCTAAGCGATGGAGGTATCGGCGACGCTGCTGCTCGAGCTCGGCGTCATCCTCACCGCGCTCACCATCCTGGGCTCCGTCGCTCGCCGATACGCCTTATCGCCCATTCCGCTGTATCTGGCGGCCGGCCTCGCGCTCGGGGAGGGCGGCATCGCGCCCATCCCGGCGGCCACCGGATTCGTCAACACCGGGGCAACCATCGGGGTCGTCCTGCTGCTGCTCACCCTCGGTCTGGAGTTCACGATCGGGGAGTTCGCCAGCAGTCTGCGCCGTCACATGTCGTCGGCGTGGGTGGACGTCGTGCTCAACGCGGCGCCGGGCGCGATCGCGGGCTGGTTGCTGGGCCTGGGCGGGGTAGGCATCCTGGCGCTGGCGGGTGTCACCTACATCTCGTCGTCAGGAGTGATCGCGCGGCTGCTGTCCGACCTGCGCCGGCTGGGCAACAGGGAGACCCCGGCAGTGTTGTCGGTGCTGGTGCTCGAGGACTTCGCGATGGCCGCCTATCTGCCGCTGCTGGCGGTGTTGGCCGCGGGCGGCACGTGGCTGGAGGCCCTGTTCGGGATGGCGATCGCCGTCGCGGTGCTGGCCGTGGCCTTCGTGGCGTCGTATCGCTGGGGCCATCACGTGGGCCGGATCGTGGCGCATCCGGACAACGAGCAGTTGCTGCTGCGCATCCTCGGTCTGACGTTGATCGTCGCGGCGCTGGCCGAATTCGTGCACGCCTCCGCGGCGGTCGGGGCGTTTCTCGTCGGCCTGACGCTGACCGGCGAATCGGCGCATCGGGCGCGTAGGGTGCTCAGCCCGCTGCGCGACCTGTTCGCGGCGGTCTTCTTCCTGTCGATCGGCATTTCGGTCGATCCGGCACGACTGCTGCCGATGCTGCCCGCCGCCATCGTGCTGGCGATCGTCACGGCGGGCACCAAGGTGTTGACGGGTCAGTTCGCCGCCCGTCGCGACGGTGTGGGCAGGCCGGGCCAGTTGCGCGCGGGCACAGCGCTGATCGCCCGCGGCGAATTCTCGTTGGTCATCATCGGCCTGGTGGGCACCACGTACGAGGCGGTCGAAGCGGTGGCGACGCCGTACGTGTTCATTCTGGCCATGGTCGGGCCGGTGGCGGCCCGGTTCACCGGCGGATCTCCACCACGATCCGCACGGAGCCCGTAGTCTCCGCGATGTGGAGACGGTCTTTGATGCCCCGGTCGATGCGGGACTGGTCGAACATGCCCTTGCGGCAACCTCGTTCGGTTCGATGTGGCTTGACATTCCGCGACCTCAGTACCCGCGGGCCACCGGGTCGGTGATCTGCGACCTGCTCGTGGTCGGCGGCGGTTACGCCGGACTGTGGACCGCATTGCATGCCGCGCAGCGGTATCCGGACCGTCGAATCGTGCTGATCGAGGCAAATCGGATCGGGTGGGCGGCGTCCGGTCGCAACGGCGGCTTCGTCGACGCCAGCCTGACTCACGGCCTGGAGAACGGAAAGACACGCTGGCCCAACGAGATTGACACGCTGGAGGCGATGGGCCGGGAGAACCTCGACGGCATGCAGGCCGATATCGAGTCGCTCGGACTGGACGCCGAGTGGCAACGCACCGGCATGCTGACGGTGGCAACGGAACCGCACCAGGTGGACTGGCTCACCGACGCGGCCGCCGCGGGTGGGGGGCAGTTCCTCGATTTGCGTGAGGTCCGCGACGAGGTGCATTCCCCGACGTACCTGGCCGGGCTGTACGACCCGGACAGCTGTGCGATCGTGCACCCGGCCAAACTCGCGTTCGAACTCGCCCGCGCATGCGCGGACGCGGGGGTGGTCGTCTACGAGCACACCAACGCGACGCATCTGGATTCGGCGGGCGTCGCGCTGCACATTCAGGCCGGCGACGCCACCATCACCTGCCGCAACGCGGTACTGGCCACCAATGTCTTTCCCAGCCTGCTGCGCCGCAACCGGCTGCGCACGGTGCCCGTCTACGACTACGTGCTGGCCACCGAACCACTCAGCGACGCGCAGCTGGACCGCATCGGCTGGCGGCGCAGGCAGGGAATCGGCGACTCCGCCAACCAATTTCACTACTACCGGCTGACCATGGACAACCGGATCGTGTGGGGCGGCTACGACGCCGTCTACCATTTCGGCCGCAAGGCCGACGATCGCTACGAGGATCGGACCGACACGTATCGACGCCTCGCCGCGCACTTCTTCATCACCTTTCCCGCGCTAGCGGATGTCCGGTTCACCCACCGGTGGGCGGGCGCGATCGACACCAACACCCGGTTCTGCGCGCACTGGGGGCTGGCGCGCGACGGCCGGGTGGCCTACGTCAACGGGTTCACCGGCCTCGGCGTCGGCGCGGCACGGTTCGCCGCCGATGTGTGTCTTGATCTCCTCGACGGCGCCCCGACGAAGCGCACCGAATTGGAGATGGTGCGCAAGCGGCCTTTGCCGTTTCCGCCGGAACCCCTGGCCAGCATCGGAATCCAGGCGACACGCTGGTCGCTGGATCGGGCCGACCACTCGGCGGGCCGACGGAACCTCCTGCTGCGCACCCTGGATGCGTTGGGTCTCGGGTTCGATTCCTGACTCGAATTCCCCACGGCGACAGCCGTGATCCGTAAGCTCAGCCGCATGACTGACAGGCTGATGAACGGCGAGAAACTCGAACGCGGGCAATCGTTGACGTCGAGCAACGGGGCGTACACCTTGACGCTGCAGGACGACGGAAACCTGGTGCTGGCCGCGCGCGGCCAGGCGGTGTGGGCGACGGGCACCAATGGGCAGGACGCCCAGCGCCTGGAAGTGCAAAAGGACGGCAACTGCGTCCTGTACACCTCGGACAAACCGATCTGGCACACGGATACCAAGGGCGCCAAGGACGTTCGTCTGCTGTTGCAGGACGACCGCAACCTGGTGCTGTACGGATTCGACGGCCCGGCCTGGGCGTCGAATACCCAGACCGACGAAGAACCGGCGGCTGCGCCGCCTCCGCCGCCCCCGCCTGCCGCTGAGGCCCCGGAGCCGGAGGTCGCTCCTGCCGCTGTCGAGGAACCCGCCCCGGCACACACCGTGGTCTCCGGCGACACGCTGTGGGCCATCTCCGAGCGCTTCTACGGCGACGGCAGCAAGTATCAGGTGATCGCCGACGCAAGTGGCGTATCGAACCCGGACCTGATCCATCCGGGTCAGGTGCTGACCATCCCTTAGCCAGGTCGCGGTGATGGCCCGGACCGAAAGGTCCGGGCCATCACCGTTTTACGGATATCAATTGTGTAACGTCGCAGCGTCGTACTCCGATGACCAATTGCGATGCCGTTATCGCAGCTCACCGGTACGCTTGACACCCTTGACACATGAAGATCGGAGGCGACAGTGCGCCTACCAGGTTCGCGATTGCTGACCGCGGCGGCCGCGATCTTCACGGTCAGTCTCGGTGTCGCACCGGCGCACGCGACGCCCGGTGTGCTGGTGTTCCCCGGTATGGAGGTGCGCCAAGGCACCAACGTCTGCACGCTGGGATTCGTCGATCCGCAGATGCGGGTGGCGTTCACCGCGGGCCACTGCAGGGGCAGCGGGCAAGTGACCGACCGCGACGGCAACGTGATCGGCAGCCAAGCGGGGTTCCGCGACAACACGCCGAACGGCGCCACTGTCGACACCAACCATCAAATCGCCGACTGGGAAGCGATCAGCCTCACCTCCGACGTCGCAGTCAACAACATCCTTCCTGGCGGACGTGCCTTGGTCTCCGACCCGGGCGTCGCGCCCGTGCCGGGGCTGCCGGTCTGCCATTTCGGTGTGGTCACGGGGGAGAGCTGCGGAACCATCGAGGCGGTGAACAACGGCTGGTTCACGATGGCCAACGGTGTGGTGAGCCAGAAGGGCGACTCCGGCGGGCCGGTGTACCACCTCACCCCTGACGGCCGGGCGGTGATCGTCGGCATGTTCAACAGCACCTGGGGTCAGTACCCGGCCGCGGTGTCGTGGCAGGACGCCAGCCAGCAGGCGCGCGAAGACGTCATCTCCGCCGCCGCGGGTAGTGCACCGCCGGTGCCCTAACGCAGCAGCTCGAACACCGGGATATCCGGTGCGGCAGCGCGGATTTCGTCGTCGGACGACTGCGGGGTCAGCCCGCCGATGTGACCTTTCACCTCCCAGTACCACCGGTCGAGGTAGCGCTTCAGCAGCGGCGGCTTGGCGTCGTCGGCGACCTCCGCGATGGCCACCTCGCGACTACGCCACCGCGGACCCATCTCCACCTCGCCTGCGGCCCGCGCATTGCGTGCCCATTGGGTGTTGCCGCGCGGGGACACCACGAAGTCGCGACCGTCGACGGTCAACAGGTTGATCACCACGCTGCGGCGCTTACCCGTCTTGCGGCCCCGGACCCGCAGCGCGCGGGTGCCCGCGATGCTGATGCCGGCCTCGGCCAACCAGCGGATCACCGCGTTTCCGGTGCGGGCGGCGAGGTTCGGTTCGTCATAACGAACAGTCATCTGAAATCCCTTCGAAGTGAGAGCGGTGCTCTCTATTCAGGTTGGCACGTGGTGGGCCGAAATTCAAGAGCAGTGATCTCGTTTTGTGTCACACTGACCACGTGGGTAAGCGGCAGGAGTCACGCGAGAGGATCGAAGCGCAGATCATCGACCTGGGCAGGCGCCGTCTGGTGACCGAGGGCGCGGCCGGGTTGTCGTTGCGGGCCATCGCCCGCGACCTGGGCATGGTGTCGTCGGCGGTGTATCGCTATGTGGCGAACCGGGACGAACTGCTCACGCTGTTGCTCGTCGACGCCTACTCGGAGTTGGCCGACGCGGTCGACGAGGCCGCAGCGTCCTCCCGTGACTCATGGCGTAACCGGCTGATGGCCATGATGCGCGCGGCCAGGGCGTGGGCGGTGGATCAGCCGGCCCGCTGGGCGCTGCTGTACGGCAGCCCGGTGCCCGGCTACCACGCACCACGCGAGCGCACCGTCGGACCGGGCACCCGGGTGGTCGGCGCGCTGTTCGAAGCGGTGGCCGAAGGGGTCGCTGCCGGCGACATTCCGCAGACCAATACCGTTGTCGCACAACCGTTGTCATCGGATTTCGACCGGCTCCGAGAGGAGTTCGACTTCGTCGGCGACGACTTGGCGGTGGGGAAATGCTTCCTGCTCTGGGCCGGCCTGGTCGGCGCGATCAGCCTCGAGGTGTTCGGTCAGTACGGCGCTGACACGCTGACCGATCCCGAAGCGGTGTTCGACACTCAGGTACGGCTGCTGGTCGGCGCCCTGACCGATCTATGATTCAGCCTTGACTTATATAAGTGGCGGCTTTTAGATTGGGGTGGTGCACGCGTTCGACGTCCTCGGGGACCCGGTTCGCAGGCGGATACTGGAACTGCTCGCCGAGGGTGAGATGTCCGCGGGCGAGATCGGCGCCACCATCCAGAACGAGTTCGCGATCAGCCAACCTGCGGTGTCGCAGCATCTGAAAGTGCTCCGCGACAACGGTTTTGCGTCGGTGCGGCCAGATGGGCAGCGGCGGCTGTACGCGGTGGACGGCAGGGGGTTGCGCGATGTCGACGACTGGCTCGACGGCTTCCGCCGGTTCTGGACGCCGCATCTGAACGCGCTGAGCACGGAGATCGCCAGAGGCAAACGACGAAGGAAGGCCACATGATCGAGATCGACGTCGACCATCAGATCACCGCGGTGAGGAGAAACCTCGGCAGTCGCGCGATCGACGCCGGGCAGGCACACGTCGTCACCGTCAGCCAGGCCTACGACACCGACCCCGAGGACCTGTGGGATGCGGTCACCAACATCGAGCGCATTCCGAGGTGGTTTCTGCCGATCAGCGGCGACCTCACGGTCGGCGGCAGCTATCAACTCGAGGGCCACGCGGGAGGGACGATCCTGACGTGCGACCCGCCGAAGAACTTCACGGCCACCTGGGAGTTCGGCGGCAACATCAGTTGGATCGACGTCAGCGTCGCTGCCGACGGCCCCGACCGCGCCCGGTTGAACCTCGAACACATCATGCCGGTCGCCGACGACGAGATCTGGCGTCAGTTCGGGCCCGGCGCGGTCGGTATGGGATGGGATTCCATGCTGCTCGGATTGGCCCTGCACGCGGCGACGGGCGCGGACGTCGACCCTTCGGTCGGCCAGCAGTGGCTGGCGACCGACGAAGGACGCCGCTTCCTGACGTTGTCGTCGGAAGAGTGGTACGCCGCAAGCGTCGCGTTCGGCGTGGAGGCATCGACGGCGCGCGCGATGGCCGACCGGTGTCTGGCGGCCTACCTCGGTGAGGAACAAAACTAGAACACGTTCTAGCCAGCGCGTCACCGCGGCGATATTCTCTAGGCGATGCCCGCCCAGACACCTGTCCAGATCGCGTGGGTCAGCCGTGACCTCGACGCCACCGAAGCGGCGCTGACCACCCTGCTTGGCGTCAGGAAATGGATCCGGATGCCCGGCGTCCACTTCGCCCCCGACTCTTGTACGTACCGCGGGCAGCCCGCAGACTTCGTCGCCGACATCTCGCTGTCCTACGCCGGTGACACCCAACTGGAACTGATCGCGCCGGTACAGGGCGACAGCATCTACACCGAGTTTCTGGCGGCGGCAGGGCCGGGACTTCATCACGTCTGCATCGAAGTCGACGACGTCGAGCAGGCGCTCGCCGACCGTGACGCCGAGGTGGTGCAGCGCGGCGTGATGCCGGGCGGCATGGAATTCGCGTACGTATCGGCCGCCGACGCCGGCGTGCCCTACCTCGAGATCGCCCGCATCTCGCCCGAGATCCGGGCGTTCTTCGACTACATCAAGCAGGAGCAGAAGTGAGTACGGACATTCCGGGAACCGTTGCGGCCGCCGAGGTGTCGTCGTGGTCCGACGAGGTCGACGTGGTGGTGATCGGATTCGGCATCTCCGGTGGGTGCGCGGCCGTCAGCGCCGCGGCGGAGGGCGCGCGAGTGCTGGTGCTCGAGAAGGCAGCCGCCGCGGGGGGCACCAGCGCCATGGCCGGCGGCCACTTCTATCTGGGCGGCGGGACGGCGGTGCAGGAGGCGACAGGGCATCCGGACAGCGCCGACGAGATGTACAAGTATCTGGTCGCGGTGTCGCGCGAACCCGAGCACGACAAGATCCGCGAGTACTGCGACGGCAGCGTCGAACACTTCAACTGGTTGGAGGACTTGGGTTTTCAGTTCAAACGCAGCTTCTATCCCGGCAAGATCGTGGTGCCGCCTGGCACCGAGGGCCTGTCCTACACCGGCAACGAGAAGGTGTGGCCGTTCATCGAGCAGGCCAAGCCGGCCCCGCGCGGCCACTCGGTGCCGGTTCCGGGTGAACTCGGTGGCGCGGCCATGGTCATCGACCTCTTGGTCAAGCGCGCCGCCGAGCTCGGCGTCGAAATCCGTTACGAGACAGGGGCAACTAACCTGATCGTCGACGGCGACACGGTGGTCGGTGTCAACTGGAAACATTTCACCGAGACCGGCGCGATCAAGGCCAAGGCGGTCATCATCGCCGCAGGCGGTTTCGCGATGAACCCCGAGATGGTCGCCGAGCACACGCCCGAACTGGGCCGCAAGCGGCGCACCAAACACCACGGTGAAGTCGAGCCGTACATCCTCGGCAACCCCAACGACGACGGCCTCGGCATCCGGTTGGGTGTCTCGGCGGGCGGCGTCGCCAAGAATCTCGACCAGATGTTCATCACCGCCGCCGCGTATCCGCCGGAGATCCTGTTGACCGGCGTCATCGTCAACAACCAGGGCCGGCGTTTCGTCGCCGAGGACTCCTACCACTCCCGCACGTCGGCCTTCGTGCTCGAGCAACCCGATCAGGTGGCGTACCTGATCGTCGACGAGGCGCATACGGAAATGCCTGCGATGCCGCTGATCCGGTTCATCGACGGCTGGGAGACCGTCGAGGAGATGGAGACAGCACTCGGAATACCCGCAGGCAATCTGGTGGCGACGCTGAACCGGTACAACGAGAACGCGGCGCGCGGCGAGGACCCGGATTTTCACAAGCAGCCGAATTACCTTGCGGCGCAGGACAACGGGCCGTGGGCGGCGTTCGACCTGTCGTTGGGCCGGGCGATGTACTCGGGTTTCACGATGGGCGGGCTGGCCGTCTCGATCGACGGCGAGGTGCTGCGTGACGACGGCTCCGCCGTCGCCGGGTTGTACGCCGTTGGCGCATGCGCGTCCAATATCGCGCAGGACGGCAAGGGCTACTCCAGCGGAACGCAGTTGGGCGAGGGGTCGTTCTTCGGCCGCCGGGCCGGCGCCCGTGCGTCGCGCCGCTAGACGGGGCCCAACCGCCACTGCCCGCCGCCGAGCAACTCCAGGCGCCGGTCGTGGTGCTGTTCGACGGCGGGCCGGTGGCTGACGCTGACCACGATGCAGTCGGGCAACGTGGTGCGCAGGGCGCGATACAACGCGAACTCCTGGCCCTCGTCCAGCGCTGAGGTCGCCTCGTCGAGGAACACCACCTTCGGCTTGGTGAGCAGCACCCGCGCGAACGCGATGCGCTGCTGCTCACCGGGCGAGAGCACCTTGGCCCAGTCGGCCACCTCGTCGAGCCGGCCGGACAGATGCCCGAGCGTCACGGTGTCGAGCGCGGATTGGATTGCGGCGTCGTCGAATTCGTTCACGTCGGCCGGATAGCAGATCACCGAACGCAGATCCCCGAGCGGCATGTACGGCAGCTGCGACAGGAACATGGTGGCCTGCTCGGGGCGCCGCACCGTCCCCGAGGTGAACGGCCACAGTTGGGCGAGGCTGCGCAGCAGTGTGGTTTTGCCGGTGCCCGAGCCTCCGGTGATCACCAACGACTCGCCGGAGTCGAGCCTGACGGCCAGCGGGTCGACCAGTCGCACGCCGTCGGGTCTGCGGACCTCGACGCCGTCGAGTTCGAGCGAGCCGTCGCCACTGGGCAGCGCCGTCAACGTCGGTAGCTCCCTTGCCTTTTCGTTGGCCGTCACCAGGCCGTCGAGGCGGATGATCACCGCGCGGTAGTTCGCGAACGAGTCGTAGACGGCGCGGAAGAACGCCAGTGAATCGTGTACCGAGACGAATGCGCTCGACGATTGGGTGACGTCACCGAGTTGGATTTCGCCTGCGAACAGTCGCGGCGCCTGCACCACTGTCGGCAGCGGGCTGACGATCTGGTTCATCGACCGGTTCCAGCCGAGGAAGACCAGGGTGCGGCGGACGAAGGCACGGTAGTTGGCGATGACGGCGGCGAATCTGGTCATCAGTTGGCCGCGTTCGGCGTTCTCGCCGCCGTACAGCCCGATGGCCTCCGCCGCGTCGCGCAGCCGCACGAGCGCGTACCGGAATGCGGCGTTGGTCATTTCGTTGCGGAACGACAACCGGATCAGCGGCCTGCCGATCCAGAACGCGACGATCGTCGTGAAGAACACGTACACCAGCGCCATCCAGAACAGCGCCTTGGGCACCGTCACGCCGAAGACCGTCAGCGGGCCCGCCAAACCCCACAGGATCGGCGTGAACGACACCACGTTCACGATCGCGAAAACCGTGCCGAACACCAGCGTCTGCGACGATCCGACGGTCGGCGAGTTGGTGCCCTCACCGGTGCCGGTGGTGAACGCGTCGATGTCCTGCTGGATACGTTGGTCGGGGTTGTCGATCGGAGCGTCGACGAATCGGCCGCGGTAATACGCGTCGCCGCTCAGCCAGTCGCCGGTGAGCCGGTGTGTGAGCCAGACGCGCCACCGGATGATGAAGCGCTGCATCAGGTACACGTCGAGCAGATTGCGGACGATGTCACCGACGGCCAAGCCGACGTAGAGCACCATGGCGGCCCAAAACCCTTTGATAGCAGCGTCTTTCGCTGACCCTTCACCGTCGAAGGCGGCCTGCAGCGCCGAGAACTGGTCGTTGGACTGATAACTGAACAGCACGCCGAGGCGTACGTCGATCAACACCGACGCCAGCAGTGCGCCGAGGTACAGCCACACCGGCAGGCTCTGCCTGCCCGTGAAGTAGCCGCCGGTGACCCGCCAGAACTGTCGACCCCAAGAGGTGAACCGCGCCAGCAGCGCCAGCACCGCGACCGTGCACACCGCGGCGATCGCCCAGGCTCTCGCGACCCACAGCAGGGAGGTGACCAGCTCGTCGCCCCAATTCAGGGACGGCGTGAACGTATCCATGCCGGGAAATTACCCGGGCACGGGCTACACGGGGACGGGCTCGTCGCCTTCCACCCGCCCGAGTCGCCATTCACCGTCGCCGAGCAGTTCGAGTTCGTGGGTGTGGTGCTGCCCGACGGTGGAGCGGTGGCTGACGCTGACCAGGATCGTGTCCGGCAGCTCACTGCGCACCAACTGGTAGCAGGTGTACTCGAGGCCTTCGTCCAACGCCGACGTGGCTTCGTCGAGGAAGACGGCCTTCGGTTTGGTCAGCAGGACCCTGGCGAACGCGATGCGTTGCTGCTCACCGGGGGAGAGCACCTTGGCCCAGTCGAGCACCTCGTCGAGGCGGTTGACGAGGTGCGGGAGCGCGACCTTCTGCAACGTGTGCTGCAGCGTGCGGTCGTCGATCTCGCCCTCTTCGCTCGGATACGAGATCACGGCGCGCAGATTGCCGAGCGGCACATACGGCATCTGGGACAGGAACATCGTCTCGTTGGGCCCGCACGGCCGGGTCAGCGTGCCCGAGCAGAACGGCCACAACTCGGCGAGACTGCGCAGCAGCGTGGTCTTTCCGCTGCCGGACGGGCCGGTGATCATCAGTGTGTCGCCGATCTCCAGGCGCATGTCGATCGGCTTGACCAGTTGCTTGCCGTCGGGGGTGCGCACCTCGACGTCCTTGAGTTCGACGGTGCCGTCCCTGCACGGCGTGGTGACGACCTCGGGCAGGGCCCTGCCTTCTTCGTTGGCGACGACGAGTCCGTGCAGACGGATGATCGCGGCCCGGTACCCGGCGAACTGGTCGTAGGCGTTACGGAAGAACGACAACCCGTCCTGGATGCTGCCGAACGCCGACGCCGACTGCGACATCGCACCGAGTTTGATCTCGCCCGCCAGGAATCGGGGGAACTGCAGCAGATACGGCGCGACCACGATGATCTGGCTCATCGACAGGTTCCAGCCGTAGAACCCCATCATCCGGTTCACGTAGCGCTTGTAGTTGCTGACCACCGGCGCGAACAGTCGCCGCAGCCCGGTGCGCTCGGCGATCTCGCCGCGGTAGAACGCCACCGCCTCGGAGGCGTCACGAAGCCGCACCAGCGCGTAGCGGAACGCGGCGTTGAACTTCTCGTTGTTGAAGGACAGCCAGATGATCGGCCGACCAATCCAGAACGCGATGACGCTGGCGAACAGCACATAGACGAGCCCGATCCAGAACAAGGCCCTCGGGATCTCGGTGCCGATGATCGGCAGGGTCAGCGAACCGGACAGGTTCCACAGGATGGCGGTGAACGAGATCATCGACGTGATCGACGAGATCGCGCCGAACAACAGCGTGGCCGCCGAGGTGTTGTTGGGCGTGTTGGGCAGCGGGCCGACGCCTGCGGTGAAGATGTCGATGTCGGTCTGGATGCGCTGATCCGGGTTGTCGATGGTGTCGTCGATGAACCGGGCGCGGTAGTAGGCCTTGCCGTCCAGCCAGTCGTCGGTCAGCCGGTCGGTCAGCCAGGCGCGCCAGCGCAGCATGAACCGCTGCATAAGGAACAGGTCCAACATCACGCGGGCGACGTGGATGGTGGCCAGGACCGCGAACACGAGCATGGACAACCAGAAGCCGTCTTTGCCGGACGCTTTCACGGCCTCGTCGCCGTTGCCGAGGCCCGCGGCTATTGCCTGGAAGCTGCTCATCATGTCGTTGCCCTGGAAAGACAGCAGCACGTCGATGCGCACACCTGCGACCACCGACAACAGCAGGCCGCCCAGCCACACCCAGACGAGGACGCTGTCCGGGCCTTTGAAGTAGGCCCCGGTGATGCGCCAGAACTGCGTGCCCCACGAGGTGAACCGATGGATCAGCACGAGGATGACCATCGTGGCCACCGCGGCGATCGCCCACGCCTTGGCGATCCACCACAGCGATGTCAACAGTTCGTTTCCCCAATCGAGCGTGGGGATGAACATGTCTGGGTTCATTCCGGCAAGGTACCTCGCAGATCTGCCGCTGGCGTGCTTGAGGGTCTAACGCCTGCTCGGAAGCGCGTCAAGGCGCCACTCGCCGTCGCCGACCAATTCCAGGTGACGGCCGTGGAACCGCCCGACGGTATTGCGATGGCTCACGCTGACCAAAATTGCGTCGGGAAACTCCGTTCGGATCAGGTCGTAGAGCATCAGTTCGAGGCCCTCGTCCATCGCCGAGGTGGACTCGTCGAGGAACACCGCTGTTGGTTTGGCCAGCAGCAGGCGGGCGAACGCGATCCGCTGCTGCTCGCCGACCGACAGCACCTTGGCCCAATCCCTGACCTCGTTCAGCCGGATGGCCAGATGCGACAACGCGACCTTGACCAGAGCCTGCTGGGCCTCGCGGTCGCGCACCGCGCCAGCCTCCGACGGGTAGGACACGACCGCGCGCAGGTCGCCGAGCGGAATGTAGGGCAGCTGCGGCACGAACAGCACCTTGTCGCGGTCGGCGGGCAGGCGCACGCTGCCCGAGACGAACGGCCACAGCCCGGCGAGGCTCTGCAGCAACACCGTCTTGCCGATGCCGGAGGGGCCGCTGATCAACAGCGCGTCCCCTGGCTGCAGCGTCAGATCGAGAGGGCGGATCAGCGGATCGCCGCCAGGGGTGCGGACCGCGAAACCGGTCACCTCGAGGGATCCCTCGGCGGACGTGGCCGACGAAACCTGGGCGAAGCGGCGGGCGACGGCGTTCTCGTCGGCCAGGCCGTCCAGCCGGATGATCGCCGCCCGGTAGCTCGCGAACGAGTCGTAGGCGTCGCGGAAGAACGACAGCGAGTTGTGGATGGTGTGAAAGGCGGTGGCGGACTGGAAGATGTCGCCGAGTGAGATCTGGCCCGCGAAGAGCCGCGGCGCCTGGACGATGAACGGCAGCGGGTCGATGGCCTGGCTCATGGACAGGTTCCAGCCGGTGAAGACGACCATCCGGTTGCGCCAGTGGCCGTAGTTGGTCATCACCGCCGACAGTCGGCCGGTGAGCACGGAGCGCTCGGCGTTCTCCCCGCGGTAAAGGCCGACGGCGGCGCTGGCATCGCGCAACCGGACCAGCGCGTAGCGAAAGCCGGCGTTGAGCAGTTCGTTCATGAAGCTCAAGCGGATCAGCGGCCTGCCGATCACGAACGCCACCACGGTGCCCGCGAGCACGTAGACGAGGACAACCCAGAACAGCGCCCGCGGCAGCGTCACCGTGCCGAGCGTCAGCGGCCCTGACAGCCGCCAGAGGATGGCGCCGAAGGAGAACACGGACACCACCGCCTCGACCGCGCCGAACAGCAGCAGGTGGTCCGAGGTGTTGGCCGGGTTGTTCGGCTCACCACCGACGCCTGCGGTGAAGATGTCGATGTCCTGCTGGATGCGTTGGTCGGGGTTGTCGATCGGCGCACCGGTGAACTGGCCTCGGAAGTAGGCGTAGTCGCCGAGCCAGTCGTCAATGTAGCGGCGGCTCAACCAGATTCGCCATCGCATGATGAACGTCTGGGTCAGGTAGAGGTCGCCGAGCGTACGCGCGACGTAGCAGACGGCGAGCACCGCGAAAACCAGGATGGTCATCCAAAAACCGTGGATGCCAGTGCTTCTGGCGGTACCAGGCTGAAAGGTGAGTTGCAGCGCGGAGAACAGGTCGTTGGCGTAGTAGCTCAGCAGCACGTTGATCCGCACGACCAGGATGGCCGAGGCCAACAGCAACCCGAGCATCGCCCACACCGGTGCGCTCTGCCTGCCTTTGAAGTAGTCGCCGCTGATGCGCCAGAACTGCCTGCCCCACTCGGTGCTCCGCCCGATCGCGACCAACACGACGAGCAACGCGCACGCGGTGATCGCCCACACCTGCAGCACCCACAGCGTCGAGTTGACGAATTCACGGCTCCAGTCGATCGACGGCTGGAAGGTGTTCATCGTCCCGACACCCCAATGGTTTTCATGGGCGAGATTATGCTGCCGCCATGACCATCGACGCTCCCGTTACGGTCAATGCCGGCCATCTGATCGCCCGCCGGCTGCGCGCCAGCGGCATCGACACCGTCTTCACGCTTTCCGGCGGACACCTGTTCTCGATTTACGACGGCTGCCGCGCGGAGCACATCCGGCTGATCGACACCCGCCACGAGCAGACCGCCGCGTTCGCTGCGGAAGGCTGGTCGAAGGTCACCAGGGTGCCCGGCGTGGCCGCGCTGACCGCCGGTCCCGGCGTCACCAATGGGATGAGCGCGATGGCCGCCGCCGCGCAGAATCAGTCACCGCTGGTGGTGCTCGGCGGCCGGGCACCCGCGGGGCGGTGGGGTCAGGGTTCACTGCAGGAGATCGACCACGTGCCGTTCGTGGCGCCGTTGACCCGGTTCGCCGCCACCGCGCAGTCGCCCGACGAGGTCGCTCCGCTGATCGACGATGCGCTGCGCGCTGCGGTCGGTGCGCCGTCCGGGGTGGCGTTCGTCGACTTCCCGATGGACCACGTGTTCAGCGAGGCTACGGACCCGGGTGGTCCCGGCGCGTTGAGCGAGCGCAGCGGGGGTGTGGAGGCCGACGGGAACGCGGTGGACACCGCGGTGCGACTGCTGGCTGGCGCGCAGCGCCCGGTGATCATGGCGGGCACGAACGTGTGGTGGGGGCACGGCGAGAAGGCCTTGCTGGCGCTGGCGGAAGCGTTGCGGATACCGGTGCTGATGAACGGCATGGCCCGCGGCACGGTGCCTGCCGATCACGAGTTGGCGTTCTCGCGGGCACGGTCAAAAGCGTTGGGGGAGGCCGATGTTGCGTTAGTCGTCGGGGTGCCGATGGACTTCCGGCTCGGCTTCGGCAAGGTGTTCGGCCCGCATACCGCACTGATCGTCGCGGACCGCGCCGAACCCGGGCGGCCGCATCCCCGTGCGGTCGCCGCCGAACTCTACGGGGATCTGACCACGACGTTGTCGGCGCTGGCGAGCGCGCCTGCCGGCGAACGCGGCGGCTGGATCGGTGATCTACGCGCGGCCGAGGACGCTGCGCGGGCTGCCGAACAGGCGGAGTTGTCCGACGATCGCACCCCGCTGCACCCGATGCGGGTGTACGCGGAACTCAAGCCGCTACTCGACCGCGATGCGATCGTCGTGATCGACGGGGGTGACTTCGGGTCGTATGCCGGGCGGGTGATCGACAGCTATGTGCCCGGCGCATGGCTGGACAGCGGGCCGTTCGGCTGTCTGGGGTCCGGGCCCGGCTATGCGCTGGCGGCCAAGCTGGCCAGACCCGACCGACAGGTAGTGCTGCTGCAGGGCGACGGTGCCTTCGGTTTCTCGGGGATGGAGTGGGATACGTTGGTGCGCCACGGCGTTCACGTGGTGTCGGTGATCGGCAACAACGGCATCTGGGCGCTGGAACATCACCCGATGACCATGCTGTACGGCTATTCGGTGGTGGCCGAACTGCGACCGGGCACCCGCTACGACCAAGTGGTGAGCGCGCTCGGCGGATACGGCGAGATGGTGTCGACGGCGGCGGAGCTGCGTCCTGCGCTCGAGCGGGCGTTCTCCGCGGGTCTGCCCGCGGTGGTCAACACGCTGACCGACCCCGCCGTCGCGTATCCTCGCCGCTCAAACCTAGCCTGACGTCACCGCACGCAGAAATCGTTGGACGCCTTGGTTGTTGGCGGCCATGCTGGAGGCGTGGAGGTCAAGCTGCATGACTCGGTGGCGGAGTTCCGCGCGATCGCGGAACCGCTGTATCGGCGCGACCCGATCGGGCACACCATCGAACTGACCTTGCTGGCCTCCGGTGACTTCCCCGACGACTCCCTTCTGCTCACCGTATGGGACGACGACACAGCTGTCGGTGCAGCGTTGCAGACGCCACCATATCCGTTGGCGTGCAATGGGATTCCTGCTGACGCGGTGAACGCCGTCGCCACCACGCTGGTGGCAGCGCGGCCCGACCTGGCCAGCGCGCGAGGTGATCGAGGCCCAGCGGTCGCGTTCGCCGATGCGTGGCAGGCGATCACCGGACGACAACCGATGCTCAGCGCCGAGGAGCGGCTGTACCGGTTGGGAATGCTGAAACCGCCGGTAAGCGTTGCCGGTTCGTCGCGGGCGGCGGCCGACGGCGACCGCGGCCTGCTCATCGACTGGGTGAACCGGTTCTTCGAGGACGCCTTCGGCCAGGCCAACGACCGGGCGGCGCAGTTCGTCGACGGCGCGGACCGCGCGGGCCACCGCTTCCTGATGTGGGAGGTCGACGGCACGCCGGTCAGCATGGCGATGCTGCGCGTGCCCGCGTCCGGGGTGTCGCGGATCGGCCCGGTGTTCACCCAGCGCGACGCGCGCGGCCACGGCTACGGATCGGCCGTCACCGCCGCCGCCGTCGAGTTGGCGCACCGCAGCGGCACGCCGGACGTCGTGCTCTACGCCGACCTGGCCAACCCGACGTCCAACGCCATCTACCAGCGGATCGGTTTCGAACCGGTCGCCGACAGCGTCCGCATCGACTTCGTGACGGCCGACTGACGCGCGCAGGTACCGTAATTGTGTGGCGAAGACCAAAAACCGCACCTCAGGTCGTGTCAGCAACCGATTCTGGAAGCTGCTCGGCGCCAGCACCGACCGCGACCAGGCGCAGTCGATGTCTCTGGTGGGCAAGTCGGCCGAGTTCGACGAGAAGGCCGCCGAACTCGACGACGAGCAGCTGAGCAAGGCCGCCGGCCTGCTCAACCTCGAAGACCTGGCGGAGTCCTCGGATATCCCGCAGTTCCTGGCCATCGCCCGCGAAGCCTCGAACCGGACCACCACGCTGAAGCCGTTCGACGTCCAGTTGCAGGGCGCGCTGCGGATGCTGGCGGGCGACGTGGTCGAAATGGCCACCGGCGAGGGCAAGACGCTGTCGGGTGCCATCGCCGCGGCGGGTTACGCGCTCGGCGGCCGCAGCGTCCACGTCATCACCCTCAACGACTACCTGGCCCGCCGCGACGCCGAATGGATGGGCCCGCTGCTCGAGGCGCTGGGACTGACGGTCGGCTGGATCACCGCCGACTCGACAGCCGCGGAGCGGCGCGAGGCCTACAAGTGCAACGTCACGTATGCCTCGGTCAACGAGATCGGCTTCGACGTGCTGCGCGACCAACTGGTCACCGACGTCGAGGACCTGGTGTCTCCGAATCCCGACGTCGCGCTGATCGACGAGGCCGACTCGGTGCTCGTCGACGAGGCGCTCGTGCCGCTGGTGCTCGCGGGCACCACGCACCGCGAGACGCCGAAGGTGGAGATCATCCGGATGGTCGGCGAGCTGATCGCGGGTCAGGACTACGACACCGACGCCGACAACCGCAACGTCCATCTCACCGAGTCCGGCGCGCAGAAGCTCGAGGCCAAACTCGGCGGCATCGACCTGTACTCGGAGGAACACGTCGGCACCACGCTGACCGAGGTGAACGTCGCGCTGCACGCGCACGTGCTGCTGCAGCGCGACGTGCACTACATCGTCCGTGACGACGCCGTACACCTGATCAACTCGTCCCGCGGCCGCATCGCGCAGTTGCAGCGTTGGCCCGACGGCTTGCAGGCGGCCGTCGAGGCCAAGGAGGGCATCGAAACCACGGAGACCGGTGAGGTGCTCGACACCATCACCGTGCAGGCGTTGATCAACCGGTATCCGACGGTGTGCGGCATGACGGGCACCGCGCTGGCCGCCGGTGAACAGCTGCGGCAGTTCTACAAGCTCGGGGTGTCGCCAATTGCGCCGAATACTCCCAACATTCGCGAGGACGAAACCGATCGGGTGTACATCACCGCGGCCGCCAAGTTCGACGCCGTCGTCGAGCACATCAAAGAGGTGCACGAAACCGGGCAGCCCGTGCTCGTCGGCACCCACGACGTCGCCGAATCCGAGGAGCTGCACGAGCGGCTCGTCAAGGCCGGCGTGCCCGCGGTGGTGCTGAACGCCAAGAACGACGCCGAGGAAGCCGCGGTGATCGCCGAGGCAGGCAAGCTCGGCAGCGTCACGGTGTCCACCCAGATGGCGGGCCGCGGCACCGACATCAGGCTGGGCGGGTCTGACGAAGCCGACCATGACGAGGTCGCCGAACTCGGCGGGCTGCACGTCATCGGCACCGGCCGACACCACACCGAGCGGCTGGACAACCAGCTGCGCGGGCGCGCAGGACGCCAGGGTGACCCCGGCTCGACGGTGTTCTTCGCCAGCTGGGAGGACGACGTGGTGGTGGCGCACCTCGATCCGAACAAGCTGCCGATGCAGTACGACGAGAACGGCCGCATCGTCAGCAACAAGGCCGCGTCACTGCTGGACCATGCGCAACGCGTCGCCGAGGGCCGGATGCTCGACATCCACGCCAACAACTGGCGCTACAACCAGCTGATCGCCCAGCAGCGGGCCATCATCGTCGAACGCCGCGACACCCTGCTGCGCACGGCGACCGCGCGTGAGGAACTCGCCGAGCGCGCGCCCAAACGCTACGAGGAGATCGTCGAGAAGCTCGGCGAGGAGAAACTGGAGAAGATCTGCCGGCTGATCATGCTGTACCACCTGGACCGCGGGTGGGCCGACCATCTGGCGTATCTCGCCGATATCCGGGAGAGCATTCACCTTCGCGCGCTGGGCAATCAGACCCCGATCGACGAGTTCCACCGGATGGCGGTCGACGCGTTCGCTTCGCTGGCCGCCGACGCGATCGAGGCCGCCCAGCAGACGTTCGAGACTGCGCCGTCGATTGAGGACGAGCCCGGCGTCGACCTGTCCAAGCTGGCCAGGCCCACGTCGACGTGGACGTACATGGTGCACGACAACCCGCTGGCAGATGAGGCCATGTCGGCGCTGAGCCTGCCGGGAGTGTTCCGCTAGGTTTAGCCCATGAGCCAGCCGGCTGGCGGTGTGCGCGATCGGGTGCTGACCGTGCCCAACGCGCTGTCGGTGCTGCGCCTGTTGCTGGTGCCGGTCTTCCTCTATCTACTGTTCGTGTCCCACCACCGGGGCTGGGCGGTTGGCGTGCTGATGTTCAGCGGGTTCTCCGACTGGGCGGACGGCAAGATCGCCAGGCTGGTCGACAACCAGTCGTCGCGGCTAGGGGAGTTGCTCGATCCGGCCGTCGACCGCATCTACATGGTGACAGTGCCTGTGGCACTTGCCTTTTACGGTGCGGTGCCGTGGTGGATCGTGCTGACGCTGCTCGGCCGTGACGTCGTACTCGCCGCGACGTTGCCGCTGCTGCGCACCCGCGGCCTGACCGCGCTGCCGGTCACGTACATCGGTAAGGCCGCCACCTTCGCGCTGATGTCGGGCTTCCCACTGATCCTGCTCGGCCAGTGGGATGCGCTGTGGAGCCGCGTCGTGCTCGCCTGCGGATGGGCGTTTTTGAGCTGGGGCATGGCCATGTATCTGTGGTCGGGCGTGCTGTATCTGGCCCAGGTGGGGATGGTGATGCGCCGACTACCGCGGGTCTCGGACCCGTGAGCACGCTTGGCGGCTACGACCCGCAGGCAGGCCGCAACGCCCACGAGGCCAACAAGCCGACGTTGATCCCGGTGCCGTCGCTGCTGCGCTCGCTGCTGACCGATCATCTCGATCCGGGCTATGCCGCGGCGGCGCAGGCAAAAGCCGCCTCCGGCGCCCGCCGAACGTGGTGGCAGGCGTGGGTCTGGCAACTCAGCGGCGCGCTGCTGATCGCCGCGGTGTTCGCGGGTGCGCTCGCGCAGGCCCGTTCGACGGCGCCCGGTGTTCGCGAGACACAGCGCGTTCTGGTCGGCAGCGTCAAGGCCGCCGAGGCCGCCACCGGCGACGCCGCCGCCCGCCGCAACGCACTGGCCGCGCAGGTAAACGCCGAGCGGCGAACCCGACTGGAAGGCGACGCACGCGGCCAGCAACTGCTGAGCAACCTCGACAAGGCCGACTTCGCCGCCGCCGCCACTCCGGTGATCGGCCCCGGTCTGACCGTGACCGTCACCGACCCAGGAATGTCCAAAGACCTCACCGACGTGTCGAAGGAGCGACTGCCCGGCAGCCAGCAGGTGATCCTCGACCGCGACCTGCAGTTGGTCGTCAACTCGCTGTGGGTCAGCGGCGCGGAGGCCGTGTCGGTGGGTGGAGTGCGCATCGGCCCGAACGTGACCATCCGGCAGGCGGGCGGCGGCATCTTGGTCGACAATCAGCCGATCAGCAGTCCATACGTGATTCTCGCGATCGGCCCGCCGCACGCCATGCAGGACGTGTTCGACCGCAGCACCGGCCTGCAACGGCTGCGGTTGCTGGAGGGCAGCTACGGTGTCGGCGTCAGCGTCAGCGCAGGCGATGGCCTGACGCTGCCGGCAGGTTCGGTTCGAGATGTCAACTTCGCCAAGCAGATTGGGCCCTAACGGATAATGATCGGAATCGCCGCACTGGTTGTCGGGATCGTGCTGGGCCTGGTGTTTCATCCCAGCGTCCCCGAAGTGATCCAGCCGTATCTGCCGATCGCGGTGGTGGCCGCACTCGACGCGGTATTCGGCGGACTGCGGGCCTATCTGGAGCGCATCTTCGACTCGAAGGTGTTCGTGATCTCGTTCGTCTTCAACGTGTTGGTGGCCGCGCTCATCGTCTATGTCGGCGACCAACTCGGCGTCGGCACCCAGCTGTCCACCGCGATCATCGTGGTGCTCGGCATCCGCATTTTCGGCAACGCCGCCGCGCTGCGGCGCAGATTGTTCGGCGCATGAGTTCATGAGCGAGCACTCCGCACCCGACCAGCACGGCCGCCACGAGCTGCCCGCCGACGAACCCGCGCCCGAGATCGGCAAGCTACACGGCGGCGGGGTCACGGGCGTGGTGCGCAGGGGCCGCTCGCAGCTGATGTTCGGAGCGCTCGCGATGGTGCTGTGCCTGCTGCTCGGCGTGGCGATCGTCACGCAGGCCCGCCAGACGGAAAGCGGCGATTCGCTGGAGACCGCGAGACCGGCGGACTTGCTGGTACTGCTGGATTCGCTGCAGCAGCGGGAGGCGGCGCTGAACACCGAAGTGGCTGACCTCCAGCGCAACCTGGCGCAACTGCAGGCGTCGGGCAGCAACGACCAGGCGGCAATCGAGAATGCGCAGGCCCGGCTCGGCGCGCTGTCGATCCTGATCGGGACGGTCGCGGCCACCGGCCCCGGCGTCACGCTGACCATCGAGGACACCGCGCCCGGCGTGCCCGCCGAGACCATGCTCGACGTCATCAACGAACTACGGGCAGCGGGCGCCGAGGCCATGGAGATCCGCGGCGGCACCCAGAACGGACCTGGGGCCGTCCGGGTCGGGGTGGACACCTGGGTGGTCGGCAACCCCGGCGCGCTTGTCGTCGACAGCACCACCCTGAACCCGCCGTATTCGGTTCTGGCCATTGGTGATCCACCGACGCTGGCCGCCGCGATGAACATTCCCGGCGGCGCGACGGACAGCGTGGAGCGCGTCGGCGGCAAGATGGTGGTACAACAGTCCGACCGCGTCGACGTGACCGCCTTGCGGCAACCGAAACCACGCCAATACGCTCAGCCAGTCAAATGAGGGCACTTGTCTGCCGCCGATTACGAGGAGCGCCGTGAGCGAAATCCCAGCCGATCTGTCCTACACCGAGGAGCACGAGTGGGTGCAGCGCACCGGTGACGACACTGTGCGGGTCGGAATCACCGACTACGCCCAGTCGGCGCTCGGCGACGTGGTCTTCGTCCAGCTTCCGGACATCGGCACCGACGTGACGGCCGGGGAGTCGTTCGGCGAGGTCGAGTCGACGAAGTCGGTGTCGGACCTGTACGCACCCGTCACCGCGAAAGTCGTTGCCGTCAACGGTGATCTCGAAGCAAACCCGCAACTGGTCAATTCCGACCCGTACGGCGAAGGCTGGCTGGTCGACCTCCAGATCGAGGGTTCGTCGCTGGACGACGCGCTGTCGGGATTGCTGGACGCGGACGGCTACCGCGCCACCGTGACGGAATGACGAGTTGTTAGGGTTTTCGCGACCAAAGTCCAACACAGCCGGATCCGGCAGTGGTGGACCCAATGATGTCTACTGCGCGGTACGGTCAACACCAGACGTGTAATGACGGCTGGGGGGCCCGGCCTGATATCGCCACAGCAGCCAGTGAGGAGCAGCGGGTGACGGAAAAGGACCACAACTCTGGGGCTGACCAGTCTGAGGATGTCACCGTGGAGACGACATCGGTCTTCCGCGCCGACTTCCTCAACGAGCTGGACGCTCCGGCCGCGGCCGGCGCCGAAGGCGCGGTCTCGGGTGTCGAAGGGCTGCCCGCGGGCTCGGCCCTGCTGGTCGTCAAGCGCGGCCCCAACGCGGGCTCGCGGTTCCTGCTCGACCAGCCGACCACGTCGGCGGGCCGGCACCCGGACAGCGACATCTTCCTCGACGACGTCACGGTCAGCCGCAGGCACGCCGAGTTCCGACTGGAGGGCGGTGAGTTCCAGGTCGTCGACGTCGGCAGCCTCAACGGCACCTACGTCAACAGGGAGCCCGTCGATTCGGCGGTGCTGGCCAACGGCGACGAGGTGCAGATCGGCAAGTTCCGCCTGGTCTTTTTGACCGGGCCGAAGGGCGACGACGACAGCGGGCCGGGAAGCTAACCGATGACCGCCCCCGACACACCTGCTCTGGCTGGGATGTCGATCGGAGCGGTCCTCGATCTGCTGCGACCGGACTTCCCGGACGTGACCATCTCCAAGATTCGGTTCCTGGAGGCCGAGGGACTGGTCACGCCTGAGCGCACCCCGTCGGGATATCGGCGCTTCACCGCCTACGACTGTGCGCGGCTGCGGTTCATCCTGACCGCGCAGCGCGACCAGTATCTGCCGCTGAAGGTCATCAAGGCGCAACTGGACGCGCAGGCCGACGGCGAGCTGCCGAACAGCGGATCCGCTTACGCGGTACCGCGTTTGGTATCCGTCGATGCACACGGTCACGACGGTGTGTCCGGCGTCGCCCCCACCCAGGTGCGGCTGCGGCGCGAAGACCTGCTCAACCGGTCGGGCATCAGCGAATCCCTGTTGGGCGAGTTGGTCAAGGCGGGCGTGATCAAGCCGGGGCAGGCCGGATTCTTCGACGAGCACTCGGTGGTGATCGCGCAGTGCGCGAAGGCGCTCGCGGAGTACGGCGTCGAACCGCGGCATCTGCGCGCGTTCCGCTCGGCCGCCGACCGGCAGTCGGATCTGATCGCGCAGATCGCGGGTCCCGTGGTCAAGGCGGGCAAGGCGGGCGCCCGCGACCGCGCCGACGACCTGGCCCGTGAGGTGGCAGCACTGGCGATCACATTGCACACGTCGCTGATCAAGTCCGCCGTACGCGACGTTCTGGATCGCTGAGGATTAGACTCGGTTTCAAGGCTTCTTGGCGAGCTTCTTTTGGTGCGGAGGGCAGACACAGATGGGTGAGGTTCGTGTGGTCGGCATTCGCGTGGAGCAGCCCCAAAACCAGCCGGTGCTGCTGCTTCGTGAGGCCAACGGTGACCGCTACTTGCCGATCTGGATCGGCCAACCTGAGGCGGCCGCGATCGCGCTGGAACAGCAGGGCCATGAACCTGCCCGGCCGCTGACCCACGATCTGATCAAAGATGTCATTGCGGCGCTTGGTCATTCGCTCAAAGAGGTCCGCATCGTCGACCTGCAGGAGGGCACGTTCTACGCGGACCTGATCTTCGACCGCGACATCAAGGTGTCCGCGCGGCCGTCGGACAGCGTGGCGATCGCACTGCGTGTGGGTGTGCCGATCTATGTGGAGGAAGCGGTGCTGGCCGAGGCCGGCCTGCTGATCCCAGACGAGAACGACGAGGAAGCGGCAGGGGCGGTCCGCGAGGACGAGGTCGAGAAGTTCAAGGAGTTCCTCGACAGCGTTTCGCCCGACGACTTCAAGGCGACGTAACAACGATTTGTCACGGATGCGTCTCGCGCGCTCGACACGCGGCGCGAGTTTCTCTCAACCGTGAATCGGGCAGCCATACTTGGTTGCGACGAGCAGTAATGGCTCGACGGAAAGCGTATGCTCGACACATTCGAGCTTCGGCAAACGTGCGCCCATGCAGGTCACAGACGCGGGTTCGATCGGCGAGAGGATTGGCAGAGTGGGAGACACGCCACGTCAAGAGCAGCTTGACCTGTCCACCAGCAGCGGGCCCGCCGAATCTCCGGCCGAAGCGCCCAGCGAACCCGTACAGGCCGGTCTGTTCCCTGACAACTCCGTGCCAGACGAACTCGTCGGCTACCGCGGGCCCAGCGCCTGCCAGATCGCCGGGATCACCTACCGCCAGTTGGATTACTGGGCGCGCACCTCGCTTGTCGTCCCGTCCATCCGGGGTGCGGCCGGGTCAGGCAGCCAGCGGCTGTACTCGTTCAAGGACATCCTGGTTCTCAAGATCGTCAAGCGGCTGCTGGACACCGGCATTTCGCTGCACAACATCCGGGTCGCGGTCGATCACCTGCGGCAGCGCGGTGTTCGCGATCTGGCCAACATCACGCTGTTCTCCGACGGCACCACGGTTTACGAGTGCACCTCGGCCGAAGAAGTGGTCGACCTGCTGCAGGGCGGGCAGGGTGTGTTCGGCATCGCGGTGTCCGGCGCCATGCGGGAGTTGACCGGCGCGATCGCCGACTTCCCCGGTGAGCGCGCCGACGGCGGCGAGTCGATCGCCGCACCCGAGGACGAGTTGGCCTCGCGGCGCAAGCACCGCGACCGCAAGATCGGCTGACGCGCCGCCGCCATTCGGTCACGGTAAACTAGTTAGCGCATCGCCCTTGTGTGGGAGAGTTCCGTGGCAGCCAGCCACGGGCGCCGAAGGAGCAGCACCTCTCCGTCAAACTCTCAGGCACCCAGGACCGCGCAAGGCCCCGATGCCTCTGGAGACACCCTTGCGGGTTGACGACTGAGGGGGAGGACCGAACCGGTTCTTCAGCCCTGATGCGTCGGGAGTGCACGTAAGTGTTCGATCACAATCAGCCCAACTTCGCCGATCGCCACATCGGACCGGATGCCGACGCGGTCGCGACCATGCTCAAGACCATCGGGGTCGGCTCGCTCGACGAACTGGCCGACAAGGCGTTGCCGTCGGGCATCCTCGACGCGCTGTCCGCCGACGGCGTCGCACCCGGCCTCGATCAGCTGCTGCCCGCCGCCAGTGAGCAGGAGGCGCTGGCCGAACTACGCGCCATGGCCGAGTCCAACACCGTCGCGGTGTCGATGATCGGGCAGGGCTACTTCGACACGCTGACGCCACCGGTGTTGCGCCGCAACATACTTGAGAACCCGGCGTGGTACACCGCCTACACCCCGTACCAGCCCGAGATCAGCCAGGGCCGCCTCGAGGCGCTGCTGAACTTCCAGACCATGGTCGCCGACCTGACCGGGCTCGAAGTCGCCAACGCATCGATGCTCGACGAAGGCACCGCCGCGGCGGAGGCGATGACGCTGATGCACCGCGCCGTCAAGGGCCCGTCGAACCGACTGCTCGTCGATGCCGACGTGTACCGCCAGACCGCTGCGATCCTGGCCACCCGCGCCGAACCGCTGGGCATCGACATCGTCACCGCCGACCTGCGCGCGGGCCTGCCCGACGGCGACTTCTTCGGCGTGATCACCCAACTGCCCGGCGCCAGCGGCCAGGTGGTCGACTGGACCGACCTGATCGCGGCCGCACACGAGCGCGGCGCGCTCGTCGCCGTCGGCGCGGACCTGCTGGCGCTCACATTGATCGCGCCGCCCGGTGACATCGGCGCCGACGTCGCGTTCGGCAGCACCCAACGTTTCGGTGTGCCAATGGGATTCGGCGGGCCGCACGCCGGCTACCTGGCCGTGCACGCCAAGCACGCCCGGCAGTTGCCCGGCCGTCTGGTCGGCGTTTCACAGGATGCCGACGGTGCGCCCGCGTATCGGCTGGCCCTGCAGACCCGCGAACAGCACATCCGCCGCGACAAGGCCACCAGCAACATCTGCACCGCGCAGGTGCTGCTCGCCGTGATCGCCGCGATGTACGCCAGCTATCACGGCGCCGACGGGCTGACCGGGATCGCGCGCCGGGTGCACGCCCGTGCCCGGGCCCTCGCGGGCGCCCTCGGCGAGGCGCTCGTGCACGACCGGTTCTTCGACACCGTGCTGGCCCGTGTCCCCGGTCGCGCCGACGAGGTGGTCGCGGCCGCGAAAGCCAACGGCATCAACCTGTGGCGCGTCGACGCCGACCACGTGTCGATCTCCTGCGACGAGGCCACCACCGACGCGCACGTCGCGACGGTGATCGAGGCGCTCGGGTTGGCCCCTGGGCAACCGGTACGTGCCGACATCGAGACGCGCACGTCGGATTTCCTCACCCACCCGGCGTTCACGCGCTACCGCACCGAAACCGAGATGATGCGCTACCTGCGGTCGCTGGCCGACAAGGATATTGCGTTGGACCGCAGCATGATTCCCCTCGGCTCGTGCACCATGAAGCTCAACGCGGCCGCGGAGATGGAGCCGATCACCTGGCCGGAGTTCTCCCGCCAGCATCCGTTCGCACCGGTCTCCGACAACCCGGGGTTGCGGAAGCTGATCGCCGACCTGGAGGCCTGGCTGACCGCGATCACCGGCTACGACGCGGTGTCGTTGCAGCCCAACGCGGGTTCGCAGGGGGAGTACGCCGGACTGCTGGCGATCCAGGCGTATCACGCCGAACGCGGCCAGGCCGACCGCAACGTGTGCCTGATCCCGTCGAGCGCGCACGGCACCAACGCCGCGTCGGCGGCGCTGGCCGGTATGCGCGTGGTGGTGGTGGCCTGCCGCGCCAACGGGGACGTCGACCTCGACGACTTGCGCGCGAAGGTCGCCGAACACGCGGATCGGTTGTCCGCGTTGATGATCACCTACCCGTCGACGCACGGCGTGTACGAGCACGACATCGCCGAGATCTGCGCCGCGGTGCACGACGTCGGCGGCCAAGTCTACGTCGACGGCGCCAACCTCAACGCGCTCGTCGGCCTGGCGCGGCCGGGCCGGTTCGGCGGTGACGTCAGCCATCTCAACCTGCACAAGACGTTCTGCATCCCGCACGGCGGCGGCGGTCCCGGTGTCGGGCCGGTCGCGGTGCGCGAGCACCTGGCCAAATACCTGCCTGGCCACCCGTTGGCCGAGGAACTTTCCGACACGTACACGGTGTCCTCGGCACCCTACGGTTCGGCGTCGATCCTGCCGATCACCTGGGCCTACATCCGGATGATGGGTGCCGCAGGCCTGCGCGCGGCGTCGCTGACCGCGATCGCGTCGGCCAACTACATCGCCCGCCGCCTCGACGAGTACTACCCGGTGCTCTACACCGGCGAGAACGGCATGGTGGCCCACGAGTGCATCCTCGATCTGCGCGGCATCACCAAGGACACCGGTGTCACCGTCGACGATGTGGCAAAGCGGTTGGCGGACTACGGTTTCCACGCGCCGACGATGAGCTTCCCGGTCGCAGGCACGCTGATGGTCGAACCGACCGAGAGTGAAAGCCTGGCCGAGGTCGACGCGTTCTGCGACGCGATGATCGCGATCCGCGCCGAGATCGACAAGGTCGGCGCCGGCGAGTGGCCGGTGGACGACAACCCGCTGCGTGGCGCGCCGCACACCGCGGAGTGCCTGCTGGTGGCCGAGTGGGATCACCCGTACACCCGCGAGCAGGCTGCCTACCCGCTGGGCAAGGGCTTCCGGCCGAAGGTGTGGCCGCCGGTGCGCCGCATCGACGGTGCCTACGGCGACCGCAATCTGGTCTGCTCGTGCCCGCCCGTCGAGGCGTTCGCCTAACCGCCGAGTTCGAACGACGGGAAGTAGACAACCTGTCCGACCCCGATGAGATCGGGATCGTCGATGAAGTTGGCCGCTGCGACCATCTTCACCAGAGTCGACGTGCGATCGGCGCCGCCGTCGCCGTAGTTGTCCTCGACCAGCTTCCACAACGTATCGCCCGCCACCACGGTGTGCTTGCGGTTCAGCCGCGGCTGGATAAGCACGGTGCCCGGCGCCGGATCCCCGTCGGACAGGTGGTTGGCGATCGAGATGATCGGCCACAGGTGGGCTTCGCCGTACCACCGCAGCGACAGCTCCTCGAGCGTCTCGCCTGCCACTACGGTGTGATGTCCGACGTTCGCCAGATCGGGAATCAAGAGCCATTCTCCGACCACAAGGTCGCGCTGAGCTACGCCGTTGGGAATCTCGTAGACCTCGCTCATTGCGACGTCGTTGTAGAACTCCAGCGCCAGCTTCTTTTTCGTGTCACCCGCCTGGACTTGGTAGTGGAACGTGACGTAGGGGATTTCGAGTTCCTGGCCGACGACGATGTGGTCCTGGTCGGAGATGTCGTTGATCACTGAGATGACCGTGAACAGTCGACCGTCGCCGTAGTACCGCTCGGCCAACCCCCACAGCGTGTCACCGCTTTGGACTTGGTATTTCGCTCCCATTGTTGTGTTGCCCCCTGTTTCTCCTCGCCCCGGTCGGGACGCTGGGCACAGTGTTGGTGGCGGAGCGGTCGCCGGTCACGAGTAGTGCACTACCCAACTTGGTGAGGCGTTCGCGTGATCCTCTCGCCGAGTGTGGGCTTGACGCACGCGCGGGGCGCAAGATGCGTGCGGGTAACCCACGTTCGGCGACTAGGGTCGCTGGGGTGATACCCCCAAGCGTGGTCGAGTGGCGCGACGGCGGCACGATGGTGTCGACCCCGGCGGGTGAGGTGTTCGTGCGCTCGGGAGAAGGCGAAGGCCCGCCGATCCTGCTGCTGCACGGCTACCCGTCCAGTTCCTACGACTTCCGCAACGTGGTCCCGCATCTGGCCGGGCGGGCGTGGTTGACGCTGGACTTCCTTGGCTTCGGCCTTTCCGACAAGCCGAGGCCACACCGGTACAGCCTGTTCGAGCAGGCCGACATCGTGGCGGCCGTCGTCGCGTCGGCGACCTCGGGAACCGTCGACCTGATCGCCCACGACATGGGAACCTCGGTGACCACCGAACTGCTGGCCCGAGACATCAACGGCCAGTTGCCTTTTGAGTTGCGCCGCGCGGTCATCAGCAACGGCAGCGTGATCCTGCGCCGCGCCAGTCTGCGGCCCGTTCAGAAGCTGCTGCGCGGACCGCTCGGCCCGATCGCCGCGCGACTGTCGAGCGGCGGCATGTTCACCAAGGAGTTCGGGCGATTGTTCAGTGCGCAGCACCCGCTGAGCCCCGACGAAGCCGAGGCGCAGTGGGCGCTGATCGCCAACAACGACGGACACCGCATCGCCCACCTGCTGATCGCGTATCTCGACGAGCGTGAGCGCTACGCCGACCGCTGGCATGGCGCGGTCAGGGACTGGCCGAAGCCGCTGAGCTTCCTGTGGGCGCTCGACGACCCGGTGGCCACCACGAATGTGCTCGACGGCCTTCGCGAATTGCGGCCCGCCGCAGACGTTGTCGAACTTCCCGGCGTCGGGCACTACCCACAGGTCGAGGTGCCGGAGGTCTTCACCCGCGCCGCGTTGAGCCTGCTGGCGACGGCGTCACACTAGCCAAGGAACTGTGTGATCGCGGTGGTCAGGTCGGGCGACGACGAGTTGGCGACGTTCTGGTAGGTGCCCCCGGACGCCTGCGCGACGGCCTCCCAGGTGGCGCGGTCGGAGTCGTTGCCGAAGTCGATGACGTTGACCGCGACGGGGCGACTCTGATCGAAGGCCCCGCGGATGTACTGCTGCAGCCCCGACCCGTCCAACGACTGGTCGGTGTGCGGGCCCTCGGTGATCACCAGGACCGAGTTGTTCTGGTCCTGACGGAAATTCGACTTGGCCTGGTCGTAGACCATGCGCAGCGTGGTGAACGACACCGCACCGCCGCCGGAGGCACTCTGCGAGTTGAGCGCGCTGGTCAGCGCCGCCGTGCGCGGCTGCCCGCCGACCTGATCGGACAACGGTCCGGTGCTGACCTCCGATCGGCCCTCGACGCCGTCGAACGTCCACAGCCCCACTGCGGCGTTGCCAGGCAGTGCCTGCAGCCGGGCGTTGAGCGCGGCGACCACGTTGGCCACCCGCGACTTCCCGCCTTCCTCGGTCGGCATGGACTGGTCGAGCATGATCGTCACGGCCGGGCTCTCGGCAGGCGTGGTCAACGCGTTGGCCAACGTCGCCCGTGTCGACGTGTCGCCGACCGACACCGGCGCGGCCAGCGGCGCGAAGTTCGTCACATCGCTCTTGGGTGGCGTGTGGCCTTCACTGCGGAAACCGGCCTTGGCCAGCTCGGCCAGCTGCTCGGATTTGCGCATGTACCTGGCGAATTCGCTGGCGGCGCTGGCCTGGTCCTGAGACAGCCAGCTGCCGCTCAGCAGCACCGTCGGGTAGTCCGCGACGGCCGTCGGCCCCGCGGGCAGCCACGAGGTCACCTTGCCTTTGACATCAGGTGTCGAGGCGGCGAGCTGGAACAGCTGCTGTTCGGTGGTCACCACCGCGTGCACCTGGGCGCTGGCCGGATCGGGGGCGTTCAACAGCGCGTCCATCGCGGTGGACAGTTTGTTGTCCGCGAGCTTGGGCTGCCCACCCACCAAAGTGTTGACCGCGCCGGTGCCCGCGGTGGCCGGCTGGCCTGAGGGGGCCGCCGCCGTGGCCACGGCCTCGGCCGCCAGATAGGACGCATCGCTGTTCCCGCTACTCGGCAACGCCAGGCGCAACGGACCCCAGCCGGACAGATTCAGCGCGTCCAACGCCGTCGGGTTGGTTTGCAGCCCCGGCAGCGCGCCCCAGTTCTGTTGACCCAACGCGTCTTTGAGTTGTGGACGGACCGCGAGCACGACGGGCGTCGTGACCAGCGACCGGCTGTCGCTGACGGTCTGCTGACCGGCCGCGGCCTCCAGCCTGGCCTCCGACACCGAACTCGCGGGAATCCACAGCGCGGGCTGCGCGCCGAGTTCGGCGGGCCACTTGCCGATGAAACCGTCGACGACCTGGTCGGGATCGGCGGGCCGGACGCCGACCTTCACGCATTTGTCGGCGACCGGCGCGGCGGTCTGGTTGAAGGTGTCGGCGAGTTTGTGCACCTGATCCGCGATCGACGGATCGGCGACGACGGCAACGGCGAGTTCGCCGTTGACGCACCGTGCCGCGAGTGCATCCGTGCGATGGGACAGCGCATCGCCGAAGAATCGCCACAGGATGAACGCGCCGACCAGCACCACCACCGCGACCAGTGCGACGATCACGCCGACGCTGACGCCGCGTCGCTTGGTGGTCACCGCACGGTGGCTACCGGTCCACTCGCCGCCTTCCCATTCACCGCTGTGCGCCGGGCCGGTCCGCGGACCGGAGGCGGTCAGCCGCGACGTCTCCGTTTCCGAGTAGTCCTCGTCGGCTTCGCCGTAGTCGGCGTCGTCGTAATCGCGGTCGTCGTAATCGGGTTCGTAATCCGATTCGTACTCCGCTTGCTCGTAATCCGAGTCGTAACCGGCGTCGTAATCCGCGTCGTATCGGGTGTTGTAATCGTCGTCGGGATACGGGGTCGACGGATAAGACGGTTCGCTGTAATGCGGCCGGTCGAACCCGTAGTCGGGTTCGACGGGTTCCTGACGACTGAACCGCTGCGTCGGCGGTTCGTCGGGCACGCCGTTGCCGGCCGAGTCCTCGGGATCGGGAGCGCTGTGCCTGCCCACTTAATCCCTTGCGCTCACTTCGTGGCTGCCTTGTATTCGCGTCGGCGTCGGTGCAGGATCGGCTCGGTGTAGCCGTTGGGTTGCGCGCCGCCGGACAGGATCAGCTCCTGCGCCGCCTGGAACGCGATGCTGCCGTCGGGATCCGGTGCCATCGGCCGGAATTCGGGGTCCTTCGCGTTCTGCTCGTCGACCACCGCGGCCATCCTGCGCAGGCTGGCCTTGACGTCGTCCTCGGTGATCACCCCGTGGCGCAACCAGTTCGCCAGCAGCTGGCTCGAAATACGCAGCGTCGCACGGTCTTCCATCAGTGCCACGTTGTGGATGTCGGGCACCTTGGAGCAGCCGACGCCTGCGTCGATCCAGCGCACCACGTAGCCCAGGATCGACTGGCAGTTGTTGTCGACCTCTTCGCGGATCTCCTCGGGCGCCCACGCCAGCTCCTTGGCCAGCGGAACGGTGAGCAGCTGGTCGATGTTGGTGCGCCGCTTGCCTGCCAGCTCCTCGTGCACCGCGTACACGTCGACCTCGTGGTAGTGCATGGCGTGCAGGGTGGCCGCCGTCGGCGACGGCACCCATGCGGTGGTCGCGCCCGCCTTCGGCTGACCGATCTTCTGCTCGACCATGTCGGCCATCAGGTCGGTCATCGCCCACATGCCCTTGCCGATCTGCGCCTTACCGGAGAACCCGGTCGCCAGGCCGATGTCGACGTTCTGGTCCTCGTAGGCCGCGATCCACTGGGTGCTCTTCATCGCACCCTTGCGGATCATCGGACCGGCCTCCATCGAGGTGTGGATCTCGTCGCCGGTGCGGTCCAGGAAGCCGGTGTTGATGAACACCACGCGGTCGGCGGCGGCCTTGATGCAGGCCTTCAGGTTGACGGTGGTGCGGCGCTCCTCGTCCATGATGCCGACCTTGAGCGTGTTCTGCGGCAGCCCGAGCACGTCCTCGACCCGGCTGAACAACTCGCAGGTGTAGGCCACCTCGGCGGGTCCGTGCATCTTCGGCTTCACGATGTACACCGAGCCGGTGCGGCTGTTGACCAGCGGTCCGTTGGCCTCGGACGCCTTCAGCCCGTGCATCGCGATCAAGCTGGTGAACAGGGCGTCCTGGATGCCCTCGAACACCTCTGTTTCTTCGCCATTGGCTTCGGTTCTGGTGATCGCGTCGTTGGTCATCAGGTGACCGACGTTGCGGACGAACATCAGGCTGCGGCCCGGCAGCGTCAGCTGGCCCTCGCCGTCCGGGGTGGTGTACACCCGATCCTGGTTGAGGACCCGCGTGAAGGTCTTGCCGTCCTTGGTGACCTCTTCGGCCAGGTCGCCCTTGTTCAGGCCCAGCCAGTTGCGGTACCCGAGCACCTTGTCGTCGGCGTCGACGGCGGCCACCGAGTCCTCGAAGTCCATGATCGTGGTGACCGCCGACTCCAGCACGACGTCCTTGATGCCAGCCGCGTCGGTCGAGCCGATGGGGGATTCGGGGTCGACCAGGATCTCGACGTGCAGGCCGTTGTTGCGCAGCAGCACCGACCACTGCGGCGAGCCGAGTTCACCGGTGTAGCCGACGAACTGCTCGGGCGTCGCCAGGCCGGTGGAACCGTCGCCCGTGTCGACGACCAATTGACCTTCGTCGATCTTCAGCCCTGTCGCATCGCTCCACGATCCCGACGCCAGCGGCGCCGCAGTGTCGAGGAACTTGCGGGCATAGGCGATGACCTTGTCGCCGCGGATCTTGTTGTAGCTCGTGCCCTTCTCCGCGCCGTCGTCCTCAGGAATAACGTCGGTGCCGTAGAGCGCGTCGTACAGGGAACCCCACCGGGCGTTGGCGGCGTTCAGCGCGAACCGCGCGTTGAGGACCGGCACGACCAGCTGCGGGCCTGCCGTGGTGGTGATCTCGTCGTCGACCCCGGCGGTGGTGATCGGGAAGTCGTCCGGCTCGGGTTCCAGGTAGCCGATGTCGGTCAGGAACTGCTTGTAGCCCTCGGGATCGAGCGGCTCGATCACATGCTGGCGGTGATACTTGTCGATCTGCGCCTGCAGGTCGTCGCGGCGGGCGAGCAGGTCCTGGTTCTGCGGGCTGAGGTCGGTGACCACCTTGTCGACACCCGCCCAGAAGCTGTCGGGGTCGATGTCGGTGCCCGGCAGCGCCTCATTGTTGATGAAGTCGTACAGCACCTGGGCGACGCGCAGGTTTCCCACCGTCACGCGGTCCGTCATTTTTCCTCCTAAGCCGTCGATCCAGCTTACCCAGCGGTAACTGAGCTATTCGCCAGCAGCGGCGGTCAGCAGGTCACATTGGCGGGCCAGGGCGGCCCGCAGCGGTGCAGCCTGCTCAGCAATGCGCTGCTGGGCTCGGACATACTCGGCGCGACCGGCTGGCGTCTCAACGGTGATCGCGTCAAATCCGTAGTCGCGGAGATCATAGGGGCTGGCCCGCATATCGAGCGAACGGGCTCGCGCGGCGAGTTCCAAACAATCCATCACCAGCTCCGAGCACACCAGCGGGCCGAGCTTGAACGCCCACTTGTATAAATCCATGTTCGCGTGGATGCACGCGGGCTGTTCCGAACCCACCTGGCCGTCGCGGGTGAGACGTTCGACGTTGCGCTTCGCGGCCGGCTCGGTGAAGAAGCGGTAGGCGTCGAAGTGGCTGCACCGCAACGGCATTGAGTCGACCACGGCGTCGGTGCCGGCCTGGCCGAGCCGCAGCGGCACCTGCTCGTGGCGCACCGTCGGTGCCCGGTACACCATCGCCCACTCGTGCATCCCGAAGCAGTTCAGTCGCGGCTGCCGCGACGCCGTCGCGTGCAGCAGTCCGGCGATGAACCGCACCGTGTCGGCACGCGTCCGCAGATGTTCGACCGTGACGGTCACTCCGTCGCGCCCGCGCCCGTAGCCGGCGCGCCCGAGGTAGCGCTGCGCCTCCGCACCGCCGAGCGCCACCCCGAAACCGGGATGCCAGACCCGCAGTTGCCGGGGCCGAAGGCTGTAGTAAGTCCACAGGAAGTCCCAAACCGGGTGCGCCTCGCCGACCCGGGCCCGCCTGCGACGGGGTTCACAGAACTCGTCCACCCGTTTCTGGTGCAGCCGTTCGCGGTGGGTCCAGTCGGGCTCGTCGAGCCCGACATCAGACATCGTCGGGCGGTGCCCGACATCAGACATGGTGCGTCCGGTCGCGGACGGCGCCGACCACGTCCTCGACCAGGTCTTCCAGGGTGACCATCGCCGACACTTGGCCGTCAGCGCCGGTGACCGACGCGAGGTGGCTGTTGTTGCGCCGCATCAGCGACAGCGCGTCGGGCAGCGAGGTGGTCTCGGCGACCTCCGGCAACGGGCGTACCGCGTCGAGGCCGACCACCGCCTCCGGGTTGTCGACCAGGCCCAGCACGTCCTTGATGTGGACGTAGCCGATGAACCGTTCCCGCGAATCGACCACCGGGAAGCGGGAGTAGCCGGTCTCCGCCAGCGCATCCTGGATCGCGGCGACCGTCGGACCTGACCCGTCGGCGGCCGCGGGAACGGCGTGCACGTCTCGCAGCGGCATCGCGACGTCGCGAACGACGCGGTTGCGGATCCGCAGCGCGCGCGACAACCGGTTGTGCTCCTCGGGATCGAGCAGCCCCTCCGACAACGATTCGGCGATCATCTCCGAGAGCTCGACACTCGAAACCGTGTTCTCCAGTTCGGTTTTCGCTTCCACGCCGAACGCGCGCAGGATCACGTGCGCACACCAGTCGTAGACCGCGATGACCGGTCGCGCCGCCCGCACCCACAACAGGTAGGGCGGCACAAGCAGCATGGCCGCCGACTCGGGCCCCGCGATCGCGATGTTCTTCGGCACCATTTCGCCGAGCAATACGTGCAGCACCACGACGATCGTGATCGCGATGACGAACGACACCGTGTGCAGCACGGTGTCGGGGATGCCGAGCAGGTGGAACGGCCGCTCGAGCAGGTGTGCCACCGCCGGTTCGCCGACCCGGCCGAGCAGGATCGAGCAGACCGTGATGCCGAGTTGGGCGCCCGCCAGCATCAGCGGCAGGTTCTCGCCGGCCCGGATCACCGTGACCGCACTGCGTTTGCCCTGCTCGGCCAGCGTTTCGAGGCGGTCGCGGCGCGCCGAGATGAGCGCGAACTCCGCGCCGACGAAGAACGCGTTGGCGGCCAACAGCACGAGCGTCAGGAGGACGCCGAGAAAGTCACCCATCGGCTACGTCCCTGTCGTTGCGGCGGCCCAGTTGCGTGAGCTCCAGTTGGTCGATGCGCCTGCCGTCCATCCGGACCACCGTCGCCAGCCAGTGCATCGGATCGTCGATCGGCCCGTCCGGGTCAAACGCGGTCAGTTCGACCGACTCGCCCTCTTCGGGGATGTGCCCGAGCAGTTGCAGCACCAGCCCGCCGATCGTCTCGTATTCGCCCTCGGACGCCCGGAAGCCGGTGGCGTCGGCGACCTCGTCGATGCGCAGCAGACCCGATACGCGCCAGCCCTGACCGGCCTGCACCACGTCCGCGGTCGGTTCGTCGTGTTCGTCGCGGATATCGCCGACGATCTCCTCGATGACGTCCTCGACCGTCACCATGCCCGCGGTGCCGCCGTATTCGTCGACCACCAATGCGGTCTGCAGGCCGTTGGCGCGCAACTGCGCCATCACGTCGTCGCCGTCCAGGGTCGAGGGCACTCGTGCGACCGGTTGCACCAGTGCGGTCAGCCGCGTCGTCTTGTGCAGCTCCGGCGGCACTTCGAAGACCTGCTTGACGTGCACGATTCCGGTGGTCTCGTCGAGGTCGCCGTCGACGATCGGGAATCGCGAGTAGCCGCTGCGGATGGCCGCGTCGACCAGATCGGCGACCGTGTCGTCGACTTCGAGTGTGACGATCTCCGTTCGCGGCGTCATCAGTTCCTCGGCTGTCCGCGACCCGAACTGCAGCGAGCGGTCCACCAGCGTCGCGGTGATCGGGTCCAGCGACCCGTGCCGCGCCGAATTGCGCACGAGCGATCCGAGCTCCTGCGGCGACCGCGCGGAGCGCAGTTCCTCGGCGGGCTCGATGCCCAGCCGACGCAGTATCCAATTGGCGGTGCCGTTGGTCAGGTGGATCAGTGGGGCGACGACCGTCGAGAACAACACCTGCGGGCCTGCCACCACCCGCGCCACCGCCAGCGGCTTGGCGACCGCGAGATACTGCGCGACGAGCTCGCCGAACACCATCGACACCGACGTGGCGATCAACAACGCCAACACCAGCGCGAGGCTGCTGGCCACCTCATCGGACAGCGTCGTCGCCGCGAACACCGGTTCGAGCAGGTGTGCCACCAACGGCTCGGCGAGGTAGCCCGTGATCAGCGTGGTGATCGAGATGCCCACCTGGGCGCCCGAGAGTTGGAACGACAGGGTGCGATGCGCCCGCTGCACGAGTTGATCGCGGCGGCCGCCACTGCGGGCGTTCGCCTCGACGGTGCTGCGCTCCAACGCCGTCAGCGAGAACTCCGCCGAGACGAACAGGGCGGTGCCCGCGGTCAGCACGAGGAAGGCCAGCACCGCGAGCACGGTGTACACGACGCTCATCGCGTCCTCGCCAAAAGCTCGCCGGGCCGCATGCCCGGCCGACTAGGGGACGGCTCGGCGTCGGATGAGTCTGCGCCGGGCCGCTCGGCAGGCCCGACGGCCTCGACGGGTGCCTGCGGCACAGGGTCCCTTTCGGATAGGCGTGAAGAAAAACCTATGTTAGCCGCGCGACGTCACCATCCGGTCGGCAGTGGGTGACCTTCGGCGAACCCGGCGGCGGATTGCACCCCGAGGACGACCTTCTCGTGCAACTCGGCGATGGTGGCCGCGCCGACGTAGGTGCAGGTGCTGCGGACCCCGGAGGTGATGTGGTCGAGCAGGTCCTCGACGCCGCCGCGCGACGGGTCAAGGCCCATCCGCGACGTCGAGATGCCTTCCTCGAACAGCGCCTTGCGAGCCTGATCGAACGGGCTGTCGCCCGCGGTGCGGGCGGCCACGGCGCGCTTGGACGCCATCCCGTAGCTCTCCTTGTACGGCTGGTCCTCCCGGTCGCGCATCAGATCGCCCGGTGATTCGTAGGTGCCCGCGAACCACGATCCGATCATCACGTTCGCCGCACCCGCGGCCAACGCCAGCGCCACGTCGCGGGGATGCCGCACGCCACCGTCGGCCCATACGTGGCCACCGAGTTGCTTTGCCGCCGCGGCACATTCGACCACCGCGGAGAATTGCGGCCTGCCGACGCCGGTCATCATCCTGGTCGTGCACATCGCGCCGGGGCCGACGCCGACCTTGACGATCGACGCGCCCGCGGTGATCAGGTCGTGCGTGCCTTCGGCGGACACCACGTTGCCCCCGGCGATCGGCACGCCGAGGTCGAGCGAGGCCACCGATTTGATCGCCTCGAGCATCTTGAGTTGATGGCCGTGCGCGGTGTCGATCACCAGCAGGTCCACCCCGGCCTCGACCAGCGAGCGCGCCTTACCGCCGACGTCGCCGTTGATGCCGACGGCGGCGGCGATGCGCAACCGGCCCTTGTCGTCGACGGCGGGGGTGTAGATGCCTGCGCGGATCGCCCCGGTGCGGGTCAGCACCCCGGCCAGGGTGCCGTCCGGTTCGGTCAGCACGGCCACGTCGACCGGCGCGTGCTCGAGCAGATCGAACACCTTGCGCGGATCGGTGCCCGCTGGTGCGGTGACGAAGTCGGAGATCGCTATGTCGCGGACCCGGGTGAACCGGTCGACGCCGACGCAGCCCGCCTCGGTGACCAGCCCGATCGGCCTGCCTTCGAACACCACCACCGCGGCGCCGTGGGCTCGCTTGTGGATCAACGCCATCGCATCGGAGACGGAGTCGTCGGGGGACAGCACGACCGGCGTGTCGACGACCAGATCGCGGCTCTTGACGAAGTCGACCGTCGCCTTGACCGCCGAGATCGGCAGATCCTGCGGTAGCACCACGATGCCGCCGCGGCGGGCCACCGTCTCGGCCATCCGACGGCCCGCGACCGCCGTCATGTTCGCCACCACCACCGGGATGGTGGTGCCCGACCCGTCGTGGGTCGACAGATCGACGTCGAACCGGGACTGCACGTCCGATCGTCCGGGGACGATGAAGACGTCTTCGTAGGTCAGGTCGTAGGCGGGCCGGTGGCCGTCGAGAAATCGCATGTCACGTCAAGTCTAGTTATCGCGCGACAAAGCTAGGCCTCGACTTCGCTGCGGTCACCGCTCCACAGCGTGTGGAACTTCTTGTCGCGATCGTCGATGCGCGCGTAGGTGTGCGCGCCGAAGTAGTCTCGCAGCCCCTGCGTCAGCGCCGCGGGCAGCCGCTCGGTGCGCAGCGCGTCGTAGTAGGACAGCGCCGAGGAGAAACCCGGAATCGGGATGCCGAGTTGGGTGGCGGTGACTACCACGCGCCGCCAACCGTCGATCGCCGACTCGAGCGCACTGCGGAAGAAGGGCGCGCCGATCAGCGTCGGCAGGTTCGGGTCCTCATCGAAGGCCTCTTTGATCGGGTTGAGCAGCTTCGCGCGGATGATGCAGCCGCCGCGCCAGATGGTGGCGATACCGCCGAGGTCGATGCCCCAGTCGTATTCGGCGCTGCCGGCCTGGAGCTGGTTGAAGCCCTGCGCATAAGCGATGATCTTCGAGGCGTACAGCGCCTGGCGCACATCCTCGACGAATTTGTCTGCATCACTTGGCTTCTCGCCGAGATCGCCAGCCGCCAAACCAGTGGTCGCCCTGCGCTGCGGCACCGAACCCGACAGCGCGCGGGCGAACACCGCTTCGGCGATGCCAGTGACCGGTATGCCGAGATCGAGCGCGGATTTCACCGTCCAGCGGCCGGTGCCCTTCTGCTCGGCCTCGTCGACGATGACGTCGACAAGCGGCTTGCCGGTCTTGGCGTCGACCTGCCGCAACACTTCCGCGGTGATCTCGATCAGGAAGCTGTCGAGGTCGCCCTTGTTCCACTCGGCGAAGACGTCCGCCATCTCGGACGCGCTCTTGCCAAGGCCGTCGCGCATCAACTGATAGGCCTCGCCGATGAGTTGCATATCGGAGTACTCGATGCCGTTGTGCACCATCTTCACGAAGTGGCCTGCGCCATCGGGCCCGATGTGCGTGCAGCACGGCACCCCGTCGACGTGTGCGGAGATCTCCTCCAGCAGCGGGCCCAGCGACTTGTAGGACTCGGCGGGGCCGCCGGGCATGATCGACGGCCCGTTCAGCGCGCCCTCCTCGCCGCCGGAGATGCCCGCGCCGACGAAGTGCAGGCCGCGGTCGCGCATCGCTTTCTCGCGGCGGATGGTGTCGGTGTAGAGGGCGTTGCCGCCGTCGATGATGATGTCGCCTTCCTCCATCGCATCGGCAAGCTCGTTGATTACGGCATCGGTCGGATCGCCGGCCTTGACCATGATCAGCACCCGGCGCGGTTTCTCAAGGGCGGCAAGGAACTCCGGAATGGTCTCGCTGCGGACGAAGTTGCCTTCCGAGCCGTGTTCGGCCAGCAGTGCATCGGTCTTGGCGATCGATCGGTTGTGCAGCGCGACGGTGTAGCCGTGTCTGGCGAAGTTGCGCGCGATGTTGGAGCCCATCACGGCAAGGCCGGTAACTCCGATCTGAGCGGTGCCGGTGGTGTTTTCAGACGAGCTCATGCGGGCGGCCTTTCGTTGTTTTGTTGTGGAGGGGGTTATTCGCTATCTATCTCTACGCGGCGAACAGCCGATGTAATTCCGTCAACCACGGCACGGCAAGCGCCATGGTGGGCACCACCAGCACGGCCGCGGCGGCGACATAAGCGGTGGCGGCGAGGATGCGACTGTTCGGCTTCCCGCCGAGGCGGCGGACCCGCAGCAGCGTGGTCGGACCGCCCGCGGCGAGCGCACCGGACGGGGTGCGCCCTGACGCGCACGCGACAAGGGCACGGGCCAGGGGAGTGGGCCCGGCGACGCGCACAGCGGCGTCGTCGGCGAGCATCTCGATCAGCATGCGAACGGCGTCCAGGGCGTTGCCGCTGCGGACGAACCGCGGGAATGCGGCATGCACCGCGGTGAACATCTCGAGAACCAGGTCGTGGCGCGCCCGCAGGTGCGCCTTCTCGTGGGTGAGGATCGCGTCGATCTCGCTGTCCGACAACGATTTCAGCGTGCCCTCACTGACCACCACACGGCTGCGCACCCCGGGCAGGCAGTAGGCCAGCGGCTGCTTGACATCGAGGATGCGTAGGCCGCTGGCCTTCATACAGACGTGCGGCGGGTTCGACTCGCGCGACATGTCGAGCAGGTCGACCATCATCCGGTGGTGCGCCCGTCTGCGCCTGGTGGCGATCGCCACCTGCACCACGGCGAACGTCAGTCGCGCGCCGATCACCAGGGTGAGCGCGAAGACGATGACGAGGGCGCCCCACAGCGGCCAGCCCAGCGCGTCGATCTCGCTGGTGACGGTGGCGGTGGGGCGGCCGTCCGGTCCGGGGACGAACAGCCTGCTGGCGATCGCGATCCCCGCGGAGAACGCCGACAACACGGCGGCCAGTGCGATCGACTGCCACAACACGATCGCGGCGCGCGGTGCGCGCATCGGCCACGACGCCCGCGCCAACACTGCCGGGGCCGGTCCCGACAGGACCAGCGCGACGATGGTGAAGGCCAGCGCGGACACGCTGTCAGTATTTCTCAGCCGGTGCCCGAATTGCCAGCGGGTGGGAGCTGGCTGTGCTTACTTTCCAACTCGGCGAGCGCGCGCCGCAGTGCGGCGGCCTCGTCGGCGCCGACGCGCTCGACGAAATGCACCAGCGCGGCTTCCCGGCTGCCGGAGTCGGCGGCCTGGTCGAGCGCGTCGACCATCAAGCCGGCGACCAGTTCGTCTCGGCCGTGCGTGGGTGCGTAGCGGTGCGCACGGTCGTCGCGGTGCTGGACGACGAGGTTCTTCTTCGCCAGCCGCTGCAGCACGGTCATGATCGTCGTGTAGGCCAGATCGCGGTGGGCCGACAATGCCTCGTGGACCTGGCGCACGGTTTGGGGCTCACCGGAAGACCACAGGTGGTCCATCACAGCGCGTTCGAGTTCCCCAAGACGCGTCAACTTTGCCATGTTCCGTTCATCTCCTACGGGCAGTAGAACCAGGGTACTACGGCGTTACTACGGCGCGTCGTATCGAACGCGTCAGAACAACGGTCTCGCCGCTGCGCGCTGTTCGGAGTCGTGGTCATCAGCCCTCCCACCTCCGCTTGTGAGTCGAGTCACAGGGGGTACCCGCCTCCCGCCGCATGACTATAGTAAGCCTAACCTAACTCAAGATCGGGAGGTGTCATGACGGTTCTGGTCGAGGATCCGCTCATCGCGAGCATGGCGATCCGGCGGCCGTTGCCCCTGCATCAGTCCAGTCGCAGGTTGCGCGAGCTCTATCCCGAATGTCCGCGGGTCTACGGCGTCGCGGTGATGGGCGATTTGTCGCGTCGCCGGTGGTGGCCGTTGGCCGATGCGGTGACAGGCGACCGCCTTCAGACGATGTTCGACATCACGGCCGCGGAGACCGACAGCCGTGCCGCCATCGCCCAGCAACTGGCCGCCACGCTCGCTCACGTCGTCGTCGGACGTGTGGTGCCGCTGCTCGTGCTCGAAGGCCGCGCCTGGGACACCGGCTTGGAGAACCTGTGGGTGCACGTGGATTCGGAGGGCGCCATCGACTGGGTCGGCGTCGTCGATCCGCAACTGCGGGCGCTGCCCGATGATCCGGCCCGCGACGATGACGGCATCATCGCGCTGCCGAGCGAAGCGGCACTGACGACCTGGGTCGCGCATCGCAGTCACCGAGCACTGGCGCCCCTGTTCGCGCGGCTGTCCGACATCTGTGGCGACGCCATGTCCGAGGCGTCGATGTGGCACATCGTCGGCGGCGCGGTGGTCAGTGCGGCCACCCAGGTGCCCATGCTGGCCGGCTCGAGTGAGGTGACCAGCATGCGGCGCGCGCAGGCGGTACTCGACGCGTTGGTCGGGTTCGGGCTGCCCGTTCGGGGCACCGGCAGGATCGCCGCTAGGAAGGCCTTGCTGAATTAGGCAAGCCTTGCCTATTCTCTAGTCAGTTGAACGAACCACCGGACCGCGCCGGAGTCCTGAGGGCTGCAGAGACTCCCGGTCCACTCGAAGGACAGGCCCCGCGTCAATCGGCGCGGGGTCTGTCCGCATCTGCGCTACCTGTCGACCGGCCCGCCGCTGTCAGCCCAGTCCTTGAACGAGCCCATGTTGTAGACCTCGGTGTAGCCGAGTTCCTTGAGCGCCTGGCCCGACAGCGCCGAGCGGCCACCCGACGCGCAGTACACGATGACGGTCTTGTCCTTCGCGAAAGTCGAGTCGTGGTAGGGCGATTCGGGGTCGGCGCGGAACTCCAGCATGCCGCGCGGCACGTGCACCGCGCCCGACACCTTGCCGCTCTGCTCCACCTCAGGGCCGTCGCGGACGTCGACGACCAACGTGTTGCCCTTGGCGATCATCTCCCGGGCCTGTGCCGGTGTGATCTTCGGGACGACGGCATTCGCGGCTTCGACGAGTTCTTTCGCAGTTCTGGCCATGCTCGACGATAACGCCGGGCCACTCGTCGGAACGCCGTGATCCCCGTGTAAACACGACGTCGTGACCACGGACGTAACCGGCCAACTCGGTAAGGGATTCGACAACGAACTCGGAGTCGAGTACCTGGAGCTCACCCCCGACGGCGGTCGGGCGCGGCTGCAGATCAAGGACAAACTGCTGCAGCCGTGGGGCATCGTGCACGGCGGCGTGTACTGCTCGATCGTCGAAGGACTAGCGAGCGTCTCCGGACAGGTGTGGCTGTCGGAAAACGGAGGCGGGCACGTCGTCGGTGTCAACAACAACACCGATTTCCTGCGTGCCATCTCCGCGGGCACGGTCACCGCGGTTTCGACGCCCATCCACCGCGGTCGCCGCCAGCAGCTGTGGCTGATCACGATCACCGACGACAACGACCGCGTCGTGGCGCGCGGACAGGTTCGTTTGCAGAACATTTCGCCCGAGTAACAGCCATATTTCCGACGCTGCTGTCCTTGCCGAGGCGTGGCAATATCCCTCGCTATGCGTTTGACCCCGCATGAACAGGACCGCCTGCTGATCTCCTACGCCGCAGAACTCGCGCGCCGCCGCCAGGCCCGCGGCCTGCGACTGAACCACCCCGAGGCCGTCGCGTTGATCACCGACCACCTCCTCGAGGGCGCACGCGACGGTCGCACCGTCGCCGAGTTGATGGTCAGTGGCCGCGACGTGCTGACCCGCGACGACGTGATGGAGGGCGTGCCGGAGATGCTCGACGACGTCCAGGTGGAGGCCACGTTTCCCGACGGCACGAAGCTCGTCACTGTGCACCAGCCGATCGCATGAAGCCGGGTGAAATCGTCTACGGCGACGGTGACATCGAGATCAACGCCGGCGCAATACGGCTGACCCTCGACGTCGTCAACACCGGGGATCGCCCCGTCCAGGTCGGCAGCCATGTCCACCTGCCGCAGGCCAACAGCGCGCTGCGCTTCGACCGCGACGCCGCGCACGGCCACCGACTCGACATCCCGGCAGGCACCGCGGTGCGCTTCGAGCCGGGCATCGCACAGCGCGTCGTACTGGTACCGCTCGGGGGCTACCGCGCGGTGCATGGGCTGACGCTCGACCCGCCGGGAAGGCTGGACTCGCGGTGACTGCACTGTCCCGACAGCGGTACGCGCAGCTGTATGGCCCGACGACGGGCGACCGCATCCGGTTGGCCGACACCGATCTGTTCATCGAGATCACCGACGACCTCAGCGGCGGGCCGGGCCGCGCGGGCGACGAGGCGGTGTTCGGCGGCGGCAAGGTGCTCCGCGAGTCGATGGGGCAAGGCAAGACCATTCGAGCCGAAGGCTCGCCCGATACCGTGATCACCGGTGCGACCATCGTCGACCATTGGGGAATCATCAAGGCCGACATCGCGATTCGCGGCGGTCGGATCACGGGGATCGGCAAGGCCGGTAACCCCGACATCATGCCGGGGGTGAGCACCGACCTCGTCGTCGGCCCAGGCACCGAAGTGATTGCGGGCAACGGTCTGATCCTCACTGCGGGCGCCATCGACTGTCACGTGCATCTGATCTGCCCGCAGATCATGGAAGAGGCGCTCGGCGGGGGCATCACCACGATCGTCGCCGGTGGCACCGGACCGGCCGAGGGCAGCAAGGCCACCACGGTCACGCCCGGCGCATGGCATCTGGCCCGGATGCTCGAGGCGCTCGACCACTGGCCGTTGAACATCGCCCTGCTCGCCAAAGGCAACACGATCAGGCTCGACTCAATGAGAGAGCAGTTGCGTTCCGGCGCTGCGGGTTTCAAGCTACACGAGGACTGGGGCTCGACGCCGGCCGCCATCGACGCCTGCCTGCGAGTGGCCGACGAGTACGGCGTCCAAGTCAACCTGCACACCGACACGCTCAACGAACTCGGCTTCGTCGAGGACACCTTGGCGGCCATCGCAGGCCGCGGCATCCACGCCTATCACACCGAGGGCGCGGGCGGCGGTCACGCACCGGACATCGTCACCGTCGCCTCGGAGCCCAATGTCCTTCCGAGTTCGACCAATCCGACCCGGCCGCACACGGTGAACACCCTCGACGAACACCTCGACATGCTGATGGTCTGCCACCATCTCAACCCCAGCATTCCCGAGGACCTGGCGTTCGCCGAGAGCCGGATCCGGCCGTCGACCATCGCGGCCGAAGACCTCCTGCACGACATCGGCGCCATCTCGATGATCGGCAGCGACGCGCAGGCCATGGGGCGCATCGGCGAGGTGGTGATGCGGACCTGGCAGACCGCGCACATGATGAAGAAGCGCCGCGGCGCGCTCCCTGGTGACGGTGCGGCAGACAACAACCGGGTGCAGAGGTACATCGCGAAATACACCATCTGCCCGGCGATCGCGCACGGGATCGACCGCGAAGTCGGGTCGGTCGAGACCGGGAAACTCGCGGACCTGGTGCTGTGGCAGCCCGCGTTCTTCGGCGTCCGCCCGCACATGGTGATCAAAGGCGGCATGATCGCCTGGGCCGCGATGGGCGACGCCAACGCGTCGATCCCGACGCCGCAGCCCGTACTGCCACGGCCGATGTTCGGCGCGGCGCCCGCGGCCGCGGCAGCCAACTCGGTGCACTTCGTGGCACCCCAGGCGCTCGAAGATCGCCTCGCCGACCGGATCAACGTGAAACGCAGGCTGGTCGGGGTGCGAGACGTCCGCAAGGTCGGCAAAGCGGATATGCCTCTCAACGACGCGATGCCGAACATCGAAGTCGATCCCGACACCTTCACGGTGCGCATCGACGGTGAAGTGTGGCAGGAACAACCAGCCAACGAATTGCCAATGGCGCAACGATATTTCCTGTTCTGATGACAAACCTATCGACACTGCTGACGCTGGCCGATTCACGGCTGCCCACCGGCGGTCATGTGCACTCCGGAGGCGTCGAAGAAGCGGTCACTTCCGGTCTGGTGACCGACCTGACGACGCTGCGGGCCTACTTGAGCCGCAGAATCCGCACCCACGGCCTGGTGACGGCGTCGCTGGCCGTCGCCGTGCACGACGGCACCCTGACCGTCGACCGGGCGGACCGCGAAACCGACGCTCGCACACCGGCTCTCGCCGCGCGGCAGGCGTCGCGGGCCCAGGGCCGCGGGCTCGCCAGGCTCGCTCGGCGGGTGTGGCCCGACCACGATTGGCGGCCCCTCGGGTCGACCCCGCACCTCGCGGGCGCCGCGGGGGAGGTCGGCAGGGCCAGCGGGCTGCACCCCGACGAGACCGCGGTGTCGGTGGTGTACACCACGATGACCGGTTCCGCGACGGCCGCACAGCGCCTGCTGGCGCTCGATCCCGGCGACGTCGCAGCCGTGACCTTCGACCTGGCACCGCTGTGCGAGGCCACCTCCGCCGAGGCCGCCAAGGGACTGGCCGACCTGTCCGATCCGCTGCTCGACGTGCTGGCCCAGCGGCACAGCCAACGCGAACGTCCGCTCTTCGTCTCCTGAAAGGCCGCACATGCCACCGCATTACCTCGACGGCGACGTCCACACCCACACCGAGCGTCCGCGCCGCCAACGGGAGCCGGGCGAACCGCTGCGCATCGGCGTCGGCGGCCCGGTCGGCTCCGGTAAGACCGCGCTGGTGGCCGCGCTGTGCAGGCAACTGCGCGACGAGTTGTCGCTGGCCGTGCTGACCAACGACATCTACACCACCGAGGATGCCGACTTCCTGCGCCGCCAGGCCGTCTTGCCGGACGACCGGATCGCCGCGGTGCAGACCGGCGGGTGCCCGCACACCGCGATCCGCGACGACATCACCGCGAACCTGGATGCGATCGAGGACCTGATCGCGCGCAACGACCGCCTCGACCTGATCCTCGTCGAGTCTGGCGGCGACAACCTCACTGCGACGTTCTCCTCGGGGTTGGTCGATGTGCAGATCTTCGTCATCGACGTCGCAGGCGGCGACAAGGTGCCCCGTAAAGGCGGGCCTGGCGTCACGTATTCAGATCTGTTGGTGGTCAACAAGACTGACCTCGCCCCACTGGTGGGCGCCGATCTCGACGTCATGCGTCGCGACGCGGCCAAGGTGCGCGGGGACAAGCCGACGGCGTTGATCTCGTTGACCGAAGATCCCGCCGCATCGGCGGTGTTGGCCTGGGTGCGAGAGCAGTTGTGCGTTCCGACGTCCTGATCGTCGCGCGCAGCGGCAGGCTTCCGCACATCGAGTGCGGGGGAGCGGTCGCCGCGCGCCGCACCGAACCGGACACCGTGCACCTGGTGTCGGCGGCCGCCACTCCGCTCGGCGGCGACGCGATCCACATCCGAGTCGTGGTGGAGGCAGGCGCCCTGCTGCGGGTGCGCTCCGTGGCGGCGACGGTGACGCTCCCCGGTGCGGTGACGCGGGAGTCGCATGCGGTCTGGACGCTGGAGGTGGCAGGCGATCTCGACCTCGATCCGCAACCGACCGTCGTCGCCGCCACCTCGCGCCACTTCACGTCAACGCGCCTCGAACTGGCCGAAGCAAGCCGGGTCCGGTTGCGCGAACGCATCCAGATCGGCAGATCCAATGAGCGCGAAGGGTTTTGGACAGGCTCACTGCACGCCGACGTCGACGGGTCACCGCTGCTGCGGCATCGAATCGAACTGGGCAGCGGATCGGTCGCCGACGACGCACTCGGCACCCCAACGGCATGCGTCAGCGAATTGCACTATCCCGACAATGATGTCGAGACCGAAGGGGTCACGCTGGCGCTGGCCGGCGGCGGCTGTCTGTCGACCTGGCAGGGTGAGCGACTCTAGCTGGCCGCGCGTTCGGCGTCCTGTACCCCGGCCGCGATCTCCTGGAGTTCCTCGATCCTGGTGCGCGCGTAGGCCTGCTGCTCGGTGATGGTCAGGTTGCCGCGTGCCCTGGACAGGAACGTGACCGTCCACGACAGCAGCGTGGTGACCTTCGTCTTGAAGCCGACGAGATAGATCAAGTGCAGCACCAACCAGGCCAGCCAGGCGATGAAGCCGCCGAACTCGATGGGGCCGACCTTGGCGACCGCGGAGAACCGCGACACGGTGGCCATCGAGCCCTTGTCGAAGTACTGGAACGGCTCACGCTGCGTCCGATCGGCGCCCCGCAGTTCAGCCTTGATGGCCTTGGCCGCGTACTTGGCGCCCTGGATGGCGCCCTGCGCCATGCCGGGCACCCCTTCGACGGCCGCCATGTCCCCGACCACGAAGACGTTCGGATGGCCGGGGATGGTCAGGTCCGGCAACACCTTGACCCGACCGGCCCGGTCCAGCTCCACATCGGACTGTTCGGCGAGGTCGCGGCCCAGCGGGCTGGCCGAGACACCAGCCGACCACACCTTGGTCGCCGACTCGATACGCCGGATGGTGCCGTCGGAGTCCTTGACCGTGATGCCGTTGCGGTCCACGTCGGTGACCATCGCGCCGAGCTGGATGTCGACGCCCATCTTCTCCAACCGGGCCTGCGCCTTCTTGCCGAGCTTCTCGCCCATCGGCGGTAGCACCGCAGGCGCCGCGTCCAGCAGGATCACCTTGGCCTGCGTCGAATCGATATGGCGGAACGCGCCTTTGAGCGTGTGGTCGGCGAGTTCGGCGATCTGCCCGGCCATCTCGACTCCGGTGGGGCCGGCGCCGACGACCGTGAACGTCAACAGCTTCTCGCGGCGCGCGGGGTCACTCGAGCGCTCAGCCTGTTCGAACGCCCCGAGGATTCGGCCGCGCAACTCGAGTGCATCGTCGACCGTCTTCATGCCCGGCGCCCACTCCGCGAAGTGATCGTTGCCGAAGTAGGACTGGCCGGCGCCCGCCGCGATGATCAGGCTGTCGTACGGCGTGACGTAGGTGTGGCCGAGCAACTCCGACTTGACCGTCTTGTTGGCGAGGTCGATGCGGGTCACGTTGCCCAACAGCACCTGCACGTTCTTCTGCCTGCGCAGGATGATGCGTGTCGGCGGGGCAATCTCGCCCGACGAGATGATTCCGGTGGCCACTTGGTACAGCAGCGGCTGGAACAGATGATGCGTGGTTCGCGCAATCATCTTGATGTCCACGTCGGCATGCTTGAGTGCCTTCGCGGCGTTCAAACCGCCGAAACCAGAACCGATGATCACCACCTTGTGGCGTTCAGTTGCAGTGGCTCCGGGATGGCTCATTTTGGGCTCCTCGACGGACTACACGTGCAGTTATACAGACACTACGGTAGTCGCCCGGCATCCCCGCAGCGCGGTGAGATTTGCCACGCCGACACGCGTTTAAACGCCGGCTATCCCGCCAGCATCGGCTTCAACTTCTCGGCCACCGCGGTGATGTTGCCGGGCTGATACCCATTGATGTTGGTGACCGGGCTGAGGATGACACCGTCGACGCCGGCGTCGAGCACCTTTTCCTTGATCTGGTCGGCCACCTGCTCAGGGCCACCGACCACCGCCTGCTGCCGGAAGTCCTCCGGAACCTGGTCGGCCGGGAACTTCTCGTCGATGATCGCGATGACCAGAACACTGGTCTCCAGCGTCGCGGGATCGCGGTCGATCTCCTCGCAGCGCTGCTTCACCACGGCCACCTTGCGGGCCAGTTCGTCGAAGCCGGCGATGATGTTCAGGTGGTCAAAGTATTTGGCGGCCAACGGAATTGTCTTCTTCTCGCCGCTGCCGCCGATCATCAGCGGGATGTGATCACGGAACCGAGGATTGGCCATGGCCTCCTTGGCGCGGTAGTACTTGCCCTCGAAGGTCGGCCGCTCGCCCCGCAGCATCGGCAGGATGATCTGCAGCGCCTCGTCGAGCTTGTTGAAGCGGTCGGTGAAGGTGCCGAACTCGTAGCCGAGTTGCTCGTGTTCGAGCTCGAACCAACCGGTGCCGATGCCGAGCACGGCGCGGCCCTGGCTCATCACGTCGAGCGTGGTGATCTCCTTGGCCAACAGCGTCGGATTGCGGTACGTGTTGCCGGTCACGAGGGTGCCGAGCTGCACGTTCTCGGTCACCGCTGCGAGCCCGCCGAGCGCGGTGTACGCCTCGAGCATCGGGTCGTCCGGGGTGCCGAGGCCGGGCAGCTGATAGAAGTGGTCCATGAGGAAGACCGAGTCGAAGCCCGCCGCATCGGCTTCCTGGGCCTGCGCGATCACGGTCGGAAAGATCGCCTCGACGCCGGTGCCGTAACTGAAGTTGGGGATTTGGAGTCCGAGTTTGATTGTCACCGGGCTCACGTAACCACAACTAAGCGGGGCGGTCACCCCGTTTAGCTTCCGGCGAACGCGGGAATAATTCAGCCGAAGTTCGTCAGCGCACCATGGCTGACGTGCAGCAACTGCCCGGTGATGTGCCGGGCGGCGGGCGTGGTCAAAAACAACGCCAACCGGGCGATCTCGGTGGCCACCGGCGCGGGAGTGCGCGACAGACCGTCGTAGCCGGGTTCCGCGTTGCGGCCCGACGCCACCGCGTTCACCGTGATGCCGCGAGTGCCGAAGTGCACGGCCTGCCCGGCGGTCCAGTCGGCGACCGCGGCCTTCACCGCGGACTCGGCGCTGCCTTCGCGAGGCTGGTCGGGGATGACGTTGACGATCGAGCCGCCGGACCGCAGATGATCGCCGAGGATCTGCACGGTCAACACCGCCGAAAGAGCGGTCGAGTCGAGCGCGTTGCGCCACGCCGCGGCCAGGTCGCTCAGCGTGTAGGTGCGCGGATCGCCCGCGTCCCAGCGCGGCGCGGGCACGTTGACGATGGTGTCCAGGTGGTGCGGGAACTGGCTGCGCGCCTCTTCGAGGCTGGCCGGATCGGTGTTGTCGAACACGATCGCGTCGACGTCGAGTTCCTTGGCGGCGACCTCGAGATCGTCGCGGCGCGCCCCTGCGATCACGACCCGGTGGCCCGCGTCGCGGAAGCTCTCCGCGACCGTGCGTCCCAGATCGGTATCGCCGCCGGTGACGAGCACCTCCATGACAAGGCCCTCCTGCCTTCGTTCAACGCTGAACCCCAGCGAGTTAGGCGTCATGTTACTGGACAGTAGCTAGGGCGTGAAATTCGACACGGCAACACTTCCAGGGATCTGCCATAGGGTCGTCATTTGTGCTGCCCCGCTGGATTTATCTGCCCGCGGCGATCGGGGCGTGCTTCGTCGTGCTGCCGCTGATCGCGGTGGCGGTCAAGGTCGATTGGCCGCACTTCTGGACCCTGATCAGCAGCGAGTCGTCGACCACCGCGCTGGTACTGAGCCTCAAGACCGCGGCGGCGAGCACCGCCCTGTGCCTGCTGTTCGGCGTGCCGATGGCGCTGGTCCTGGCCCGCAGCGACGCCCGCCTGGTCCGCATCGCCAGGCCGCTGATCCTGTTGCCGCTGGTGCTGCCGCCTGTGGTCGGCGGAATCGCGCTGCTGTACGCGTTCGGCCGGCTCGGCCTGATCGGCGAATACCTCGACGCCGCGGGCATCCAGATCGCGTTCACCACGACGGCCGTCGTGCTGGCGCAGACGTTCGTGTCGCTGCCGTTTCTCGTCATCGCCCTCGAGGGCGCCGCCCGCACCGCGGGGGCCGACTACGAGGTGGTGGCCGCCACGCTCGGCGCGAGGCCGACGACGGTGTGGTGGCGGGTGTCGTTGCCGCTGTTGGCGCCGGGCCTGATCTCCGGTGCGGTGCTGGCGTTCGCCCGCTCGCTGGGCGAGTTCGGCGCGACGCTCACGTTCGCCGGATCCCGCGAAGGCGTCACCAGGACGCTGCCGCTCGAGATCTATCTGCAACGCGAGAGCGACGCCGACGCCGCGGTCGCGCTGTCCCTGCTGCTGGTCGCCGTGGCGGCCGTCGTCGTCCTCGGATTGGGCAGCCGCAGGCTGCGCAGCGCCAATGGCTGGTGACATGCGATGACCGGGGTGCAACTGCGGGCGGTCGTCGACAGTCGCGACATCGACCTCGAATTCGACGTCGCCGCGGGCGAAGTGCTCGCAGTGCTCGGCCCCAACGGAGCAGGCAAGTCGACGGCCCTGCACGTGATCGCGGGCCTGGTGCGGCCGGATCGTGGTGAAGTGCGCGTCGGGCAGCGGGTGCTCACCGACACCGCCGCGGGCATTCACGTCGCGACCCACGACCGGCGTGTCGGCCTGCTGCTGCAGGACCCGTTGCTGTTCCCGCATCTGAGCGTGATCCGCAACGTGGCGTTCGCACCCCGTAGTTCCCGTGCGGCGGCGGCACATTGGCTCGCCGAGGTCGACGCCGCCGAACTCGGCGACCGGCTGCCGCGGCAGCTGTCGGGCGGCCAGGCGCAGCGGGTGGCGCTGGCCAGGGCGCTTGCCGCGGAGCCCGATGTGCTGCTGCTCGACGAGCCGTTGACCGGCCTGGACGTCGGCGCCGCCACCGCGATGCGCAAGGTGCTGCGACGCGTGCTCGCCCGCGATGGCCGCTGCGCGCTGATGGTCACCCACGACCTGCTCGACGTGCTGACGCTGGCCGACCGGGTGCTTGTCATCGACGACGGCCGGGTCGTCGAATCCGGCTCGGCAGCAACGGTTTTGGCCACACCCCGAAGTCGCTTCGGCGCGCGGTTCGCCGGAGTGAACCTGGTGGGCGGCACCGCGGACGCGGACGGGGTGCTGACCACGCAGTGGGGCAGCATCTGGCACGGCAACCCCGCGCCGGACGTGGTGGCAGGCGAGTCGGCTGTGGCGCTGTTCAACCCGGCCGCCGTCGCGATCTACCGGGACAAGCCGCACGGCAGCCCACGCAACACCGTCGAGGTAACCGTCGCCGAACTCGACAGCCGCGGCGCGGTGATCCGGGTGCGCGCCGACGAACAGCCCGACGGCGCACCGGGGCTGGCCGCTGACATCACCGCCGAGTCGGCTGCCGAACTGCGGCTGGTGCCCGGCGATCGCATTTACATGTCGGTGAAGGCCCAGGAGGTCGCGGTCCATCCGAGCGCGTAACGACGCCGTCCTGTAGCCCGATTCAAAGGTTGCGAATCGGCCACAAATCCGGGGATGCACATAGTTTCGATCGCCCGCGCGACGCGCGGGGGCGTCGTCGTGCCAGCAATCTCGCTAAAAAGGCTCTGTCAGTAACTATTTGATATACAGCAATCTTTCAGCTGAACACTTTTTGAGCAACACGCACTTGCGTCACGGCCGTAACACGGTAGTTTCTTCCACATGCTTCAGCCGGAACACCGCAAGGGCCTCCCCAAGACACTGGCGATCGCGGCGCTCACCGGCGCCTCGGTGGTGGTGCTGACACTGCCTTCGGTGGCGAGTGCCGACCCGACACCGCCACCACCGCCGCCCCCTCCTGCGGGCAATACGTTCCTACACGGACCGCCGCCGCCCGGTGCCCCCGCGCCGCCGCACCCGCCCGCGGATCCCCACGCGCCGCCACCCCTGCCACCGCGCCGCCGCCACCGCCCGCGGATCCCACCGCGCCGCCGCCACCGCCCGCGGACCCGAACGCGCCGCCGCCACCGCCCGCGGATCCGAACGCGCCTCCGCCGCCTGCGCCCGCGCCGCCGTCGGAGCCGGGTCGGGTGGACAACGCCGCGGGCGGATTCAGCTACGTCGTGCCCGCGGGCTGGAAGGTGGCCGACGCCACCCAGTTGTCCTACGGGCAGGCACTGCTGAACAAGATCCCGGCCGAGGCCACCGGGCCCAACGGTCAACCCGCACAGCCGCCGAGCGACACCAGCGTGCTGCTGGGCAGGCTCGACCTGAAGTTGTTCGCAGGCGCGGAGACTGACAACACCAAGGCGGCGCAGCGGCTTGCGTCCGATATGGGTGAGTTCTTCATGCCGTTCCCCGGTACGCGCGTCAATCAGCAGACCGTGCCGCTGAACGCGGGCGGTATGGAGGGCGTCGCGTCGTACTACGAGGTGAAGTTCACCGACACGAACAAGCCCACCGGTCAGATCTGGGCCGGGGTCGTCGGCTCGCCGACCGCGCCCGGCACGCCGCGCGGCCAGCGTGCGCCCGAGCGGTGGTTCGTCGTGTGGCTCGGCACCGCGAACAACCCGGTGCCCAAGGACGAGGCCGTCACGTTGGCGCAGTCGATCCGGCCGTACACGCCGCCGGCTCCGCCGCCGCCGGACCCGAATGCTCCGCCGCCACCCGCGGGCGGAGTGACCGCGCCAGCGCCGGGGCAGAACCCGAATGTGGGCGTGCCGGTTCCGGTCGACCCGAACAGCGCGCCGGGGATGTTGCCGCCGGCCTGACGGCTAGTGGAGTCGGCCCGTTACGGGCCGACCCACGGCGGTTGGCCGTTCAGATTGTTGGCGTCGACGATGAAGCAGGGCAGACTCCCGCCGAATCCCAGGACGCCGACGGTCTGGCAGCGCTGGAACTTGCCGTCGGGCGCGATGGGTCCGTCACAGATCTCACCGCCGCCCCATGGCGTCCAACCGCTTTGGCACCCGGCGTTCGCCGGCGCCGCTAAGCCGATGCCGCTTGCTACCAGTCCGCTGACCGCCAGTGCGACAAGTGCTTTCATTCTTCACCCCTTATTCCGCTGTACCGGTGCGCACACCGGAACCGACGTCCCCGACCCGTTATATCCAGGTTATGCCGTCGTGACCAGTTAGGAATCAGGATTTTCCCGCGGTTTCGGCTGGCGGCCGTTAACCTGCGAAAACCAGGTCATTGACTGGCAGGAGAGCTGCGATGGACGTGTTTGCGGCAACCGAATTCCTCGCCCGTTCCACCACGCTGACGAGTGTCGGGTGGATCGGCTACATCATCATCGGCGCGATCGCCGGTTGGATCGCCGGAAAAATCGTCAAAGGCAGCGGTTCCGGCATCATCATGAACATCATCATCGGCATCGTCGGTGCCTTGATCGGCGGGTTTCTGCTGAGCTTCTTCCTCGACACCGCCGAAGGCGGTTGGTGGTTCACCTTGTTCACCGCCATCCTCGGCTCGGTAATCCTGCTGTGGATCGTCGGCAAGGTCCAGCGAAAGTCGTAGCGGGCGCGCAACACTCGACGGGCGCGCACCATAGGGATATGTCCGCCCCAACCATGAGCGCGTGGCGGGTTCGCCGCCCGGGCCCGATGACCACCCGTCCACTGGACCGCGTCACCGTCGAGGTGCCCCGACCGGGTCCCGGTGAACTCCTCGTCGCGGTGCACGCGTGCGGCGTCTGCCGTACCGACCTGCACGTCGCCGAGGGCGACCTGCCGGTGCACCGGCCAAACGTGATCCCCGGCCACGAAGTGGTCGGGGAGGTCGCCGCGGTGGGCCCGGATGCCGGCGACGAGTTCACCGTCGGCGACCGTGTCGGCATCGCATGGCTGCGGCACACCTGCGGGCAGTGCAAATTCTGCCTCCGCGGCCAGGAGAACCTCTGCGCCCAATCCCGCTACACCGGCTGGGATGCCGACGGCGGATATGCTGAATTCGCTACTGTGCCAGCCGCTTTCGCGCACCATCTGCCGTCGGGCTACTCCGACTCCGAGCTGGCCCCGCTGCTCTGCGCGGGCATCATCGGCTACCGCTCACTGCTGCGGGCGGACCTGCCTGCAGGCGGCAGGCTCGGCATCTACGGGTTCGGCGGAAGCGCCCATCTGACAGCGCAAGTCGCGATCGCGCAGGGCGCGGAGGTGCACGTGATGACCCGCGGGGAACGGGCTCGTGAGCTCGCGCTGTCGCTGGGCGCGGCGTCGGCACAGGGCGCCGATGAGCGGCCGCCCGTGCCGTTGGACGCGGCGATTCTGTTCGCGCCGGTCGGCGACCTGGTGCTGCCCGCGCTCGAGGCACTCGATCGGGGCGGCACGCTCGCGATCGCAGGTATCTATCTGACCGACATCCCTGCGCTGAACTACGACCGGCACCTGTTCCAGGAACGCCAGGTGCGGTCGGTCACCTCGAACACCAGAAGCGACGCGCGTGAGTTCCTTGCCTTCGCGGACCGTCACCACATCGAGGTGACCAGCCCGGAATATCCACTCGCACAGGCCGATGACGCGCTGTCGGATCTCAGCGAGGGCCGCATCGCAGGCGCGGCGGTGCTGCTGGTCTAAAGCGCCGCCAGCGCAGCGCCGAGCCTGCCTGCCAGGTCGCCCTTGCCGTACCAGTAGAACGGGCCGCTGCCGTCCGAGAGCACCCGGCGCAGCCGCGCCATCCCGCGTGCGCTCACCGGCCTGGGAGAGTGCAGGCGCAGCGTGATCCTGTCGATCAACTCCTCGGAGGCCGAAATGTTCCTGGAATGCAACGGAATTCGCGACGAGAACACCGCACCGGAGCGGGCGTCGTTGACCGCCTGCCGCAGCGACCGGGCGATCGCCTCGCGTTCCTGCCGCGACGTCAACCGTGCCTGGTGAGCCGCCAGCGCGCTGCCTGCGACCGGGTTGACTCCAACGGCAAGCTGATGGTCGAACGTGTCGGCGCGCAACCGCGCGGTCACCCGGGCCACAAGTGACGGCCGCGGCGCCGGCGTCCACCGCAGGGCGTCGCTCGCGGCGGACAGGATATCCGGCGAAATCCTGTTGTTCGACATTGTCATCTACCTCTAACCATTCCGTACCGGCTGAAACCTCGTGACTACTAAACAGGCTATACCGGTCATGCGTAACCAGTCAAATTGATTTACCGGTCATGGCCGCGTAGGCTCGCGTCATGACTCCTGAGCCCACGCAATGGCTCGGCGACGACGAGACGAAACCCGCGCCAGGTCCGCTGCGGCTGGTCCAGGCGCTGGTCAACACGGTCGAACTGCCGGACGGAGCGGACCGGCTCGCCGATGCCGCCGACGCCCGACCGTGGTTGATCGACAACCGCCTACTTACTCCCAACGCCGACCTCGCCCCGATCGATCTCGAACGTCTCCGTTCGGTCCGCGAGGCGCTGCGTGCCATGTTGATCCACAACGCCGGCGGGCCGCCACCGAATAACTCGGCGCTGGCCGTGCTGCGGTCGGTCGCCGAACAGGGCAGGGCCCGAGTCGATCTCGGTGACGACGGCCACATCCGGCTCGCCGCGCCCGGCGATTCAACCAACGATCGACTGGTCGACCTGCTGCTGGTCATCCGCGACGCCCAGCGCGACGGGACCTGGGCCCGGCTCAAGGCGTGCGCGAACGACGAATGCCAATGGGCGTTCTACGACAGGGCCCGCAACCACGGCGGCACCTGGTGCGACATGGCCGCGTGCGGCAACAAATTGAAGAACCGCGCGTTCCGCGCGAGAAGCAGGGCTCGCTAGCGCGACAGGTGCCAGACCAGCGCCGCGGCCAGCGCACCCAGTCCGTTCAGCGACCAGTGCAGCGCGATCGGCGCGATCAGGCTGCCGCTGCGCTTACGCAGCCAGGTGAACACGAAACCTGCGACGGCCGTCGCCGCCACCGCCAGCACCACACCGGCGACGGTGCCGAGCAGGCCGCCGCCGAACAAACGGGTGAAGCCGACGTTGCTGCTGGTCAACCCCAGCGAGGTGGCGATATGCCACAACCCGAACAGCAGCGAACCCGCTGCCGCGACTCCGCGGAAACCCCACGCCCGGTTCAGCGCGCCGTGCAGCACGCCGCGAAACGCCAACTCCTCGGGAATGACGGTCTGCAGCGGGATGATGAGCATCGAGGCGATCAGCGCGCCGGACACCGTTGCGTAGTTGTTGTTCAAGAACATCGGCCGCGTCCAGGGCAGCAGCATGCCGATCGCGATCACCGTCAGCACCACCACAACGGCGGCCACCGCGTAGCCTGCGCCGGCCTTCCAGTGCTCGCGGCTCAATCCCAGTTCGGCCCAGCCGAGGCCGCGCGAGCGGACCAGGATCACCAAGCCGACCGCCGCGGCGGGCACGGTCGCGATGCTGGCCCACGGGGTGGTGAAGTGCGCGATCAGATTCGTCAAGACCAACACCACCACGACCACCCCGATGTCGACGTAGGTGCGGAAGTGGTGCAGCGCCGCCAGTTGCCCCACCACGGGGTGGGGAGTGGGTGCGAGGACCTGGCCAGACATTGCGAGCCAGTTTACCGGCGACTGGAGAACTGCGAGTCCCACGTCCAGCCGGAGATCGCGGGGTCGTCTTCGCCGTGCTCGCGGGTGTAGCGACGGGCCGCCAGCCGTGCGTCGAGCATCCGCTGACGCAGCACCGCGGCACGGTTGGCCAGCCCCTCGACCCGGTCGATCACATCGATCACCAGATGGAACCGGTCCAAGTCGTTGAGCATCACCATGTCGAAGGGGGTGGTCGTGGTGCCACGCTCCTTGAACCCGCGGACGTGCAATTGCCCATGATTCGTTCGGCTGTAGGTCAACCGGTGAATCAGCCATGGATAGCCGTGATACGCGAAGATCACCGGTTTGTCGGTGGTGAACAGGGCGTCGAACTCGTGATCCGACAGCCCGTGCGGGTGTTCGGTCTCCGGTTGCAGCCGCATGATGTCGACGACGTTGATCACCCGCACCGCCAGGTCGGGCAACTCACGGCGAAGGATGTCCGCGGCGGCGAGCGTCTCCAGCGTCGGGATGTCGCCCGCGCAGGCCAGCACCACGTCGGGTTCCGCGGTGGCGGTGCCCGCCCACTCCCAGATGCCAAGGCCGCGGGTGCAGTGAGCGATCGCGGACTCCATGTCCAGATACGTCAGGGCAGGCTGCTTGCCTGCGACGATCACGTTGACGTAGTCACGGCTGCGCAGGCAGTGATCGGCCACCGACAGCAAGGTGTTCGCGTCCGGTGGCAGATACACCCGCACCACCTCGGGTCGCTTGTTCGCCACATGGTCGATGAAGCCCGGATCCTGATGCGACGCCCCGTTGTGGTCCTGGCGCCAAACATGGGATGTCAGAAGGTAATTGAGCGACGCGATGGGCCGCCGCCAGGTCAGCTCGCGGTTGCGGGTCAGCCATTTGGCGTGCTGATTGAGCATCGAGTCGACGATGTGCACGAACGCCTCGTAGCAGTTGAACAGCCCGTGCCTGCCGGTCAGCAGGTAACCCTCCAGCCAGCCTTGGCACAGATGCTCCGACAGCACCTCCATCACCCGGCCCTCGGGCCCGAGGTTCTCGTCGTCGTCGTCGACCTCGGCCAGCCACGCCTTGTCGGTGGCGTCGAGCACCGCCGACAGCCGGTTCGACGCGGTTTCGTCGGGACCCATCAGCCGGAACCGGTCCGGGTTGCGGGCGATCACGTCGCGCAGGAAGGTGCCGAGCACGCGCGTCGCCTCGACCGACTCCGAAGCCGGATTCTCAACAGCCACCGCGTAATCCGCGAAGTCGGGCAAGTCGAGATCGCGCAGCAGCAGGCCGCCGTTGGCGTGCGGGTTGGCGCTCATCCTGCGTTGTCCGCTCGGCGCAAGCGCGCGCAGTTCACCGCGCAACGCGCCGTGCTCGTCGAACAACTCCTCGGGCCGGTAGCTGCGCAACCACTGCTCCAGCTGCGCCATGTGCTCAGGGTTGGTGTGCGTCTCGGACAGCGGCACCTGATGCGAGCGCCAGGTGCCCTCCACCTTCTTGCCGTCCACCTCCCGCGGTCCGGTCCAGCCTTTCGGGGTGCGCAGCACGATCATCGGCCACAGCGGCCTGCCCTTCTCGCCGTCCAGCCGGGCCGCCTGCTGGATCGCGCCGATCTGGTCGAACGCTTCGTCCAGCGCGGTGGCCAACTGCTGATGCACGTTGGCGGGGTCGTCACCGGCGACGGTGATCGGCCGATAGCCGTAGCCGTAGAGCAGCGACTCGAGTTCTTCCTGCGGAATCCGCGACAGCACCGTCGGGTTGGCGATCTTGTATCCGTTGAGGTGCAGGATCGGCAGCACTGCGCCGTCGGTCACCGGGTTGAGGAACTTGTTCGAATGCCAGCTCGCGGCCAGCGGCCCGGTTTCGGCCTCACCGTCGCCGATCACGCATGCGACCACCAGGTCGGGGTTGTCGAACGCGGCACCGTATGCATGCACGAGCGCATACCCCAGCTCGCCGCCTTCGTGGATCGACCCCGGTGTCTCGGCGGCCACGTGGCTGGGGATACCGCCAGGAAATGAGAACTGGCGGAACAACTTTCGCATGCCGTCGACGTCCTCTTCGATGCCCGAGTACACCTCGCTGTAGGTGCCCTCGAGGTATGCGTTGGCCACCAGCCCCGGGCCGCCGTGTCCGGGGCCGGTGATGTAGATGACGTTGAGGTCGCGGTGCCGGATGACGCGGTTGAGGTGCGCGTAGACCAGGTTCAGCCCCGGCGTGGTGCCCCAGTGGCCGAGCAGCCGCGGCTTGATGTGTTCGGGCGCGAGCGGCTCCCGCAGCAGCGGGTTGTCCAGCAGATAGATCTGGCCCACCGACAGATAGTTGGCGGCCCGCCAGTACGCGTTGATCAGGTCGAGTTCGGCGTCGGAAAGCGTGGGGGACAAGGCCTGGGCAGTCATCTGGCTCATCATCGTCTCGGCAGGTGAACAACACGTAGGGCCCTAGTACCCGAATCACAGGAACCTACGCATTAGCCTGACGGGCGTGCTGGGATTCGCGGTGCCGCAGTTCGGTGAGTCCGCCCACGCTGATCTGGCGCGGTTCGCGGCCACCGCCGAGCAACTCGGGGCCGACAGCCTGTGGGTCGGCGACCGGCTACTTGCCGCGGTGCATCCGTCGGTCGGCTACGGCGGCGGCGAGGAGATCCCCACGCAGTTCCGCTCCAGCCTGGACCCGTTGGTGGCGCTGACGGTTGCGGCGACGGCCACCAGCAGGGTGCGGCTCGGCGCCAGCGTGCTGGTCGCGCCCTGGTATCCGGCTACCCAGCTGGCGCGCCAACTGACCAGCATCGACGTGATCAGCCGGGGCAGGCTGATGCCCGGTTTCGGCATCGGTTGGTCGCCGGACGAATACCAGGCCGCGCGGGCGCCGTTCACCAGGCGCGGCGCGCAACTCGACGAGGTGCTCGATGCGCTCGATGCGCTGTGGCTGACCGATCCCGTCGAGTTCCGCGGCGACGGCTGGGCGATCCCGCCGTCGTGGGTCACGTTGAAGCCGGTGCAGAAGCCGCGTCCACCCGTCTATCTCGGCGCGGTCAGACCGCCGGGGCTGCGTCGCGTCGGCAGGCGCGCCGACGGCTGGCTGCCCGCAGTGCGGGTGCCTGCGATGTCCGCCGATGACATGGTGTCGATGCTCGCCGCGCAATGGCGCGCCATCGACGATGCCGCGCGCGCGGCGGGTCGCGACCCGGCGGGCATCCACACCTATGTGCGGGTCAATGTCGCAGCAGGCACCCCGGTCGACAAGGTCGCCGACGTGCTGTCGCTGTTGTCCGACAACGGGTACCCCGACGCCTTTGTCGACCTGCTGTACGTGGCCACCGACACCGACGCTCACCTGCAGTGGGTTCAGCGGTTGGTGGCGCGGTGAGGCCGGGACCGCTCGCGGCGCTTCGGGTGCTCGATTCCGGCGGCGCCGAATCCGACGGCGTCGGCCGGTCGTTCGCCGACCTCGGCGCCGACGTGCTGAAGATCGAACCGCCGCAAGGCAGTCCGGCCAGGGGCCAGTCGCCGAGGATCGACGGCACCAGCGTGTCGTTCGCGCTGCAGAATGCCAACAAGCGCAGCGCCGTGCTCGACCCCGACGACGCTCACGACCGCGACTGCCTGCTGGAACTGGCGTCGGCCGCCGACATCGTCGTGGACGGCGGCAATCAACTGGCGGCATACGGAACGTCCTGTGCCGCACTGGCACAACGGTTCGGCCCCCTGGTCGCGTTGTCGGTCCCCGACTTCGGGACCGAAGGTCCCTACGCCTCGTGGCGGGCCCCCGATGCGGTGCTCTACGCGATGTCGACCGCGTTGTCGCGCACCGGGCCGACGGCGGGCACGCCGGTGCTACCGCCGCTCGGAATCGCTTCCGCGACCGCCGCGACGCAGGCCGCATGGGCGGCGCTGGCCGCCTATTACCGCCGGTTACGTTGCGGTACAGGAGAATTCATCGACTTCTCCCGGCTCGAAGGCGTGCTCCAGTCGCTCGACCCGCCGTTCGGTTCCGAGGGTCAGGCCGCCGTCGGGATGAAGAAATCGAGCGAACTGTGGCGGGGTCGGCCCCGCAACCAGCAGATCTACCCGATCTTCGGGTGCCAGGACGGGTATGTGCGGATCTGCGTGCTGTCCCCGCGACAGTGGCGGGGGATGCGTGGCTGGCTCGGAGAACCGGAGCAATTCGCCGACCCGAAGTTCGACACCATCGCGGCGCGCTACGCGGCGTCGAAGGAACTCAATGCGGCGATGGCGGCGTTGTTCGCCACCGAGACGATGGCCGATCTGGTGGCCGAGGGCCAGCGCCGCGGCGTGCCGATCGCCGCCGTGCTCACCCCCGCGCAGGCGTTGGCGTCGGAGCATTTCCGCGCGGTCGGGGCACTGGCCGACATCGATCTCGCACCGGGTGTGTCCGTGCCGGTACCCGTCGGCGCGTTCGTGGTCGACGGCGCGCATGCGGGCCTGACGACGCCCGCGCCGTCGTTGGGTGCCGACGAAGCAACCTGGGGCACAAGACATTTCGCCGCACGCACTGGTGACGCTGCGGTCCAGCGGCCGTTCGACGGGCTGCGGATCCTCGACCTCGGCGTGATCGTCGCGGGCGGGGAACTGGGCAGGTTGTTCGCGGACCTCGGCGCGGAGGTCATCAAGATCGAGAGCGCGGCCTATCCCGACGGTCTGCGCCAGACACCACCGGGTCTGGTGATGAGCAGGTCGTGGGCGCTGACCCACCGCAACGAGTACAGCCTCGGGCTTGACCTGCGGCACGAGGTGGGCGCCGAGATCTTCGCGAAGCTGGTGGCGGGCGCGGACGCGGTGTTCGCCAATTTCAAACCGGGAACCCTTGCCTCACTTGGTTTTTCGTATGACCGGTTGCGCGAACTCAACCCCCGCATCGTGCTGGCGGAGAGCAGCGCGTTCGGTGCGGACGGTCCGTGGAGCGACCGGATGGGATACGGCCCGCTGGTCCGGGCCACCACCGGGGTGACGTGGCTGTGGAGATCACCGGCTGCGCCGCAGGGCTCCTTTTTCGATGCCACCACCGTCTTCCCCGACCACGTGTCGGCGCGGATCACCGCGACCGCGGCGCTCGCCGCGCTGATCGGTCGTGAACGCACCGGAACCGGCGCGCACGTCCACATTTCACAGGCCGAGGTCGCGGTGAATCAGCTCGCCACCGCGTTCGTCACCGCGGAGGCGCGGGCACTGCAGTTGCCGGTGACCGACGACGCCGTGGTGCACGCAGTGTGCCCGTGCGCAGGCGACGACGAATGGTGTGTGGTCTCGCTGCGCGACGACGCCGACCGGGCCGCGCTGGCCACGGTCACCGGTGGCATCGAACTGTCGGAATGGACACGCGCCCGCGACAAGTCAGACGTCGCGCACGCCCTGCAGGCGGCCGGAGTGCCCGCGGCGCCGATGAACCGCGCGGTGGACGTGCTCGCCGATCCGCAGCTTCGATTTCGCAACCTCTACACCGATATGACGCATCCGCTGTTCGAGGCGCCCATGCCCAGCGAGACCGGTCCCGCACCGTATGTGCACATCCCGCCGGCCCAGCTGCGGCCTGCGCCCATGCCCGGCGAGCACACCCGCGAGATCTGCCACAAGCTGCTCGCGATGGACGCCGACGAGATCGACCGGCTGATCGTCGAGGGCGTCGTGTTCGCGACCCTCAAGTGAATCCGTCTTCTCGGCCCGTCAAACTGGAGCCCATGCCCATCGACCCGCGGACTCCGGTGCTCATCGGCTACGGCCAGGTCAACCAGCATGACGACAATCCCGGCGTGGAACCGGTGGACCTGATGGTGGCGGCGGCCCGCGCCGCGGCGGACCCGCGGGTGCTGGAGGCGGTGGATTCGGTCCGGGTCGTCAACGTGCTGTCCTGGCGCTACCGGGATCCTGGCCTGCTGCTGGCTCAGCGGGTGCGGGCGAAGAACGCCGCAACCCGCTACACCGGGGTCGGTGGCAACGTGCCGCAGACACTGGTCAACCAGGCCTGCCTGGACATCCAGGCGGGGCGCGTCGACACCGTGCTGATCGCTGGTGCCGAAACCTGGCGCACCCGAACCCGATTGCGCGCCAGCGGCGCCAAGCCGCAGTGGACGAGTCAGGACGACACCGTCCCGCAGGCCGAGCGGGTGGACGAGGACATGCAGATGGTCGGCGACGCCGACCTCCGGATCAAGCTGGACCGGCCCGCCTATGTGTACCCGATGTTCGAGCAGGCGCTCCGCATCGCGGGCGGCGAATCAGTCGACGAACACCAACGCCGGATCGGTGAACTGTGGTCACAGTTCAGCGGGGTGGCGGCGAAGAACCCACACGCATGGAGCCGGGAGCCGCTGGCACCGCACCAGATCTGGCAGCCGAGCCCGCGTAACCGGATGATCAGCTGGCCCTACACCAAGTTGATGAACTCCAACAACATGGTCGACCAGGGTGCGGCGCTGGTGCTCACCTCGGCGGAGAAGGCGCGTTATCTGCAAATCCCCTCGGAGCGTTGGGTTTTCCCGTACGCCGGGACAGATGCTCACGACACCTATGCGATCGGCGAGCGCGCCGAGTTCTATCGCTCGCCCGCGATCAGAATCGCAGGCCAGCGCGCGCTGCAGTTGGCTGGTATCGGTGTCGACGACGTCGATCTGGTCGACGTCTATTCGTGCTTCCCGTCCGCGGTTCAGGTGGCCGCCAACGAACTCGGGTTGCCGCTCGGCGAACCGGGCAGGCCGCTGACCGTCACCGGCGGACTGACTTTCGCGGGCGGGCCGTGGAACAACTACGTAACCCATGCGATCGCCACGATGGCCGAGCGGCTTGTGGCCAACCCTGGTCAGCGCGCGTTCATCACGGCCAACGGCGGCTACCTGACCAAACACAGCTTCGGGGTGTACGGCACGCAGCCGCCGACCCACGAATTCCGTTGGGAGGATGTGCAGTCCGAGGTCGACCGCGAGCCGACCAGGCACGCAGTCGTCGAGTGGTCGGGGGTGGGCACCGTCGAGACCTGGACCACGCCGTTCAACCGCACCGGCACCGCCGAGAAGGCGTTCCTCGCGGTGCGCACCGGTGAGGACGCACGCGTGCTCGCGGTGATTTCGGACGCCGCCGAGGCCGAGGCCACCGTCCGCGACGACATCGCAGGCGCCAAGGTGCAGGTCAACGCCGACGGCACCGCGAGCCTGCGCTAGCGGATCGTCACGGCGCGTCGACGGGCACGTCGGTGTATTGCGGCGCGTAGCCGTCCGACGAGAACGTGAAACCCTTGCCACTCGTTTCGCTCAGACACGAGACGCCCGACTCCTGCACGTTGCAACGGAACCCCGCCGCCGCCAGGATCCTGTTGAACTTCAACACTTTCGGCGAATCCGAGGTGGCGGCGAACTCGGATTCGTCGAGGGCGACGAACTGCGGATCGCCCTCCTCGTCGACGACGATCGCGTTGGTCGAGTCCGGTTCGCCTTCCACGCCGAGCCCGGACTGCCAACTGCTCGAGGCCTGACAGCCCGCCTTGGTGTGCGTCAGGATGGCGCACTGCCACTTGCCACTCGGCGTGGTGAAGTAATAGCCGGTGGTGTCGCCCTCGTGCTCGACGAAATCGAATGCGTTGACCAGGTGCGCGTTGCTCGGCGGGGCAGATGGCGGCGCGGTGGTGGTGGCGGTGGGCGGGGCAGCGCTGTCCGATGTGTCTGTCCGATGTGTTGACCACGGTCCCGCTTGAACAACCGGCGGCGAGCAGGACGGTCGCGCCAAGCGTGACCAGGCGGTGGCGGATCAAGCGTCTCCCAATGGTTCGCGGGACCGGATCTGCGACTTGATGTCGTCGAGCCCTTCCCAGATGTTCACGTTCATCCCGGCCAGCACCCGGTCGTCGCGGTCGAGCCAGAAGGCGGTGAATTCGCGCTTGGCGACGTCACCGCGGAACACGACTTTCTCATAGTGCGGGGCGTGGCCGACATACTCCATCCCGAGGTCGTACTGGTCGGTGAAGAAGTACGGCAGCTCGTCGTATTCGGCGGGTTTGCCGAGCATGCCTGCCACCGCGACGGCGGGTTGTTTGAGCGCGTTGGCCCAGTGCTCGGTGCGGATCCGGGTGCCGAACAGCGGGTGCTCGGCCGCGGCGATGTCGCCGACGGCGAAGATGTCCTGGTCGCTGGTGCGCAGCGACCCGTCGACCAGTACGCCGCCGTCGCCGACCGCCAGCCCGGCCTGCTCGGCGATGGCGATGTTGGGCGCCGCCCCGACGGCCACCAGGACGGTGTCCGCGTCGACGGATGTGCCGTCGCCGAGTCGCAGGCCGGTCGCCTTGCCGTCCGCGGTGACGATCTCCTGCACCGACGCGCCGAGGCGGAGGTCGACGCCGTGTTCGCGGTGCAGCGCGGCGAACACCTCGCCGAGTTCGCGGCCAAGGGCGGCCATCAGCGGTAGCTCGGCCGTCTCGACGACGGTGACGTCGACGCCGCGTTCGCGGGCGCCCGCGGCCACCTCGAGGCCGATCCACCCGCCGCCGACGACGGCCAGCGAGGACCCCTCGACCAACGCGGAATTCAGCGCGTCAGCGTCGTCGAGGGTGCGCAGGTAGTGGACGCCGGCGGCGTCGGTGCCGGGGATGGGGGGCCGCCGAGGGCGTGACCCGGTGGCCAGCAGCAGCTTGTCGTACCGCACGGTGCTGCCGTCGGGCAGGGAGACGGTGTGGGTGGCCGGGTCGATGGCCGAGACCTCGGTGCCCAGTTGCAGCTCGACGTGGTGATCGCGATACCAGGATGACGGGTTGACGGTGAAGTCGGCGACCGCCTTTTTGCCAGCCAGGTATTCCTTCGAAAGCGGCGGGCGCTCGTAGGGCAGGTGCTCCTCGGCGGCGAACAACACGATGTGCCCGTCGAAATCCTTGTCGCGCAATGCTTCTGCAGCCTTGGCGCCGGCCAGGCCGCCGCCGACGATGGCGAATGTTGACGACGATGTCATGTCAGCTGAGCCTACTCGCCGCCAGCATCTCCTTGAGGGTCCTGGCGTTGCGAATGGCGTGTCCGCCGAGGTCGTTGTTGAAGTAGACGAGCACCCGCCTGCCGTCCGCATCCCATCCGGCGATCCGGTCGGCCCACTGCCGTAGTTCGGTTTCCGGGTAGGAGCCTGCGTACAGCGAATCCTGCGGCGGTCCGTGCATCCTGATGTACACCAGGTCGCTGGTGGCCCGGGGGATGCACCGCAGTCCGGCGCCGCTCATCACGACGTAGGCGGCGCCGTGGCGCTCCAGCATCGCGTAGACGGCCGGGTCGTCCCACGTCGGATTGCGTAGTTCCATCGCGACGGGAATCCAGTCGGGCATCACGCTCAGGAAGTGGTCGAGACGCGCGTCGTCGCGCTCCATGCCCGGATGCAATTGCACCAGCAGCGCCTCGCGCCGCTCGCCGAGCGCCGTCCAGCACCGCTCGAACCGCTCCACCCACGGCTCCGGGGTGCCCAGCCGCCGGTAGTGCGTCAGTCCGCGGTGGGCCTTGACCGACATGGTGAAGCCGTCCGGTAACCGCTGCCGCCATCCGGCAAACGTCGTGTCCTTCGGCCACCGGTAGAAGCTGGCGTTGAGTTCGACGGTGTCGAACTCCTCGACGTAGCGGGCCAGCCGCTTGGCGACCGGCAGTCCCGGCCGGTACAGCACGCCGGCCCAGTGGTCGTAGGACCACCCCGAGGTGCCGATCCGAATCATCTCGGCTGGCGTACCCGGGCTATTTCGGGGGCAAACTCTTGGCGTAATCGACGCCCCGCGTCACCCAGGACAGCAGTTGGCGTTTGGTTTTCACGCCGTCGCCGGCAACCCTGATCCAACCGCGAGTCTGCCGCCCGCCCATCACCATCGGTTCGACGTGGTTACGGCCGAGGTGTTCGTCGGTCTGCTCGGGCGGCACGCGCACCATCAGGCCGCCGTGACCGCTGGCGCACACCGCCATGTTGCCGTTGATCAGGAACGCCAGCCCGCCGAACATCCGCTTCTCGTCGACGCCGCGCTGGGCGGCGATCAGTTCACGGATGCGGTCGGCCAGGTCTTCGTCGTAGGCCATGCCAGGACGTTAGCGCCCGGCACCGACATTCACTGTCCGTCGGCGCTGACGGTCCACGACCCGACCTTGTTGTAGGCCGAGTCATAGATGTCTTGGTTGTCACCGGCTTTTAAGGCATCGAGGTCCTTCATGGCCCCGGCCCAGTACCGCAGTATCCTGCCAAGCTCGGCGCGGACGTCGGAATCGTCAGGCAGGTCGACGTCAAGGGTGAATCTCACGGCTCAGACTTACCCGAACTCGGCGCCCAGCCCAATTTCGGGCCCAGCTTCTCCGCCATGTCGGTGATGATCTGGACGTAGTCTTCCTCGTCGAAGGTGAACGGCAGCGCGAACGCGACCTCGTCGACGCGCTGAAAACCGGGGTTGGCGTAAAGCTGTTCGGCCAGTTCGTCGGAGCTGCCGACGTAGTCGGGGGAGATCAGCGCGCCGCGGGGGCCCTGTGGTGTCTTCGTGCGCTCGAGCCGCTGCTCCCGGTATGCCCGGTACTTGTCGATCTGGCGCGGCGTTGCCGAATCGGTCGGAATGACCACCAAACCCTGTGACACCCGCGCCTTTTCGCCGTCGGGGTGGTGTGCGCGGAACGCGTCGATCTGTTCGGCCTGGATGGAGGCGAAGTCGCCTGCGGTTGCGCCGTCGGCCGTGACGAGATTGCTGGTCATGTAGTTGATGCCCTGCCGGCCCGCCCAGATCGCCGACGACAGCCCGCCGCCGTACCAGACCCGCGACGCCAAACCTGCGGAATGCGGCTGCACACGCTTGGTGTAGTCCTCGATGCCGACCTTGCCCTCGAAGTCGCTCACCGGGTCGCCGCGTAGACACTCCAGCAGCCGCAGCACCCGGTCTTTCGAGAAGTTCTCCAGCTCATGGGTTTCCGGGTACAGCTTGGTCTTGTAGTGCTCGTAGAGCATCGGCGTTCCGACGGACACGCCGGGGTTGACCCGGCCGCCGGAGAGAAGGTCGACCGTCGCCAGATCCTCGGCAAGCCGCAGCGGATTCTCCAGGCCGAGCGGAATGACCGCGGTGCCCAACTCGATGCGGGTGGTGCGTTGACTGGCGGCGGCCATCATCGCGACGGGGGAGGAGATGCCCGGTTGCAGGTGCCGGCACCGCAGCCAGACGCTGTCGAAGCCGAGCGCTTCGGCGCGCTCGATCATCGACAGCGTCTGCTCGTGCCCAGGGCCTGGATCGGCTTCGTCGAACCGGCCGATGGTCAGGAAGCCGAGCTTGCGCAGGGGTCGGGCAGTCATGGTCAGTACAAACTCCCGCGCTCGCGCAGAACTTCCCTAGGCCGCGACGGTGGCCGCCTCGCCCGCAGGCTCCAGTGCCTGCGCGACGATCTCCGCGACGTCGGTCATCGGCTTGACCTCCAGCGCCTCGAGCACATCCGCCGGGACGTCGTCCAGGTCAGGCTCGTTGCGCTGCGGGATGAAAACCGTTGACAGGCCAGCCCGTTGGGCGGCAAGCAGTTTCTGCTTGACCCCGCCGATAGGCAGCACGCGGCCATTCAACGTCACCTCGCCGGTCATGCCGACATCCGACCGCACCTTCCGGCCGGTGGCCATCGAGACCAGCGCGGTCACCATCGTCACGCCAGCCGACGGACCGTCCTTCGGCACCGCGCCCGCGGGCACGTGCACGTGGATGCGGCGGTCCAACGCCTTCGGGTCGACACCCAACTGCTCGGCGTGCGAGCGGACGTAGGACAGCGCGATCTGTGCCGACTCCTTCATCACGTCGCCCAGTTGACCGGTCAACTGCAGACCGGGTTCACCGTCGGTCGACCCGGCCTCGATGTAGAGCACGTCGCCGCCGAGACCGGTGACGGCCAAGCCGGTGGCGACGCCAGGCACCGCGGTGCGTTCCCGCGACTCGGGCAGGAACCGCGGCCGGCCAAGGTACTCAACGAGATCCGGCTCATCGATGATGATCGTGCCGGACTGGGTGGCCAGCTTCGTGGTGACCTTGCGCAGCGCCTTGGCCAGCAGTCGCTCGAACTGCCGCACCCCGGGCTCGCGGGTGTAGTCGGCCGCGATCTTCCGCAGCGCGTCCTCGGTGAGAGTCACCTCGTCCTCGGTCAGCGCCGCCCGTTCGCGCTGCCGGGGCAGCAGGAAGTCGCGGGCGATCGCGACCTTGTCGTCTTCGGTGTAGCCGTCGATCTGGATCAACTCCATGCGGTCCAGCAGGGCCGACGGGATGTTCTCGATCACGTTGGCCGTCGCCAGGAACACGACGTCGGACAGGTCCAGATCCAGTTCCAGGTAGTGGTCGCGGAACGTGTGGTTCTGCGCCGGGTCCAGCACCTCGAGCAGCGCCGCCGACGGGTCGCCGCGGTAGTCGGAGCCCACCTTGTCGATTTCGTCGAGCAGCACGACCGGGTTCATCGACCCGGCCTCACCGATCGCGCGGACGATGCGGCCCGGCAGCGCGCCGACGTAGGTGCGCCGGTGGCCGCGGATCTCGGCCTCGTCGCGCACGCCGCCAAGCGCGACGCGAACGAACTTGCGTCCCAACGCCCTTGCCACGCTTTCACCGAGCGAGGTCTTGCCGACGCCGGGCGGACCGGCCAGCACCATCACCGCGCCGGAGCCACGTCCGCCGACCACCGCCATACCGCGCTGGGCGCGCCGCGCCCGCACGGCCAGATACTCGACGATGCGGTCCTTGACGTCCTCCAGGCCGTGGTGGTCGGCATCCAGGATTTCCCTGGCCGCCGTCAGATCGGCGGAGTCCTCGGTCTTGACGTTCCACGGCAACTCGAGCACGGTGTCCAGCCAGGTGCGGATCCAGCCGCCCTCGGGGCTCTGCTCGCTGGCCCGCTCCAGCTTGCCGACCTCGCGCAGCGCGGCCTCGCGCACCTTCTCGGGAAGGTCGGCGGCCTCGATGCGCGCCCGGTAGTCGTCAGAACCGTCGGGCTCGCCCTCGCCCAACTCCTTGCGGATGGCGGCGAGTTGCTGGCGCAGCAGGAACTCCTTCTGCGTCTTTTCCATGCCCTCGCGGACGTCCTCGGCGATCTTGTCGTTGACCTCCACCTCGGCGAGGTGGTCGCTGTTCCACTCGATCAACGCCCGCAACCGCTCGGCCACGTCCGGCGTCTCGAGCAACTGGCGCTTCTGCACCTGGGTCAGATACGACGCGTATCCGGCGGTGTCGGCCAGCGCGGACGGATCGGTCAACTGGTTGACGAAGTCGATGATCTGCCACGCCTCGCGCCGCTGCAGATAGGCCAGCAGCAGCTTCTTGTATTCGGCTGCCAGCGCGCGGGTCTCGTCGGTCGCGGCGGGCTCGGTGACCTCGGTCACCTCGACCCGCAGGGCCGGTCCCGGCCCGTTGACGCCTGCGCCGATCTGGGCGCGGCTGTTACCGCGCACCACCGCCGCCGTGCCGTCGCCGGCGACACGACCGACCTGCACGATCGACGCCAACACGCCGTACGACGGGTAGCGGTCGTCCAGGCGCGGCGCGATGAGCAGCTCACCGGACTCGCTGGCCCGCGCCGCGTCGACCGCCGCGCGTGCCGCGTCGTCCAATTCGATGGGCACGACCATGCCGGGCAGCACGATCGAGTCGCTAGTGAAAAGGATGGGCACAACACGCGTTGTCTCATTGGCTTCAGCCATGAATCCTCCAAAGTTCAGTCTGATCGACTCAACCCTGCGGTGTGAGGTTTTGTTCCCCACCTCAATCACCCGTCAGGGCGATGCCCGGCCGCGCTACCGGCGGTCACCCTGACCTGCATGTCTGGCTGGCGGCTGCGCGAATTTCACGACGACGACCTCGATCAGGCGATCTCCGTCTGGGATCAGAGTCGTGGCCCCGATGAGCCGCATCCGGTCTTCGGTGTGTCCGAGGTGATCGCCGCCGCGAAGTCGGGGCACCCCGCCGTCGTGGCCGTGGTGGGTGATGAGTTGGTGGGCATGGCGGCGGCGCAGCAGCACGGAGACCGCGCGTGGATTTCGATGGTCGCGTTGAGCAACCGGTGGCGTAATCGCGGCATCGGCAGTGCCCTGCTCGGCGACCTCGAGGTCCGGTTACGCACCCTCGGCGCCCGACGCATCAGCGCACTGCTGCCGGCCGACGCCGCCGGGACTGCAGCCTTGCGCAACTCGGGTTACACCGAGCGATCGGATTTGCGCTACTTCGAGAAACTCGATCACGTCGGGCCGTCGGATGCGGGGCTGCTGGCGGCGCTGGGCGGGCAGGTGATGCCGCATGGCTTGTGGCAGTCGATGGCGGGCATGGAAACCGAGAAGCAGGTCATCGAGCGGCGTATCGTACTGCCGCTTGCCGAACCCAATCTGGCTGAGCGCTACGGCGTTTCGCCGCCCAAGGCGGTCGTGTTGTTCGGACCGCCCGGCACTGGGAAGACGAGCTTCGCCAAGGCCGTCGCCGGCAGACTCGGCTGGCCGTTCGTCGAACTGTTCCCGTCGCGCCTCGCGACCCCCGACGTCGCAATGACCACCGCGCTGCGCGAGGCGTTTGTGAATCTGATGGAACTCGAGGCAGCGGTCGTGTTCATCGACGAGGTAGAGGAGATCGCGGGGTGCCGATCGGGAATCCCGTCCGACCCCGCTCACGGGGTCACCAACGAGTTGCTCAAGCTCATTCCGGCGTTCCGCCAGCACGACGAGCGGTTGCTGATCTGTGCGACGAACTCGGTGCGCTCGCTGGATTCGGCGTTCCTGCGGCACGGTCGATTCGACTACATCATTCCTGTCGGGCCGCCCGACGAGGTGGCACGCGGCGCGATATGGCGGCGTTATCTCGGCGCCAACGCTGACGTCGTGGAGGTGGACAAGCTGGTCGAGGCGAGCGAGATGTTCACCCCGGCCGACATCGAGTTCGCCGCCCGCAAGGGCGCGCAGGCAGTGTTCGAACGCGAGGTCGAGTTCCGTCGCGGTGAAATCGCCTGCACCGACGACTACCTCGCCGCGATCACCGACACTCGGCCCACGTTGACGGCTGAAATGGTCGCCGAGTTCGAAGAGGACATCGCCCAACGCACCCGGTTGTGAGCGCGCCGGAATACAGCTGAGGGGCGAACCGTCGTAGCTGCCATGACCAACACCGTCGTCGCCATCACCGGCGCCAGCAGCGGTATCGGCGAGGCCACCGCGCGTCTGCTCGCAGCGCGCGGCGCCGCCGTCGTGCTCGGTGCGCGGCGCACCGACCGCCTGGACCAGATCGCAGCCGAGATCACCGCCCAAGGCGGCCGCGCCGCCACGGTGCCCGTCGACGTCACTGTCAGAGCGGATCTCGACCGACTCGTGCAAACGGCGGTGGACCGGTTCGGCCGCCTCGACGTGATGGTGAGCAATGCGGGCGTCGCTCATCTCGGCCCGCTCGCCGACGGCGACGTCGACCAGTGGTCGGAGATGATCGACGTCAACCTGCGCGGGGTGTTGTTCGGAATCGCCGCTGCCATGCCGGTTTTCCTGCGGCAGGGCCGCGGCCATTTCGTGACGACGGTGTCGACGGCAGGGCTGAAGATCGTTCCGAGGATGGGCGTCTACGCGGCGACCAAGAATGCGGTGCGCACGGTGCTGGAAGCGCTACGGCAGGAGTCGACGGACGGTGTGGTGCGCACGACGTCGATCTCGCCCGGCTATGTGCGCACCGACTTCAGCAATATGGCGGAGTTCGGTATCGAACCCGACGCCGTCGCGCGGGCCGTCGCGTTCGCGGTCGAACAGCCGCACGACGTCGAGATCGGCGAAATCGTCGTCAGGCCAACGGTTCAGGGCTAGCGCACACAGCAGGGAGCCTGCCGCTCGGGGGTGACGGCAGGCTCCCTGGTTGTGGGTGGCACTCAGGCGGACGCTTGCGCTCCAAGCACCCGCTGGATGTCGGGCTTCATCTGCTGCAACTGCGCACCCCAGTAGCCCCAGCTGTGCGTGCCCGTCGCCGGGAAGTTGAACACGCCGTTGGTGCCACCGGCCGCGATGTAGTTGTCGCGGAAGGTGATGTTGGTCCGCAGCGTGAACCCTTCGAGGAACTGCGCGGCCATCAGGTTGCCGCCGTCGTCACCGACGTCGAGATCCGACGGGGTGCCGGTGCCGCAGTAGATCCAGATCCTGGTGTTGTTGGCCACCAACTGTGCCATGTTCACCATCGGGTCGTTGCGCTTCCACGCCGGGTCGGACGACGGACCCCACATGCTCTCGGCGTTGTAGCCGCCCGCATCGTTCATCGCCAGCCCGATCAGCATCGGCCACCAACCCTCGGACGGGTTGAGGAAGCCGGAAAGCGATGCGGCGTAGATGAATTTCTGCGGGTAGTAGATCGAGTACGTCAGCGCCGTGCTGCCTGCCATCGAGATGCCGACCACCGCGTTGCCGTTCTGCGACACGCCCTTGTTGGCCTCCAGATAGGCGGGCAGTTCCTGGGTCAGGAACGTCTCCCACTTGTAGGTGTAGTCCTGGCCGTTGCCCCGCGACGGCTGATACCAGTCGGTGTAGAAGCTCGACTGGCCGCCCACCGGCATCACGACCGACAGGCCCGACTGGTAGTACCACTCGAACGCCGGCGTGTTGATGTCCCAGCCGTTGTAATCGTCCTGGGCGCGAAGACCGTCGAGCAGATACACCGCGTGCGGGCCGCCGCCCTGGAACTGCACCCGGATGTTGCGGTTCATCGACTGCGAGAAGACATCCAGATACTCGACGGGCAGACCCGGCCGGGAGAACGCGTTGGCAGTCGCCGAACCCCCGACGAAGCCGATCAGCCCGGGCAGGATCGCCGCCGCAACGGCGCTCACCGCCAGTCGGCGGGACCACTTGGTCCGAAACCTCTCCAATAACTTCATAACGGCAACCAACCCACCTTTCATCACTTTCCACAAAGCAATTGCCGTTGCTTCGGGCGTAATGAAACACGCTCAGGCGCGCCTGCCGCTGTCCCGACACAGTGTTGCGAAGTCGCGGTTGGCTAACGATTCCGACTCGGGCCGGACTCGAGAAACCCGGATCTGCGCTGTGACCTGTGGGAAAGCAGTTACGGATGTGACTAGTTGGCGCGGTCGGCCGCGACGCGCCCGAATCGGCGCAACTGGGTCACGTGGTGCGGGGTCAACTCGTCGAGCGAGGTGACGCCGAGCAACCGCATCGTGCGGATGACCTGCGCGGACAGGATGTCGATGGCCCGGTTCACGCCCGCCTCGCCGCCTGCCATCAGCCCGTAGAGGTAGGCACGGCCGACCAGCGTGAAGCGGGCACCCAGCGCGATCGCCGCCACGACGTCGGCGCCGGACATGATCCCGGTGTCCAGCAAAATCTCGGTGTCGCGGCCGAGTTCACGCGCGACCGCGGGCAGCAGGTGGAACGGCACCGGCGCGCGGTCGAGTTGCCGACCGCCGTGATTGGACAGCAGCACGCCGTCGACGCCGAGGTCGACGGCCGCCTTGGCGTCCTCCAGCGTCTGAATCCCCTTGACCACCAACTTGTTCGGCCACTGGGCCTTGATCCACGCCAGGTCCTCGAACGTCACGGTGGGGTCGAACATGCGGTCCAGCAATTCCGCAACCGTGCCCGGCCAGCGATCCAGCGCTGCGAACGACAATGGCTCGGTGGTCAGCAAGTCGAACCACCAGCGCGCCCGCGGTGCCGCGTCGAGCACCGTGCGCATGGTCAGCTTCGGCGGAATCGCCATACCGTTGCGGGTGTCACGCAGCCGCGCACCCGCCACCGGAACGTCGACGGTGACCAGCAGCGTGTCGAAGCCTGCAGTTACCGCGCGCTCGACCAACGCCATCGAGCGGTCCCGGTCTTTCCACATATAGAGCTGAAACCAGTTGCGGCCATGAGGATTTGCCGCCTTGACATCCTCAATCGAACTGGTGCCCATGGTGGAAAGGCAGAACGGGATACCCGCCCTGGCCGCCGCGTGGGCGCCCGCGATCTCACCCTCGGTCTGCATCAGCCTGGTGAACCCGGTGGGCGCGATCCCGAACGGCAGCGCGACATGGTCGCCGAGCACGGTGCGACTCGTGTCGACCTTCTCGACGTCGCGCAGGATGGTCGGGTGAAACTCGATGTCCAGGAACGCCTGTCGGGCACGAGCCAACGACAGCTCTTCCTCGGCCGCGCCGTCGGTGTAGTCGAACGCGGCTTTGGGCGTGCGTCGCTTCGCGATCCGGCGCAGGTCCTCGATGGTCAACGCCGCGTCCAACCGTCGCTGTGTCGCGTTGAGTTGCGGCTTCTTGAAGCCGATCAGTGGGGCCAGTTCGCTGGGCCGGGGCACCCGGCGCTTCATGGTGGCCATCGATCAGTCGGCCGCCAACGCGCGCTGGACGCTGGCCCTTCGCTGTTCGATGGTGCGGCCGATGTCCTGCAGCAGGAGCGGCTTTCGGCCAACCAGTTCTTCGATGTGTTCGCGGTCGATCTGCAAAACGGTCACCTCTTCGAGCGCGTAGGCGGTGGTGGCTGCGGGCTCCCTGGTGAGCGTGGTGCTGCCAAGGAAATCGCCCTCCTCGAGGGTACGCACCGGAACTACGGCGCCGTCATCGCCCATCACGACAAGTCGAACATGGCCGTTCACAACGAACGACATCCGTTTGGGCACCTGGCCCGCCGTCTGGAGGTGCTCGTCGGTGCCGTACCTGGCGAGCCGGACGCGGGGCAGCAACTCCTCCTGCTCGGCCTGCGTCAGCCGCAGCGTCGGGGCGACGATGCGCAACGACGCCTCCAGCCGGTCTCGCGTCTCGAATTCGTCCTCGGCCTCGTCGAGGTGCAACCCGGCGCGCCGCGACGCATACCAGACCCAACGCAGGAAGGTCGCCTGCGCGACGATGTCGTCCGCGGGCGTGCGCAGCGGTATCACCGTCCGATAGTTGAGGCCCCCACCGAATCTGCTGACGGGCATGGCATCGGGACGCAACTGCGGCAGCGCCGCCGCGGTTCTGCTGAGCAACGCGCAGACGTCGTCGGGCGGATCGTCGAGCCCGAACTGGGTGGTGACGACGAGAGAATGGGTGCTCGGCGGACGGCTGAAGTTGGTGAACGACGCGGCGGCCAGCACCGAGTTCGGCATCACGAGCAAACCGCTGCCGGTGTCGATATGGGTTGCCCGCCAGTTCACTTCGACCACCCGCCCGCGCGCGGTCGGGGTCTCGATCCAGTCGCCGAGCTGGAACGGCTGCTCGAACAACACGAACAGGCCGGAGATGATCTGCCCGACGGAGTTCTGCAGGGTAAGGCCGAGCACGATCGACGACACACCCAGTGCGGTGAACAACCCGCCGATGTGCGCACCCCAGATGTAGGCGAGGATCAATCCGACACCGACGGCGATCAGCGCGAACCGCGCGACGTCGAGGAAGATCGACGGAATCCGCCTGCGCCACGAGCCTTCTGGCGCGCCCTGGAACACGGTGGCGTTGGTGCCGGACAGCAGCAGCACGAGAACGACGAAGCCGAACACGGTGGCGACGATGCGCACCGGTGTGGCCTCGCCGGAGATCTGCATCGCTCCGACAAGCAGAATCAGCAGCGCGCCGAGCGGAAGGATGTAGGCGCGCACCAGATAGACCGGGCGCGCGAGTGCGCTGCCCCGTCTGCGCAGCGCGTTCTGTAGCTCGGTGAGCAGCACCAGGCAGATGGGGAAGCCGATCGCCACGCCGGCCGCCCAGTAGAACCAGGGGGAGTCCAGCAGCTCGGTCACGGTTGTCGCTCTGCCAGTCGCCAGATCGGCTGCTCTTCACCGTCGACGGTGATGGCGCCCGCGGACGTGAACGTGCGGGTGTCCCGCATCGCGTCGTAAACCCGTGCGGTGACGTACACCCCTGGCTGCGGCGAGCCACTCTGTACCTGATACGCCAGATTGACGGCCGATCCCCACATGTCGTAGGCCAGGGTGGACCTGCCGACGAGGCCGCTGGTGACGGTGCCGGTGTCGATGCCTGCCCGCAGCTTCAGGTCGTTGCCGGTCTCGGTGTTGAACCGGTCGATGGTGCGTTGCATCTCGATCGCGAAGTCGACGGTGCGCCGCACGTTGTCCAGTCGCGGTGTGCTCAGACCGCAGCTGGCGAGGTATCCGTTGTGCAGCGTCCGGACCTGCTCGACCCCGAGATTCTCTGCGGCGGAATCGAACTGGCGTGTCAGCCGATTCACGATCGCCAGCAGTTCCTCGGAGCTGAGGTCGTCGGAGAGCTCGTCGAGGCCGACGATGTCGGCGAAGATGACCGTCACGTTCTGGTGGTCCTGGGCGATGGTCTCCTCGCCCTGACGGTAGCGCTGGACCACCTGTTCCGGCATCAGCGAGCGCAGCAGTCGGTCGTTCTCGCTGCGCTGCTCGGCGAGCAGGTCCTCCTTGATCGCGAGGTTGCGGCTCATGTCGTTGAACGCCACGGTCAGGTCGCCGAATTCGTCGCGCGATTTCACCGGCAGGGCGACGTCGTAGTCGCCCGCGCTGATCTGCTGGGCGCCCGCTTCGAGTCTGCGGATCGGCCGGACGAACAGTCGCGCCAGCAGCATGGCAGCCAGGCAGACCACGAAGATGATGACGGCCGTTGAGATGACGAGGGTTTGGGTGAACTTGGCGACGGGACCGAACGCCTCGCTGGAGTCGATCTTCGCGATGATCGACCAATGCAGTCCCCGCAAATCGACCGGCGCATACGCCTGCAGGGTTCGGTGGCCCAGATAGTCGTCCTCGATCAGGGTGCCTCGCTGGCCGCGCTGCGCCAACCGGATCGCTTCGCTTTGCACCGGTTGCACCAGCGTCGTGCCGTGCTGGCGGATCGACTCCTCGGCCACGTCCGGCGACGTTCCTGCGTTGATCACGTCGGTCTTGAACTGCTCGGGGTTTTGCAGGAACAACCGCGAATCCGACCGCATCAGGTCGTCCGGGCCCACCAGATAGGTTTCACCGGTCGCACCCATGCCTGCCTGTTGCCACTTCCGGTTGACCGTCATCAAATCGTTGATCTTGGAGATCGGAAACTGCAGGGCCAGAACGCCTTCCACCCGCCCTGGCGGGCCAACGGGCGACACCATCCACGCGGTCGGCTCGTCAGCGGGCTGGTAATCGCCGAAATCGGTGACCCCGACATAGTCCACGGCGTGTGTCGCCAGCGCCTTGGTGTAGGCGTCGTGCAGATCGTTCTCCCGGTACGGCCCGTTGAGGATGTTGGTGCCGAGGTCGACTCCCTTGTACGCGCTGTAGACGACGTTGCCGCGGGTGTCGAGCAGCAACGCGTCCTCGAACGAGAAGCGCAGCACGATTTCCCTGAAGAACTCGTTGAACCGGGCGTTCGCGGCCGACCACGCGCTGCCGTCGCCTGCGTCGTCGAACCGGATGGCCTGATCCCAGTTCGCGAATCGGGTGGTGTAGTTGGCCTGCAGATACTTCTGCGCGTTCGTCGTCGGCAGCAATCCGGTGATGTCGATCTGGCTTCCGGTCTGCGCCTCTTCGGCCTTCTCGAACTGGTTCTTGTAGTAGTCGAGCACCGACTGCCACTGCGGCGGACTGACCGCCGCGTTGTTGAGTTGGTCGAATGCGGCCGTGAACGCCTCGATCGCCTCGGTGGTGGTCGCGCCGCGCGTGTAGACGACGAGCGAGTCCTCCAGGTCGTTGAACTTCGCCTCGAGTTGTCGCGACTGCGACTCGCGGATCTCGGTGAGCCGGTCGAACGCCGCGGCGCGCAGGGAACTGCGCCCGGATTGAAAGCCGATGGCGCCGACCACGGCGGCCGACAGGATGCTCGTCACCAACAGCATCACCAACAGCTTGGACTGGATGCTGATCCGCGACATGATGCGACGGCGCAGGTTGCGGCCCCTCGGCGCGGGCGCCGATTCGGATTCGACGGGGGCTTCCGCGTCGGTGGTTGTCGTCATTGAATCCCGAACCTTAGCCTGCAAAACTTGCCGATGACATGGCAGTGGGGAAATCGTTCGATCTAGGTCGCTTCGTCGACGCCCAGGACCGCGTGTACGACACTGTGGTCGCCGAACTCCGCGACGGCGCCAAACGCACTCACTGGATCTGGTTCATCTTTCCCCAGTTGCGCGGTCTCGGCCGCAGCGGCACCGCCCAGCACTACGGCATCGGCTCACTCGACGAGGCGCGTGCGTATCTGGCGCATCCGGTGTTGGGGCCGCGGCTTCGCGAGTGCACTCGCCTGGTCGCTGCGATCGACGGCCGCTCGGTCGACGAGATCTTCGGCTGGCCCGACAACATGAAGGTGCGCTCGTCGATGACGCTGTTCGCCCGGGCAACTGACGACAACGCCGATTTCCGTGGCGTGCTCGACAAGTTCTACGTCGGCGAAGAGGACCCCGCCACCCTGGAGCTGCTCAACGCGGCGCGATGATCAGCCAGCCGTGCGGCGGCACCTCGAAGTCAGTGGCCACCGACTGCGGCGGGGCACCCGAACCGGCGATCACCTGACCTTGGTCAAACCCGACCTGCACCCGCATCGGCGCATCGTCGATGTTGAGCGCGACCACGAGCACGTCGGAACCGTGACGGGTCGCATAGACGTACTGCGTGTTGGTCAGCTGCAGCGGTGCCGTCCTGGCGGTGTGCAGCCACGGGTGGCGGCGGCGCAACCCGATCAGGTACTGGTGCAACCGGAAGACGTCGTGGCCGTGTTCGTCGACACCCATCAGCGGGGCGGTGAATTCCGGCCGCACCGCGTCGTCGCCGCCGAACCGCTCTTCCTTGACGCCGCGGTAGCCGGCCTCGTCACCGGAGTACACGCTCGGCGTGCCACCCGTCGTGAACAAGAGCACGAGCGCGTGCTCGAGGTGGCGGGTGTTGTCCAGCCGGCTGGCGATCCGGGTGACGTCGTGATTGCCGATGAACGTCATCGGCACGAAGTCGTCGAGAAACTCGTTGTGCCGCACCAACGCCCAGTCCAGCTCGTGGAAGTTGCCGTCGTTGAGGCTGCTCCAGATCGCCTTCCACAGCTCGTACTGGGTGACCGAGTCGAAGCCGGAGTCGCGCACCCGCGCCGAGTAGTCGCCATGGATCACTTCACCGACCACCCAGCAGTCGGGGAACTGCTCGCGGACCCGGGGGAGCACCGCGGCCCAGAACCGGTCGGCGACGGCGTAGGCGGCGTCCAGGCGCCACCCGTCGGCGCCGCGGCGCAGCCAGTGCGTCATCACGTCGACGGTGTAGGCGATCACGTCGGGGTTGTCATGGTCGAGTGCGATCAGTTCGCCATGTCCTTCGAACGTGTCGAAGTCGTTGCCGCGCTTGCGAAACCAGTCGGTGTGCGCGAAGTCGGTCGCGACGTGATTGAACACGCCGTCGAGCAGCACCCGCAGTCCGCGCCTGCGGGCCTCGGCGATCAGGTGGTCGAAGTCGCCGTCGTCGCCGAGGCGGGGGTCGATGCGGTAGTGATCGACGGTGTCATAGCCGTGCGTGCGCGAGGCGAAGATCGGTCCCAGCGCGATTCCTGACGCACCCAGTTCGATGGCGTGGTCGAACCAGTCGACGATGCGGCGCAGCCGGTGTTCGTCGGTGGTCGGGGGCGCGTCGGCGGGATACGCACCGACGAAGCCGAGCGGGTAGACCTGCCACCAGATGACGTGTTCGACCCAGCCCGGTTCGGTCATGGTCGAAACTTCGCCTCGTACAAGGCTTTCATCGGGTCGGCCAGTTCCGGAGCGGGACCGTCGACGGTCAGTCCCGGCGCGACGGCGTTGACCGGCAGCGGCGCGACGGGTGGCGGTGGCGCGCCCCATTCGGCCAGCCATTGGGTCAGTTGCTGCGATGACGCGGCGTAGACGATGCGGCCCAACCCGACCCATGCGTGTCCCGCCGAGCACATCGGGCAGTGTTCACCGGAGGTGTACACGGTGGCACGGGCCCGCTGCTCGGGCGTCAGGTTGTCGACGGCCCAGCGGGCGATCGCGAATTCCGGGTGCCGGGTGTGGTCACCGTCCTTGACGCGGTTGCGGTCCTCGAACAGGGTGACCCCGTCGCTGTCGACCAGGATCGAGCCGAACGGTTCGTCGCCGTCGTCGAGGGCCACCCGCGCCAGGTCGACGCAGCGGCGAAGGCGTTCGAGGTCGTCGTCGCTGATCGCCACAGGCCGGAGTCTACGCAGCCACCGGTTCGCGCCGCCGCGACCGGGTCAGCGGGTAGCACGCCAGCCCGATCAGCAGCGCGCTGAAGTGGCCGACGTTGGTGAAGTCGCGTCTGACGGCCAGCACGGCCGCGAAGACGGCGACCGCGCCGACGACGTAGGGCCACCGCCACCGCCGCGGAATGTGGTACGTCAGCACGCCGACGATGCCGACCACGAAATAGCTCACGCCGATGTCTCTGGCGTCGATGAGCCGTGGCGAGGTCAGCGCCTCCTGGATGCGCCAGTACAGGTAGCCCTCGCTGAGGTAGGTGGCCAGGACGTGGCTTGTGATGCCGACGGTCAGCCACCGCAACGGCCCCAGCCAGCGCTCGGCCGGTGCGACGAAGAGGGTGAACACGATGAGATAGGGCCACCAGTACCGGCCGTCGATCCACAGCAGGCTCTGGATCAGCACCCGGATCGGATCGGTGCCGAGGTGGTGCAGGTTCGTCGACTCCTTCTGCAGCAGCGCGTGCAGGTGCCTGGCCGGGATGGTGTGCTGAATGATCGTGGTGACCAGCAGCACGACCAGCCACGTATAGGTCAGCGGCGCCGATTTGACGAAGCGCCACATGGACTTCAGTGACATACGTCGAGTCGGCATGCGCAGGACGCCAGGATCGGCACGTCGGCCCGCGCCTTGAGCAACTCGAGGCTCTGCCCGACGATGGCGGCCTCCTGGGTACGGCCCAGCCGTTGCAGGCATTCGTGGTAGCCGTGCAGGCTCCACACGTTGCCGGGGTGCTGGCATGGCCGGGCCAGCGTCGGGTCGAGGCCGAGGTCGGCGGCGTACACCTGCGCGGCTTCCTCGACGCGGCCCTGCTCGAGTAGCAGCGCACCGTAGGCGTGCCGAGTCGGTTGCATCCAGCCCCACGGCTCGTCGTAGGGGAGCGCATCGTCGAGTTCGATCGCGCGGCGCAGATGGGCGAACGCGCCGTCGAAATCGCCTTCGCGGTATTTGATTTCGCCGTCAAGCATCTCACCCGCGATCGCCAGGATGTCGCGGGCGGTGTTGTTGAACAAGTATCGGCTGTCGGGTATCCGGGCGTTGGCCGCGGCGAACGCCTCCCGCTCGGCGTGCGCCTGCGGTAGCTGGCCCTTGGCGGCGTGCGCGACGCCGCGCCCGTAATGGATGGTCGCCGTTGTGCTGCAATACAATCCGACATCGTCGGGCAGCGGTAGGGCCACCAACTCGTCCCAGCGGCCGAACCGGACCAGCACGTGAACCTTCAACGGCACGAACGCCTCCAGCCAGTCGGCCATCGGCGGCGATTCGATCGCCAGCAGCTCCGGCGTCAGCTGTGCTGCGAGTTCTCCGGCGGCGTCGAACGCCGCCCGCGAATTACCCTCGAACATCGCCGAGTACACGATGAAGTGCAGATTGTGCGCCCGGTACAGCGAGTAGAAGTTGAGCGGGCCCTCACGCTCGACGAACTTCCTATCGGCTTGCACCGCCGCAAGATTCGCGACGACCGAGTCGCGATAGTTGCCGCACAGCACGTCGATATGGCTCGGCATGTGCTGGAGGTGTCCAGCGTCGGGCACCAGGCCGCGCAGCAGATCCGCGGCGGGCAGCGCCTCCTGCGGGGCGCCCGACATCTCCATCGTGTGCAGGTACAGGTGCAGGACGCCCGGATGTGCGCGGCCCGCGGGGGTGGCCAGCGCGTTGTCGAGGATCCGCTTGGCCTCGACTACCCGCGACCCCGGTGCAGGTTCACCGGTTCTGGTGTCCCACAACGCCCAAGCCGTGATGTTTACCAGCGCGTCGGCGGCCAACGCCTGGACGTCGATGTCGTCTGGATACGCCTGCGCCAGCGCGACCATCGCGTCGGCGTAGGCCGCGTGCCCGGCCTGCAGCCCGTCGGTGTCGTCGGGATCGTCGGTGGGGAAGCGGGCCTGCAGCGCCTCGATCAGCCCGTGTTCGACGGCCGATGCCCGGCCCTTGGCGGCCAGGCCGAGTTCCATCCGCGCCCGCGCCAGCGACGCCGACAGGTCGACGGGATCGAAAGCCTCCCACGCCTTGTTGTAGTTCGGGCCGACCGAGTAGGCGATGCCCCAGCGGGCCGCCGCCAGGTCGGGGTCGAGGTCGAGGGCGCGCTCGAAACACCGGATCGCCTCGTCGTGGTTGAACGCGTAGGCCCAGACCATGCCGCGGTCGAACCACACCTGCGCCTGTGGCGACGGCGTCTCAATCGGCCGGTGATACGACCCCAGGTCGTAGTAAGAATCGGTCACGGTCGATGAAACGCTCATAGACCGCACGATAATTCACTCGCATCGCGGTTGCGGTGATTGCGAGCAAGCATCCCGCAGCGCCCCAGAGCACCAGTGTGACAAGCGGCGTCTGCACCCCGTTACCGCCGAAGTAGCAGACACTTCGCAGCAGCGAGACCCCGGAACCCTGCGGCACAATCGCGGTGAACGTCGAATAGAAACCCGACAGCAGCGGTCGACCCACCGGACCGGCGGCGGCAGCGTTGCCGACGACGACCAGGAATGCGGTCAGCGCCAGCGACGCCACCGAACCCAGGGCGGCAGCCACGCCGGTGATCGCCCCGGCGACGGCCATCGAGTACAGCCACAGCGCGCCGAACACCTGCCAGGTGTGACCGGTCAGCGCGCCGAGACCCCCGCCGACGTACCCGGTCCCCGCGCCCGCCAGCACTGCCGAGAACCCGGCCAGTGACGCCGTCCGCAGCACGAACGCCAGCGGCGTTCGGACGGCGCCCATCAGCCGTCCCAGCAGTGTTGCGCCGACCGACGCGCCGATCGAGATGAAGATGATCGCGTAGAACTCGACGGTGCCGGACGGGTCGCCCGCAGAGGCAGGCGCGACGTCCTCGACGACTGCGGTCAACCCGGCCTTCGCGGCGATGCCGCGGCCCACCGTCTCGGCGGCGGTGGCGACGCTCTTACCGCCTCCGCCCGCGACGTAGATCTTCAGCGCCCCGCCGGGGACGACGGCGAGCGCGGCGTCGGTCTTGCGCTCGTAGACCTGGTCGCGAGCGGCGGCGGCGTCACCGACTTCGGTGACCGTCAGCGTGTCCTGACCGCGGATGCCGTCGACCAGTTGCGGCGGGCCCGCCACGGCGAGCGACATGTTGTGCAACGTCGGCTTGGCGAATGCACCGGAGTAGCTGGCGATCATGGCCAGCACGAACAAGGTCAGCCCGGCAAGGGCGAGCGCCACTGTTCGGATGGCGGCGCGGTCGCGCACCGGATGCCGTTCGGCGGCTTGGTGTTTAGCCATTGTCTGGTTCCTTCGAAGTTGCGAGTAGTGCGTTGACGGTGTCGAGCGCGGCGCGGACACGGCCGCCGAGATCGGTCGCTTCCGGCTCCTCCATCCAGTCCCGCAGCACCTCCATGAACCCGCCGACCAGGAATCGGCTGACGGACTCCGGCGTGAGGCCTGCGATCGGCGACACCACCGGCATGCCATGCGCGGCAATCTCTCCGCATGCGGGCAGCAGTTCGGCGCGGAACGCCGTGACGACCCGTTGGGTGACCGCGCTCGGCACGATGTTGCGGTACATGGAGCGGTGTTCGGCGGCGAAGTCGAACAGTCGCGCGATGCGGGCGCGGGCATCACCGCTGATGTCCGCGGTCGCGGCGGCGAACGCCACGGTGAACGCATTCGCGACGGCGTCGTCGCGGTCGGCGAAGTGCTGGTAGAACACCTGCCTGCTCACCCCGGCGCGAGCAACGATGTCGCCGACGGTCAACGCGTCCACGGGCCGCTCATGGGCCAGCGCGAACGCGGCGTCGCGCAGCAGGGTTCGGACCCGTTCCGCGCGGGGGTCGACGCTGTTCGTTCGAGCGGCCACCCGAGCAGCCTAGAAGACTTCGTAGACAGATGACTACGAAAATTTAGGTAATCTAAGACAAATTTCGGGGGTCGGTGTGGCGGCCGTTACCTCAGAGGGTGTGCAGCACGGCGGTCGCGACCGCGAGCACGAGCCCGACCACGGCGGCCGCCATGTCCTTGGCGCCGTCGGACGCCCGCAGATGAAAGGCGAGGGCTCCGATCGACAGCAGCGCCAGCCCGATCGCGGCGGCGATGCCGATCGGCGCCCAGATCAGGCCGACGAGCGCGCCTGCCACACCGGCGAGTTCGCACACGCCGATCAGCCGCCACTGCATCGGCTTGACACCGAGGTGGTCGCGGATGGCCAGCGACTGCGCAACGCCCAGCAACTTGATGCTGGCGGCGAACGTGAACAGCGCCGCAAGCAGGATCGTCACGACTACGGTGGCGGTGTCCATCACTTACGCAGAGTAAGAGGCCGAAGTGTTGCAGACAATTCTCAACTATCTGGGCGTCGCGGTGTTCGCGTCGTCGGGGGCAACGGTCGGCGTCCGCAAAGGCTTCGACCTGTTCGGCATCGCGGCGCTGGGAGTGGTCACCGGAGTCGGCGGCGGCGTGCTGCGCGATGTGTTGCTCGACATCATGCCGCCGACCTCGATCCAGAATTGGCCCAACATCACCATCTCGCTGATCGCCGTCGCGATCGCCACGCCCCTTGCCCACCTCGTGGTGCGGATGAACACGGCGGTGCTGGTGCTCGACGCGATCGGGATGGGTGTGCTCGCCACGTCCAGTGCGGCGATCGCCGTCGATGCCGGCGCCAGTTGGTTCGCGGCGGGGCTCATCGGCATGGTGGCCTCGATCGCGGGCGGTGTGGTTCGCGACGTGCTCGCCAACGAGGTCCCGTTGGTGATGGGGCCTGACGAGTTGTACGCGGTTCCCGCGTTACTGGGCGCAGGGACGTACGTCGCGATCGACTACGTCGGGCCGCAATGGGTGGCGATCATGGTCGGCTCCACTGTTGCGACGGCACTCCGGTTGGCGGGCATGGCGTTTCACTGGCGGCTGCCGACAGGCCCGCGCGCGTTGATCAATCCGGCGCCAGGCAGTACCGAATAGGCCAGGCAGACGATGCCGAAGAACACGTAGCCCAGCGCGACTTGGGGATTGGCCGCCCACGCCACCTCTGGCGCATGGATCAGGCCGATGAACGACAACACCGCGCCGACGAAGGATGCGATGGCGGCATAGCGGAACTTCTTGTCGAGGATGTACGTCACCATGGTGCCCAGGATCAGCCCGACGAGCACCGCACCCTCGCCAAGGGTCTGCAGTCCCTCGTACACGACGCCGGCCTTGTTGAGCGCGTCGAGACCCACCGTCGACGCCGAGGTGCCCGCCGCATTCAACGCGTTGTCGATCAGCCCGCTCGCCCACTGGGCGAGGTTCGGCAGCAGTGCGGCGACCACCGCGACGGCGTGCAGTCGCGGCACCGCCTGGAAGGCCTGCGCGCCGATCAGCAGGCCGATGTAGAGCAGGATCGGCACGATCGCAGGCACCGGGAGCAGCGCGTCCAGCACCCCGAAAAGGCCGAGGAAACACAGGATTCCGATCACCACGCCGCTGGCCAGCGAGTAGTTGGCGCGTCCGCCGGCGTCTTTCCATCCGGGGTGCCCGATGTAGACCGCGGGCGGGAACGGAGAGCCGAACGCCGACCCGATGACCGCACCGGCGCCGTCGGCCAGCAGCACGCTGCGCAGGTTGAAGTTGTCACCCGCCGCGGCGGCGCTTTCCACGTTGCTCATCGCTTCGGTGAAGTTGTAGACGCCCAACGGGATCGCGGTGCCGAGCAGCGGCGCCAGGTTCGACAATCCGTGGAAGAGCAGATCCAGACGCAGGTCGGGGATTCCGATCGCGATGTCCGAAATCGCCTGGCCCACATCGGGAGCGGACATGAAGCCGCCGATCCAGCCGATCGCGGTGCCGACGAGCAGCGCCGCCAGTCCGACCGGAATGCCGAACGGCAACTTCACGTCGGTGAAGAAGCCGATCAGGATGATCGCCATCACGGGCAGGCCGATCCAGGCCGCCTCCCACATCTGCGCGGCGGGACGCATGGAGATGAATGTGATCGAAATGCCTGCCAGGGTGCCGAGCATGGCTGCGCGCGGGGTCAATTGGCGGATGTACGGGCCGACGAACGCGCCGATCATCACGATCACACCGATCATGAACGCCCACGCCAAACCGGCCGACCACGCCTGGATCGGATCCTTGGTGTTCAGGTACACCGGCAGCATCACGACGAACACCACGATGAACATGTGCGGCACACTCGGCCCGTAGGGCAGCGCGGTGACGTCGTCGCGGTTCTCCTTGCGCGCCAGGCGGCGAGCCAGGAACGTGTAGTACAGGTTGCCGAGGACCAACGCCACGCCGAGTGCGGGCAACACCGTGCCGAGCACATCGCCCGCGGGCACCGCGACAACGCCGATCATCAAACCGGTCAGCGTCAGGACGTTGACCAGGATGTTGAAACCGAGTCCGAAGAACGCGTTGGTGTCGCCGCGGGTCCACAGCGGCAGTGCGGCCCTCGGCGGGTCGGCGGGCGGCTTGGTGATGTCGGTGGTCATCCCGGATCCTCTCAGGCGGCGGTGGTGGTCAGCGCGTGCAGCGCGGGGATCACGGCGGAGGTGTCGGCGACCCAGCCGAAGATGCCGCCCTGCGCCTTGATCATTTCCAGCCCCACGCGCTGGAACTCGGGGAAATACGAACCGACGCAATCGGATACGACCAGGCACTCGTAGCCGCGGTCGTTGGCCTCGCGGGTGGTGGTGTGCACGCACACCTCGGTGGTGACGCCGGTGATCAACAGTTGGGTGATCCCGGCCGCGGCGAGGATGTCCTGTAGTTCGGTGGCGTAGAACGCACCCTTGCCCGGCTTGTCGATGACGACCTCACCGTCGACGGGGGCGAGTTCGTCGACGATGTCGTGGCCGTACTCGCCCCGGATCAGGATGCGGCCGTACTTGCCCTCGTCGCCGATGCGCTTCGACGGTGCACCGCGGTTGAGCTTGGCCGGTGGGCAGTCGGACAGATCGGGTTGATGACCTTCCCGGGTGTGGATCACCATGACGCCTGCCGCGCGGGCCGCCGCGATCAACTCGGCCAGCAGCGGCACGACCTTGAGCAGTTGGTCCACGTCGTTGCCGAGGCTTTCCCCGAAACCGCCGGGCAGCAGGAAGTCCCGCTGCATGTCGATCACGATCAGGGCCGTCCGGCCGGGGATCAGCGGGAAAGCTGTTGGCTCGGCCTGCACCTCGACGGGGTTCATACGCGCTCCTGGGTGACGGTGGATCCGGGCGATGTGACCGCGTTGCGTGGTTCGTCGAGGATCTGGGCGGCCAACTGCAGCACGGTGTCGTCGGTCTGCGCGGCACCGAGAAGCATTGCGCTGCAGGGCCGCCCGTCCGCGGTGATGCCGACGGGAACGGCGATCCCCAGCAGGTCGAGCAGGTTGCCGAAGTGCGTGTAGTGGCCGAGCATGGTGTTGCAGTCGATTGGTTGCGCGAGCACCTGATCGACGGTGACCGTCGTCCCGATGGTCGGCACCACGAGCACGTCCATGTGTTGCCACAGGCGGGTGACGAGGGCCTTGAGTTCGGCGAGACGCTGCAGCGCGGCGAACGCGTCGACCGCGGTGTACTTCTGCCCGCCCTGCAGGATTTCCCTGACGACGGGATGGATGGAGTCCGGTTGGGCGGCAAGGAAATCGCCGAACACCACCAGCCGCTCGGCGACCCACGGACCCTGGTAGAGCAGTGCCCCCGCGGCGAGGAACGGCTCGAGCGAGACGTCGACAACGGTGACGGTGCGGCCCAAATGCTCGCGAAATGCGAGGTGGGCCCGACGCATCTCGTCGTCGCCGAAGAATTCGAGTTCGTCGGCGGGCGGCAGGCCGAGCCGGATCGGTGCACCGTCGTAACGGGGACCCCGGTCACGCGACCACGGATCGTCGTCGTCGCGTCCGGCCATCACGTCGAACACCCGGTCGACATCGTCGATGGAGCCCGCCATCACGCTGATGCAGTCCAAGGATTTGCACGCCGGAACCAGGCCGGCGGTGCTGATCAGTCCGCGGGACGGTTTGAAGCCGACCACACCGTTGAGCGCGGCGGGCACCCGGCCGGACCCGGCGGTGTCGGTGGCGACCGCGAAGGGCACCTGACCGAGCGCGACGGCCAGCGCGGAGCCCGAACTCGAGCCGCCGGAGATCATCTCGTTGCCGTACACGCTGCGCGGAATCGGGTACGGCGTGCGGGTGCCGTTCAGTCCGGTGGCGAATTGGTCCAGGTTCGTCTTGCCAACGTAGAGCGCCCCCGCGTCGAGCAGGCGGCGCACCACGGATGCGGTCGCCGTGGCGGTGTAGGCGTAGTCGGGGCACGACAACGTGGTTGGCACGCCCTCGACGTCGATGCTGTCCTTGACGCCGAACGGCACGCCATAGAGCGGCAAAGTCCGTGCGCCGGGCCGGTTTTCGATCTGTTGGGCGGCGGCAAGCAGTTGCTCGCGGGGCACCGTCGATATCCAGGTGCCGTCGTCGCCGCGGGCCGCGATGGCGTCGGCGACCCTGGCCGCCGTCTTGGTGGGCGAGCCGGTGCCGCCCGCGTGTGACGCGAGGATGTCGGCGACCGACGGCCCGACGGACGGTCCACGCGCGACATCAGCCATGCCTGTCGATTCTCGACAGCTGGATGGCGGACGTGGGTCGTGCGTGTGTCGATTGTGTTAGCTGTGCAGTTCGGTGAACTCGACGAACGGCAGCACCGTTTTCAGCCAGGCGTCCGGTTCCGACGAGAACACCACGTGGCCCGTGGGGAACGTCTCGAACTCCGAACCGGGGATGGCTGCCTGCACGGCTTTGCCCCATCGCGGCGGCGCGGTGAAGTCCTTGGCGCCCCAGGTGATCAGTACCGGCGCGGTGATCTGCGCGGCCCGCGCGCGCAGATCGTGGCCGGGGTCGGTGAAACTCGCCCACAGCGCGGCGGCGGTGCGCGCACCCGAGGATGTCTTCGCGCGAGCCAGCACCCGATCGACGACGGCGCGATCGGCTGGAGTCTTCGCCCGCATGTATGCGCGGACGAATGCGGGGAAGACGGCCGTTATCACCGCAGGCCGCCCCAGCACGCCGCAGCCCAACCGGGTGAACACGCTGTGCGGGGTGAAGCCGCCGGTGTTGACGAGCACGACGCCCGCGACGCGGTCGGGCCGGTCCAGCGCGAGGCGGCACGCGGCGTATCCGCCGACCGAGTTGCCGACGACCACCGCGCCGGTCAGATCGAGCCGATCGGCGAATTCGACCAGCAGATCACCGAATTCGACGGCGCGCAGCGGGGTTTCGGGCAGGGGAGACTCACCGTGCCCGGGCCAGTCGAGCGCAATCACACGGCGGCCGCTGCCGAGTGACGCGGCGACCGGCGCGTAGTCGGTCCGGTCGTGTAGCGCCGCGTGCAGCAGCACGATGGGCGGTCCGGAGCCCTCGTCGGAGTAGGAAACAGTGCCGAACGAAGTGTGCATCGTCGCCATCAGCGCGCCCTTTCATTGACCGGTCGGTCGGTCAGTTACACTAGCGCACGTGGAAGTGGTGAACAAGAGAGCGGCGGCCGCCCAGCAGACGCGGGCGAACCTGATCGAGACGGGACTGGCGCTGGCCGAGGAGTTGGGGCTGGAGGGCCTGTCGGTCAACGCGGTGGTCGCGGGCGCAGGCGTGTCGAAAGGCACGTTCTTCCACCATTTCCCGGATCGGGTGTCGTATCTGGTGGCGCTGCACCGCCGCTTTCACGACGTGTTGTTCGCCGAGATGATGGCGATCATCGGCGACATGCCGCCCGGCAAGAAGCGGCTTGCGGCGGCCGCCGACGCGTATCTGGACGGCTGCCTGCGCGACCGCGGGGTCAAGGCGCTGCTGCTCGAGGCGCGCGGTCATCTACCGATCGCCGAGGAAGTGACCCGACGCAACAGGATGAGCGTCGACGTGGTGGCGGCCGACTTCGAGGCGTTGGGGGCAGAGCATCCCCGACAATCGGCGCGGCTGTGGATCGCGGCAACGGCGGAATGCGCGTTGATGGAACTCGAACTCGGTCACCGTGATTCGGCCGCGCGGGGTGCGCTCAACGCGCTGGTGCGATGAGCCAGCGGTCGAGCCATCGGGACAACGTCGCGCCGTCGTCGGGTCCCCCCGCGGCGGCAAGGTAACCGTCGGGCCGGACCAGCAGCCAGCCGGCAGGCATGGCGTCGATGGATACGTGGCGCAGCGCGATGGTGTCGTGCCACGGCTCGTAGGCCTCGGGCACCGGCGACCCGGTGACGAACAGGGTGAGGGTGGACAGGTCGAGCAGGTCGTAGAGCCTGCCGTCGCCGACGCGCAGATCGGGCACCCGGTCCCCGGCGTGCAGCGCGCCGATCTTCCCGCCGCCCTTGGCGATCGGGCACGCCCGGTAGCTCGCGGCCACCTGCCCGAGCCGCGGCGCGGCCTTGTCCTGTACCCGCGAGCGAGCCAGCACCATCGGCGCCAGCCGCGTGATGGCGGCGTGCACAACCGGATTGGTCGAGTTGAAGGCCGTGGTCGCGCGCTCGGTCATCCGGACGAGTTGGCGGATCACCGGAAGCCGGTCGGACTCATACGTGTCCAGCAGGTGCTCTGGCGCCCGGCCGTTGAGCACCATTGCGAGTTTCCAGGACAGGTTGATCATGTCCTGGATGCCTGCGTTCATACCCTGTCCGCCCGCGGGACTGTGGACGTGGGCGGCGTCGCCGCCGAAGAACACGCGGCCGTGGCGCAGCGTGGTCATGTGACGGCTGTTGATCCGGAAGCGCGAACTCCAGTTCAGGTTGTACAGCTGCGCGGGCAGGTGCACGGTGCGGTCGTAGAGCTTTTGGATGTCCTCGAGCGTGGGCTCCGCGGTGTCACCGGTGACGCCGTCGGGATCGGTGGCCATGAAGCGGAACCGGCCGTCGCCCATCGGGAAAACGGCGAGGAAACCGTTGCGGGCCAGGAAGATCGACAGTTGGTCCTGCAGCACATCGCCCGCGAGGTGCAGGTCTCCGAGCACGTAGTTGTGCGTCAGCGATCTGCCGACGAACGGCAGGCCGAGCGACTTGCGGATGTGGCTGTGCGAGCCGTCGGCGGCGATCAGGTAGGACGCGTCGAGGGCTTCCTCGGATCCGTCGCCGCTGCGAAGCACCGCGCACATGCGGCCGGAACGCTGCGTCAGCGCGGTCAATGCGACGCCACGCTCGATCTTCACGCCCTGCCGGTTGACCTGTTCGGTGAGCAGGCGTTCGGTCTCGGACTGGGCGAGCAGCAGCACGTAGTTGAATTCGCTTGGCATGCGGTGCAGTTCGATGGCGGCGATGCGGTCACCACCCGAGTAGAGCGCCGTCCGGTTGGCGCGGTTGCCCAACCGGACGAGCTCGTCGCCGACGCCGCGAACGCGTAGTAGTTCGATGGTGCGGGCCTGGATGCCGAGGGCGCGAGAAGTGAGGGAGCGGTCCGGCGCGCGATCGACGATGCGGACGCCGATGCCGAGACGGGACAACTCGAGTGCGGCCGTCAGACCGGTGGGACCGGCGCCGACGATCAGGACGGGCCGGTCAGCAGAGGAGGTCATGGCGACTCCTTCCGAGCAAGTCAACGACTGGTGACTTAGACGGTAGGCCGCCCGGCTGGCTATGTCAACGGCCGGTGACTTATCCTCGTGCCATGGCATCGCCCCGTAACCGCAATGCGGCCCAGACCCGCGCCGACATCCTGGCCGCTGCACGCCGGCGGTTCGGTTCCGACGGCTACGAGCGCACGACACTGCGGGCGGTGGCCGCCGACGTCGGCATCGATGCCGCGTTGGTGATCCGGTACTTCGGCAGCAAGCAGGACCTGTTCGCGGAGGCGGCGGACTTCACCCTCGACCTGCCCGACCTGTCGGAGGTGGACCCCGATGGTGTGGCAGATGCGTTGCTGCCCAGCTTCTTCGCGGTCTGGGAAGATGATCCGACGTTCGTGGCGTTGCTGCGCGCGGCGATGACGAGTCAGACGGCGGCCGACACCATGCGCAAGATCTTCGCCAGCCAGGTCGCGCCGAAGTTGGCCGTCGTCACGCCCGACCATCCCGCCCAGCGCGCCGGCCTGATGGGTGCGTTCGTCATCGGGTTGGCCGCCACGCGCTACGTGCTGGCCAATCCCGCGGTCGCCGATCTCAGCCACGACGAGCTCATCGGCTGGGCACGTCCGGTGATCCGCCAGCTGCTGGTCGGCCCCGCACCGGGCTGACTCGACACCCGCTTTAGAACATGTTCTAGTTCAGAGGTGCTGGACTGGACTCTGGAAAACCTCAGCGCCGACGACGTGGCCCGGTTGCGGTCGATATACGAGCCCCTCACGGAGTCCGTGCGGGCGCTAATCGACGCCACGATTCGCACCGAGGTCGGCGCCGACGCGGTGGCGGCTGCCAAGGCGGAGATCGACGCGGCCACCGCGCGGTTGCGCAGCGAGCAGGTCGACGGTTCATTCGGCATCCGGTTCACCGCGGACGGCGATCAGATGCCGTGGGGCAATGTCGTGATCGGCGTGCGCAATCCGGTCGCGCCGCCGCTTGTGATCGAGCAGAGCGATGACGGTGGCGTATTCACCGACTTCTATCTGGGCGCGGCCTACGAAGGTCCGCCGGGCCATGTCCATGGGGGAGTCGCGGCGCTGGTGCTCGACCATGTTCTCGGTGCGGCGGCCAGCAGCCCGGACAAGCCGCGGCTCACCGGCACCATCACACTGCGCTACGTCCGGACTACCCGGCTCGGCGAACTGCGGGCCGAAGCCAGGATCGCCAGGACCGAAGGTGTGAAGACCTACGCCGTCGGCCATCTCGCCGACGATCAAGGCGTGACCGTCGAAGCCGAGGGCGTGTTCATCCAACCACGTTGGGCCCGTGACTAATTCGGCGGTGGGTCGGTGTTGCCGTGGAGGAGTTCTTCGGGGTGGTGGGCGTGGTTGGTGTCGGGTGGGCGGGTGCCGTCGGTCCAGGCCAGTCGGCCGGTGTCGGTGACGCTGGTGCGGTAGTGGCCGTCGGTGACGAGTTTGTGGTCGGGTCCGCAGGCGAAGAACAGGCAGTCGGCGTCGGTTTGACCGTCCGGTGACCAGTCCGGGCTGTGGTGCACCTCGCAGAAATAGCCCGGTGCGGTGCAGCCGGGGCGGGTGCAGCCGCCGTCGCGTAGGTAGCAGATGATGCGCTGATCGGCGGTGGCCAGGCGGGTTTGGCGGCCCAGATACAGCGGGCGCTCACTGTGGTCGTCGAACACCCCCAGATAGTGCAGCCCGCCCGCGGCGGCCATCCGGATCAGCTCACGCATCGGCAACCACGTGTCCCCGCCGGTGCGCGCCGGAGCCGGCATCGGCACCGCCGGATCACTGATGGCGCGGGCGGCCTGGTCGAGTTCGGCGGCGGTGGTGCGTGCGATCACCGTCACCGGGATCCCGCGATGTGACCCCAACCCACCCGAGGCGATCCCCGCCTTCAGGCCGAGTTTGAGACCGTCGTGGCAGCGTTGGGCGGGGGTGCGTTCATCGCGGGTTTCTTCGATGCTGCCGTCGGGCAGGTGGCGGCCCGGGCGCACCGCCGCCGAACAGGTCTCCATATAGGCCCGGGTTTCCGGATCGACGTAGCCGTGCACTTTCGACATGCCATCGCGGCCCTGCGGACCCAACACCAGCGCGCGCTTGCGCGCCCGGTCGCCCTCGGTGAAGTCGCCGTCGGGGTTGAAGATCTCATCGATACGTTTGGCCAGTTTCTTGACGATCTCGGCGTCGGTCTTGACCGCCTCACCCACCAGCGACGCTTCCACCTCGTCACGATCGGCGGCCGAAACGTTGGCCGGTAAACCCTTGATGGCTTTGGCGATGGCCTTGACGTGATCGACACCGATCTGCCCGCCGGTCAATGCGGCGGCCACATACGGCAGCACCGGCGCCAACGGCGGCCCGGACAGTTGGCGGCGCGGCGTGAGTTTGGCGGCGGTTTTGATTCGGGATTTGACCTCACCGGGGGTGATCCGCAACCGCGCGGCCAGACTGTTGACCATCCGCGGGGCCATCCTCGGTTCATCGGGCGGGTCGGCGATCTGCCCGACAAACCGATACATCAACCCCCGATTAACCCGCTCCTGTGTCTCCAATGCCTCGACCATCTCGACACGAAACTCATTGCCCACCTCCCCGGAAGGCAACCGGCGCATCTCGGCATGAGCGGCATCCACCTGGGCAACCAACAGCCGAAACCGCTGCCGCGCCGCCTCCCCACTGATGAATTCGCCCATAACCCAACGCTATCCACCACCACCGACCCACCACAGACCCCAACGCAGCATCTGTGGATAAAACAAGGCCTGGGGATAACCACCCGGAAATGTCACACCCCAGTGCTAGGTAACTGCCGGCGCATGGCGACGCCGAGCGCGCCCCGGCCCTGACCTGTCACCACGAATCCTTTGCGCAAGTAAAGGCGCATCGCCGGATTGCGTTGGTGAACGTTCAAGGTGAGTGCCTCATGCTCGCCCCTACATCGCTCGATCAGTGCGTCGATCAGCGCTCCGCCGACCCCACGTCCCCGCATCGCCGGCATCACCCCGATCGCGATCTCAGGCAGTGCCAAGCCGTTCGCGCCCATGAGGAGCAGCGGGTCATGGACGAACGTCCACACCGCGCCGACACTCGCTCCCAAAGCTTCTGCGACGACGACGGTGTCGCCGCTGCCGGGTAGGAGACTTCGAATCGACGATGAACGCGGTGTCCTCGGAAAAGGCGCGACGCAGCCACACCACGGTGTTAGGAGGCCGTCGGTTCACGGCTGGCAGTGATGTCGGCCAGACTTCTGGTGATCGCCCCGATCTCGGCAACCAGCACCCGGGCCGCTGCGTTGTCGGCCGCCAACCCCGCACCCTGCTGGCGCACCTGCTGATTCGCCGCGGTCAACTCGTCGATGTCGACGGTCCACGGCGTGGCGGCAGTGGGCGGTCCGCCGCGCAGCGCGTCGACGTAATCATCCACGGCGGCAATGAATTCCGGCGTCAACGCCGTCGACGGCTCACCGGTCAAGCTGGCTTCCAACGCGGTGCAGGCACTGGTGACGGCATTCAGCGCTGCACGATACGAGCGCAGCCACCGCCGCAGTTCTCGTGAATCCGTCCCGGCCGCACCGGATGCCGCCTCGAACGCCGCACGCGCCCGGAACGCCCGCTGCCACGCCGACGACAGCGCTTCGGCGGGATGATCAAGCTCGTGCACGAAGGCCTTGATCACCATTGCCGCATAGTCGATTTCCGACTTCAACAGCTCGCCTGCGCGCTGATGCAATCGGATCAGGCCATGATCCGGCAACACGACATGGGCAACCACCGCCAGCCCGCCGCCGATGATGACCGCGAACAACAGGTCCTCGACCGCCTCGCCGTGCGCCCCCGCCGGGTTGATGTCGAGCAGGAACGAAACCGCGGCGGCCAGCGCCGCGCTCACCGCGAGATACCCGTACCGCGTCATCGCATACGTCAGCGCCAGGAAGAGCGCCGCCACCACTGCGGCCGACGACCCGACGGGTTGCCACAACATGGTGAACATAGACGCGACAACAATTCCCAGCGCGATGCCCGCCACCCGCCCGATGCAGCGCGTGTAGGTGTGCGCGGTCTCCGGGCGCAGCACCATCAACACGGTCAGCGCGATCCAATGACCGTGTCCGACAAGACCGTAGCGGCCCGCAGCCACAGCCAACGCGGTGGCCACGGACAGCCGAACCGCGTGTCGGAACACCGGCGACGTCCCTGTCAGGTGCTCACGAACCACCGCGGCGGCGGCCTGCATCGAGCCGATCAGGTCGGGTCTGCGGAACTCGCCGAACCGCGACGCGAAAGCCTCGTGAAGTTGTTGTGAAAACCGCTGCACAACAGCCGAATACGGCTCGGAAACCGACGCCGCCGCGGCATCGACTCGGGCCAGCGCGTACTCGGCGTTGCGCTGTGCGCTGTAGTTGTGACTCGCGATGGCGTCGAGGAACTCTGCTGCAGGCGTCAGCGCCGCTGCCACCGCTTCGTCACCGCCGCGTAGTGCGCTCAGCGTTGCGGTGATCCGCTCAGGCAGCCGGTAGCCGCCGTGGTAGGCCAGCGGACGCCGAATCGCGTCGCTGTCCACGAACGCCTCCCGCAGCCAGGTCAGCGGCGCGCTGCCCACCGAGGCGTCGGGCTCGGCCGCGATTCGCCGCGCGTCGGCCGCCAAGTCCTGGTAGGCCCGCGTCAGCGCCTCGCGTTGTCCCCGCCAGCGCTGCGGCGGCCAGACCGCGATGAGCGCGGCCTGAATGCAGCCCGCGCCGATGGTCAACACCGTCGGCAGCAGCACCCCGCTCGGCGACGGTGTCACGGGTGGCGAGATCACCAGCAGCGCCGTGCCAGCCGCAGCGACCAGGGCCGGCTTACTGCCGAGCGCCCACTGCATGGCCGCCGCGAAGGACCAGACCGCGACGACGGCGACGAACACCGCGTCGTAAGCCGCGGTCATCGCGCCGAGGAACACGACGACACCCAGCTGCACGGCCACCACGATGACGAGCGGCACCCGACCGGCGGGGCTGTCCTGCATCGCGATCGCTCCCGCGATCGCCGCCGCGCCGCAGGCCCAGACCGCCGCCATCGGTGCACCGGACGCCAGCGCGACGGCCGCAACCGCGAGCAGGCCGAGCAGGCTGCGCGCCACAGCGCCGAAGTCCGGCGTGGTCAACCGCAGCGCCCGGGCCCATCCGCGGCCCCCCGGGGTGATCACGCCGCCGCCGGTGGTCATCCGACCATTTTGACCCCAATGAGCAAGACAACCGGTCAACACACGCATCAAAATTTGCCCGAAATTACCGGGCCGTCAAATCCTTTGCGGCACAGGACATGCTGAACTTCACCTGAATACGCCCACGTGAAAGGGTAATTCGAGGTACGGTCTGCTCACCGCATCACATTTCCCGCCGGAGGTGCCGATGGCCGACAACGCCAATGGTGTTGCTGGTTTTCAATCGATATCCCGGACCCCGCGGTTTTTACGCCGTCACGTCTCGTTCGACCTTTGCGCGCGACGGCGCCGTCTGTCCGACGAAGGAAGGGAACACACATGAGTACGGCCGCCGAGCGTGCCGCCCAGCTGGACCTCGTTGCCCGGCTCAAGTCCGCGTATCCCGAGCTTCCCGACGCGCCGACGCCCGACATGTTGGACCACGGGCGCATCACCGCGTATCTGAAGCCCGTTCACGACGTGGGCGGCGAGCCCGACGCGCCGATGAAGTACGAGAACAAACAGTACGAGCTGTGGGAGCACATGACCTACGTCATGTGTGAGGTGCTGGGGTGGCGGGGCATCTGGCTGTCGGAGGAGCGGCGCCGCATCGGCAACGTCGACGTCGGCCGGGCCGAGTATCTCGGATTGCCGTACTACGGCCGCTGGTTGATCGCCGTTGCGCGTGTACTGGTGGAAAAGCACCACATCGGCCTCACCGAGTTGAGCGAGCGGATGGCTGAGGTCAAGCAGCGCTATGCCGGCGGACTCGACGGGAAAACACTGGACGCCGAACCGAAGTCAGCAGGTGACGGGTCGAATGTCAAGCGCAACAAGCACGCCGAGGAAGCCGAAGGAAAAGGCGATCCGCAGTGCTATGCGGGTCAGGCGGACCCGGCCAAGTTCAAGGTCGGCGACCCGGTTGTGGTGCGCGAACTTCCGGTGATCTTCTACACCCGCACCCCGGAGTACGTCCGCGGCGCCAAGGGGGAGATCGAGGCGGTCGCGTACGAAAGCCCCGCCGCCGAGGACGAGACCTGGGACCGCCCCGCGAAACCGGAATGGTTCTACGTCGTGAAGTTCAACATGGCCGACCTGTTCTACGGCTACACCGGAACCGCTGACGACGTCATCTCCACCGAAATTCCCGAACACTGGCTCGAAGCCGCGAAATAAGCCGCGCAGGAAGGATTTTGCATGACAGAGCATGACCACGATCACGACCACGAGCGCACCGTCGCGCCGATGGTCGATGAGATCACCGACTTCGAGGTCCTCGAGATCGCGCTGCGCGAACTGTGCATCGAGAAAGGCATCTTCACCGCCGAAGAGCACCGCGTGATGACCGAGTTCGCCGAACAGATCGGCCCCACGCCGGCGGCACGCCTGGTGGCCAAGGCGTGGCGGGATCCCGAGTTCAAGAAACTGGCCCTCGCCGAACCGATGACGGCCAGTAAGGAGGTCGGTGTCGACTGGCTGCACCCGACCGGCTGGGGGACACCCAGTGACTTCACCGCGTTCCAGATCTTGGCCGACACCCCGACGCTGCACAACGTGATCGTGTGCGCGCTGTGTTCGTGTTATCCGAGGCCGATCCTCGGCAACTCACCCGAGTGGTACCGCACTCCGAATTACCGCAGGCGCCTGGTGCGTTGGCCGCGGCAGGTACTGGCGGAGTTCGGCCTCTACCTTCCCGACGAAATCACAGTGCACGTACAGGATTCCAACCAGAAGCACCGGTTCATGGTGATGCCCTTGCAGCCGGAGGGCACCGAAGACTGGACCGAGGACCAACTGGTCGAGATCATCACGCGCGACTGCCTGATCGGTGTGGCGTTACCCAAGCCGGGCGTCACCACCAACGTCATCACCGCCACCAGGCCCGCGGTCCACCCGGGGAACGCCGGATGACAGAGCGCCCCGAAATCCTGCAGGAGATCGTCGAACGCAACCAGATCTGGCCGGTGATGGCGGCCAAGTGGGGCGTCGAGAACCCGGTGCCGCCGTGGAAAACCAGCCTTGACGGGTTGTGCGATGCGCTGGACCGCGCGTCGTGTGAGCAGAACGTGCCCAATTTCAAGGAGCGTCGCGACGAGGAGGACCAGCTGTCGGCCACCCTCTACGCGAACCTGCCGTATCCGGAGAACCAACTCGTCGCGCTGGCGCATTCGTTGTTGGAGCGCGGCATCATCGACGAGGCGGAACTGAAACAGCGGCTCGTCAGCATCCGCGAAAGGCTGGAGGCGTAGCTTCGTCCCGTGGAGAAAGTGGTCATCACCCTCCGCGGGGCCGACCCGGACGAGGCGTGGTGCAGTCGCTTGCGCGGGGACGTCGCCGCTGAATTGCTCGACCTCGGCGTGCCGGGGCTGGCCGTCAACGTGCGCGACGACGCGGTGCGTGCGTCGTTGATGACGCTGACGACGCTGGACCCGCCGGTGGTGGGCTTCGTGACGTTGTGGACGGAGCAGTCCTACGGCGACCAGGTGCGCACCGCGATCGCCCGGCTGGAGAAGGAGTGCGACCAGGTGGCCGGCTACCTGGTCACCGAATCGGTGCCGGTGCCGCCGCCGCACACCGCCGAAGGCGACCGCACCCCCGGCCTTGCCAACGTCGCGCTGTTGCGGCGGCCCGCCGATCTCGACGAGCCGACCTGGCGACAACGGTGGCACCTCGACCACACTCCGGTCGCCATCGCCACCCAGTCGACATTCGGCTACACCCAGAACAAGGTGGTGCATCCGGTGACGGCGCAGGCCCCCACGATCGACGCGATCGTCGAGGAACTCTTCCCGATCGAAGCCGTCTCCGATCTGCACGCGTTCTTCGGCGCCGCCGACGACGAGGATCTGCGCGACCGGATGGAGCGAATGGTCGCCAGCACCACCGCCTTCGGCGCCAACCGCGATGTCGACACCGTGCCGACAAGCCGGTACGTGTTCCGGACACCTTTTGCCAGAAAGGGATTCAATGACGACGCTTGACGATGCGGTCGCATTGGCCGCCGACGAGAGCGGGCTCGCGATCGTCTCGACGCTGCGCGCCGACAGCACAATCCAGGCTTCACTGGTCAACGTCGGCAAGCTGCCGCATCCGGCCACCGGTGAGGAGGTGCTCGGATTCGTCACGTACGGCAAGGTGAAGCTGGCGAATCTGCGGGCCCGCCCGCAGCTGACGGTCACGTACCGCAAAGGTTGGATGTGGGCGACGGTGGAGGGCCGCGCCGAGCTCGCAGGCCCTGATGATCCCGCGCCGTGGCTCGCCGACTCCGAGCAACTGCGGCTGCTGCTTCGCGAGGTGTTCACCGCCGCGGGCGGAACGCACGACAACTGGGACGAATACGACCGGGTGATGGCAGAACAGCGCCGCACCGTGGTCCTGATCGCACCCACCCGCGTCTACAGGAACGGCTGACACATACGCTGCAGGCGTGGTGCTGCAGATCTCCGACGAGAACCGGGTGCGAACGCTCACCCTGAACCGGCCAGAAGTGCTCAACGCGTTCAACGAAGAGCTGTACGAGGCGACCGCCGTGGCACTGCGCGAGGCCGCCGCCGATCCCGACGTGGCGGTGGTGCTGCTGACCGGGGCAGGACGCGCGTTCTCGGCGGGCAACGACCTCAAGGAGATGCAACGGCGCATCACCGACCCCGAGTTCAACGCGCAGGGCAGCCACTTCACCGCAATGATCGAGGCGCTCGCCGACCTGCCCAAGCCGCTGATCTGCGCGGTCAACGGTGTCGGAGTCGGTATCGGCGCAACGGTTCTCGGCTACGCCGACCTCGTCTTCATGTCCTCGACGGCGCGGTTGAAGACACCGTTCACCAGCCTGGGCGTTGCGCCTGAGGCGGCGTCGTCATATCTGTTGCCACAGCTGATCGGCAGGCAGAACGCGGCCTGGCTGCTGATGTCGTCGGAGTGGGTCGACGCTGCCGAGGCGCACCAGATGGGACTGGCATGGAAGGTGTGCGAACCCGACGACCTGCTTGCGCAGGCGGGTAGACACGCTGAAATCCTTGCCTCCCGGCCGATTTCGAGTCTGATGGCGGGCAAACAGACGATCGTCGAACCGACTCGCGGGGGGATCGCCGCGGCGACCGCACGCGAGATCGCACACTTCGCCGAACTGATGGGCGCCGCGGCCAACGCCGACGCGCTGGCCGAGGTCACGCAGAAGAGAACCTAGTGGCTGACGGCTTCGGAGGGCCGATTCGCGTAGTGGGCTTCGATCATCGCGCGCAACGTGCGACGGCAGCGCCCGCAGTCGCCGCCCGCACCGCAGGCCTCGGCGATCTGTTTTGACGTCTTCGCACCGTTCGCCACTACCTCGCTGACCACGTTGCTGGTGGTCCCGGTGCAAAGGCAAACGAACATGGCGATCAGACCCGCTCGCCGATGCTCATCAGATGGGCGAACCTGCCGACGAACTGCGTGGGGTAGGCGCCGAAGCCGGCGCTGGACATCCACTCCGCGGCGGCGTCGGGATGGTCGATCCAGGCCCGCGCGCTGAGCTCGTCGGAAATCTCCTGGAGGATCATCACTTCGCGCCCATCGTCAAGTGCCTGGTATACCCAAATCTTGCGAACGCCACCGCTTTTGAACCGATCGAGGCCGTCGTGCACTTTCGCCATCAGAGTCGGCACGTCGTCGACGGACGCCATCACGCCCACCACCACCCGGCCGATGTGGCCTTCGGGCGACCCGCCGTCGAGGTCGATCTTCTCCACCACTTCACCGCCGAAGATGGGCGGGATGTCGTCGGCACCCGAGATGTTGAACCATTCGAATATCGCAGGGGACCGCAACACCTCTCGAATCGAGCCGGCCCGACGAATACCGATCGTCACCAAAACCCGACCGGGTTCCCAAATGGACGTGTACAGCACCACATGATGAGCGCCGATAGCGGCCAACGGCTCTTCGTGTTTGTTAAGCCATTTCCACATCCGGTCGACGTCGTCGACGCGGAAATCGCAGGCGAGAATGAGTAAGTGTAATTCGTACTCACTCATCGGGTTTCCCTGTCTGCTCGAGGCCGCGCGTAGGTGTTAGTGCAGTCTAACCTTACTTAGCGTAGGCAGTCCAGAGCCGTCGCGCGATCCACATGTCCGTTGCTGCGGATCGACCGTGACACAATGGAAAACACGCCGTTTTCCAGCCAATATGGTGGGCTTCGGGGTCACGTCTGCACTAGATTGGGGTGGCACTACGGACAGCGAAGCTCGATCAGGCCCACACGTTGCTTAGGAGCGACCATGCAAGGCGATGCCGACGTTCTGAAACTGCTCAACGAGCAGTTGACAAGCGAACTCACGGCGATCAACCAATATTTCCTGCACTCCAAAATGCAGGCGAATTGGGGATTCACGGAAATCGCCGAGCACACCCGTAAAGAATCTTTCGAAGAAATGCAGCATGCGGAATCGATCACCGACCGCATTCTCATTTTGGATGGGCTGCCGAATTATCAGCGGCTGTTCTCACTGCGGGTCGGCCAGACCCTGCGCGAGCAGTTCGAAGCTGATCTGGCCATCGAGTACGAGGTGATGGCGCGCCTGAAGCCGGGCATCGTGATGTGCCGCGAGAAGGAAGACGCCACCACGGCCAACCTGTTCGAGAAGATCCTCGCCGACGAGGAAGAACACATCGACTACCTCGAAACCCAGCTGCAACTGATGGACAAGCTGGGCGAACAGCTCTACCTCGCGCAGTGCGTATCGCGGCCGCCGTCGTCGCTATAGCCCCGGTTTCGCATCCACGCACGCGGTAACTCCTGAGCCTGTCGGACCGCGGCCGTAACTTCTATAGCCTATCTAACGATATGGCTGGCGGAACGGTCGTTGGAGAGAGGCAGGTATGACAACCGCGGACCCCGAAGCGGGCGGCGCACTGATCAGTCCGCAGCGGCGCAACCTGATCTTCGTCGCTGTGCTGCTGGGCATGCTGTTGGCGGCGCTGGACCAGACGATCGTCGCGACCGCGTTGCCCACTGTGGTCGCCGACCTCGGCGGCGCAGGCCACCAGTCCTGGGTGGTGACGAGCTACCTGCTGGCGTCGACGATCGTCACCGCGATCGTCGGGAAACTCGGCGACCTGTTCGGCCGCAAGATGGTGTTCGCCGCGGCGATCGTGTTCTTCCTCGTCGGGTCGGTGCTGTGCGGTCTGGCCGGGTCGATGACCATGTTGGTCGCGTCGCGCGCACTGCAGGGTGTCGGTGGCGGCGCGATCATGGTGACCGCCACCGCGCTCATCGGCGAGGTGATTCCGCTGCGCGATCGCGGCCGCTACCAGGGCGCGCTTGGCGCGGTGTTCGGCGTCACGACCGTGATCGGCCCGCTGCTCGGCGGCTTCTTCACCGACCACCTCACCTGGCGCTGGGCGTTCTGGATCAACGTCCCGGTGGCCGTCGTGGTGTTCTTCGTGGCGATCGCGGCGATACCCGCGCTGGGCCGCACAGGCAGGCCGGCCATCGACTACGCGGGCATTCTGTTCGTCGGCCTCGGCGCGTCCGGGCTCACGCTCGCGACCAGTTGGGGCGGCGGCGAATACGCATGGGGCTCGCCGATGATCATCGGGCTGTTCATCGCATCCGCGGCCGCGTTGGCGATTTTCGTGTGGGTGGAAACCCGTGCGGCAGAACCGATCCTGCCGATCCGGCTGTTCAGCGACCGGGTGTTCGCGGTGTGTTGCGTGCTGTCGTTCATCGTCGGATTCGCGATGCTGGGCGCACTGACCTTCCTGCCGACGTTCATGCAGTTCGTCGACGGCGTTTCTGCGACGGTGTCGGGGCTGCGAACGTTGCCCATGGTCGCGGGCCTGCTGCTGACGTCGATGGGCAGCGGTGTGCTCGTCAGCCGCACCGGCCGCTACAAGATCTTCCCGGTCGTCGGGACCGCGGTGATGGCGCTGGGATTCGTGCTGCTGTCGCGCATGGACGCGGGCACGCCGATGGTGCTGCAGTCGGTGTATCTGTTCGTGCTGGGCACCGGCATCGGCATGTGCATGCAGGTGCTCATCCTGATCGTGCAGAACACCGCCGACTTCACCGACCTCGGCGTGGCCACGTCGGGCGTCACGTTCTTCCGGACCATCGGAAGTTCCTTCGGCGCAGCCATTTTCGGGTCGCTGTTCGCCAACTTCCTGCAGGACCGGATCGGCCATGCGCTCGCCGAGAGTGGGGCACCACCCGCGGCCGCACAGTCCCCGCAGGTGCTTCACCAGCTACCGCACGAGGTCGCGGCGCCGATCGTGACCGCCTATGCGGACTCCCTCGACATGGTGTTCCTGTGCGCGGCGCCGGTGGCGCTGGTCGGTTTCGTCGTCGCGTGGCTGCTCAAAGAGGTCCCGCTGCGCGAGATGGATGCGGTCAACGCCGTCGACCTCGGCGAGGGCTTCGGCATGCCCAGCAGCGACTCGCCGGACAAGGTGCTCGAGATCGCGATCGGCCGGATGATGCGTCAGTCACCCGAGGTCCGGTTGCGCAACATCTGCGAAAGGCCGGGTTGCAGCCTCGACATCGCGCGACTGTGGGCGCTGGTCCAGATCTATCGGCACAACCAGGCGTTCGGCTCCGCGCGACTGACCGACATCGCCGACCGGCTGCGGGTGCCGTGCGAGGTCCTCGAGCCGACGTTCGACCGCCTGGTCGAAACCGGATACGCGCTGCGGACCGGGGACCTGCTGTGGCTGACCCAGGCGGGCGCCGCCCAGGTCGACGCGGTGTCCTCGGCGTTGATCACCAAGATCGTCGAGAAGCTGGCCTCGTCGCAAACTTTCGAGGGCAGGCCGGACCGCGCCGCGGTGGAGGCCGCGCTGGAACGCATCGCGCACCGGATGCTGGTGCAGCGGGACTGGGACGACGAGCGGGCTCAACTCGCAACGGTGGGCTCACAGCAAAGCTGATATGCGCCAACGATGGCAATCACGCGGCGCTGGCGCGGACGCTTCGGGTATGGAAACTCACCGACAAGAACCCCGGGCTGGACGAATCGACCTCCTGGCACCTCACCACCAGGCCGGTCGGTATCTCCTCAGCTCGACCGCCGACGATGTGCACCCGCCGCTGTATTACCTACTGCTGAAGGCTTGGCTGTCGCTGCTCAGCAGCAACCCGTGGACGTGCCGGGCAGCAACGCCGACCGTGTCCGGCTCTTCCGACTCGTACCGCAAAATTAGAACGTGTTCCAATTTTGTCGGCTCACGCGTACCATTCGGCCATGAGCCGAATTGGATCTTTCGCTGACGACGACGCGGCCGCCTGGGTGGCGAAGTCCCCGGACATCGGTGTCGCCATGGCCGGATTCACCAACGCGGTGTACACCAAGAATCGACTGCCGATGCGGGTCCGCGAGTTGGCCCGAATGGTCATCGCGCTCGACAACGAATGCGTGGTGTGCCAGAACACCCGCGACTCCGAGGGCATCGCCGCCGGTGTCGACGAGGACCTCTACGACCATGCCGCCGAGTGGCGGACGTGGCCGGGGTACAGCGCCCAGGAGCGCATCGCGGCGGAGTTCGCCGAACGCTTCGCCAGTGACCACACCGGTCTGCGGGACGACGAGGACTTCTGGGCCCGCTGTGGCGAGCACTTCAGCGACGAACTGTTGACAGATCTCGCTCTGTCGTGCGCGATGTGGCTCGGCATGGGCAGGATGCTGCGCACGCTCGACATCGGTCAAAGCTGCAAGATCACGCTGTAATTCGCGCCGCCGCATTGGACAATGGCTGTCATGGCAGCCAAACCGCTAGCCGCCGCTGCGATCGCCCAACTGGAAGCCGACGGGGTCGCCACGCTGATCGGGACGGTCGTCAACCCGGCGGGCCTCATCCACGCCAAGACCGTGCCGCTTCGGCGGATGGGCACATTCGCCGATCCAGGCCTCGGCGCCAGCCCGGTCTGGCACGTGTTCGCCATCGACCAGGTCGGCACCGTCTTCGGCGAACGAACCGGAGTCGTGGGGGACCAGCGGATCCGGATCGACCTGGGCGGGCTCCGCATCCTCGGCGACGGATTGGCTTGGGCACCAGGCGCTTTCTTCGATCAGGACGGCACCCCCGATCCGTACTGCACCAGGGGCGCGTTGAGCCGGATCGAGGCCCGGCTGGCCGAGGCGGGCATCGATGCGGTGGTCGGCCACGAGATGGAATTCGTTCTTGTCGGGCCCGACGGCAGTCAACTGCCGTCGCATCTGTGGGCGCAGTACGGGCTGGCCGGAGTGCTCGAGTTCGAGGGCTTCGTCCGGGACGTGACCAACGCTGCGGCGGCATCTGGTGCCGCCGTCGAACAGTTCCATCCGGAGTACGGCCGCAACCAGTTTGAGATCTCGCTGGCACCACTGTCACCCGTCGCCGCCGCGGATCAGTTGGTGCTGATGCGCATCATCATCGGCAGGGTGGCCCGGCGGTACGGTCTGCGGGTCAGCCTGTCTCCGGTGCCGTTCGCGGACAGCGTCGGATCCGGTGCACATCAACACTTTTCGATGAAGCGCGATCAGACGCCGCTGTTCTCCGGCGGGGCGGGGGCAGGCGGGATGACCGCGGAGGGGGAGGCCGCCACCGCCGGTCTGCTCGCTGGGCTGAGCCAGGCCCAGGGCGGGCTGTCCGGTTCGGTGGTGTCCGCCGGTCTGCTCGCTGGGCTGAGCCAGGCCCAGGGCGTGCTGTCCGGTTCGGTGGTGTCGGGTTTGCGCATGCAACCCGGCCTCTGGTCGGGCGCGTACGTCTGCTGGGGCACCGAAAACCGGGAAGCCGCGGTGCGATACCTGATCGCCGGTCCGAGCAATCCGCAGGGCGCCAACGTGGAAGTGAAGGTGATCGACCCGTCGGCCAATCCGTATCTCGCGACCGCCGCCATACTCGGTCTCGCGCTCGACGGCATCGAACGCAAGCTGACCCTGCCACCGGAGACCACCGTCGATCCGGCCAAGCTGACCGACGAGCAGCGCGCCAAGGCGGGCACCAAACTGCTGGCCGCCAAACAGGCCGACGCCCTTGACGCGCTCGACCAATCCGCTTTGATGCGCGGCATTCTCGGCGACGAGGTGGTGGACGCCGTGCTCGCGGTCCGGCGCTACGAGCAGGACACGTACGGCAACCTGGCCGACGAGGAACTCGCCGAGAAGTTCCGGCTGGCCTGGAGCGTGTGAGAGCGTGTGACCTTTGACCCTCCTGGCTGAGCACATCGAGAACGTGCCGCTGGTCGACCATCACGTGCACGGCTGCTGGCTAACCGCACCTGACCGCGCCCGGTTCGAGAACGGGCTGAACGAAGCCAACACCGAACCTCTCGCCGACTTCGATTCGGCGTTCGACACCCAACTCGGGTTCGCGGTCCGCGCGCACTGCGCACCGCTGCTGGGGCTGCCGCGGCACGTCGACGCCGATACATATTGGAGCCGCCGCAGCCGACACTCCGAAGACGCGCTTGCCCGACTGTTCCTGTCACACGCCAAGGTGTCGGATTGGCTGGTGGACACCGGGTTCGGCGACGGCGTAGCCGATCTCGACGTCGTCGCCGACCTGTCCGAAGGATACGTACACGAGATCGTCAGGCTGGAATCGGTGGCCGAGGCCGCCGTGGCCGCGGACGAAGACTATGCGTCGGCGTTCACCAGGATCCTGGAGGAGCGGGCCGCCACGGCGATCGCCACCAAGACGATCCTTGCCTACCGCGGCGGTTTCGACGGTGACCTGACCGAACCCACCGCCGAGGAGGTAGCGCAGGCGGCCAGTCGATGGCGTGACAGCGGTGCGCCCCGGTTGACCGACCGGGTGCTGTTGCGGTTCGGCCTGTATCAGGCGTTGCGCCTTGGCAAGCCCCTGCAATTCCACGTCGGGTTCGGCGACCGCGACTGCGATCTGCACAAGGCGAATCCGCTGTATCTGCTTGACTTTCTGCGCACCAGCGGAGACACCCCGATCATGCTGCTGCACTGTTACCCATACGAACGCGAGGCCGGGTATCTGGCGCAGGCCTTCAACAACGTCTACCTCGACGGCGGACTGGCGATCAACTATCTGGGTGCCCGCTCAGCGTCGTTCATCGGCCGCCTGCTCGAGATGGCGCCGTTCCGCAAGATCCTGTATTCGTCGGACGCATTCGGCCCTGCCGAACTGCATTACCTCGGGGCGCGGTTGTGGCGCGACGGAATACGTTATGCCCTACAGGGTTTCGTCGACGCGCGAGAATGGAGCGAAGCCGACGCGATCCGAGTGGTGGACCTGATCGCACACGGCAACGCGAACCGCGTCTACGCGCTGGCCTGATCCGGTCAAACCAGGCCGGTGGCGTCGAAAACCCACGACATATCGGCCGTGGCGAAGTTCTCCAGCCAGGACGGCGGTGCGAAGTTCGTCAGACCGCCCATGTCCCAGTAGTCCTTCCACAGCGTGATCTTGCCGTTCTCGACCTTGTGCACTGTGACGAACGGCAACGTGGCGGTCTCACCGGTGGGCCAGACCCACGTCTCGGAGTGCTCGTACATCACGTCGGTACCGTTGGTCAGCAGCAGGCCGTCGTGGTTTTCGTAGTGCGACAACCCGTCCCACGCGATTCGGATCCGCTTCTCGATGTCGTCGGGGCCCCGCGCGGCCGCCGCGGGCCCCACCGGTACGTCGAAGTAGATGCAACCGTCGGCGAGGTACGTCTTCGCCGCCTCGAAGTCGCGAGATGACAGCGCTTTCCACAGGTTGCGAACTGTATCCTCAACCGACACTGGTCAACTCGCTTTCTGCGAGGGCGGGAGCCTTGTGCGCGGCACGCAGGAAGCGGCCCGTGCGCCGGGTGCCGACGAGGTCGGTCGGCGCACCGTCGAGGAACACCAGGCGGCCGCCGACGAACACCGCTTTGACCGTGTCGTCGTTGCGGTTGACCATTCGCGAGAGTCCGCCGTACTGCTCGACTTCGGCTTCGGCGTAGCCGTCGAGCGTCGAGTCGAGCCGTTCGGGGTCGACCACGACGAGGTCGGCGCGGTCGCCGAGGCGCAGATGGCCGGCGTCGATCCGGTACCAGTCGGCCAGTTCACCGGTCAGCCGGTGCACGGCCTGCTCGACCGTCATGAACGGTGTGCCGGCCCGCTGCGCGTCGTAGACGTGCCGCAGCAGTCGTAGACCCATGTTGTAGAAGGCCATGTTGCGCAAGTGGGCTCCGGCGTCGGAGAACCCCATCTGGATGCCGGAGTCGCGGGCCAGCTTCTCGAGCACCTCGGGCCGGTGGTTGGAAATCGTTGTCCGCCAACGCAACGCCCTGCCGTGTTCGAGCACCAGGTCGAGGAACGCATCGACTGGGTGCAGGCCGCCGCGATCCCTGCCCACTTCACCGAACGATTTACCGATCACCGACGCATCCGGGCACTCGACGATCTCGGTGTCGAAGAAGTCGCGCTGCCATACCCGTATCCCGAACTTGCTCTCGTAGTCCTTGCGGAACCGGCGGCGATACGCCTCGTCGCGCATCAGACCGTTGCGTTCGACTTCGTCGCGCAGGTGCAGCGCGGCCGCGCCCGCACCGAACTCCTCGAAGACCACGAGGTCGATGCCGTCGGCGTACACCTCGAACGGCACCGGCAGGTGCTGCCAACGGAAGTTGCCGCCGAGCCTGTTGACCATGCGCGCGGCCGGTCCCAGCGCGTGGATGCTGTAGGGATTCGACTTCACATCCGCGGCCGAGAGCAGGCTGGTCTTGAGCGGGTTGCGGAAGATGCCGAGCGACTGCGCCAGCTGCGATGCCAGGTTCAGCGGATTCTGAATGTCGGGGCCGGACTGCAGGACTCGGCCCGCGCGCCGCAGGATGGATTTCAGCCTGCGCAGTTCACGCGGTTTGGCGTACGTCGAAGGCAGCGTGCGTGATCGGCACACCTCGCCGTCGAGCTTGTCGAAAAGCAGTTGCTGCGAGGACATGCCGACGAAACCCGCGCGCAGCGCGTCGTCGAGCATCCGCTCCATTCGCGCCTGCTCTCCTCGGGTGGGACGGTCGTCTTTTCTCGTCGCGCGGTCGAGTCCCATGGTGGCTGCCCGCATGTCGGAATGGCCGATGAACGCGGCCAGGTTGGGGCCGAGTGGACGCGCCTCGAGCGCCCGGATGTATTCGTCGGCGTTGGTCCACGTCTTGTGGCTGTCCACCGCGGCGATGACGTGCTCGCGGGGGATCGCCTCGACACGTCCGAAGATGTCGCCCGCGTCCTGGCCGTCGACGTAGATGGTCGACAACGAGCAGGACCCGAGCATCACCGTCGTCACGCCGTGGCGCAGCGATTCGGAAAGCGACGGACCGTTCAGTACCTCGACGTCGTAGTGGGTGTGGATGTCGAGCATGCCCGGCAACACCCACTTGCCGGTCGCGTCCAGCACGCGCGGGCAGTCCGTGGCGTCCAACTCGTCCGGCGAGATCGCCACCACGTGGCCGTCGCGGATGCCGATGTTGCGCACCGCCGACGGCGCGCCGGTGCCGTCGAACCAGCGGCCGCTCGCGATGATGGTGTCGTAGGTCACCAAGTCATCGAACAGCGCCTGCCGGTGGGTGTCAACGAAATCGGTGAACAGATTTTTCGAACTGTCTACTTTGGCCGCTGAGCTGCGATCATAGCTCCGCCCAGCCGTCCGGCTGGTGGCCGTCGATGTCGGTGACGCCGTATTCGCGAGCCAGTTGGGCGGAGGTGACCGAGCGCTGATTCCAGCGTGCCCTGGCCTCGTCGGCGGCCAACGCCGCGATGCCTCTGCCGACGAATCTCGGCGACTCCGACACCGCGAAGCCGGGCGGAGCGGTCGGGCCGTCGGAGCGCAGCGGATCCAGCGCCATGTGCCAGTTCTCCTCGGTGACACCCCAGTTGTCGAGCATCATCTCCGAGCGCAACCAACCGGGCGTGACGGCCACCGCGGTGGCGCCGAAGCGTGCCAGTTCGTGGCCAAGGCTGTAGCCGAGCCTGTTGACCGCGACCTTGGACAGGTCGTAGAAGACCGAGATCCGGTAGGTGTGATCGTTGTAATCCTTTGTGCCGTCGGTGACTTCGACGTGCAGGCCGCCCGGCCGCGTGACGAGCAACGGCAACAGGCAGTGCGCGGTGATCAGGTGAGTGCCTACGCCGAGGTCGAGGATCCGAAGGCCGTCGTCGAGGTCGTGTTCCCAGATCGGGCGGTTCCATGTCGGCGGGCCGCCCTTGAGCACCTCGGCGCCCCAGATGTCGTTGACAAGGATGTCGATGCCGCCGTACTCGTCGCGCACGCGATCCGCCAGCGCCTGCACCTGTGCGACGTCGAGGTGATCCACCTGCATCGCAATGCCGACGCCACCCAATGCGGTGACCAGTTCGGCTGTCTCCTCGATGGTTTCCGGACGGTCGTAGTCGGACTGGCCGTTGCCCGCCACGCTGCTGCGACCGGTGCAGATCACGGTCGCCCCCGCCTCACCGAGCGCGGCGGCGATACCCCGTCCCGCTCCCCGGGTCGCGCCGGCGACAAGTGCCGTGCGCCCGCGCAGCGCATCTGCATCCGGCGTCCAGTTCATGAGGGCATACTCGTCGAATGTGACCCCGCTACAGCGCTATATCGCCGAAGAAATCGCCACCGATCATGTCGACGGGTTGTTGTCCCGGCGCGAAGCCCTGCGCAGGCTCGCGTTACTCGGAGTCAGTACTGCCGCGGCCAGCGCGCTGATCGCGGCGTGTAGTGAGAACAAGACCGCGACGTCCAACCCGCCGGTGACGTCGAGCGCTCCTGCCAGTGCGCCGACGATGCCGCCCGGATCGGCCAAGGCGTTGCCCACCGCGCCGATCACCTGGGCCGGTCCGCAGGGTCAACTGCAGGCGGCGTGGGCCGAAGCGCCGAACGCGAAGGGCGGGATTCTCGTCATCCACGAGAACAAGGGCCTCACCGACTGGGTCCGCTCGGTGGCGGGCCGGTTCGCGGGCATCGGGTACTCGGCGTTGGCCATCGACCTGCTGTCCGGGCAGGGCGGCACCGCGAAGTTCACCGACCCGGCGGAGGCCACTGCGGCGCTTGGCAAGATCCCGCCGCAGGAGTTCGTCGCCAACCTCAAATCCGGGGTGGGGGAGTTGGCGCGTCGGACGCCCGGCAAGAAGCTCGCGATCGTCGGGTTCTGCATGGGCGGCGGCCTGACGTGGCAGCTGCTCGCCGCGGGTGCAGGCGACCTGGCCGCGGCCATGCCGTTCTACGGGCCCGCTCCCGACAACCCCGACTTTTCGAACTCGAAAAATGTTGCGGTGCTTGCGTTTTACGGTGAACAGGATCAGCGCGTCAACGCCACCGAACCGGTCGTACGGGCAGCGCTGGAGAAAGCCGGGATGGTGCACCAGCTCGTCACCGAGCCGAACGCCAACCACGCGTTCTTCAACGACACCGGTGACCGCTACAACGCGGCCGCGGCCGACGACGCGTGGCGCCGCGTGCAGGACTGGATGACGCAGTACGTGGGCTAGTTACTTCCGCGAGCAGACGCAAAGTGCGCCATTTCGTCGGCGTGTCGGGGACTTTTGCGTCTGCTCACGGTAATTAGCCCGCGCTAGTTTGGCCGGGTGGCCGAGGACACCGAACGCACCAGAAGCCTGTGGTTCGCGTTGCTGCTGACCCTGGCCAACGGGTTCCTCGACGCCCACACCTACATCTCCCGTGGCGGGGTGTTCGCCAATGTGCAGACCGCCAACGTGATCTTCGGCGCCATCGACACCTCGAAGCGGGAGTGGGCGATGGCGCTGGCTCACCTGTGGCCGCTGCTCGCGTTCATCGCGGGCGTCGGGTTGGCGTCGCACATCAAATCCGGCCGGGCGGAACGGTTCGTCGCCAGGCCGCTGGTCTGGACGATGGCGGTGCAGGCCGTCGCGCTTGCCGTCATCGGCTTCGTCCCGGCATCGGTCCCGCATAGCTATGTCACCGTGCCGATCTCGTTTCTGGCCGCGATGCAGATCGGCCTGTTCCGCAACATCGGCGAACTGGCTTATCTGCCGGTCGCCACCACCGGCAACCTGATGCGATTCGTCGAGGCGGGCTACGCCGGCTTCGTCGACCGGCGACCGGATCAGCGTCGGGCGTTCGGGGTGTACGGCGCGCTGATCCTGACGTTCGCCACCGGCGCGCTCGTCGGGGCGTACGCCAGCAGGGCGTGGGGAGTGCACGCGATCTGGCTACCAGCCGGGTTCCTCGCGGTGACGCTGTGTTTGTTCATCATCGATGAAGGCCACCTTCGGTGATCTACCATCCGAAGATGCTCCGGTTGCCGACGATCCTCGCCGCCGCGGCGCTGGCGCTCGCGGGTACCACACCGGTGGCAACCGCAGAGCCGAGCCCGCCGCCGTGTCAGTACACCTTGTCACCGCCGCAGGTGGTCCAGCTGTCGGGAACGAACGTCGTGACGTCCACGCTGTCACTTGCGGCCTGCGATCAATCCGTGGCGTACCAGACCGTCGCGTGTGTGCAGTTGCAGGGCAGCGACGGTCCCGGCCAGTGCGCGCAGCAGGTCGGCATTCTCACCGCGCAGGTGTTCTACCAGCCGTATCGGCCTGGTGCGACGTACACCGCGACCGGCAGGGGATGCGCGAACACCGGCAATCCACCACAGCCGGTCTGCAAGCCGATGGGCCCGCTGACCGCAACGCTGTAGCCGCTCACGCGGCGACGAAGCGCACCTTCGGGCCGGGGTTGAAGCGGTATCCACGCCCCCGGATCGTCGTCAGCACTTCCGCGTATGGGCCGAGCTTGGTGCGCAGCCGCCGGACGTGGGTGTCGACGGTGCGCAAGGACACCTCACTTCCCGGTGCCCGGTCGCGCCACACCCGGTTCACCAGTTCGGTGCGCGACACCGGTCGTCCCGGCACCGCGGCCAGGTAGCACAGCAACTCGAATTCGCGGTAGGTCAGCCGCACCCGGTCACCGTCGATGCGCACCTCGCGCATGATCCGGTCGATGGTCAGCCCGGTGGGCGGGACGGTGGGCTTCGCCGCCGCGGCGGCGACCACGGCCTTGTGCGCGCGCACACCCGGCACCGATCGGACGATCACCTGGGCATAGTCGTCAGCCAATTGTGCTGTGCGGCTAGGCAAGTCGGCGGGCGTCGCGGGCACCTCGAGCACGAGCAGCACCCGGACGGTGTCGGCGCGCGGCATCGGGGGCCGCTGTGCCCCTTGGTACACACCAACACTGTGGCGGTAGCGATTTGCCGGGCACAGGGTTTACTTCGCGGTGAGCGCAATTCAGAACGCCGCCAGCACCTGCCCGGCATAGGTGGTCGTGATGAATTCTCGGGTGGACTCGTCGTTGAGCGCCTGTGCCAGCGCATTGACGACCGGGCTTCGACAGTTGTCCGGCCTGGCCACCAGATACTCCGCGTACACCGGATTGCCCCGATCGCAGTGCAGCGCCGTCCCGGTGTCCACACCCCACTCCATCGCCTGGTTGCCGAACAGGAACACCACATCTGCGCCCGCCCCGCTGCGCCCGCCCGTATCGAAATCTTCGCGCAGCTCGCCGAGCAGCCAGCTGGCCAGCTCTTTGAGCACCAGCCGGCGCGGATTCGACCGCACGTCACCGACGCTGGTCAATCCCCGCCGCGACGGCGCGCATTCGATCAGTCCCAGCTGCTCGAGCATGACCAGTGACCGGTCGATGTTGACCGGATCCGACGGCAGCGCCACCTCGGCATACTCGGGAATCGCGTCGACCTCAGGAATCCACGTCGAGTACAACCCGAACGGTTCGATGTGCACCGGCACCAGCGGCACCAACCCGTTGCCGGTGCGGCGGTTGAAATCCTCGAGGAACGGCAGGTACTGGAAGAAGTTCGCATGCAGCCGGCCGCCTGCCAGCAGATCGTTGGGCTCGTCGAAGCTCTCGAAGATCTCGATCTGCAGGTCGATGCCTTGGCCGGCCAGCGGCTCGCGGACGAAGTCGAGGATCTCGGCGTGCGGCACAGGCGTGGCCCCCACCCGCAGCGGGCGTTTGCCTCTGCCGCCAACGGCGCGCACCGAGCTGCTCACGCCGCGAACACTACCGGCGCACACGAATGTGTCCAATTGTGACGACATATGACTCACGGTGACTCCAGATCTGGTGTCGCCCAACGCGTTTTCCTACCGTCGGGCCAACTTCCACCGATAGGACGGTCAACCATGTCCGAAACCACCGCCACATCAGAGGCTTTGGGGGAGCATCCGTCCCCGCCGCGGCGCCAACTGACGGGCAACCTCGGTGTGCCCGCGATCGTGTTCATGGTCGTCGCCGCGGCGGCGCCGTTGGGCGTGATCGGCGGCGTGGTGCCGCTGGGCCTCGCCTCGGGCAACGGTGCGGGATTCCCCGCGACGTTCATCGCCTCGACGGTGATACTGCTGTTCTTCGCCGTCGGATTCACGGCGTTGACACCGTACGTCGAGGAGGCCGGCGCGTTCTTCTCTTACGTGCGTACGGCATTGGGATTCCCCGCAGGCATCGGCATCGCTTTCGTCGCGTTGGTGAGCTACGTGGCGATCGAGGCAGGCGTGTACGGCCTCCTCGGACCCGCGGGCGGTGCCGTCGTCGAATTGTTCGGCGGGCCCGCGCTGCCCTGGTGGCTGTTCGCGGCGGTCGCGTTCGTCGTCACCGCGTTCCTGGGCTACCGCAACATCCAGTTGTCCAGCCAGGTGCTGGCGGTGCTGCTGACCGCAGAGATCGCCATCGTGTTGGTGCTCGACGCGGTGATCGTGGCCCGCGGCGGTGACCACGGCTTGTCGACGGGCATCATCAATCCCGGCGTGATCTTCTCCGGATCCGTGGGCATCGGCCTGCTGTTCGCACTCATCAGCTTCGTCGGCTTCGAGGCCACTGCGATCTTTCGCGACGAGGCCCGCACGCCCGAACGCACCATCCCGCGCGCCACCTACGCCGCCCTGATCCTCATCGGCGTGTTCTACGCGGTGACCAGTTGGGCGCTGGTGTCCGGATGGGGCGACGCGGAAGCGGTCAGCAGGGCCACCGAGTCGGGCAGCACCTTCCTGTCCGACACCGCGCAGCGCTACATCGGCGTTGTCGGCAACGACATCATCACGGTGCTGTACTTCACCAGCCTGTACGCCTGCATCCTGTCATTCCACAACGTCGCGTCTCGCTATGTCTTCGCGCTGTCGCAGCGCGACGTGCTGCCCGCGTCGCTGAGCTATCCGCACGCCAAACACGGTTCACCGCACCAAGCTTCGCTGTGGATCTCCGGTGTCGTCGCGGTCAGCGTCGTGCTTGCCGTGGTCTTCAAACTCGACCCGGCCGCGCAGTTCTACACCTGGTTCGCCGGCGCCACCACGGTCGGATTCGTCGTGTTGCTGATCGCCACCAGCGTGGCCGTGCTGGTCTACTTCGCCCGCGACCGCCGCGGCAACTCGCAGTGGCGGGTGCGCATCGCGCCGCTGCTGGGCCTGGTCGGGTTGGCGGGCGCGCTGATCCTGATATTGGCCAACCTGAAGGATCTGGTGGGCGGGTCGAGCGTGCTGGCGTGGGTGATCGTCGGCCTGCTGGTCGGCGCGTTCGCGGTCGGCGCCACGGTCGGCACCAGGGTCGTCAAGGCGTCGTCATGACGCAGACGGTCGACACCTCGGCGCCAGAACGCGATCTCCTGCAAGGCATCGCGGACGGATCGCTGACCGAGATCGAGGTGGCGTGGAGCGATCCGTTCGGCCACGCTCAGGGCAAGCGGATACCCGCCGCGCAGTTCCTCGACCGCGCCAAGGGCCACGGGTTCGCGTTCTGCGAGGCCTCGTTGGGCTGGAACACCGACGGAACCGTCATCGACGGCCTCGGCCTGACCAACTGGGCGGGCGGCTATCCCGACGTATACGCGGTACCCGACTTCAACACCTTCCGGCCGCTGCCATGGCGGCGCGGTGTCGGCCACGTCATCTCCGATATCGTTGCGCACGACCGGAATCCGTCGCTGTTGGACCCGCGTGCGGTGCTGAAGCGGGTGCTGGCCCGACTGGCCGAACTGGGCTACACCGCGAAGGTCGGCGTGGAACTCGAGTTCTATCTGCTGAACGCGGACGGGACACCGTTTCAACACGACATCCACGCGTACTCGCTGGAGAACGCCAACGCGCTCGACCCGCTGATCACCGACCTGAACGAAACGCTCGGCGCCTTCACCCGGTTGGAGGGTATCCAGACCGAGTACGGGCCCGGCCAGGTGGAGACCAACCTGGTCTACACCGACGCGCTGGCCGCGGCCGACGATGCGGCGCGGCTCAAATACGCCGCGAAGGAGGTGGCGCGCAGACACGGCAAGGTTGCCAGCTTCATGGCCAAGCCGTTCTCCGAACACTCCGGCAGCTCGCAACATCTGCACATCTCGTTGTGGCGCGACGGCGCAGCGGCTTTCGCGCCGGACAACGGCGTCGAGAACGAGATCGCATTGCACGCGATCGCAGGCCTGCTCGAACATCTGCCGTCGATCACGTTGTTCGGCGCGCATTCGGTCAACGCGTACCGCCGGTTCGTGCCCGATTCGTTCGCCCCGGCAACGGTGACATGGAGCCGCGACAACCGCAGTGCGGCAGTGCGTTCGCTGATCGAGGGTGCGGCCACGCGGATCGAACTGCGCAGCGGCGCATCGGATGCCAACCCGTACTGGTTGGTCGCATCGGCGCTGGCGGCAGTGGTCGCGGGTCTGCAGGCGCGGCGCAGGCCGCCGGAATCCGAAGGCGGCAACCTGTATTTCACCGGCACCCCGCTGCCCGAATCGCTCGGCGTCGCGCTGGCGCTCGCCACTTCGGACGACACCATCCTCGAGATCCTAGGCGCCGAGTCGGTGCGTGATTTCGCCGCCATCGCGCGCAGTGAGTGGCAGCAGTATTCAAATCACGTCAGCGACTGGGAGCGCCAGCGCTACCTGACCAGTTCATGAGCGGCCCTCGGTTCGGCGTGTGGGCGCCGGTGTACGGCAACCACGGCGCCCGCAACCACCCGGACGATGCGCCGGATGCCGGCTACCGTCGCAACCGCGACCTGCTGATCCGCGCGGAGCAGGCCGGTTTCGACTCAACCCTGTTGGCGCAACACGTCATTCACCCCAGCAATGTCGAAGACGACGTGCTCGAGACGTGGTCGACGCTGGCCGCGCTGGCCGAGGCCACCAGCCGCATCGAACTCATCGGCGCCATCAAGCCGCTGCTGGTCAATCCGTTGGTGTTCGCCAAATTGGCGGCGAACATCGGCGAGATCTCGGCGGGCAGGCTTGCGATCAACGTGGTCAGCGGATGGTTTCTGCCTGAACTCGAAGCGCTCGGCCTCGACGCCGCCGACCACGACGACCGTTACGCGTACACCAGGACGTGGCTGGAGACCGTGCTGGACCTGTGGGCGGGAAAGCAGGTCGACATCGCAGGCCGCGGCGGCCAGCCTGCGCTCGTCCGTCCGATACCGGATCAACCGCCGCCGGTGTACTTCGGCGGCGAGTCCGAACCGGCACGTGCGCTGGCCGCGCAACACGCCGACGTGTTCTTCATCAACGGGCGGCCGCTGGCCGACACCATCGAGGTGATCGAGGATCTGCGGGTTAGGCCCCGCGACCGTGCCCCGTTGCGGTTCGGGTTGTCCGCCTTCGTGATCGCACGCGAGACGGAAGCCGAGGCGACGGCCGAACTGCAGCACCTGCAGTCGCTCGTCGACGCCGAACGCAGACCCGAGATCTCGTCTGGCACCGACCCGAAGACCCAGATGTACAAGGTGCTTTCGGGCACCAGCAGGGTCGGCTCCAACGGCGGCACATTGGCCGGCCTGGTCGGCAGCTACCGGCAGGTGATCGAGCGGATCGAAGCATTCCACACCGCGGGCGTCGAACTGTTCATGCTGCAGTTCCAGCCGCTGGACGCGGAACTGGACCGGTTCGCCGACAAGATCATTCCGCACTTTCGCTAGGAGAAGACAAGTGACCCTCGAAGCAATCGGGGCGCGCCCCGCGTTTTCCGAAGAGCCGCTCGGCGGTTCGGTAGCAGACCGGTTGGCCCGGCTGGCTGACATCGTCGAGGACCTGCGCCGCGACGACGCCGCCGCCGAGCGGGACCGCGTCCTCCTTTACGGCGCGGTCGAACGCCTGCGCCACGCAGGACTGCTCAGCCTGCGGGTGCCGACCCGCTACGGCGGGCCTGGCGGTAGGGCACGTGACGTCATCGGTGCCGTCGTGCAGATTGCCCGCGGCAGTTCGAATGTGGCGCAGTCACTTCGGGCGCATTTCGGATTCTCCGAGCGGCTGCTGAGCAATCGGGCCAACGAGGCGGAACGCCTACAATGGTTTCCCGTCGTCAACGCGGGGGTGGTGTTCGGCAACGCGATCACCGACGCCAACGGCAAGGCGCCGGCAAGCTCCGACACCACGCTGCTGGCCGACGCCGACGGCGTGCTGCGGCTCAACGGTTACAAGTTCTATTCCACCGGAACACTGTTCGCCGATCTGATCGCGGTGTCCGCCGTCGACGCCGACGGCCGAGACCTGCAGGCGATCGTGCCGACCGACCGCGCCGGCGTCGAACTCTTCGACGATTGGGACGGATTCGGCCAGCGCCTCACCGCCAGCGGGGGCACGCGGTTCACCGACGTCGCCGTCGAACCGGCCGAGGTGACGACGGTGTCCGACGGCAAGCATCTGGGGCATTCCACCGCGTTCCTGCAGCTGTATCTGGCGGCGGTGGCGGCCGGTATCGCGCACGGCGTGTCCGACGACGCGGTGGCGTACGTGCGGACGAAGGCGCGTCCCGCGTCGCATTCGCTAGCCGATACGGCGTCAGAGGATCCGTTCATCCTCGCCGCGGTGGGCGACATCGCCGCCAACGCGGCCGCAGCCGAAGCGCTGGTGCTGTCGGCCGCCGCCGCGATCGATGCCGTGGTGGACGCAGGTGGGCAGGCCGATCCGGACGCACTGGCCGACTTGTCCGTCACGGTCGCCAAGGCACAGTTGGTGGCGGAACGGCTGACCCTGGCCGCGGCGGAGCGGCTGTTCGACACCGGGGGAGCGTCGGCGACCGCCCGCAAGCTCAATCTCGACCGGCACTGGCGCAACACCCGGACGCTGGCGAGCCATAATCCGTTGGCGTACAAGGCGTACGCCGCCGGTAACTACGCGGTCAACGGTGTCTGGCCGCCCGCCAACGGCTACTTCTGACCGATTGTCGCCAGAGTCGAACTGAACCAATCCGATTCGGGAACCGTGTCTCTGCCGTAGGCCAATCGAGAGGGGTCACGATGAAGAGATTCGGGATGTTCTGGGTGGCGATGTGTCTGGTCGCGGCGTTGACCACGGCGTGTGGCGGGTCAGCCGACACCGCCAAGGAGTCCCCGACGACCACCGCTCCCGCCGCCGCAAGTGCCGCCACGATCACGATCGCCGATATGAACTACGGCCAGCCCGTCACGGTGCCCCCGGGCGCCACGATCACCGTCAAGAACAACGACTCCGTGGAGCATTCGGTGACCTCGGATGCGGCGGACAAGTTCAGCACGGACATCGACGGCAACGAGCAGGGCACGCTGACCGCGCCGACCGAACCGGGCGAGTACGCGTTCCACTGCAAGTATCACCCGTCCATGCACGGCACACTGATCGTCAAGTAGCCCTTGGGGAGAAGCGCTCCCAGGCCGACTGGCGCGTCATGTTCAACGCCGCGCCGATCCGTGCCCATGACACGCCACGGTTCCGCAGTTCGCTGACGCGCTCGCGCAGCCCGGCGTCGATGTTGGCTGCCGAGGCCGCGATGACCGGTAGTCGCTGCAGCAGTTTGTCGTCGGACAAGCCGGCCCATTCGGGCAGTGCGGGCGGTTCGGCGTGGGTGGCGTTCGCGATGACGTCCACGCACAGGTTCACGCATTCGTCGCAGATGTAGACCCCCGGCCCGGCGACGAGCTTGCCGACTTCGGTGTGCGGCTTACCGCAGAAGTTGCAACGTAGTTCGACCGACGCCATGTTGTCAGGCTAATCCTGACAGCGGTTTAAGGCGGCCATCTCCAGGGCATCCGGCGCAATTAGCGGGTTCGTCAACAAAACGGAAGGAGCCGTCATGGCTACCAACACCGTGATCGGGATCATCGTTGCGGTGGTCGTCGCGATCGCCCTCATCGCACTGGTTGTCTATCTGGCGCGAAACGCGCGCAATCGGCGCAGGCAGGCGCACGCCGAACAGATCCGAGAGGAAGTCCACCGCGACTCCCGCCACGTCGAGAAGCGCGAGGCCATCGCCGAAGAAACCCACGCCAAGGCGCGTGCTGCGCAGGCGGAGGCCGACGCGAAGGCGGCCGAGGCGGCCAGGCTGCAGAGCGCCGCAGCGCAACACCGGGACGCGGCGACGACGTCGCGTGAGGAACTCGAGGCGCGTCGACAGCATGCCGACAAGATCGATCCCCGGCGCACCGACGCCGAGCAGATGCAGCCCGATACGCCGCAGCAGCAACCCCAGCAGCCGCGCAGGTGACACCCGGTAAAGCGGCCGCGGTGCTGTTCGACATCGACGGCACGTTGGTCGACTCGAACTATCTGCATGTGTACGCATGGCATCGGGCGTTCCACGAAGCCGGCGTCGACGTCGAGGACTGGCGGATCCACCGGTGCATCGGCATGGACGGCTCAATGCTGGTGAAGTCCCTCGCCGAGGACTCCGTCGAGGACACCCGGTCGAGGCTGAAGGATCTGCATTCGCGCTACTACAAGCAGACCGCGTCGCTGCTGCGGCGGCTGCCGGGGGCACGTGAATTGCTGGAAGCCGTCGACGCGCTCGGTCTGCAGATCGTGTTGGCGACGTCGGCGCCCGCAGACGAACTCGCGATTCTGCGGGAGGTGCTGGCGAGTGACGATCTGGTGTCGGCGGTGACCTCGTCGAAGGACGTCGACACCGCCAAACCGCAGCCCGACATCGTCGGCGTCGCACTCGAACGTGCCGGCGTAGACGCCTCTGGTGCCGTGTTCGTCGGCGACGCGGTGTGGGATGTGGAGGCCTGCAACCGGGCGGGCGTGCCGTCAATCGCCCTCCTCAGCGGCGGCGTGTCCCGCGGCGAGCTCGAAAACGCCGGTGCACAAGCCGTTTTCGAGAACGCCGCCGAGCTGCGCCGGCAGCTTGACGACACGCTGATCGCCAAGCTCGCCGGTTAGGTTCAGCGCAGCGCATACCTCAGCACCGCGCCGATACCGTCCTTCGGCGCGATGCGCTCGTCTGTCCGGACCAGCGCCGCGCCGGTGGACACCGCGAGCATCGGCAGCGCCTCGTCGGCGCGCAGAACCTGCGTGGGTGCCGTTCCCAACTCGCTGAGCACGTTCTCGTTTGGCGCGACGGTGGCGATGTCGTCGCCTGCGACCACCGTGGCGTCGCCGATGTCACCGATGATCAGCGTCTCGACGGCGCCTGCCCGCAACGCGGCGGTCACTCCGTCCAGGCCCTCCGTGGCCAGCCCTGAGCCACTGCCGATGCCGGTCTGAAACTGTTGCGCCGCTTAGTCTATCACGGCGATGCGGCGGCGCTGGAATTCCTGGCCGATCTCGTGCTGCAACTGCTCGTCGTCGAATCCGCTGTGCCGTGCGCCGACCGACAGTTCCACGGCGCGCGACGCTACCCGATCGGGGAGGTCCTTGACGAAATCGCTGCGCGACTGCACTTCGCCGACGACGAAGACGACCTGCGGATCGATCTTGTCGACCAACGACGTCAACTGCTCGGCGACCTCGCGGATGTTCTTCTGGCGCGCACCCTCGGCCGTGCGCTGCGGATCTCCGTAGCCGGGCGACTCGGCGGAGGACGCCTTGTGCACGGGATAGCCGTCGCCTTCGACGGTGGTGCCGGTGACAGCGCCGCCACGATGGATGGTGAAGTCGCCGCCCTCGTGGTCGACGGCGACGACGACGTAGGTCGGGTGCTCATCGCCGTGCTCGATCACCGGCACGATGTACGGCAGCGGCGACACCCGCACCGTCGGGCCCGCGGGCCGGATGAGGTGCTCGTTGACCAATACGCCGTCGGCACTGGCGACCACCGCGCGCCCGCTGCGACCGACGGCGGGACGCCCCTGGGCGATGGCCGATCCGATGTTCTCTGTGAGGGCCGGATCGGCGCCCTGCTGTTCGAGTTGTTCACGCAGCGCCCGCCATTTGAGGTCGAGTTGCGCGTCCGCGTCCTCGGTGTTGTGTGAATCGTCGAAGTACACGGAGCCGTAGGGGCCGTGGGAGGTCAGCAGTGAGTGGAATCGTTCGGAACGCATGCCTCCAGGGTTACCCGCCGAGCAGCTGACGACACAGGTCGTCGGCCAGCCATTCCTCGAACCGCGCCGCGGTCCAGCCCCGCATCCGGACCAGCCGGTCGAACAGTGTCGGATCGGTGGCCAGCCACACCAGGTCGACGGCCTCCTCGAAGGTGAGGTCGCCGGTCAGTGCGTCGAGATCGCGCAGTCTGTCGACCACCTTGCGGGCGTCGACGAGGCGGCGGCGGTGGGCGTTCTCGATCACCGCGCGGGCGGCCGGGTCCATACCCGCGGCCACTTCCACAGCGCCGTACAGCGGCGCGACGCGACCGCCGACCGCGGTGATCGAACGCGCCAGCCCGGTCAGCAACACCGTGGGATCACGCTGTTGCAGCAGGTCGCGCATCTCGGTGCGGTCGGCCACCGGAAGGGGCTCGTCGTCGCCGGCCACCGCCCAGTCGACCGCAGTGGTGAGCAGTTCGAGCTTGCTTCCGACCGCGGTGAACACCGTCTTACGGCTGACGCCTGCGGCTTCGGCGACCGCGTCGACGGTCGTCGCGCCGTAGCCGTTTTCGACGAACAGTCGCGCCGCGGTGGCCACGATGCGGCGTCGGGTCTCGACCGCCTGGGCGGCCCGCAGGTCGGATCGGTACTCGCGCTTGACAGCGGCAGCCATCTAGGTAACCCTTGGTATATTCATTACACTATAGGTTACCTCAATTGGAGCGGACGTGCGAACAGTCGTGACGGGGGCGGGGCCGACCGGGTTGGTCATGGCGATCGGGTTGGCCCGCCGGGGCCGTGAGGTGATAGTGGTCGACCGCGACCCCGGCCCGCCGCCCGGAAATGACGACGTGTGGCATCGCAAGGGGGTGATGCAGTTTCAGCATGCGCACACGTTCCGGCGTCAGGTCGTCGATGCGCTCGGCACCGAGATGCCCGATGTGCTTGACAGCCTCGTCGCCGCAGGCGCGCAACTGGCCCAAAGCGCCGACGGCAGACCGGTGGCGATGTTGTGCCGCCGGGCCACCTTCGAGCGGGTGTTACATGCGCACGCGGCCACGCAACCCGGCGTCACGCTGAAATGTGGGCACATCGACCGCGTCGAGCGGGACCGCGGCAGCGTCGTCGGCGTCTCGGTGGACGGCGTGACGGTGCCGTGCGACTTGGTGATCGACGCGTCCGGGCGGTCCAGCCGATTCACCGACGGCATCCGGCCGCAGGCCGAGGGCGAGGACTGCGGCGCGGTGTACGTCACGCGGCAGTATCGGCTGCGCGACCCCGCCGACACCGGGCCGATGAACTCCCCGATCGGCCTGTCGCTGAGCCTGTCCGGCTATCTGGCCATCGCGTTCCTGCACGACAACGGCGCGTTCTCCATCACGTTCACCCATGACGGCACAGACAAGCGGCTGCGGATGATGCGTCACGACGAGGTGTTCGACGACGCGGTGCGGACCATTCCGCGGCTGTCCAAATGGATCGATCCGACTCGCGCACAGGCGGTTTCACGCGCGCTTCCCGGCGGACGGCTGTACAACAGCTACCGGGGACAGCTCGATGCGGCGGGCCGGCCCGCCCTGCCCGGGCTGATCTCCGTCGGCGACGCGGTCTGTACGACCACGCCGTTGGCGGGCCGTGGGGTCGCGCTGGCGTTGATGCAGGCGCGCGCGCTGCTCGGGATACTCGACCACGAGGGTGCCGACATAGCCGCGGCCACAATGCAATTCGACGGCTGGTGTACCGACCACATCCGGCCGTGGTTCGAGGACCACCGGTACACCGACGCCGACCGGATGCGGAGATGGGCGGGCGGCGACGTCGACCTCGGCCATCGCCTGCCGTCCGATTTGATTGTGGCTGCCGCCGCCGTCGACCACCGACTGGCCGACCTCGCCAGCGGCTACGCCACGATGGACGCACTGCCCGCGAGCCTGGGCCCTGCCCATGCCGGTGCCCGCGACATCTACGCGGGCGGCTGGCGCCCGCCGGTCGCCGACGGGCCGAGCAGGGCCGAACTCAGCGAGGTGGTGTCCAGGACACCGGCAGCCGCTTGATGCCGTGAATGAACGCCGACTGCAGCCGATCTGGTTCCTCGGTGGCGGTGATGTCGGGTATCTGCCGGTGCAGTTCCTCGAACGCCAAGGTGATCTCGCGGCGAGCCAGGTTGGCGCCGAGGCAGAAATGCGCACCGCCGCCGCCGAATCCGACGTGCGGGTTGGGGTGGCGCCGCACGTCGAACCGCCACGGGTCGGCGAACTTCGACTCGTCGCGATTGGCTGACCCGTACCACAGGGTGACCTTCTCACCGGCGCGCAGTTCGACGCCGCCCAACTCGGTGTCGCAGGTGGTGGTGCGGCGCATGTAGGCCACCGGGGACGCCCACCGGACGATCTCCTCGACGGCCGTCGGCGCCACCTCGGGATAGTTCGACCACCAGTCGTCGCGCTGTTCGGGATGCCGGCTCAGCGCGAGCACGCCGTGGCTGATGGCGTTGCGGGTGGTCTCGTTGCCCGCGACGACAAGCAGGATGAAGAACGACGCGACCTCCGCCGACGTAAGCCGTTCGCCGTCGACCTCGGCCTGCACCAGGCTGGTGGTCAGGTCCTCGCCTGGGTGGGCACGCCGCTCGTCGGCAAGCGCCGACGCGAACGCACCGATCTCGACGGCGACGTTGAAGAACTCGTCGGGGTCCGTCGCGATGTCGGGGTCGCCGAAGCCCAGGATCACGTTCGTCCAGTGGAAGACCCGTTCGTGGTCCTCCTCGGCGATGCCCATCATGTCGCAGATGATCTGCAGCGGCAGCGGGCCGGCAAGTTGCGCCACCACTTCGCCGGTGCCGTCGGGATGGTCACGGACCATCGCTTCGACCAACCGGCGCGCGCGGTCCCGCACCGAGTCCTCGATCAGCGCCAGCACCCTTGGCGTGAACGCGCTGCGGACGATGTTGCGCAAGCGGGTGTGCCGTGGGTCGTCCATCGCGATCATCGAGCCGAAGTATTCCGCCAGGTCCGGGTTCTGGTCGCCGATCACGATGCCTTTGGCGGAGCTGAAGATCTCCGGGTGGCGGCTGGCGTAGAAGACGTCGTCGTAGCGGGTGACCGCCCAGTGACCGGCGACTTCGAGCGTCGGGTCCACGACGTAGGCCGGGTGAAAGGAGATCGGCGCCTCGCGGCGCAGAGTGGCGAACGCGCCGTCGCGGATGTCGTCGTCGAGCGCCCAGAACTCCCATGACCCGAGGTTGACGTCGGAGAGCGGCACATCCGGGGGAGCCGTCCCGTTCACGCGCGCCGCGATACCCACGACCCCGAGAGTAGGGTCCGGCCGGGCCGCCGTCACGGATATCTGAAACATGTTCCAATTCGCTGGCCGGCGTGGTAGCACCGAACGGTGCGTAACCCACATGCAGGGCAACCGTTTACGACGTCCGACGAGCAGATCGCCGAGGCGCTGCTGGACGTCAGCATCCCGACGCTGATGCTCTCGCTGGTGCACATGTCGGGTGATCCGGGGCTGATCCGCGGTGAACTCAAACCCGCGGGCGTGTTCCTCAACGAAGTGCAGGGCTTCATGTCCGAGGAGGACAAGGCCGCGGTCCGCAAGATCGCGCTCGAGGTGATCGCCGACTACCGCGACCGCGGCTGCCCGGAACCCGAACCGATCGGGCCGGAGCTACTGCAGGAGATGATGCAGTGGCTGGTTTGCGAGCCGGTGCCGCCGGAGTACGTGCCGATGCTGCTCGAGGAGATGGAACTCGACGGCAGGGACAGTCGAGCGGTGCCGGGCACTCCGACTGATTTCCCGGTGGTGGTCATCGGCTGCGGGGAATCCGGTCTGCTGGCCGGCATCCGGCTCAAAGAGGCGGGCATACCGTTCACGATTGTGGAGAAGAACGCGGGCGTTGGCGGAACCTGGTGGCAGAACACCTATCCGGGCGCCCGGGTCGACGTCGGAAATCACTTCTACTGCTACAGCTTTGAGCCCACCGACCAGTGGACCCACTTCTTCGCCGAGCAGCCCGAACTGCAGGCCTATTTCCAGGCGGTGCTGGACAAGCACGACATCGGCAGGCATGTGCGGTGGGAGACCGAGGTGACCGAAGCGGTGTGGGACGACGACACCGCCACCTGGACGGTGTGGGCCCGCGACCGCAGCGGAGCGACGACGACGCTCACGGCGCGCGCGGTGATCAGCGCCGTCGGACAACTCGACCGGCCGAACGTGCCGGACATCAGCGGACAGCAGACGTTCGGGGGCCCGGCGTTTCACTCGTCGCAGTGGGACCACTCGGTGGATCTGCGCGGTAAGCGTGTTGCGCTGATCGGCGCGGGCGCAAGCGGTTTCCAGATCGCTCCCGCGATCGCCGACACGGTGGAGCAGTTGACGGTGTTCCAGCGCACCGCGCAGTGGATGTTCCCGAATCCCAACTATCACGAACCGGTCGGGCCGGGGGTGCAGTGGGCGTTGCGGCATCTGCCGTTCTACGGCCGGTGGTACCGGTTCCTGCTGTTCTGGCCGGGCTGCGACAAGGGTTTGGCCGCCGCCTACGTCGACCCGGACTATCCGGAGCAACAGAATGCGGTCAGCGAGATCAACGAGCTCACGCGGATCATGTTCACCGAGTGGATCAGCAGTCAGGTCGGCGACGACGCCGAGTTGCTGGCCAAGGTGCTGCCCGACTACCCGGCGACGGGCAAACGCACCCTGCAGGACAACGGAAGCTGGCTGCGGACGCTGACCCGCGACAACGTCGAACTGGTCAGGACAAGCATCGACCACATCGAATCCGACGCGGTCGTGGACGCCGACGCAAACCGCTATCCGGCCGATGTCATCCTGTACGCCACCGGATTTCAGGCGACCAGGATGCTGTGGCCCATGAAAATCGTTGGGCGCGGTGGCGAGGTGCTGGCCGAGCGGTGGGGGGAGCGGCCGTCGGCCTTCCTTGGCATCACCGCGCCCGGTTTCCCGAACTTCTTCTGCATGTACGGCCCAGGCACCAACCTGGCCAGCGGCGGCAGCCTGATCTTTCATTCAGAATGCCAAATGCGTTACATCACACAGTGTTTGGAGCTGCTGATCGACGGCGGGCACCGCTGGATGGAGCCTACTGAAGAGAGGACCGCCGACTGGGTCGACCGCACCCAGGCCGAGATGCGCAAACTGGTGTGGTCACAACCGTCGATCAAGCACTCGTTCTACAAGAACCGCTTCGGCGAGGTCTACGGCCTGAGCCCATGGCGACTCGTCGACTACTGGACCTGGACGCGCGTACCGAACCCCGACGACTTCGTTTTCCGGTAACCCCTTCCGCGCGAGCAGACGCAAAGTGCCCCGACACGCCGCGAAACTGGAGCACTTTACGTCTGCTCGCCGAAAGAAATTACGCCAGTTCCCAATTCATGTTCTTGGCGAACGCGCGGGCGTCGTCGGACAGCGTGCCCAGTTCGTGGCAGCGCTTGACGTAGCCCTGGATCATCATCAGGAAGTTCATCGGATTGTACGCGTCTTCCTCGTAGCTCCACTTGCCGTCGCCCGCATACTCGAGCACGGTGATCACCGCCGCGCCGTGCACACTGCCGTCGCCGGGGTCCTTCATCGTGTTGATGTTCTTGAAGATGACCCAGCCCTTGTCGGTGTCGATCGAATACCACTCCACCGGATAGGACGGCATCTCGCTGCCGGGAAACTGGTTCATGGTCGAGACGATCCACTCGCGGATGGTGTCGCGGCCCTCCATGTTCCCCAACGCGTGCTCGACGTATTTCGCGTCCTCGGTGAAATGGTCGGCGTAGCTTGCCCAGTCCCATGTCTTGCCGACCTCGACCACGTCACGCTGATACGCCGCAAACGCGTCTTCGAGTTCCTGCCGTGACCACTGACCCATCCGATCTGTTTACCAGCCGGGGTGGCTGTGGCGGAGCGGTTTCAGGACACCGTCAACGTGCGCATCGTCGCCCACAGCTCGTGCCACGACTGCTGTTGTCCCGTCAGCAGATACGCGTGCATGCCACCGCCGACGTCATCGACTGTCTGCACCGTGTCGAACCGCTGGCGCAGATCACCGGGATCACGCCCGATGTAGAGCAGCGTGTCGTGGCCCTCGGTCGGCGGCGGGAAGTATCCGTAGCTGCGGTTGGTGCCGTAGGACGGCGGCCGCCACAGCTATCACCAGCACCAGGCACAGCAGCACGACCTGGAATTTGGTCAATGCCGCGACGCCGACGACCGCCCCGAGCGCGAGCAACAACCGGTCGTCGCGCACCCGCACCCAGCGCACCAGTAGCCAGATCGCCAACAACCACTTGGCGGGTTCGCGCGCACAGGGCGTCAGCCAGTGGCCGAACAGTGTGGTCCAGACCCCTGTCGCCTGCGCCGCCGCGGTGAGTGCCTGCGCGCGCCGGTCGCACCCGAGTTCGCGGGCGATGAGACCGGCAAAGACGACCCCGGCCGCCGTCGCCAGTACAACCGGTATCCGAAGCGCGGTCAGCGAATCCGGCGCGACTGTGTCCGCCAACGCGGCCAATACCGGCGCCAGCGGAGGCTGATCGGCGGAACCCCAGTCCAGGTGATAGCGCCCGATCGCCAGCATGTACACCTCGTCGAACCAGTAGCCGCGACCCAACATGCTTGCCGCGCAATGCAATACGGTCGTGACGGCGGCTATCGAAAGCACCGCGGCCGCGGCGAACGGTTCGGTCCTCCTGCCGCGACTGACGTCGGCTATGACTTCGGTCACGCACCTCCACGTTACCGGCCCAAGATCGCGGCGAGCAATCACCGATCGGCGCGTCGCCTGCATGTCTTGCAGTCACCGCAAAACACTGATGTGCCAATCACATCCGTTGGTAACGCTGCAGCTGCACATCCCGATATGCACACGGGAGCTAACGGTTTGCGTTTCTCCGGTTTGGAAAAGAATAGTGACGGCTTGGCGCCGGATTCGGCGTCGAAGTTGCAAGTTGGGAGTCGATAACGATGGGGCTGTCTAAGTTCGTCTCAGCAGCCATGATCGTCGGTGCGCTCGGATTCGGAGCCATCGGGCCGGGCGGGGCCGTCGCGTCCGCCGACCCGGTAGCGCCTGCGCCGTTGAAGCCACATGACGATTTCTGCCCGCCCTTCTGTGGCGACGGTAACGGCCGGGGCAATGGTCACGGGCACGATGACTATTGCCCACCGTGGTGTGGCGACGGCAATCACCACGCCGACTGGGACAAGGGTCCGTGGTGGGCGAACAACAAGCACGACTGGTGGGACGACCGCAGGGGTGCGCCACCGTGGGGCTGGGGCCCACCGCCGGCGTTCCAGTGGGCAGGCGGCCCGCCGCGGCCGTTCAACTACTGGGGCTATGACGTCAACCCGGTGTGGGATGACGGCTTCCACCAGTGGGGCTTCTGGCTGTTCGGCCTCTGGGTCCCCGTCTTCGGTATCGGGGTTCAGTAACCTGCGTCAGCCACCCTCGGGCGCTTCGACAACGGCTTTGATGCGCTCGAGGGTGGTTCGCATATCGCGGATGTTGCGGCGCTGGCGTAGCTGACCGCCCAGGATCCCGAACAGCGTCGTGAAGAGGCTTTCGGGCATCTTGAACGACTCGGTCACCTCGGTGCCGCCCTCGACAGGGCTGAGCCGGTAGTGCCAGGTGTTGGCCGCCTTGTCACCGACCAGCACGTCGAAACCGAATTCGCGACCAGGCTCACACGCGGTCACCCGGCAGGTGGTCCAGTACACCGGTCCGATCTCGTTGCGCTTGACGTGGCCGCGGAAGCGTGCGCCGAGCGCGGGACCTGTTGCGCCGTCGAGCCATTCGGCCTCCATCACTTCGGGCGAGAACTTGCCGGTGTTGCGGACGTCGGCGATGAGGTCCCATACCTTGTCCGCGGGCGCAGCCATGGTCACGGTTGCCGATCCTTGCATGGTCATCTCCTTCTTCAGCGCGGCATCTGCGGGCCGAGCGAATAAACGTGATCGGGCGTCAGCTCTTTGGTGATCGCGGTCGCCAAGGCCGTGCTTGCTTCACCGCCGCGGTACCCGACGTCGGTGTTCGTCATGATCACCAGCGACGTCTGCTCTTCCGGCAGGTACACCACGACGGTCTGATATCCGGGCAGGCTGCCGTTGTGACCGATCCACCCGCCGAGATCGAAGATGCCAAGGCCGTAACCGTCCTGAGGCGGCATCCCGGGGGAGCCGACCGTCTGCAACCGTTGCTCCTGCATCTGCGGGGTCAACAGCTTTCCGGTCGCCAACGCGACCGACCAGGCGCGCATATCGTCGAGCGTGGAGATCATCGCGCCTGCGGCCCACGCCCACGACGGGTTCCAATCGGTGGCGACGGCCTCCTTGCCGTCCGCGCCTTCGGTGTAGCCCTGCGCATGCGGATCGCTGAACTCGTTGCCCGCCGGAAAGCTGGTGTGGTTCAACCCCAATGGCGTCAGGATGTGGTTTCCGATGTAGTCGGCCAGCGGCTCTCCGCTGACTTTTTGCACCACCAGGCCGATCAGGACCGTGTTGGTGTTGCTGTACTCGAACTTCTGCCCGGCAGGGAACTGATTCGGTTGCGCGAAGGCGTAGGACAGCAGTTCGCGCGGCGTGAAGGCACGGTGCGGATCGGCGAATATCGCCTGCTGGAACTCTGGTGACGCGCTGTAGTTGAACAACCCGCTCTGCATCCGAGCCAACTGCCGCAACGTGATCCGGTCGCCAAGCGGTACGCCGTCGACGAACTCGGCGACCAAGTCGTCGAGGTTCAGCTTTCCCTGATCGGCGAGTTGCAGGAGCGCGGTGACCGTGAACGTCTTTGTGACACTGCCGATTCGACTGTAGAAATCGGCCCGCATCGGCGCCTGTGTCGCCTTGTCGGCCACCCCGAAGGCGCGGACATAGTCACCGTCCGGCCCCCAGATGCCGACGATGGCGCCGGGCACCGCCGCGGCCGACATGGCCTGATCGACAGCAGCGTCGAGGCGCTTGGCAAGCGCGTCGGCGATCGGCTTGGCGGGCGCGGGACTGCTACCGGTCGGCTGCGGCGGCGGTGATTGGCCGCAGCCACAGGTCGTCAGCAGCAACGCAGCCGCGATCGCGAGCGCACATAGCCGAGCAGTCATCGCCCGCCAGATTATGCGCTGCAGTGCTAGCGCTCAGCCGATTCGTCCTCCGGCAGGTCATGTCGTACGACGCGGACCTGCCCGCGCGCCAGGCAGGCGGCGTATCCGTGGTGTTTGCCATAGAGCTCCCATGCGGTGCGGTGCTGGTCGCTGTGCGCGTGGATCTCGTGGCCGTCGGAGAACCCTAGGTGCAGGCTGCCGTCCTCGTCCCAGCTCGCATGGGTGCAGACCGAGCCCGCGAAGTCGAACAGTGCCCGTTCGACAGGCCTGGCGGCCCTCGGATCGATCAACACCGCCTCCTCGTCGTTACGGGCGGTCTTGGGCAGCGTGAGATAGAAGGGCACCGAGATGACAAGTTCGTTGTCGTCGAGGTTGAGCACCAGTCCACCGCGAAACATGATCCGCTGAACCACACAGCCCCGGATCCACGGATCGCTCATTTTTTCACTTTCGTCCCTTCAGGCAACTGGGCACAAGGGTTCTGGCCGCCTTTCCGTAGCATCGGGTCGTGAAGATTCGGTTCGGCATCGGACTGGGCGCGGACACGGGTCCGGAACAACTGGCCGGCATCGTCGACCATCTGGAGGCGACTGGCATCGACTCGCTGTGGTTCTCGGAGTTGGTGTATTCCAAGGCCGTCGACCCGTTCGTCGGGATGGCTTTCGCGTTGGCCAGGACGACGAAGTTGAAGGTCGGCACGTCCGTCGCGGTGTTGCCCGGCCGGCACCCGGTGCTGGTGGCCAAACAGCTGGCGTCGTTGGCGGCGCTGGCGCCCAAGCGGGTGCTGCCCGTGTTCGGGCTGCGCTCGGCGATACCCGCGGAGCGTGAGATCTTCGTCGTGCCCGACGGCGAACGCGCGGCCGTCTTCGACGAATCGCTGCGGCTGTTGAGATCGGTTCTGGAACAAGACGATGTCGCGTTCGAGGGCGAGTACTTCGCGGTCAGCGCCGCCGACGTCGAACCGCGCCCGGTCAAGCCGCTGGACCTGTGGCTCGGCGGTTCGGCACCTGCGGCGCTTCGCCGCCTCGGGCAACTCGGCGACGGATGGCTCGGCAGTTTCCTCACCCCCGACGCGGCGCGCGGCGGCCGGGAGCAGATTCTGCGCGCCGCCGCCGCGGCAGGCCGCGAAATCGAACCTGACCACTTCGGCATCAACCTCGCTGTGTGCGACGGGGACGTGCCTGGCGCGCTGGCGGCAGCGGTCAGGCGGCGTCGGCCGGACGTCGATCCCGCCGAGTTGATCGCGAGCGATTGGCCACAGTTACACCGTCAACTGGACGGCTATCTGGCGGCGGGGTTGACCAAGTTCGTGATCCGGCCCGCCCTGCACGCGGACGTCTCCGCGTTCATCGACCGGTTCGTGGCCGAACTGGGTCCGCGGCAGAACTGAGCGGTCGGTGAACCCCGCCGATGGTGCCTTCGTGTCAAGAAGTATGCGACGCAGATTTTCGCGACTGACCCGATCACTCGTGTTGAGCGGGGTCGCTGCCCTGACGTTCGGCTTGATCAGTGCACCCGCGGCGGTTGCCGACGACCGGCTGCAGTTCACCGGGACGACGTTGTCGGGCGCGCCGTTCTCCGGATCGAGCCTGGCGGGTAAGCCCGCGGTGTTGTGGTTCTGGACGCCGTGGTGCCCGTTCTGCAACGCCGAGGCGCCGAACGTCAGCCAGGTCGCCGCGGCCAATCCCAAAGTCACCTTCGTCGGGGTGGCGGCGCGCTCCGACGTGGCGGCGATGCAGGCCTTCGTCTCGAAGTACAACCTGAACTTCACCAACCTCAACGACGCCGACGGATCGATCTGGGCCCGCTACAACGTCCCGTGGCAACCGGCCTACGTCTTCTACCGGTCCGACGGATCGTCGACGTTCGTGAACAACCCCACCTCGGCCATGCCCGCCCAGGAGTTGTCCGACCGGGTCGCGGCGCTGGCCTAGCTGTACTGACCTGAGAGGTTAGGTACACGGCTGGCTGGTGGTTGACCCCCGAGTGCTGTGTGGCCGCGGTGGTGATTGTAGTTGTGCAGCCACCGTGGGTACTCCTGGCAGCGCTGTTCGTCGCTGGTGTACAACCGGGCGTAGGCCCACTCATCGGCGAGGGTCCGGTGGAATCGCTCCACCTTCCCGTTGGTCTGCGGCCGATACGGCCGTGTGCGGCGATGCTCGATGTCGTCGCCCAGCGCCTTGCGGAAGGCGTGTGACCGGTAGCAGGATCCGTTGTCGGTCAACACCTTTTGAACAATGATTCCTTGCTCGATGAACCATGCGTTGGCGCGTCCCCAGAACTCGGACGCGGTCTCCTTGCGTTCGTCGGCCAGCATCTCGGAGTAGGCCAGCCGCGAATGCGCGTCCAGAGCCGTGTGCAGGAAGTGGTAGCCCCGCACCGGATTGCGGTACTTACTGCGCCGTCCCGAACTCTTATCGGCTTGCGTGTTGTGCTTACCTGCCTGCCGGCCCAGCATGCGCCAACCGCCGCCGGCGGGGATCTTGCCCAGCTTCTTGACATCGACGTGCACGAGATCACCACATGCGGCCGATTCCATGCGCCGCACCACGCGCCCGGTCGCGCGGTCGAGCCAACGCAGTTTGGCAATGCCGTAACGGCGCAGCACGTTGTGCACCGTGGAGACGTTCAACCGCAGCAGGTAGGCGATCCGGGCCGGCCCCCACCGTCGGGTGACACGCACCCCGATGACGCGCCGCTCTGTCCGTACCGGCGTGCGATTGGGGCTGTGATGCGGCCGTGAGCTGCGGTCGGCCATCCCGGCCTCGCCCAGCTCGAGATAGCGATCCACCCACCGACAGACGGTGGTCACCGACACCTGGAAGCGTTCAGCCGCGCGACGACGCGACCACCCGTCATCGACGACGCATTGAGCCAGCCGCAGACGACCGGTTTCGGACAGAGGGGCATTACGGTGAACCACGAAGACCTCCGAGATCGGTGAGCGTTCCTAGACAGCTCGCACTCCACTCGGAGGTCTTCGTCTTGTCACCTCACCACGCCGTCACCAACGTCCGTGGTCAGTACACCTAGCCGCGGCATGGATCAAGACCTGCTGGGCTTGGCGTTCGCCGCGGGCCTGGTGGCGGCGCTGAACCCGTGCGGATTCGCCATGTTGCCCGCATATCTCGCTCTTGTGGTGCGCGGCGAGGACACCAGCAGGCGCACCGCGGTGGCGCGCGCGGTGACCGCCACAGCGGCGATGGCGCTCGGCTTCATCGCGGTCTTCACCGGGTTCGGTTTGCTCACGGTGTCGGTGGCCTCGACCGTGCAGCGGTACCTGCCGTACGTCACCACGGCGATCGGTATCGGCCTTGTCGCCCTTGGGGTTTGGTTGCTCGCCGGACGCGAATTCACCCCGCTGCGCCCGCTGGCGCGTGGCGCGCGCGGGGCGCCGACGGCGCGACTCGGGTCGATGTTCGGCTACGGCGTCAGCTATGCGATTGCGTCAGTATCGTGCACCGTCGGGCCGTTTCTGGCGGTCACCGCCGCGGGGTTGCGCAGCGGTTCGGCCGTCGGCGCGGTAGCGGTGTACCTGGCCTACGCAGCTGGTTTCACCCTCGTGGTCGGCGTGCTGGCCGTGGCCGCCGCGGTGACCGCCTCGACCGTCACGGCGCGGATTCGCCGAATCATGCCGTATGTCAACCGCATCAGCGGCGCGCTGCTCGTCGTCGTCGGCGGCTACGTCGGCTATTACGGGTTCTACGAGATCCGGCTGTTCGGCGGCAACGGCAGCCCCGAAGATCCGGTGATCGGGGCGGCTGGCCGGGTGCAGGCTGCGATCGCCGGCTGGGTGCACCAGCACGGCGCGTGGCCGTGGTTGGCCGCGTTGGCGGTGGTGGTGGTCGCGGCGTTTAGTGTGCGCGCGAGATATCGCCGTGCAGATCGGGCCACGGCGGGCGACGAATCATAGCGACGCCCGCCAGTGCCGAGGCGACCAGTCCGACCAGGACGCCCATCATCGCGACGCGGCCGGCGTCCACGGCGGGCACCCACGACGCCTTGCCGTCCTTGATCACGTAGATCCCCGCGGGACGGGCATCAGCGCCGCGCGTGACCGGGATGACCGTTGACCCGTCAGGGGTCTGGTAGGCCTCCCCGAATACGCCCGTCGCGGCGGCGTCGAGAGCGGCGACGGGTTCTCGTGCCTCGCGAAGATTCATGGTCTCCTGCTTACTACACAGGAAGGAGGCTCGCGATGGTGATTGTCGCGGGACACGTCGTGGTCGACCCGAAACAACGCGACGACTATCTCGCCGGCTGCGTGGAGGTGGTTCGTCAGGCGCGCCGCACCGCGGGCTGCCTTGATTTCTCGATCGCGGCGGACCTGCTGGAGCCGGGCCGGGTCAACATCTTCGAACGGTGGGAAACGCAGGCCGCGGTCGAAGCCTTCCGCGGTTCCGGTCCCAGCGACGAACAGGGTGCGGCGATCGAAGCGGGCTCGGTCGCCGAGTACGACGTCGAAGGTGAGCGCAGCCTCTTCTGAAACCTCATGCACCGCAATAGGAATGCGTCGAATAGTCGAGCCCCTGCCGGTACAGCGGGTCGAGCGTGCGTGCGACGGCGACGGCGGCTTTGGCGTCGTCGAGGGTGCGCAGGCAGTCGGGGGAGTGCAACACCGGAGACTGGACGGCGATCTGCTCGACCATCTGAGCGTTCAACCGGTCGATGACGTCTCGTGACGCGGTCAGGTCGGGCGCTTGGGCGGGCGCCGATCCGGGGTCGAGCTTCCACTGGCCGAAGCGGGTGTACTCGATGCCTGTGGTCGCGTCGATCTGATCGGTGAAAATCCGCCTGACGTACCCGCTGTCCACACCTCTGCGTTTGGCGTCGGCGGCCACGGTGGACAACACCTGTTCGACACGTGGCGGGTCTTCGATCGAACCGCCTTTGATCCACTTGGTCGCCGCCACCGGGTCCGCCGTCTGCAGCCGTTGAGCGGCCGCATCCACCAGTGCCACCAGAGGATTGGCGTCGTCGCCCCGCGCGGGCGCCATCGGCAGCATCGCGAAGGCCACCGCGGCACACAGAGCGGTCGCGCAGGGTCGGACGGCGTCACCGAATTTCATGATTCTCCTTCTGCAGCTAATGGTTTCGCGGTTGCCGACGCGACCGCGGCGGCGTTTGAGCAAACCGCCTCGCGTCGCAGTCGATCGACATAAAATTGGTCGACGGGGCGTCGAAGGGGGACAGCCATGACCGTCACAACAGAACCCAGGTGCCTGCACACGCTGCTCGACGAACTCGGGGTCAAACACGTATCGGTGGAGAAGCAACTGCCTGCGCTGCGGGCCTGGCTCGCCACCCACACCCCGAGCCAACCTCTCCGAGTCAGCATGTGCTGCAACGGCTATGGCCTGCTGCTCAAGGAGTCGTCGGCCATCCACAACTGAGTTCTCAGCGGTCGAACTCCGATTCGTCGTCAGGGACGGCGATGGCCTGCTCGATCAGATCGGCTTCGTTGGCTTCCCACCCCCGTCCGGTCGCGACGCGATCCGCCTCGAGCCACGTGTCGTCGTCTTCGGCGAAAGCGATGTCGTCAGGGGTGGTCATGACCGGCCTCCGTCCCGTCCCCGAGTATCCGACTATCCAGATCGGTGCCGCGCGTCCGCCGCTTCCTGTTCGGCGGGCGTGACGACGACTGCATCCGGGCCCGGATACACCGTAGCGGTGTGATCGGTGCTCAGCCACCGGACCACATACGGCGGTGACCCGTCGTCCGAACGGACCTCGGTGATGACGCCGCGCCGATCGTGCTGCTCGACAGTGGTTCCCTTGACCACCAAGTAATCGCCGACTTTGGCTTTCATCGTTCGCTCCCTTCGGCTCCGGTCGTTTTCGATTGTCCCCCCATTCCGGTGTAACTGAGTGGAGTTGGCCCGCGATTAACCCGTTGTCGGGACGACCTAAGTAGGACCATGAACATTTCTCACCAGGCAACGAACAAATGGGTCCGCCGACTGTCGGCGGCAATCATCGCGGCGGCGTTGCTGCCCGCACTGATCGGCATCACCGGAGGGACTCCGACCGCGAACGCGGCGGTCGAGGTCCTGAGCGTTCCCTCGCCCTCGATGGGACGCGACATCACCGTCCAGTTCCAGGGCGGCGGCCCCAGGGCCGTCTACCTGCTCGACGGTCTGCGCGCCCGCGACGACCGCAATGGCTGGGACATCGAGACCGGCGCATTCAGCTGGTTCGACGGCTCAGGGGTTTCGGTCGTGGCGCCCGTCGGCGGCATGTCGAGCTTCTACACCGACTGGTACCGGCCCGCGGTCGGCAACGGCACCACACAGACCTACAAGTGGGAGACGTTTCTGACCTCGGAACTGCCCGCCTGGCTGGCCGCGAACAAGGGTGTCAGCGCGACAGGCAACGCCGTTGTCGGCCTGTCCATGTCCGGGAGCGCGGCGCTGATCCTGGCCGCCTATCACCCCGGCCAGTTCGTCTACGCCGGTGCGCTGTCGGGCTTTTTGAATCTGTCAAAGGGGCTGTGGCCCGTGCTGGTCGGCATCGCGATGGGCGACGCGGGCGGGTTCAACGCGCTCGACATGTGGGGCCCGTACGGCGGGCCTGCCTGGCAGCGCAACGACCCGATGCTGCAGATCGGCCGGCTGGTGTCCAACGGCACCCGCATCTGGGTGTACAGCGGCAACGGCAATCCCACGGATCTCGATGCCGGGCTTGGCAATGCGCAAATTCCCGCGCAGTTCCTCGAAGGCCTGACCATCCGCACCAACAAGGACTTCCAGGCGGCGTATACGCGGGCCGGCGGGAGCAACGGCGTGTTCAACTTCCCGCCCAACGGCACACACAGCTGGGGCTACTGGGGCGGTCAGTTGCAGGCCATGAAACCGGACATCCAGCGGGTGCTCGGCGCGACGCCTGCGGCCTGACCGGTCACAGGTCGCGCGACCAGAATTCGCCGACGAGGTCGTGTCCGAAGCTGTGATGCGGCTCGCTGCGGTCGCATCGGAAGCCCGCCCGCTGGTAGATCCGGCGGGCGGCGAGCAGGACGTCGTTGGTCCACAACGTGATTCGGCGATAGCCGGCCCGCCGGGCGAACCGCAGGCATTCGTCGACCAGTCGGGTGCCCACCCCGCTGCCGCGCGCTGAAGGCTCGACGAGCAGCAGTCGCAGCTGTGCGGTGGCTTCCTCGTCGGGGTGGTTCGTGCAAAACACACAGCCGACCCGCTCGCCGTCCAGCTCGGCGATCCACGCCGCTTCGCGTCTGACGTCGTTGCGGTCGGCGAAGTCGGCAACGATGCGGGCCACCAGCGCCTCGAACGTCGCGTCCCAGCCGTACTCCGTGGCGTACCGGTGGCCGTGCCGCTCAACCACCCAACCGAGGTCTCCCGGCGCCGGCGCGCGAAGCACCAAACCGGTCCGGGGTTGCGCATCGCCCAGCGCGCGGCGGATGCGCGCCATCGAGGAAACGAGATCCGCACGCCGGCCCTCGTCGAGCGGCGCCAACATCGTTGCGATCGCGTCCGCCTGCAACCGGTCCAGCTTCTCGAAGGCGCGCCGACCGTCCTCGGTCAACCGCACCACCTGACGCCGCGCATCGACCGACGACTTTTCCCGCGTCACCAAGCCCGACGCGGTGAAGTTCGACAGGATGCGGCTGAGGTAACCGGCGTCGAGCCCCAGGTCGCCGCGCAGGTCGGCAACCGCGGCGTGGTCGCGATTCGCCAGTTCGAACAACACTCTGGCCTCGGTCAACCCGAACGCCGACCCGACCAGGTCGGGCTGCAGCAGACCCAGCACCCTGGTGTAGAAGCGGTTGAAGCCACGGACATCGTCGACCGTCTCAGACATAGTTGACATCGTCAAACGATTCATTGACTTTGTCAACAGTATGGTGTCCGGCCGGAGGCTGAGAACTCTTCACACCGATTGTGCGTACACTGCCCTCACGACGGGGGTGGCTCTCGAAACGCGCGGAGCCCGGACCATTTCAATAACAAAAGCCAAAGGCTGACCTTGCCAGATACCACGAGTGACACACAGAGTTTGAGGCCGCACTTCGAGAACGTGCAGGCGCATTACGACCTGTCCGATCAGTTCTTCCGGCTGTTTCTCGACCCGACGCAGACCTACAGTTGTGCATATTTCGAGCGCGACGACATGACGCTCGAAGAAGCCCAGATCGCCAAGATCGACCTGTCCCTCGGCAAGCTGGGCCTGCAACCCGGTATGACTTTGCTGGATATCGGCTGTGGGTGGGGGGCGACGCTGAACCGCGCCCTGGAGCGCTACGACGTCAACGTCATCGGCCTGACCCTCAGCGAGAACCAGAAGGCCCATGTCGAGCAGACGTTCGCGGCGTCGAAGAGCACGCGCACCAAGAAGGTGCTATTGCAAGGCTGGGAGCAGTTCGACGAGCCCGTCGACCGGATCGTGTCGATCGGCGCGTTCGAACACTTCGGCCGCGACCGCTACGACGACTTCTTCAAGAAGGCCTTCCAGCTGCTGCCGAACGACGGCGTGATGATGCTGCACACGATCATCAAGCCCACCGATGACGAGTTCGTCGCAAGCGGTCTGCCACTGACCATGAAGCTGCTTCGCTTCTCGAAGTTCATCATGGACGAGATCTTCCCCGGCGGTGACCTGCCCAAGTTCAACGTCGTCGTGGAGCAGGCGGAGAAGGCCGGTTTCGAACTGACCAGGGCGCAGCGCCTGCGCGAGCATTACGCGCGCACGCTGGAGATCTGGGCGGACAAGCTTGCGGCCCGCAAGGATGAAGCCATCCAGCTTCAGTCTCAAGAGGTCTACGACCGGTACATGAAGTACCTGACCGGCTGCGCCGAGTTGTTCCGCAACGGCTACACCGACATCTGCCAGTACACCCTGGTCAAACGCTGATCAGGCGGTAGCGCCCACTTTCTCGATCGCGGTGATGACCGCATCGGGTGCGTCGAGCGAGACGAACGTCCTTGCCTCGGGTACCTCGATCAGCTCACAGTTCGGGAACAGTGCGGCCAACCGCCTGCCGAGGGCCGGTGTGAACGCGCGGTCTCCCTGACCCCACACGATGGTCACGGGTTTGGTGAAGTGCCCGAGCCGAGTCGAAACGTCGACCAGGTCGGTCTTGGCGACGTTGCGCAGCAGCGTGGCGAGATCGCGGCGGATGCGGACATCGGTGCGCGCCGGCTCCACCCAGGCGGCGGTGAGCTGTGGGTCCGGGCGGACCAGCAGGCCGTACCCGAGCGGTGAGTGCCGCAGGGCCTTGATCCGCATCTGCTCGAACAGCAGCTTGATCGAGACGGGTCCCCGCAGCAACGCGAAGACGGCGGTGAACGGGAACGGCGGGAACTTGTCGAACGCATCGCAGTTGGTCAGCACCAGCCTGCCGATCCGGTCCGGATAGCCGTCGACGACCAGTTGGCACAGGCCACCGCCGGTGTCGTTGCCGACGAGCGTGACGTCCGAGAGGTCGAGCGCCTCGATGAAGTCGCGGATGAGCGTCGCGACCCCGTGCGGCGACAGCACCGCTGCATCCGTGACCGGAGTGACGTGGGAACCCAGCGGCCAGTCCGGCAAGTAGCAACGGAAACCCTGACGCGCCAGCCCCTCAGCCACCCGGTCCCACAGTCGGCTGTCGACAAGAATGCCGTGCACGAACACCACCGGCGGGTGCGGTGAGTCCTGCGGGCCCAACACGCGGTAGTCGATCGTTGCCTGGTCCAGCGCGACCTGTGGCATTTTCGCTATCCTTTCCATCACACTTACAAACACTTGGTATGAAAGTTACGTGCAGGCTGTATGAAAGTCAACGACGAGGTGGTGCCGGTCCGGCGCACCCAGGCCGAACGCACCGCCGCGACGCGCGCGGTTCTGCTTGAGGCTGCCCGAAAGTTGTTCGCCGACAAAGGCTTTGCGGACGTGTCGACGCAGGCCATCGTGGCCGCGGCCGGCGTGACACGCGGCGCGCTGTACCACCAGTTCGACGACAAGGCGGCGTTGTTCGCATCGGTCTACGAGGAGGTCGAACGCGATCTGGTCACCGACATCGCCCGGCAGATCGCGGAGTGCCAACCGGCCGACGCGCTGGCGGGCATGCGACTGGGGGCTCGGCTTTTCCTCGAACGTTGCTCGGCGCCCGACGTCGCGCGCATCGTGCTGATCGACGCGCCCGCGGTGCTGGGCTGGGAGCGGTGGCGTGCGGTCGGGGTCAAGTACGGCCTCGGGGTGATCGAGGGCATGTTGGCGCACGCGGTTGCCGAAGGGGCCATCCCCGACCAGCCGCTGCGGCCGGCCGCCCACGTGCTGCTCGGGGCGCTGGACGAGGCGGCGCTGTTCGTCTCCCGCGCGGCCGATCCGGATCAGGCGCGCACGGAGATGGAGGCGCTCTGCGACCGGTTGATCAGCGGGATCGCGGGTCGGTAGGCCGCGATGACCGGCCGGCTGACCTCGTCGCGAACCGCCGTGCTGGTGTTGTCGGCCTTCGCGGCGGTGCTGGCGGTGACAGCGGGCCTGCTCTGGCTCACCGGCCGCGACGACGACGAGGTGTCGGTCCAGGGCGAGCCGATGACCGATGCGCAGTCCGTCGGGCAGGTGCTGACGTCGGCGAGGCAGATCCGCGGCATCGCGGATTTACAGGACGTTTCCGGCGGCTATGCGTTCGTGTCGTGCCAGAACGAGACCGAGCCGCCGTATCAGGCCGTGATCTATCTCAACTTTGCTCTGCCGCAGAACAATTCGGTGAAGTACCTGCGCGACGTGGCTGCTTCGCTGACGGCGCACGGCTGGACGCCCGCCGCTTCGACGGCCGAGCACTTCGGTCAGAAGCTGACCAGGGACGGGGTCACGGCGATCTTCTATCGCAACCTCGACGACCACGGCTTCGCCACCATGAAGCTCTATGGCGAATGCCGCAACACCGCCGACCATCGCAACGACAACCCCGTCTGGCGCGAGGTGACCGATCAGCTGGGCTGAGCGGCCAGGCTGCGCTGCAGCAGCACGGTGTCCAGCCATCGGCCGTGCTTGAAGCCGACCCGGGTGAGCCTGCCCGCGTCGACGAATCCGCGATCGCGGTGCAGCGCCAGCGATGCCGCGTCGCCGCTGTCGACGATCACCGCGATGACCTCGCGGACCCCCGCGACCGCGCAATGCTCGAGCAGCGCGTCGAGGAGTCGGCCGCCGACCCCGCGGCCCGCGGCGTCCGGCGAGACGTAGATGGAGTCCTCCACAGTGTGCCGGTAGGCGGGCCTGCTCTTCCACGGCCCGCAATAGGCGTAGCCGACCACCCTGCCGTCCAGCGTCGCTGTGAGGAACGGCAGACCCGCATCCCGCACGCCGCTAAACCGACGTCGCCACTCCGCCGCGTCCGGTGCGACGAGCTCGAATGTCGCGACGCCGGCCTGCACGTAGTGGGCGTAGATTGCGCCGACCGCGTCCAGGTCGTCGGGATCGGTCGGTCTGATCACCGGATCAGACTGGCGGACAACCGTTTCCGGGCTGTCAGCAGGCAACGGGATGCGACTGGCAGTACGGCGTCGTGCCACGGAAGCGGTAGCGGTGACTGGCTACCCAGCGGTACACCGCGTCCTGGACGAACCGGATACCTGGGGTGCGGTAGATCAGCAGCGGCAGGTGGGTGCCGAGCGCGACCGACCAGGCTGCGGCCCACGCCTCAGCGCCGGCGTAGACGGCGCCGGAGTCGTCCAGCCACCGCATCGCCTGCAGCACCTCGTCATCTCTAATTCCCAGTCGCGCGGCCACGCCAGGGCTCTGCAACGGCTCGGTCACGACGTTGCCTGTCCTGTCGTGCCTGACGAGAAAGTAGACCGACCGCGTGCACATGCCGCAGGCCCCGTCGAAGAACAGGACTCCGTTCATAGGTTCATTGTTCACTTGGGCGCCAACTCCGTCACCGCCTTCTGCGCGGATATGACGGATGTCATCCTCAGCACGCTGTCACCGGCGTACAGGGCCGTGTGGTCGACCACCGATTCCGGCATGTCGACCGTCGGAGTGATGGGGGAGAAGAACGGCAGTATTCGCGTCTGCATGCGCAGCACCGACCCGACCGCCCGGTCAGGGAACCTGGCGAGCTTGCCGCTGCCCGCGTTGATCATTCGCGGCAGCAACCGGGCCCGCCCGTCGCCGCGACACCACCGCTCGGTCGCCGCGTTGGCCACCACACGGTGCGCCAGCGGCCAGCCCATTCCGAACAGCGTCGTCCGAATCGTCTTGTCCGCATTCAGGATTCGGCGTTGATACGCCGGATGCGCGCGGGACTCGTCGGTCAGCAGGAACCTGGTGCCAGCCACCACCCCTGCGGCCCCGGCGGCCATCGCCGCACGGGTGTCCTCGGCGGTCGCCACACCGCCCGCCAGCAGCACCGGCCTTCCCCGAGCCACCGCGAGCGCGCGGGGCAGGAAGTCCAGCGCGGGGGTTGTCCCGGAGAGATGCCCGCCTGCCTCGCCACCCTGGGCGATCAGACCGTTGGCGCCGCAACTGCACGCCCGCTGCGCTTCCTCCTCGGTGCCGACCATGACGAATACGAACACGCCTTGTTCGGAGAGTCGCTGGACCAGATTGCGGTCCATCCCAAACGCGATGACGGCCACGTCGATTCGCGATTGGATGCACACCTCGACGTGCTTGCGGCGGACGAACGGCATCAACAGGTTGACCGCCACTGCGCGGTCGGGGACGGCGTCGCGCACGTCGCTGATGGCGGTGCGCAACTGCGCGGGTGGCAACAGGCCGAGCGTTCCAAGGCCTCCGGCGGCAGCCACCGCCGCGGCCAACTCGGGGCCGGCGAGCCCACCGCCCATTCCCGCCTGCGCGACCGGCACGTCGACGCGGAGCCGATCTAGCAGGTCCACGAGATCTACCTTGCCGGCGGTCCGGGTTTCGCCGAAGCGGCGTCACGGCGGCGCGCGGCCATGCCTGCGAGCGCTTCGAACACCACGCGGTGCGCGGCGTTGACCGTCAGTTCCGCGTGGTCGTAGGCGGGCGCCACCTCGACCACGTCGACGCCCGCGACGTCGTGCTCGTAGCAGAGTTGGCGCACCATCCTCAGCAGGTCGGCGCTCGTGATGCCGCCGGGTTCGGGGGTGCCGGTGCCGGGGGCGTGCGCCGGGTCGAGTACGTCGATGTCCACGGACACGTAGAGCTTGTCGGCTTTGGCGAGCGCCTCGCTGACCGCGTCGCGCATCACCGCTTTGAATCCGCGGTCCCAGATCTCCTGCATGGTGTGCCACGTCATGCCCTGTTCGAGCATCCACTCGAAGGTGTCCTGCGGTGGCCAGTATCCGCGCAGGCCGACCTGGACGAAGTGGGTGCCCGGCACTGCACCTGACTCGATCAGCCTGCGCATCGGGGTGCCGTGGCTGGCCAGGTTGCCTTCGATCTGGTCGGCGGTGTCGGCGTGCGCGTCGAAGTGCACGATCCCGACGTTGCCGTACCCGTGCACGTCGGCGACCGCGGTGGCGGCCGGCCATGTGATCGAGTGGTCGCCGCCGAGGATCACCGGAACGACGCCCCGCGACGCGACTGCATGGACGCGCTCGCGAATGTTGTTGTGCGACACCTCGGTTTGGCCGTGTGGGCAGTACGCGTCGCCGAAGTCGACGACCTCGAGCCAGTCGAAGATCTCCAACCCGAGGTCGAGATGGTAGGTGCCCGGTTCATAGGCGGTGGCGCGGATCGCGCGCGGCCCGAACCGGGCGCCTGGCCGGTTCGTGGTGGAGATGTCGAACGGTGCGCCGACGATCGCGACGTCGGGTCGCCACGACTCCAACTGCCCGACCTCGGTGAGGAACGGGCGGTGCCCGAAGGACACCATCCCGGCGTAAGCCAACTCGAGTTGCTCGGCCATGCCGGGCGGTAGCTCGCGTTGGTGATCGTGATCGTGGCCCATGCCAAAACCGTACCGCTCACACCTGCAAGGGTTTGGCCAACGCGTCGCGCAGCCTGTCGGGGATCGGCCGCTTGGCCCAGTCGTCCGTCGACACCACCACGTAGGTGTTGCGTCCGCGGACAGCGGTGTGTTCGGCCGCCTCGCCGGTGCTCCGCAACACGGTGAATCCGAGCGTGAAACTGGTGGTTCCGATCCGCTCACAGTGCACGGCAACGCGCACCGCATCGCCCCAGCGAACCCCTGCCAGATAATCGATGTCGCTGTGCACGACCTGAATGTCGTGTCCGGAGCGGATCAGTCCCGGGTAGGTGACACCGAGGTGTTCGAGAAAGCCGGCGCACGCCTCGTCAAACCAGGTGAGGTAGTGGCCGTTGAACACCACGCCCTGCTGGTCGATTTCCGCGTAGCGCGGCACCACCGGGTACGAGTACACCGTCACGGCCTCACATGAGAAGGTTTGCTGTAGCGCCCATCCGTTGTGGTTGGCGACGCTACCATCTTCGCGTGACCGGCAGCGACCGTTGGCAGGCGCCGACCCCGGCCACCGATGGGCGCCAGCCGCGGCGGCAGCCGGAGGACACCGTTGAGCGCCGGATCACGTGGTGGCAGCGGGCCTTGCGGTGGATCGCGTGGCTGACGTTTCTCGGCCTTGCGGTCTTCAACTCGCAGAGCGTGTACTTCTCGCCTCTGGAGTGGCTGGCACTGATCGCCGCGATCGCGATCAGCATCTGGTGTATGGCGAAACCGCTTGGCGGACCGAAGTACGAACTGCGCGAGCCGACTCATCTGCTCGGCGCGTTCGTGTCCCGAACCAGTTGGGGGTTGGTGTTGTTCGGCGGGCTGCTCACCCTTGGCGGGATCGCCGGTGCGATGGCCGCGATCTACGACGTGTCGACCGGACGGGCCACGGTCGGTGAGGTGTTCACGGACATCGGCGTCTTCATCGAGGGCTGGATCGCCGAGATGATCGCTCCGACCTATGACGCCGAACTGGAGAAGACGCACGCCTACGCATTGTTCATCCTGTTGATTCCCGGCCTGCTGCTGCTGTTCGTCAACTTGGCACCATTCGTCAAGCGGGGCATGGAGTTTCAGGTTCATCCCGACGGTTCGGTATCGGTCCGAAGCGGCGGGGGCTGGGCATCGCTACTGGATTACGAGTATTCGTCGGTTTCAGCCGACGGCACCACCATCACCTTCACCCCGCCACCCGGCGGCCCGGCGGCGGTGGTGCTGCCGCAGGGCCGGGTGTTCTCCCGGCAATACGGCGTGCGGCTGCCGGCGAAGGTCAGCGCCGAGTTCTTCCGTCGGCTGCTGGCGGGCAGGGGTTTCCACGTCGACTCCGAGTCGGCGGCCAGCAGCAGCTTCACCGCGACCAGGTCATGATCAGCCGATCGGGCAGACTGGTCCGGTGCAGCTGGTAACCATCGACGACATTCGCGCCGCCGCCGAACTGGTCCGCCCCTACATCCTTCGCACGCCGTTGGTGCCCGCGGGCTGGGCCGATGACGACCGCCCGTTGTGGATCAAGCCCGAGAACCTGCAGTCGATCGGCGCGTTCAAGGTCCGCGGCGCGTTCAACGCGATCGGGCACCTCGACGAATCCGTGCGGACCCGCGGCGTGGTCGCATATTCGAGCGGCAACCACGCGCAGGCGGTGGCGTACGCGGCGGCGGTCTACGGCGTGCCCGCGCACATTGTGATGCCGGCGGAGACACCCGACATCAAGGTGGCGGCCACCCGCAGCCACGGCGCCGAGGTGGTGTTGTGCGGTGCGGGCCAGCGCGAGAAGGTGGCCGAAGAGGTCCTCGAGCGCACCGGCGGGGTGCTGGTGCCGCCGTTCGACCATCCGGACGTCATCGCCGGGCAGGGCACCATCGGCCTCGAGATCGCCGAGGATCTGCCCGCCGTCGACAACGTGATCGTTCCGGTCAGCGGCGGGGGACTGGCGTCGGGCATCGGCACCGCGATCAAGGCGCTCTGTCCCGATGCCCGGGTGTTCGGCGTCGAACCGGAGTTGGCGGCCGACGCCGCCGAGTCCCTTCGCGCCGGGCACCGGGTGGACTGGACCATCGAGGATAGGAACCGGACCATCGCCGACGGCCTTCGGTCACAACCGTCCGAGTTGACGTTCGCACACCTGCAGAAGGTGCTCGACGATCTGATCACGGTGTCGGAGAACGAGATTCGCGATGCCGTGCGTGAACTCGCGCATCGCGCGCATCTGGTGGCCGAACCCAGCGGTGCGGTGGCGTTGGCGGCCTACCGAAAGGGCGCGACGCCGGCCGGTCGCACCGTGATCGTGCTGTCCGGCGGCAACATCGAACCGCAGATGCTGAGGGAGATCCTGGCGGGCTGACTCAGGCTGCCGGGAACGGAATCACCAGGGGCACAGCGATATCGCACCGCTGGTGCACAGAGTGCATCCACGCGTCCTGTTCCGCGGCGGCCTTGAGGTACCGGCGCCGGCCCGCCCACCCGCAGGAGCAGGCGGCCTCCGAACGGCCGAATCCGTAGTTGCGCACCGCCACCACGCCGTGTTCGACGGCGTCGGCCCGCGGCGGGTCGCCGATGTCTATCGCGTCAATCGGTGCAGCTATCGACATCGGTCAACCTCCTCCGCGATCCGATTCCCATGCTGACCTCGGCGAAGGGCGATTGCGGTTTCGGTCAGATCACGCTTTGGCCACGCCGCCGCTAGTGCACGCCCTGAATCAGTCGGCTGATCCACGGCGCGATGGCGAAGGCCACTACACCGACCAAAATTGCTACGGCGCCGATGATTCCGAAGTAGGCGAATTCGTGCGCGGGATCGTAGTACCGGGCCAGCACGCCTGACATCGAGGTGCCGAGGCCGACCGAGAAGACCGCCATGATGCCGACGACGAGCAGAAACATCAGGAAGGCCAGACCCGCCCCGATCACGCCGTAGGCGAACTTACGCGGCGTGGTCGGCGCCCGGTTACCCAGTCGCGTCCACATGATCGCGAAAAGTGGTGACAGCGCGATGATCCAGACGGTTCGATGGATCCGATCCAGTTCGACGGTGCGGTCCATCCGAAGGTCGACCAGTTCATCCGTTCGTCCGAGTACACCGCGGGCACGACCACGCCGCCGTAGAACACGGTGCGTTCCATGCCGAGCAACCGGTCGGCGATCCAGCCGCCCGGTAGTAGCCGAGGATGGTGAGCATTCCGTAGAAGGGGAAGCGCTCCCACAACTCGACGCCGAAGAGGTTGGCCCCCTCGGACGGCACGTGGCGGATCGCGTCAATCGTTTCGTCGGCAAATAGACCACGATGGGATGCGCAGGACTTTCTTGGGGCACAGCACATTTCGATTTTCGCGCAACCGGCGGTCGCGCAACGCCCGATGAGCCTGCGGCGCCGGGTGCAGGTAGTGTCACCCCGACAGGTGGACGTCCGAAGGGGTGTGAGTGGACGCCGTACTCGGCTTATCGGTAACGCCGTCCGCCGTCGGCCTGGTCCTTGTCGAAGGGCAGGACGCCGACGGCGCCACGATGGACCGCAATGCGTTCGAGGTGGGATTCCGGGGCCGGTGCGACGCCGTCCAGACCTCTCGACAGGCGACGGCCGCGGTGCGGCGCAGTGAGGCGATCGCGCTCACGTCCGGTCATCGGCTGCACTCGATCGGGGTGACCTGGAGCGACGACGCCAACGCCGAGGCCTCGCTGTTGCTGAAGTCGTTGACCGACTCGGGGTTCGACAACGTGGTGCCGGTCCGGCTGCCCGAGGCCACCGAGGCGTTGGCCCGCGGCATCGCAGAGGTCATCGGTTTCGGCACCACCGCGGTGTGCGTGCTCGAGCCCGAAACCGTGATCACGTTGATCGTGCACCTGCGCGACGGCGCGGTGCAGACGTCGGTCAATCGCAGGATCGTCAGCGAGGACGACCTCATCCGCTGGTTGAGCAGCCTGTTCGCCCGGGCCGACTGGCAGCCCGAGGCGCTGGTCATGGTCGGCTCCGGTGGCGATGACGAGTTGATGCCCGTCCTCGAGGAAGCGCTGGCTGTACCGGTGTTCGCGCCGGCAGAAGCGCAACTCGCTCTCGCGCGGGGCGCGGCGCTGGCCTCCGCGCAGAACGTCGACTTCAGCCACCTCGACGATGCCCACCACTTCGGCGAGCAGCCCGCTGCGCAGCCCCGTCGCCGGCAGCTCGGCCAGGCGGGCCCGCTGGCGTTATTGGTGGCCGGGGTGCTGACGTTCACGGTCTCCGCATCGGTCGCGGTCAGCCTGCAGCTGGTTCCCAAGCGGGACAACGCCACGGCGGAACCACGGCCCGCAGCCAAGGTCACCCAGGAGACGCCGGCGGACGTCACGCGGTACCAGGCGCCGGTCGCCGTCGCGCCGCCCGCACCGGTCGTCGAAGAGGTGCCCCCGCAGCCCGAACCGCCGGAGGCGCCGCCCGCGGAGGACCCACCGCCGGTCTACAGCGAGACACCCGTCAGCCTCCCGGAGGCACCCGCGCCCGTGCCGGACACGCCCCCGGCCGACGGTGTGCCACCCGATCCCGCGGCTGTGCCCGCGCCGCCCGCCGACGGGCCTTTGCCGCCGGAGCATGCGGCCCCGCCGGTGCCGCCCCCTCCGGACGTTGCGCCGCCCGCCGATCCGGCGGCGGTTCCGCCGTCGCCGGACGCCCCGCCGGTGCTCCCGCCCGCCTGATCCGCGCGGATACTCTCGCAGACGTGCAGGTGCTTCGGGTGACGCTGCGCGTCGCCATCGTGGTGGCAGTGGCTCTCGCCCTGGTCGTGGTGGCGACGTCAACGCGGTCGGGTCTGCTGTGGCGACTCAGCACGTTCACCTATCAAGCCAATGTGCTCGCCGCCGGGTACTACGTGTGGTCGCTCGCGTGGCCGCGCGCGGACGCCAGGGTGGGACTGCGCGGCGCGGTGGTGCTCTACGTGTTGATCGCGGGCGTCATCTGGAATCTGTTCCTGACCGAACGCAGCATGGGTTACACGCCGGCGAACTTGCTGTTGCATGTCGTCGTTCCCGTGCTGGCCCTGACCGATTGGCTGTTGGTCGGCCGGGATCAGGCGCAGGTCCGGTGGTGGCAACCGGTGGCGTGGTTGGTCTATCCGACGGCATATCTGGTGCTGGCGCTGCTCGTGCTGAACCACGTGGGCAGGCGTGCGCCGTACTACTTCCTCGACCCGGGAAGCATCGGTACGGCGTCGGTGGTCGTGAACATCTGTGTGCTCGCCTGCGGTGTGCTCGCACTCGGTTACACACTGCTTGGCATCAACCGCGCCGTAGCCCTTGTGCGTTGACGCGACATGCGAACCGGGCCTGACTTGCAGCTTCCCGGGGATTCGACGGCGGCCAACTAGGATGGAAGCTTGCTGAGGTGTCCACCACGGAGGAATTGTGAAAGTGCGTAGAGCCGTTCGTAATCTGCTTGTCGTGTTGGGGATTGCAGCAATCGCCCTCGCCGAATCCGTCACCACCGGTGCGGCGAGCGTCACCACGCCCACTGACGTCGTGAGCATCACCCCCGCGTCCGGCCAGAAGGTCGGCGTGGCGATGCCGGTGACGGTGACGTTCGCCCAGTCGATCGCCGACCGTGCAGGCGCCGAACGCACCATTTCGTTCAGCTCTCCCGCGACTCCCGCCGGTTCCTTCAGTTGGCTCAATGATCGTGTCGTGCAATGGAATCCGTCGGGGTTCTGGCCCGCTCACTCGACCATCATGGTGACCGCGGGCGGCGCGAAGACATCCTTCGAGACCGGTACTACGACAGTCGGCGTCGCGGACGTCAACGCGCACACGTTCACCGTCAGCATCGACGGCCAGGTGGCGCGGCAGATGCCCGCATCCATGGGCAAGCCGAAGTTCCCGACGCCGAAGGGCACCTTCTCGGCGCTGGAGAAGCAGTCCGTCGTCATCATGGATTCGCGCACCATCGGCATTCCGTTGTCGGATCCCGAGGGTTACAAGCTGACCGTCAACAATGCCGTTCGCGTCACGTGGGGCGGCGTCTATGTCCATTCCGCGCCGTGGTCGGTGGCGTCACAGGGCAATTCGAACGTCAGCCACGGTTGCATCAACCTCAGCCCCGACAATGCCGCGTGGTACTACAACACGGTGAACATCGGGGACCCGATCATCGTCCAGTAGCGCTACGCGACATCGGCGTGCAGGTTCTTCGCGGTCGGTGATGTCGCGACGGTGGCGATGTCGGGGTAGGTGCCGAGCACCCGGTCGGCGGTGCCCGAACTGGTCACCGTGAACCAGTAGTGCTCGTTCTTGAAGTGGTGATTGCGGTGATTACGCCAAACCGCCCGATACACAGCGGTTTTCGGTTTGTAGTCGCTGTGGATGAGGTAATGGGTCCATTCGTAGACCAGCCCCATCGCGGCGATGAACACGAGGTAGGTCAGTCCCATGCCGAGGCGCGGGAACGCCAGCAGTGCGACGGCGACGGTGAGCGGAAGCACCCACGACACAAGCGATTTCCACGGGATGAAGATCAGTGGGACGTTGCGTGGCTCCATGTGGTGGGCCCGGTGTTCGCGGGCGAGCAGCGGATCGACGGTCAGCCTGCCGACCCGCTTCGGCCGCCAGTGCAGGATGAACACGTGAATGATCCACTCGAAGAACGGAAACAGCGCGACCATCACCAGGGGCACCAACACGTCGCTGACCTGCCAGTCGCCGACGACGATCCGCGCGGTCAACGTCGCGACGAAGACGACGCCGATCATCCAGGGGGACGGGTGTTTCCAGAACTCGCGGCCGGCATCGGCGAGGGTGAAGCCTCTGCGGGTGGGCCGGTCGGTCGAGGTGGTCATCGCTGCTCCTTCAGATTGTCGATAACGCTCAGCAGCACCGTGGTGGCGGGTTCGAGCAGGTCCTGTGCGGCCGTGCGCGCGCGCGGCGGATCGCCCGCGGCGATCGCGTCGACGAGTTCGCGGTAGGCGTCGGGTCGGCCGACCTCGTCCGCCATCACGGTGGCCAGCGCCGCGAGCGCGGGCTCGTACGTCGCGCGCAACGTGTTGTACATCAACCGGAACGCGATCGAGTCCGCGCCGTCGACGATGTGGTCCCAGAACGTCAGCGCCAGACGCTGTTGCTCGACGGGATCCTTCTCGTCCGCCAACTTTGCCAGCACGTCGTCGAGAAGCCCCGCGAGTTCCTGCGGGCGACGCGCCGCCGCCAACTCGGCGACCTTGGGCCCGTTGTGAAGTCGGGTTTCCAGGATGCTGCGCACGACGGACAGGTCGAGTTCGCCTGCGCGGATCAGCAGCCGGGGGAGCAGGTCGAGTCCGGCGTGTCTGCGGAAGTCACGCACGGTGGTGGCGTCGCCCTGCCGCACTTCCACCAGGCCTGCGGCGGTCAGCCGCTTCAGTGCCTCGCGCACGGCGGGGCGCGACACCCCGAGCACCTCGGCCAGCCTGCGCTCGCTCGGCAGTGCCTCGCCGGGTTGCATTTCGCCGCTGAGCACCTCGGTGACGATCTGCTCGAAGACGTCCTCGGGCACCGAGCGGCGGTTCACCGGTTGCAGGGCCATGTCCGCAGCTTGCCAGCCAGACAGGCCAGAGGTCAAGTGGTCTTACCAGTTGCCCAGCTCGGGCGAACGCTACACGCGCGAGAGCTGTACCTTCATCGCCTCGGCCAGTGCGAGCAGCCCCGACATCGGCCGGACCATCACCGTGAACTCGCTGATCGCGCCGTGCTCGTCGAGGCGGATGAAGTCGCATCCTTCGATCTGCTTGTCGCCGACCCTGGCCTCGAAGACCAGCGCGTGGTCGCGTGCGTCCTCTGCACCGATCTCGCGGACGTAGCGGAAGTCCTCGAACACTGCGATCACGGCTTCCAGGATGCGGCGCACCGCGTCGGCCCCGTGGTACGGCTTGTACACGGCGGGGCTGCGAAACACCACGTCATCGCGCATCAGAGCGACGGCCGCGTCGATATCGCGCGCTTCGATGGCGCGACGGAATGGGTGCACCACTTGACCACCTCAATAGTCAATTAGTTGAATAGGTGCAAATTACACTAACCGGTGCTGGGGAGGCTGTCCAGATGGCATTGCGCCACGCCGTGCTGGCCGCGCTGTTGGAGGGCGAGGCGTCGGGTTATCAGCTCGCCAAGCGTTTCGACGTGTCGGTCGCCAACTTCTGGTCGGCGACGCCCCAGCAGCTGTATCGCGAACTCGACCGACTCCAAGCCGACGGGCTCGTCGAGGCGCGCCTGGTGCGCCAGCAGCGCAGACCCGACAAGCGGGTGTTCACCCTCACGGCGGCGGGCCGCGCGGAGCTGGCGGACTTCACCGGCACGCCCGCCAAGCCGGTGGCGATGCGCGACGAATTGTTGGTCAAGCTCCAAGCCGTCGATGTCGGCGATGCGGATACGGTCGCCGCGCAGCTGACGGCCCGCCTGGACCGGGCGCGCGTGAAGCTGGCCCGCTACGACCGGCTACTCGTCGACATGCTCGACGGCCGTGACGCCGACGATTTCGAATTCGACGCCGAACGCATCGGCCCGTATCTGACGCTCATGGGCGGGCGCATGTACGAACAGGCCAACATCGACTGGTGCACCGCCGCGCTCGACGTGCTCAGCAGGAGGCTTCGATCCTGAAGGTCGCGGTCACTTCCTTGCCCGGGTTGTCGCTGAAGCTGCCGTCCGCAGATCCGGTGATCGTGTACTTGCCACCGACCCCGGTCACCTCGGCCTTGCCGATGTCGCCCCAAGACGTACCTGAGAACCCGCCAAAGTCCTTGAAATCGACCGATTTGACGGTGACCTCGTCTCCGGTGCCGATGACCGCGGTGAAACTCTTGTCTTTCTGCGGGGTTTCGATGGTCCATGCCCACCCCGTCTGTGAACACGTCACCGCGTGCGGGTTTCCGGTGTCCCTGCCGTCAATAGTCACCTTCGCGGTGGTACCGCCGAGCGCGGCCGGCTGCCCACCGCAACCGGCGAGCGCCACCACGAGCGCCGCCGCGGTCACCATCATGTGTCGGGTCTGCATGCCGCCTGACTCTATTACCCGCGCAGCGCCGCGGCGGTCATTTCGTCCGCGGGAAGAAACGCCTCGATGCTCAGTTCGGCGGCGGTCAGATCCAGCGCGGTGCCGAACGTCGTCACGGTGCTCAGGAACGTCAGCACCTGCCCGTCCTTGGCGTACAACTCCAGCGGCACCGCGACACCGCCGAGGTCGCGCGTTTCCGCCAAACCGCCTGGGTAGGACTCGATCTCGGCGAGAAGCGCGGCCAACTCGGCCGAGCCGCTGACCGCGGCCTCACGCCGCAACCGGTCGATCAGGTGATGACGCCACTGCCCGAGGTTGCGGATACGCGGCGCCAGGCCCTCGGGATGCACGGCGATGCGCAGCGCGTTCGGCCGCTCCAACAGGTGCGGCGCGACACCGTCGAGCAGCACCGCGGCGCCGGCGTTGGCGTGCACGATCTGCCAACCCCTGTCCACCACCACACACGGAAAAGGGTTGTAGGCGTTGAGGACCCGCTCGACGCCGTCTCGTACGGCCGCCATGTCGGGATCGTCCAACGACCGTTCGCGGTAGACCGGTGCCAGGCCCGCGGCCATCAGCAGTTGGTTCTGCTCGCGCGGCGGCACGTCGAGCACGTCGGCCAGCCGCAGCACCATCTCCCGGCTGGGTGCCGAGCGGCCCGTCTCGATGAAGCTGACGTGCCGGGCCGAGACGTCGGCCTCGATGGCGAGATCGAGTTGGGACAGCCGGCGGCGCTGCCGCCATTGACGCATCAGCGAGCCGAACGGCGGGCTCTGGACGAGGGTGGTCACGCGCCCAGTGTCGCGTACCGTGCGAAACCGCGGCCACTACCTGTCAGGTAATTGCACTGCTTACCTACGGGCGGGACCGTGTGAGCATGAGGACCGAGCAGAACATTCCCCGGTGGCTGCGTTTCGTGCTGATCTCGGACCGCGCGGGGTCGTCGTGGTACATCGGCGCCGGGTTCTTCTTCGCGCCTGTGCTCGCCGTGCTGTCCCCGTGGCCGATGCTGACCGCGGTGTGCTGGGTGCTCATCGGCCTGGCCGGGCTGTGGCTCGGCCTGCTCGGCATCGCGATGGCCACGGGCCTTGCGATCGTGCTGCGGTCGGGCGCCGAGGTACCCGAGGACTACTGGCGCTCGATCATCGACTACCCAACGGCTAGCTCGCGGCCCGACTGTTCCCGGTGTAGTCGACCTGCCAGTGCTTGATCCCGTTGAGCCAGCCGGAACGCAGCCGCTCCGGCGGGGAGATCGGCGTCAGGTTGGGCATTTCGTCGGCGATCGCGTTGAAGATCAGGTCGATCGTCATCCGCGCGAGGTTGGCGCCGATGCAGTAGTGCGCGCCGGTACCGCCAAACCCCACGTGCGGGTTGGGGTCTCGCAGAATGTCGAACGTGTACGGATCGTCGAACACGTCCTCGTCGAAATTCGCCGAGCGGTAGAACATCACCACCCGATCACCCTTCTTGATCTGCACTCCGGACAGCTCGGTGTCCTCGAGCGCGGTGCGTTGGAATGAGGTCACCGGCGTCGCCCACCGGACGATCTCGTCGGCCGCGGTGGCTGGGCGCTGGGCCTTGAAAAGCTCCCACTGGTCCGGGAATTCGGTGAACGCCATCATGCCCTGGGTGATGGAGTTGCGCGTGGTCTCGTTGCCCGCGACCGCGAGCAGGATCACGAAGAAGCCGAACTCGTCGTCGGTGAGCTTGTGGCCCTCGACGTCGGCCTGAACCAGTTTGGTCACCAGGTCGTCGCCGGGGTTCTTGCCGCGTTCCGCGGCCATCTGCATGCCGTACATGATGAGCTCGACGGAGGCGGCCGTCGGATCGTTTCTGGCGTATTCGGGGTCCTGGTCGCCGACCATCTGATTCGACCAGTCGAACAGCTTCATCCGGTCCTCCTGGGGAACGCCCATCAGACCGGCGATCGCCTGCAGCGGCAGCTCACACGACACCTGTTCGACGAAATCACCCGACCCCTCGGCCGCGGCGCGCTTGACGATATCGTGCGCCCGCACGCGCAGCTCTTCGCGCAGTGATTCGATGGCCCGCGGAGTGAATGCCCGCGAGACGATCTTGCGCAGGTGCGTGTGATGCGGGGCGTCCTGGTTGAGCAGCACCACCTTGCCCGCCTCCAACGACGCGGGATCGGCCTCGTCGCGATACCGCGGCAGCGCGGTCTTCTTGTTGCTTGAGAAGACGTCGCTGCGGCGGGAGATCTCCTTGACGTCCTTGTGCTTGGTCACCACCCAGTAGCCCTCGTCGCCGAATGCGAGATTGCCTCTCTCCTGCTTCTGCCACCAAATCGGGGCCACCTTGCGCATGTGCGCCAACTCCTCGATGGGCAGCCGCTCGGCGTAGATGTCGGGGTCGGTGAAGTCGAAGCCGGGGGGGAGGTCCGGGGACGGCATAAATGCACTCCTCGATGACGTTGTCTAGTGCTCTATCGCATTGCTACACCACAGTTGGGGGGCGGTGCGGGCGGTTACGGCAATCTCCGAGTGAAACGCGTTCCCGAGCCTAAAATATCCATTAACTCCCTTGGTCACAGCTATCCCAGGTGTAACAATTTTGTCGGCCAAACGGAAGCACCCTGTAGCACCGGCTCAACGCGCTCACGGGAAGGGGGCCTCGGGTGAGGATCAGCAGCGAGACGATGGCGCTCACCATTGCGTCGACAGCGCTCGGAATGGCATTGACACTTGGCGCGCCGCAGGCGTTTGCCGATCCTGTCCCACTCCCTGGGCCCGCACCCGTCGACCCGGCGATCCCGACCCCCGCACCGCCTCCCGGGCCTGCGCCCGACGGCACCGTCCAGGCCGCGGCGGGCGCCCTGCCGACGCCTCCGGACGGCACGCAGCATCTGTCGAGCCCGGAGAACCTGCCGCCGGGCACCACCGATACGCCCGACCCGAATCAGAACCGCGGGTCGTATCTGCGCGACCTGTGGCACGCCTATCAAACCCAGGAGATCACCGGGCGCGACGCGCTGCTGCTGCTGACGCAGCGGCCGATGAACGCCACTCCCGTCCCGCCCGCCGGAATGCCGGTGAATCCGACCCCGCCGCTGGCACCGGCCGACGCGGCGCCGCCCGCGCCCGCGCCTGAACCGGAACCAGCACCACCGCCGCTGTTCCCGTGGTTGGCGCCGCCGCCGCCGCCCGCGCCCTGATTCAGGCGCGCAGTCGCTGGGCTGCCTGAGCGAGGAGATCGCGGACCACGCGTACGTGCACTGGTTCCGTGACCGCCCACACTGCACGCGCGAGCAGGTTCCGCTGCGCCACCAAGGTCGAGAAGATCAGCGCACCGTCGTCTTTCTTGAGCAGCAGTTCGCCGGGCATTCCGATGCGCGAGTCGGCGCCGAGGAGCACATGCTCCGGCGTCGATCGCCGGACCTGCCAGCCGAGCACCGAACCGTCCGACCCGCCTGCCACCTTCAACCCGATGGCCGACCAGCCGGACAACAGCTGGGCGCGAACGGCGGGCGGCGCGCCCTCCAGGACGCCGCGCATCAGGTCCTCCGGGCTGTCGTCCCCGCTGTGGTCGAAGACGAAGGCGTCGCTGTAGTCGATGCGGGGCAGCGTGCTCAACGCCAGCACCGTTGGGGGGACGTCGATTTGACGCACATCAGTGGTCATCGGTTGACCTCCATTGCCATGTGCCACGCGCGCCCGACGTCACGCAGCATCAGCGGATAGACGATGAAATGCCGAAACGGCGCGATCGCCACCAGGTACGCCGTGCCCAGGACCCCGTTCGGTTTCACCAGGATCGCCATCTGGCCGCGGTGGCCGCCCGCACCGTCGGACACCCAGCCGACGTGCAGGACACCGTGCACGGTCCGGTTCGCGATCTCGAGGGCGAACTCGTCGTCGGCGACGTAGAGCGGCGTGAACGCGTCTGTATCGAAATGCACTGAGGTGTTGGCTATTTCGGCTGGCACGCGGTCGCGCAGGCTGGGCACCCTGGTCCCGAGACCCGAATCCTGACCGTCGAGACCGAACAGTCGGCCGAGCGTCCATCGGACGGCGAACAATCCACGCACCACCGTCGAGGTGCGTGCGGGATCGAAAGTGGCCATCAAATGCACCAGGCGAGGGAAATCGCCCCGGCCGCCGGGCGTGGGCAGAGCCCACACGTCGAGAACACGGAAATCACTGGCAATGGCGTGAATTCGCCACGGCCGCGAGGTGTGTTCGGTCGTGTCGAGGTGCGCTGAACCAAACATACAGTACTGTATGCTTGACGACGGATCGGCGTCAAGCCCTGTCGAAAGTGAGACGTGATGGTCGCCCAGACCCGCACACCGCGCAGTGCGTGGATCGACGCCGGACTGCAGGCGCTCGCCTCCGGCGGACCGGACGCGGTTCGGGTGGACCTGCTGGCGAAATCGCTCGGCGTCACCAGGGGCGGCTTCTACTGGCATTTCGCCAGCCGTCAGGTGTTCCTGGACGCGCTGCTCGACGCGTGGGAGCACGCCAGCACCGACGAAGTGCTCACGCGTGTGGAGGCCGAGGGAGGCGACGCCCGAACGAAGGTGCGCAGGGCGGGCATGCTGACGTTCTCGGCCGACCTACTGCCGATCGATCTCGCGGTGCGCGACTGGGCCAGACGTGACCGCTCGGTGGCCAAACGCCTGCGCCGCGTCGACAACAACCGAATGGCTTACCTGCGAACGATGATCGGCACGTTCAGTGACGATCCCGACGACGTGGAAGCTCGCAGCCTGCTGGCCTTCTCGCTCGCCATCGGCAGCCATTTCATCGCCGCCGACCACGCTGGCCGCAGCCGAGGGCAGGTGCTGAAGCGAGCGACGCAGCGACTGCTGACCTAGCCGATCGCCGCAGTGGCCACAGCCTCGATGCGCGCCGGGACGTGCTTGTGCCATGGCGTCCCCGCGAACGCGTCGCGCCACTCCGATGAGGTGAGCGAATTCGGCGCCACCCCAGGGATTGTCGCGCGACCGTCGGCGTCGATGTAATCCACGCCGAACCCGTTCGGTAGCGACGCGTGGCCGGGCAGCATCGCCTCGCTGATCTCCACGCTCGCCTCGGCGCTGCCCGCGGCCGTGGTGATCCGCGCGCGGCCCCCGTCGGTCAGGCCGAGCATCTGCGCGTCCTCGACGCTGACCCGCAGTGCGCCGTCGGCATCGCGCTTGCGCCAGGCCGGGTCACGCAGGATGTCGTTGGCCGTGTAGGCCCGCCGCTCGCCTGCGGACAGCACGATGGGGAACTCGGGTGAGGTGAACGCCGTCGGCGCATCGGCCAGTCGGCGCATCTCGTCGAGCATCTCCGGCATGTCCAGCGCGATCTTGTGATCGTCGTGCGCCACCAACCGCCAGTCGTCGTCGTATTCGTGCGCGGTGAACGTCACACCGGACCGACCCGCGAGGATCGCCTCGAACAGCGCATTGCCGTCCGCGTGGCCCGCACGCGCAACCGCGTCCGGATACTTCATTGCGGCCTTCTGCGCCAGACCCCACAGCGCCGCGGCGCCTGCGAGCCCGTCGGGCAGTGTCGGCCCGAGCGTTTCGTACAGGACGAACGGCAGCACCTTGGCGAACAGCGGATTGGCGGCGACCGCGGCGACGAACGCCTGCGCGTAGGCGGCCAACCCCTGTTCGGCCGCATCGCGCAGCGGCTGCAGCTCCGCCTCATCGACGACGCCGAGCGCGCGCATCAGTCGCGCCCAGATCTCGGGTTCGGGCAGCGTGCCCTCGAGCGGTTCGAGCAGCCGATGCCGAAGGTGGAATGTGTTGTGCGGGAACTCCAGGTTAAAGAACGTCGCCTCGCACTTTTCGTACTGACTGGCCGCAGGCAGCACATAGCTGGCCAACCGCGCGGTCTCGGTCATCGCGACGTCGATGACCACCATCAGCTCGAGTGATTCGAACGCCTTGCGGCATGCGGCCGAATCGGCAAGGGAGTGTGCCGGATTGCTGCTTTCCACGACCATCGCGCGGAACCGGTCCGGGTGATCGGTGAGGATCTCCTGCGGCACTGAATTGCTGGGGATCAGGCCGCCGACGATCGGCGCACCGGTCACCGGGGTGCGGCCGACGCCACGGGTGTGACGGAACAGCGGTCCGAACCACGAATGCAGATGTTGCCCACCGCGTTTGGCGAAGTTGCCGGTCAATATCCACAGCAACTTGTTCAGATACGAGCTCAGCGTGCTGTTGGGCGCCTGCTGGATGCCGAGATCCTCGAACACGGACACGCTTTCGGCGCCGGCGATGCGCCGCGCCGCGGTGCGGATCAGTTCCTCGTCGACGCCGCATCGCGCGGCGTAATCCGCGATCGGTACGTCGCGCAGTGCGGCACGTACGGGCTGGACGCCGTTGACGTGTTCGGCGAGAAATGTTTCGTCACAGAGGTTTTCCTGCTCGAGCACGGCGGCCAGCGCGGCGAGGCACCACGCATCGGTGCCCGGTCGCACCCGCAGGTGGATGTCGGCCATCTTCGCGGTGTCGGTGAGCACCGGGTCGATCACGATCATCGCGCGAGCAGGATCCTTGGCGATCTCGTTGAGCACGGTGCGGGCCCGCGGGAAACTCTGCGACATCCACGGGTTCTTGCCGACGAACACCGAAACCTCGGCATGTTCGAACTCGCCGCGGGTATGACCGCCGTAGAGGTGCGCGTCCACCCACGCTTCTCCGGTCTTCTCCTGCGCCAGCGCGTTGGAACGATAATGCGAACCGAGCGCGCCGAGGAAGGCGCCGCTGTATGCGCCGCCGAGATGATTACCCTGCCCGCCGCCGCCGTAGTAGAAGATCTTGTCGCCGCCGTAGCTGTCGGCGATGCGCTTGAATCCCGCTGCGATCTCGGAAATCGCTGTATCCCAGTCGATTTCCTCATAGCTGCCATCCGGCCGCCTGCGCATCGGGGAGGTCAACCGGTTGCCGCTGTTCTGATAGTGGTCCAACCGCAGCGCCTTGTTGCAGGTGTAGCCCTGCGAGGCGGGATGGCTCTTGTCGCCGCGGATCTTGGCGAACTTCCGGTCGTCCAGTTGCACGACGATTCCGCAGTTGCACTCACAGAGGATGCACGCGGTGGCCTGCCACTCAGCGCTCACGGGATTTCCTTTCCGACGTCGCGGCCGAAATCAGGTCGCGCAAATGGTTGTGGACGAGGTCGAGGGGTTTGACGTCGCGGGACGCGCGGGCGACGACGATCGCACCCTCGATCGAGGCGGTGATCAGCATCGCCAGTTCGGCGGCCTGCTCGGCTGAGGTGCCCTCCGACGAGAGTCGCTGGGCGATCAGGCCGGTCCACCGGGTGAAGGCGGCCGCGGCGCGGTCGATCACGGCTGACGCCTCGTCCGGTTTCGCCGGGTCGCCCGCCTCCACCGTCACGGCGACGACCGGACAACCGGCGCGGTAGTCGGAGCGAAGCAGTTGCTTGCGGTAGTACTCGACGAGGACGTCGAGCGCGTGTAGCCCGGATTCGGCATCGGTGATCTTGGCGGCGATGTAGTCGGCTGCGTAATCGATTGCCTCGCAGAGCAATTGCGTGCGTCCGCCGGGGAAGTAGTGATACGCCGAACCACGCGGCGCACCGCTGTGCTCCAGCACGTCGGCGATCGCCGTGGCTTGCGCCCCGCGTTCCCGGATCAGCAGCGCGGCCGAGATGACCATCCGCTCGCGGGGGCTGGGCATGCCGGGATCCCTTCGTCCGACCTGGCTATGTATGACACCTTACATAATGGGTCGGCGCGCCACCAGACCCCCTGCGGGCGGTTTCGGTCAGCCGGGCGGGGGAGTGGGCAGCCCCAACCGGTCCTTGATGTCGTCGATCTTGGCCTCGATGCGTTCGAGGTCTTCGGCATCGACACCGAACAACCAATGCTTGGCGCACCGCGGGTCAGACGCTCACCCAGAACGCGAGAAACGCCGACATGAGGACCAGACAGACCACGTGATCCAGACAGATCGCGCGCGCCAGCCGGGTCAGCTCACGTTGGCTCGCGGCGCCGGCTCCGAGTCGAACGGCGTTCGGCACGGTGCGGGTCAATGCCAGCATGATCGGCACCCCCGCCAACACGGTGAGCGCGACCATCAGCCATACCGGCTCACCCCCGGTCATCCAGTGAAACCCCAACGCGCCCAACAAAATCAGCATGACGACCGCGATGAGCAGGCTCATCGGCCGCGTGGTGGCGCGACGGTAATAACTGCTGACCGACGCAATCACGGTTTCAGGCAAGACGTCGGCGCCGCGGTGCCGGAGGACCTGACTGTCGAAGATCAGGTCCATCCACAACACGGCCAGCAGGAAGCCGGCCGACGCGGAGGCGATCAAACAGACGCAGCCTCGTTGAGTTCGTTCAGCGTGTTGGTCGCCTCGAGGTACTCCTGCACCCAGCGCTCGATCACCGCCGCGGACTTCTCCACCTTGGTGAACTGACCGACCACCTGGCCGATCGGGTTGAACGCGACGTCGACGCTCTCGTTCGGGTACTTGTGCGTGGCCGCGACGGCCATCCCGGACACCATGTACTGCAGCGGCATGCCGAGCGGCTTCGGGTTGTTCGGGTCCTCCCACGCCTCGGTCCAGTCGTTGCGCAGCATCCGGGCCGGCTTGCCGGTGAACGACCGACTGCGGACGGTGTCCTTGCTGGTGGCCTTCGCGTAGGCGGCATGCTGGACGTCGGTGTGCTCGGACTCCTCGACCATCACCCACTGCGATCCGGTCCACGCGCCCTGTGCGCCGAGCGCCAGCGCCGCGGCGATCTGCTGGCCGCTGCCGATGCCGCCCGCGGCGAGCACGGGTTTCGGCGCGACCTCCTTGACGACCTGCGGCCACAACACGATGGAGCCGATGTCGCCGCAGTGGCCGCCCGCCTCGCCGCCCTGCGCGATGATGATGTCGACGCCGGCGTCGGCGTGCTTTCGGGCCTGCGACGGCGAACCGCACAGCGCCGCGACCTTACGGCCGGTGTCGTGGATGTGCTTGATCATGTCGGCGGGCGGCGTGCCGAGCGCATTGGCGATCAGCGTGCACTTCGGATGGCCCAACGCGACCTCGACCTGCGGGGTCGCGGTCGCCTCCGTCCAGCCCAGCAGTTGCAGCGCATCGTCGTCGCTGTGTTCGACGGGCACCCCGTGGTCGGCGAGGATCTTCTTGGCGAAGTCGATGTGCTCCTGCGGAACCAGGTCGTTCAGCGTCTTCTTCAGCACCTCGGGATCCATGTCGGCGGAGTCCATGCCCTCGTACTTGTTCGGGATCACGATGTCCACGCCGTACGGGTGATCGCCGATGTTCTCGTCGATCCACTTCAGCTCGATCTCGAGCTGTTCCGGTGTGAAGCCGACCGCGCCGAGCACCCCGAATCCGCCGGCCTTGCTGACGGCGACGACGACGTCACGGCAATGGGTGAACGCGAAGATCGGGAACTCGATGCCGAGCTCGTCGCAGATGGGGGTGTGCATGCCTGCTCCTCGGGTGGGGCGGTCGCGAAACTGAAACGTGTTCTAGTTTAGTACGTCGCGGGCCATGATTTCAAAAGAGTCCAGGTCTGCGTCATCCGGCCAGTCCAGGACGAAGTCATCGATACCGATCGCCGCGAAGCTCGCGAACACCTCTTCGTAGGTGTAACGCCCCGCGGGCGGGTCCCACGGACCGAACAGCGTGTAGGAGCGGCGTATCGACGCGGGCTCCCGGCCGGCCCTTGCGGCGACGACGTCAATGGTCTGCGACTGTGCTGCGGTGGTGGCGAGGACTTCATCGGCCGACGCGCCCGGCCTGCCATGGGTGTTCCAGACATCGGCGCACTGCGCGGCGACGCGAATCACTGTCGGCGACTGCCCACCGACGGTGATCGGCAGCCTCGGGGTTTGCACAGGTCCTGCTTGGCCAATTGCGCTGGGGCGCGCAGGATCTGGTTGGCGACCAGGACGCCAAGCCTGATGCGCGACGTGTTCATCGCGCCCGCCGCGAGCACGGCCAGCTGTCGAACCACGGCGCTCGGCGGTCCTTCAGGTTGGCGCTGTGATCGGGAAGGAACACCTGATCGAAACCGAGACTTTCGAGCCAGACGATTCGCTCGACCAGCACGTCTATCGGTTCGTCGGGGTACAGCATGACGCCGAACATGCCCGGTGCAACACACCGGTGGCCGATTCGTTCCCGAAGTAGGGAACATGACATCCGTCATGTTCCCTACTTTCGGCCAGCGGGCGGCGCGGCTTACAGCGGCCGCGTCGAGTAGTACCCGCCGTCGGCGTAGTAGTCGCGGAAACCGTTGCCCTCATTGTCCTTGTAGTCACAGGTCGAGAAGCGCGTACCACCCTTGACGACCGAGGTGTACGTGCCACCGGCGGACTTGCATTCGCTCTTGATGGTCTTCTCCGAGATCTTCTCGGCGTTGGCGATGGGCGCGGTCGCAGATACCAATGCGCCCAACGCAATAGCGGCGGCGGCGGTCAATGCGCCAAGACGGGAAAAGTGCATGACGTGTCTCCTTGAGGCGGTGGCGGCCCGGCGGGCCACCCGGTGCAAGCCATTCTGGAGACCACGCGCATGCTGCGGGAATGGGGCGCGCACCGGCATTTGCCAACCCCGCATTGGGGATTGCCGACTGTGCACCGATAGGGGGATAGGGGCGGTCTAGTCGTAGCCGACCAATCGGCGCAAGGAGCGCCGCCTGCGGCCGCCTGTCCCGGTCACCTGCAGCACCGGCCATCCGTGTTCCGCCGCGGCCGCGGCCAGACCGGGCCGCGGGTTCACCGGGCGCGGCTGGCCGACCAGTTTCATCAGCGCCGCATCCTCGTCGCCGTCCGCATAGAAGTAACTGCGTTGCAACTCGACGTCGTTGGCGTCGCAGAACTGCGAGACCGCGGTCGCCTTGTTGCGGCCCCAGACAACAGGTTTGGCGATCCGACCGGTGAGCCTGCCGTCGTCGTCGACCTCGAAGTGGTTGCACAACACGTGACCGATCTCGAGGTAACGGGCCACCGGTTCGGCGTGGATGGTCAACGCCGACGAGCTCAGCACCACCGTGTGGCCGCGGGCCTGATGCGCCTGCACGATCTCGTGCATCGTCGGGAAGACCCGCGCCGCGACGCGTTCGACGAACAGCCGTTGGCCCAACTCGTCGAGTTCGGCCAGCGATTCGCCGCGCAGGTAACCGGCCGCCCGCGTCAACAGGTGCTCGAAGCGCATCCTGCCCAGTCGGTAGCGCATCGACGCCTCGATGACGCCGAGCACTTCACCGATGCGGGCCTGCCTACGTTTGATCCGGTCGCTGGCGTGTGCGGTGGCGGTGAACCCGTCCACCAGCGTGCCGTCGAGGTCGAAGAACGCGCCGATCTGCGGTCCGGCCTTGGCCGCGCTGATCTCCGCGATCGGGTCTGCTACCGGGGGCTCGACGGTCATCGCGCACCAGCCTACTTAGCCGGTGTACACACCTTTCCCTGTCACCAGCGGCATATCGAGTGTGGTCCGGATGCCCGGTGCTGCGGCCACCACGTCGGGAATGGCGTTCACGATCCGCCCGGCCGCCGCGAGGATGGCCGCGTAGTTGTGGTCGCCGTTGCGGCTGGTGGGGCAGATGTCCATCACGTACGACGGCTCGCCGGTGATCTCGACGCGGTACGACCCGCCGGGCTGCGCGGGCTGCGCCCAGTCCGGCCGCAGATCCGGACGTAACCGGGTGATGTGCTCGACGACGATCGCCGGCTTGCCGCGCACCATGCCCTCGATCTGGAAGCGGACCGCGGCGACGGTGCCCTTCTTGATGGTGCCGACGGCGACCTCGAAGTCCTCTGGCGCCGGCTCCTGTTCGACGGAGTCCTTGATCTCGTCGACGTCGATGCCAAGACCCGCCGCCAGCTGCCGGATGGCGGTGCCCCACGCGATGCTGAGCACGCCGGGTTGATAGAGCATCGGCAGATCGCCGATCGCGTTGCCGAAGCCCATCACCTCGAACATCACGGTCGCGCCGTCGTAGGTCGCGTAGTCGGCGATCTCCATCGTGCGCACAGCCTCGATGCTCTGACAGGTTCCGGCCAGCGCGAACGGCAACAGGTCGGTGGCGAACCCGGGGTCGACGCCGGTGAAGAACACCGTCGAATTGCCTTCTCGCGCAGCGTCTTCCACGCGCTGGATGTACTTGTCGGGGATCACCTGCCACGGGTACTGCAGGACGCCGAGGCCGGACCCGACGACGTCGATGCCCGCCGCGAGGATCTTGCGCACGTCGGCCATCGCGTCGGGCAGTCGGGTGTCGCCCATCGCGCAGTAGACGATGCAGTCGGGCTGGGCGGCGATGACCGCGTCCAGGTCGTTGGTCGCCGCGACACCGGTTGTCACGTCGAGCCCGGCCAGCTCGCCGGCGTCGCGGCCCACCTTGGCGTCGGAGGACACCCAGACATCGGTCAACTCGAAGCGCGCGTCGGCCACGAGTTGCCTCAGTGCGAGGCTGCCGCAGTTGCCGGTGCCGATGAGCGCGACACGGATCGCCATCCTGAGGGCTCCTCTCGCCCAAGAACTGGAACAGGTTCTACTTGTAGCACGCCCGCACGGTAGCCTGACCCCCCATGGGACGCGTGGACGGAAAAGTTGCACTCATCAGCGGTGGGGCCCAGGGCATGGGAGCCGCGGATGCCAAGGCGCTGGTCGCGGAGGGCGCCAAGGTGGTGATCGGCGACATCCTCGACGACAAGGGCAAGGCGCTGGCCGACGAGATCGGCGACTCCGCGCGCTACGTCCACCTCGACGTCACGCAGGCCGATGACTGGGAGGCCGCCGTCGCCACCGCGGTCAACGATTTCGGCAAGCTCAACGTGCTGGTGAACAACGCGGGCACGGTGGCGCTGGGCCAGATCGGCTCGTTCGACATGGCCAAGTGGCAGAAGGTCATCGACGTCAACCTGACCGGAACGTTCCTCGGCATGCAGGCCTCGGTCGAGGCGATGAAGGCCGACGGCGGCGGCTCCATCATCAACATCTCCTCGATCGAGGGGCTGCGCGGCGCCGTGATGGTGCACCCCTACGTGGCGTCCAAGTGGGCGGTGCGCGGGCTGACCAAATCGGCGGCGCTGGAACTCGGCCAGTTCAACATCCGGGTGAACTCGGTGCACCCGGGCTTCATCCGCACCCCGATGACGAAGCACTTCCCGGACAACATGTTGCGGATCCCGCTGGGCCGCCCGGGGCAGCCGGAAGAGGTCGCGACGTTCGTGGTGTTCCTCGCCAGCGACGAGTCCCGCTACTCCACCGGCGCCGAATACGTCATGGACGGCGGTCTGACGAACGACGTGCCGCACAAGTAGCGCTATCGGTGCAAGACTTCGGGTGTGCACGAGGTCGACCAAACCACCGAACAGATGGTGCGCAGTGTGCTGGCGTACGCCGAGAATCGGCTGCGGATGGATCCGGTGCCTCTCGACAAGGGTCTGCTGCCCGCCGACGAACTCTACGACCGGCTCGACGGGGTGATCCGTGCTCAGCCGCGGCCACCTGACGAGGTGCTCGGCGTCTACACCTCGGTGATCGCTCCAAGCGTGATCTCGGCCGACAGTCCACGGTTCCTCGGTTTCATCCCGGCCGCGCCGACCAAGGCCAGCCTGCTGTTCGACATGTTGGTGTCCTGCGCGTCGATCCAGGGCATCTCGTGGCTGGAGGCCTCCGGCGCAATCGCGGCCGAGAACAGCGTGCTGCGGGTGATCGCTCACGAGGCCGGCCTGCCAACCACCGCCGGCGGCTGCTTCGTATCGGGCGGCTCGGCAGGCAACCTGTCGGCCTTGGCCGTCGCGCGTGAGACCGCCAAGAAGCGCGGAGCCACCGGCAGGCTGCGCGTGGTGGTCGGCAGCGATGCGCATTCGTCGATCGTCAACACGCTGCGACTGCTGGAAATGGACGCGCTGGTGGTCGAGACCCCGGACCACCGGCTCACCGCGGACACCGTCCGCCAGGCGGTACCCGCCGATGCAACCAACGTCGCCGCGGTGGTGTGCACATCGGGTACGACGAATGCGGGCATCATCGACGACCTGGCAGGCGTCGGCGCATTGGCCCGTGAACGCGGTTGGTGGTTTCACGTCGACGGGGCTTACGGCGGCTCCGGCATCTTCGCGCGCTCGCTGAAGCCGAAGTACGTCGGCCTCGAGCAGGCGGACTCGTTCATCCTCGACCCACACAAGTGGTTGTTCACCCCGTTCGACTGCTGCGCATTGCTCTACCGCAACCCTGAACTGGCGCGCGCCACCCACACCCAAGACGCGTCGTATCTCGACGTCATCCATCCCGGGCAGGGCGAGTGGAACCCCTCCGACTACGCCTACCACCTGACCCGCCGCGCCCGCGGGTTGCCGCTGTGGTTCTCGATGGCGGTGTACGGGCTTGACGCATACCGGCAAGCCATCGAGGTGGCGGTTGCGCTGGCGAGGCAGACCGCCGAGCTGATCAAACAAGCCCCGCAACTTGAGTTGATCCGCGAACCCGACCTCGGGGTGGTGCTGTTCCGCAGGCTGGGGTGGAAGCCCGAGGACTACGACGCCTGGGCACAGCGGCTGCACGACGACCAGGTGGCCTTCATCCCGCCGACGAAGTGGGAAGGCGAAACGGTGGGCCGGTTCGCTTTCCTGCATCCGGGTACCCAGCTGGAGCTGGTGCGGGAGGTGTTGGCGCGCACGAAGTGACGGGCACCAATTCCGTTGCGCTGCTTGGCTGAGCCTGCACCACAGGCTGCAGGTACGGTGATGCGGTGGACGAGCAGAGGCCGGTGCGACGACGTCGACACATCGTCCTTCGAATCCTGCTGTCCATTGCGTTGCTGCTATTGCTCTGCGCGGCCGACTTCCCGGATTTCGCCAAGCCGGGACCCCCGCCGGGACAGATCGAGTTGGCCCGGGGCTGGAGCCTGGTCTCGGCGCGCGACGTGCACGCCGACGGCGCCGCACTGTCCCGGCCCGACTACAAGGCGACGGGTTGGCATGCGATTCCTCGGATGCCCGCGACCGTCCTGCAGACCCTGCAGCAGGACGGCACCTACCCCGATCTGTATTACGGCACCAACATGGCGACCGTCCCGCAGGACCTCTACAAGCAGGACTGGTGGTATCGCACCACGTTCGCCGCGCCCGCGGGTCACACCACCTATCTGCTGGAGTTCCCCGGCATCAACTACCGCGCCGAAATCTGGTTGAACGGGCACCTCGTCGCGGGCAGCGATCAGATTGTGGGCATGCACGTCAGCCACGAGGTCGACGTGTCGCGATGGGTGAACCAGGGGCAAGGCAACGCATTGGCGGTGAAGGTCACCCCCGAGCGCGCACTGCAGGACATCGACGGCGTGGAACTCGCCGACAGTTGGTACGACTGGATCAACTGGAACTACATCGGCTATCAGGGTCCCGGAAAGAATCCCGCGAACGGCAATTCATTCGTCCCCGACCGCAATGCGGGCATCTGGAAACCGGTGTACCTGAAGACCTCCGGCGCGGTGGTGCTCGGTCCTTCGACGGTCAACTCGCAACTTCCGCTTCCACGAACGGATTCCGCGAAGCTCACCATCTACAGCAGCCTGCGTAACGCATCGGCCCAGCAGGTGCGGGGCGTGTTGCGGGCAACCATCAGCAGGCCGGGCAAGCCCGATGTGGTGGTCGAGCAGCCCGAAACCCTTGGCGCAGGCGAACATCGCGACGTCAGCCTGACTCCCGACAAGTTCGCCCAACTCACAGTGCGCAAACCCGACCTGTGGTGGCCGTACACGATGGGCAGGCCAGATCTCTACGATCTGCGGTTGGAGTTCCGCCAATTCAATCGCCCGGTCGACACCAGCAGTCTGCGGTTCGGCATCCGCTCCGTACAGCAGTTCCGCGACAACGACGAGCAGTTCCCCGATGTCGGAAAGGGCGGGAACTTCTACCTCAAGGTGAACGGCAAGGACTTCCTGGTCCGCGGTGCGGCCTACACCCCGGACCTGCTGTACGCCAGCGACCCCAACCGCGACGCGGCGATCCTGGGCTACGTGAAAGACCTCGGACTCAACATGATTCGCCTCGAGGGCAAGTTCCCCGGCGACCGTATCACCGAGATGGCCGACGAGATGGGCATCCCGTTGATGTACGGGTGGATGTGCTGCAACCAGTGGGAGAAGTGGAACCAGTGGGACGACGAGGACAAGCGCGTCGCACAGGACAGCCTGCGGTCGCAGATCGAGGAACTGCGCAGCCACCCGTCTGCGTTCGTCTGGGCGAACGGCAGCGACGGCAAGCCGCCGCAGGACGTTCTCGCCGAATACCATGGCATCCTGTCGGATCTGCACTGGCCCAACGCGATCGTTGACACTGTCTCCTCATTGGCGGTCGACCCACACACCGGCGATCGCGACTGGGACGGCATACAGATGCTGGGGCCCTACAGTTGGCGGCCACCCAGCTACTGGTTCTCCGGCCGCTATCCGGCCGCCAGAGGGGCGACCGCAGAACAGGGCGACAACGAACAGATCCCGCCGTTCGCCAGCCTGAAGAAGTTCATCCCGCCCGACAAGCTCTGGCCGATCAACGACACCTGGTACTTCCACGCCGGCTCGGACGACAGGAACTCCAAGCTGACCAGCATCCGGCGCGCCGTCGACCGTAGGTACGGAACGGCCACCGGCGCCGAGGACTTCGCGCGCAAGGCGCAACTGGCGGACTACGAGTCGACCAGGGCCCAGTTCGAGGCGTTCGCCGCGGGCGGCTGGGACAACCACAAGATGACGATCTACTGGATGCTCAACAATCACTGGCCGTCGTTCTTCGGGCACATCTTCGACTACTACCTGCGGCCGGGCGGCGCGTATTACGGCGCGAAGAAGGGTTTGCGCCCGCTTTCGGTCGTCTTCGACTCGTACGCCACCGGCGACCACGACCACGCCAACGTCACGGTGGTCAACCAAACGCCAAGAGAACAAACGAATTTGACGGTGCGGGTGCGCACCTACGACTTACAGGGCCGGCTCCGTGACGACCGAAGCGCGGACAATATCAACGTGATCGCCGGGGGAGTGACACAAGCGTTGACGCTTCCGCGTCTGGCACGCGATTCCAGCGTGGTGTTCGTGCGCGCCCAGTTGCTCGACAAGGCCGGAAACCCTGTCACGGAGAACGTGTATTGGCAGTCCCAACAACTCGACGACATCGGCGATCCGAGTAACGATTTCGCGTTCGAACTGAAGCAGGCCAGTTGGGCCGACATGACCGGGCTGAATTCGATGCCGAAGGTGGCGCTGGACGTGTCGGCGTCCAGGGCCGCCGACCCGAGCGACAACCGGGTGACCATCCGCCTGCACAACCCGTCGCCGAACGTGGCGTTCTTCGAACGCGCCGAACTCGTCTCGACGCCCGACGGCGACGAAATCCTGCCGGTCGAATACAGCGACAACTACGTCACCGTATTCCCCGGAGAGACAGTCGAACTGCACGGCCAGGCGTGGACCGGTGTGACGCCGCACTGGGTGCGGGTGACGGGCTACAACACCCCGCCGCAACTGGTACCGGTCACCTGAGCCCGCCCTCGCGACGAACGTTCGTTACCGCTCGAAATTTTCGCGAAATTTCGAGCGGTACGGAACGTTCGCGCACAAGAAGTCAGTCCACCGCGGCGAAGTTGACCGTCGCTGTCGCACCGACCTCGTCGTCGTCGGCGCGGTAGATGTCGACCTGCACCACCACCGACCGCTTACCGGTGCGCAGGATCTTGGCGACCGCCCGCGCGGGACCGACCTTGATCGGGCGTAGGTAGCGGATGAACAGATCGGTGGTCGCGATGCCCATCCCGAACGAGGTGTACCTCGACGCCAGGTGGCCTGCCGTCACGTCGGCCATGGTCGCGATCAAACCGCCCTGCAGACCGCCTGCGGTGTTGACCGTGCGCTCATCGACCGGCATCTCCATCACCACGGTGCCGTCGGACGACGACACCTCCCGCAGGCCGAGCTGATCGAACAGCTCTCGAAGGGACTTGGGCGCCGTCACGGAGAACGAGGTTACCGGCCTACCGTAATGTCGATGACCGTGAGCGCACGCGCGGGCATCGTCGTCACCGGCACCGAGGTGCTTACGGGACGGGTTCAGGACCGCAACGGCCCGTGGATTGCCGACCGGCTGCTGGAACTCGGCGTCGAACTGGCCCACATCACGATCTGCGGCGACCGGCAGGCCGACATCGCGGCGCAGCTTCGCTTCCTCGCCGACGAGGGAGTGGACCTGATCGTCACCAGCGGTGGCCTCGGCCCGACAGCCGACGACATGACGGTCGCGACCGTCGCCGAATTCGCCGGTCTCGACCTGGTACTCGACCAGGCACTCGAGGACCGCATCACCGACATCCTCAAACGGCTGATGGCCCGCTTCGACAACGTCGACATCGACGCGGTGCGCGCGGCCAACCGCAAGCAGGCGATGATCCCGGTCGGCGCGCACGTGATCAACCCCGTCGGCACCGCGCCCGGCGTCGTCGTCCCCGGCAAGCCGACCATCGTGGTGCTGCCGGGTCCGCCCCGCGAACTGCAGCCGATGTGGCCGCAGGCGGTCGAGACCGAGGCGGTGCAGCGGGCGATCGCCGGACGCACCACGTACCGCCAGGACATGATCCGGATGTTCGGGCTGCCGGAGTCCGGGTTGGCGGAGACGCTGCGCGAAGCCGAGAACCGCATCGACGGCTTCGACCGGCTGGAGATCACCACCTGTCTGCGCCGCGGCGAACTCGAGATCGTCACGCGTTACGAACCCGACGCCGCAACGGTTTACGCGGACCTGGTGCAGCTACTGCGCGAGCATCACGGCCGCGAGATCTTCTCCGAGGACGGGTCACGGGTCGACGATCAGATCGCCCAGCTGCTATCCGGGCGCCGCATCGCGACGGCCGAATCCTGCACAGGCGGGCTACTTTCCGCGCGGCTGACCGATCTGCCGGGTTCGTCGGCGTACGTCGCCGGTGCGGTCGTGGCGTATGCCAACGACGCGAAGACCGAACTGCTCGGCGTGCCCGCCGACCTGATCGCCACCCACGGCGCGGTGTCGGAGCCGGTCGCAGAAGCGATGGCCGACGGTGCGCTGCGCCGCTTCGGCGCCGACACCGCTGTCGCGATCACCGGTATCGCCGGGCCGGGGGGCGGCACCGAGGACAAGCCGGTCGGCACGGTGTGCTTCACCGTGAAACTCGCCGACGGCCACACGTCCACCCGCACGCTGCGGTTGCCCGGCGATCGGTCGGACATCCGGGAACGGTCGACGACCGTCGCGATGCACATGCTGCGGCGGGCGCTGACCGGCTGACCCGGCGGTTTTTGTGGGTATCCCACTGGCGTCATGCCGCCAAACCACATCGCACAGCAGCTCGCAGACGTCGGTGCCGCTCTGCTGGCGCCTGCCGACCTCCGCGGCCTCCTGGGGTTCGACGACTGCGAGTGGGCGTCGTTCGCTGCGCACTGGGAGCACCTCGCGGCTGACCCCTACGCCGCGGAACTGGGTACCCGGCGGCTACGTCGATACGGCCACTTCGCGTTCCGCCCGGCCGAGCGCACATTCGACCCTGTGGCGTGCCGTGCGTTCATTCAGCCCGAGAACTCCAATCCGCTCTACATCGACACCGACCGCCACTTCGAATCCTTGACTGATGGGTTCGCGAAAGATCAACTGTTGCAACGGATCCTGGCGCTACTCGGCGATGTGGCCACGCCACTCGACGACGCGTCGACATGGGACGCCAAGGTGACGCCGTTTCGGGTGTTGGCGTCGACGGGCGACGCCGGTCAACCGACGCCGGAGGGGATGCACCGAGACGGCGTCACGCTGGTCACCTCGCTGCTGATCGGCAGGGACAACGCCGTCGGCGGGCGAAGCATCGTCACCGACATGGCCGGTGAGCCCATCCTCGCGACCACGCTGGCCGACCCCGGCACGCTGCTTCTCGGCGACGACCGGCGCACGCTGCACGGCGTCTCACCGATTCGGCCGCGCGACCCTTCGCGGCCCGCCCGACGCGACGTTCTGGTCATCACGTTCGCGCCGTCAGCGTGACCACGTCGTCGACCACGCCGACGAACGTGCCCGATTCCGCCAGCGACGCGCGCTGCCGATCGGCCCCCGTGCCCCGCCCGGCGAGCCTGCCGACGAACTCCCGCACCACCTCATCGTCACCGGCGCAACGCAAAGCGTCGCCGACATGATCGAGCAGTCGTTCCATCTGCACCGGCACCGGCAGGACCTGTCCGCTCAACGCATCGATGCCACAACCGGTCCAGCCATCCCTGGCCGCGCGCCAATACGCGGCACGCAACAACTCGCTGTCCGTCCTCGGGCCCGGATCGCCCGCGAGCACGCTGGCGGAGGCGGTCGCCACCAGCGCCCTCGTCAACACCGCGAGCGCAACGGTGTCGTCGATGTCGGCGGTGACGTCCATCGACCGGAGTTCCAACGTCGGCACGTGCGGGTTCGGCCGGATGTCCCAGAACGGCGTCGCGGCGTCGAGCATGGCACCGGAGGCGGCCATCGCCGCTGCAAGTTCCTCGTGGTGGCGCAGTGATTCGGCGTACGGCGGCGGGCCGAGGCAGGGGAAGCGGCTGCGAATGACCGCGCGCCAGTCGACGTATCCCGTGTCGACGCCGCGGTGAAACGGCGAATTGGCGCTCACCGCCAGCAGAAGCGGCAGCCACTGGCGCAGGTGATTGCCGATCAATACGGCGTGCTGACGGTCCGCCACGTGGACGTGGACGTGCAGTGAGCAGACCATGAAGTCATCGAGCATGGTTCGGTACTGGGCGATCCCGGCGCGGTACCGCGGATGGTCGCCGACGGCCGGAAAGCCACGGTGATCGAGCACCGGCGTCCCGGAAGCGCACAGCCGCAAGCCTTCTGACGCGGCCGCATGTACCGCGGCGGCCCGTGCGGCGGCGAGTTCGGCGCGCAGTTGCTTGGCGTCCTCGCACGCCCGCGTCTTGATCTCGACCTGATATCGGGTGAACTCGCCGGAAATCTGATCGCCGAGTTCGGCCGCGGCCCTGGCGACCACCGCGGCCGCGGCCGGTCGGGGCGCGCGGTCTTCGCAGTCGACAAGGAAGAACTCCTCCTCGACACCGATCGTCGCGACGTCGGTCACTGTGCCACGGCGTCGCGGAACGCGCGTTCGGCTTCGTCGCCGTGCACCGCGAACACCACCCGCTCGAGCGAACGCGGCCGGTGTGCGCGGGCGACGTCGACCATCAACCTGGCCGCCTCGTCGAGGCCGAAGCCGCCAACACCGGTCCCGAACGCGACCAGTGCCAGCGACCGGCAACCCAGCTCGTCAGCCTTGACCAGCGTCGCCCGCGTCGCGTCGGCGATGATCTGCGCCGAGGTCGGCCCGCCGAGTTCCATCGTCGCGGCGTGGATGACGTAGCGCGCGGGCATATCTCCTGCCGTGGTCTCGACCGCCTCGCCCAAGCCGATCGGCGCCTTGGCCGTCGACTCCCGCTGCACCGCAGGACCGCCAGCGCGCGCGATCGCGGCCGCCACCCCGCCGCCGTGCCTGAGCTGTGTGTTGGCGGCGTTGGCGATCGCGTCGACCTCGAGTCGCGTCACATCGGCCTGCCGAACCGCTAACTCGAGCATCGCTGTATCGTCTCACCGATGAGTTCCACCGACGAGCGGCATGCGATTGCCGAATTGGCCGAATTGGGCGGCTGGCACCGTCGGGATGTCGACCGCACCGACTACTACGCCAAGGGCATCGTCCGGGTGCAGGTGATCTGGCAGGGCGACCAGGCGATCAGCGGCAGTTCCCTCTACCACGACGACATCATGACCGCCTACACCCGCGACCTGAGCACCGTACAGAGCTGGCTCAAGCGCTGATCAGCTGAGCGCGGCCTTGGCCTCGGCCAGGTTGTCGGCCGCGAGCACAAGCCGGGTATTGGTCGCCAGGTAGACCGTGGTCAGGTTGACCTTCGCCGCTCCGAGTCGGTGCGCCACCTCGCCGAGCGCTCCCGGCCGGTCCTCCACATCGAGCACGATCACCTCCTGCTCGGCGGCGATCTTGATGCCTGCGCCCTGCAGCGCCTCGAACGCCGACGTGGCGTCCTGCACCAGGATGTGCACCTCGGCCTGCCCGCCACCGGTGGTCAGCGCGCACAGGCCCGCGATGTTGGTGCCCGCCTTGCCGAGCACGTCGCCGACCCTGGCCAGCTCGCCGGGTTGGTCGTCGAGATAGAGCGTCAGATCGGTCGCCATGACGATCGCTCCTTCCGTGCACGGCCCGCTCTTCCACGGTATCGGCTGAGCACCTAATTCGGATGCGCTCAGACATCGCTTTGTGGCACCGTCGAACCCTGTGCTCGCCTCCGAGACCGTGACCTCCGTGCCTGCTAAGACATCTCTGACCATCCGATCGGCCACCGACGCCGACTGGCCGGCGATCGCGTTACTGGACGCCACCTCCTTCGGCAGATTCGGCCATCCCGAATCACTCGCCGCGTGGCGGTCGCTGATGGCAGCCGACGGCACGGTCCTTGCCTGCGACGGACCCGAGGTCGTCGGCATGGCGCACTATCTCGATCTTCGGCTGACGGTGCCCGGCGGCGCGGTGCTGCCGATGGCGGGCGTCACGATCGTCGGGGTGGCGCCGACACACCGCCGCCGCGGCATCCTGCGCACCATGTACACCGAACTGCACAACCGCATCGCCGATGCGCGGTATCCGATCGCGGGCCTGACCGCCAGCGAGGGCGGCATCTACGGACGCTTCGGGTACGGGCCTGCGACCATCGAGCAGGAACTCACCGTCGACCGGCGCTTCGCGCGGTTCCGTGACGACGCGCCCGACCCTGGCGGCGTCCGCCTCGTCAAACCCGCCGACCACCGCGCCGAATTCCAGGACATCTACGAACGCTGGCGGCGGCGCACACCCGGCGGCCTGGTCCGGCCGAACGCGTTGTGGGACGAACTGCTGGCAGACCGCGAGTCGGTGCGGCGAGGCGGCACCGAGTGGTACGCGATGCTGCATCCCGACGGGTACGCCCTGTACCGGGTCTTCGGCGACGACCCGATGTTCGTCCGCGTCGGCGAGCTCATACCGGCGACCACCGACGCGGGCATCGCGTTGGCCAGAGCGTTGCTGGGCCTCGACCTGATGGAGACGGTCGCCTTCGGCACACATCCCGCCGACCCGCTGCCGTACCTGCTGACCGACCACCGGACGGCCAGGTTGACGCACTACGAGGACGACCTCTGGTTGCGGATCATGGACATCCCGACGACGTTGGAAGCGCGGACATATCACGCGGATCTTTCTGCCGTCGTCGAGCTCTCCGACGGATTCCGAAGCGACGGTGGACGTTTCGCACTCGAGGTGCGCGAGGGCAGGGCCAGCTGTGTGCAGACCGCGGCGGAGCCCGACGTCCGCATGGGCCTCGACGTCCTGGGCAGCCTCTACCTGGGCGCGCACAAGGCGTCTTCGTTTGCCAGTGCGAACCGGCTGCACGCACGTGAACCCAGCCTCATCACACAACTGGATGCCGCATTTGTCAGCACTGTTCCAGCCGCCCTGGGTTACGGTTTCTAGGGACCACTCCAACCGAATTGACGCGGTCCACGATTGCATACATGATCTGCCGGTCGAGGGATCGGACTTTGTCGAATCGGAGCGCGTATGGACCGTCGGACGTTCGCCGCAGCGGTGACACTTGGTGGCGCCGCAGCGCTGATCGGCGCGCAACGCGTGTCGGCGGCACCTCCGCCCAATCCGCCGCCGCAGGCGCGCAACGTGGTACTGGTGCACGGCGCGTACGCCGACGGATCATGCTGGGCCGACGTGATCCCGTATCTGCAGGCGCGCGGACTGAACGTCGCCTCCGTGCAGAATCCGTTGCAGACGCTTGAGGAAGACTGTGAATTCGCCCGCCGCACACTGGCATTGATGGACGGCCCGACTGTCCTTGTCGCGCACTCGTATTCGGGCATGATCGCCACCGAAGTGGGTGTCGATCCGAAGGTTACGGCGTTGGTGTACATCGCCGCACGGGCCCCCGACGCGGGCGAGGACTACACCGCGCTGGCCGCCCAGTACCCGACACCGCCCGCCAGCGCGGGTCTGGTGAAGGGCCCCGACGGATACGCGCAACTGTCCGAAGCGGCCTTCCTCAACGACTTCGCCCAGGACGTACCGGCGGCCAAGGCCAAGGTGCTCTACGCGGTGCAGGGCCGCATCTCGAACGAGTTGTTCACCGGCCGCACCACCAACGCGGCCTGGCGCGACAAGCCGACGTTCTACGCGGTGTCGAAGAACGACCGCACCATCAACCCGGATCTCGAACGGTTCATGGCACAGCGGATGGGCGCCAAGACAATCGAACTCGACGCCAGCCATCTGTCGATCGTGTCGAAGGCCCGCGAGGTGGCCAATCTGATCATCGAGGCCACCGGAGGGTGACCGCGCCGACGTGGGACCGCCGCCGAGCCGACAAACAAGTCAGGCTCGCAGCGGTCGACCGCTACGTCGACGGCAAGGTGATCGATCAGGCGCGGTTGCGCGAGGTGTTGGAAGGGCTGCTGCGGCCCGGCGACCGGGTCGCGCTCGAGGGCGACAACCAGAAGCAGGCCGACTTCTTGTCCCGCACACTGGCGCAGTGCGATCCTGGCAAGGTCAACGGCCTGCACATGCTGATCTCGTCGGTGTCGCGCGCCGAACACCTCGACCTGTTCGAGCAGAAGATCGCCGCGACACTGGATCTCGCGTATGCGGGCCCGCAGAGTGTGCGCATCGCCCAGATGGTGGAAGACGGCCAGGTGCACATCGGCGCCATCCACACCTACGTGGAGTTGTACGCGCGGATGTTCACCGACCTGACGCCCCACGTCGCGTTGTTGTGCGCGACGAAGGCGGACCGCGACGGCAACCTGTACACCGGGCCGAACACCGAGGACACGCCGACGATCGCCGAGGCCACCGCGTTTCGTGACGGGATCGTCGTGGTGCAGGCCGACGAGATCGTCGAGGCCGGTGCGTTGCCGCGCGTCGACATCCCGGCCGACTGGGTGGATCTCGTCGTCGAGGCCGACCGGCCGTTCGCGTTGGAGCCGCTGTTCACCCGCGATCCCCGGCTGATCGGGCCGGTGGAGATCCTGAAGGCGATGATCGCGATCCGCGGCGTCTACGAGCGACACGAGGTGATGTCGCTCAACCACGGGATCGGATTCGACACGGCGGCAATCGAATTGCTGCTCCCGACTTTTGGGGCGCAACTGGGTCTGAAGGGCCGGATCGCCAAGCACTGGACGCTGAATCCGCATCCGACGCTGATACCGGCGATCGAGTCGGGATGGGTGGAGTCGGTTCACTGCTTCGGCGGTGAGGCCGGTATGGAGCGGTACACCGCGGCCAGGCCGGACATCTTCTTCACCGGCCGGGACGGGTCGCTGCGGTCCAACCGGGTGCTGTGCCAACTCGCGGGACAGTACGCGGTCGACATGTTCATCGGGTCTTCGCTGCAGATCGACCGTGACGCCAACTCGTCGACCGTCACCGACGGCAGGCTCCCTGGCTTCGGCGGCGCGCCGAACATGGGGCACGACCCGCACGGCCGCCGACACTCGTCACCGGCCTGGCTGAGCCTCGCACATGGGGAGTCCTATGCCCTTCGCGGGCGCAAGCTGGTGGTGCAGATCGCCCAGACGTTCCAGAAGGGCGGCATCCCAACGTTTGTCGAAACGCTCGACGCCGTCGAGGTCGGCAAGCACGCCGGGATGCCCATCCCGCCGGTGATGATCTACGGCGACGACGTCAGCCACGTCGTCACCGAAGAAGGTGTGGCGTACCTGTACAAGGCGCCGTCGCTCGCCGACCGGAGGGCGGCGTTGGCCGCGATCGCGGGCGTGACACCCGTCGGACTAGGCGCCGATGCCGCCCGCACCGAACAGTTGCGCCGCGACGGGCTGGTCGCCTTCCCGGAAGACCTCGGAATCGGTGCGCGGCAAGCGGATCGGTCGCTGCTCGCGGCCCGCAGCATCGAGGACCTGGTCGCATGGTCCGGCGGACTCTATGATCCGCCCGCACAGTTCCGGGATTGGTGAGCATGACCACGATTGTCAATCTGTCGAGCGAACAGATCGCCGATACCGCTGTCGACGCCCTGATCGCGGAGGCGGTGCTGACCCCGAAGCCGGGATTGGTGGACGCATCGGGACGGCACAGCCACCCCGACATGAGCCTGGCGATGTTGACCGACTCCGCGCTGTCACTGCGGGAGCCGTTGCGGCAGTGCGCCGATGCGGCACGCACGATGCCATTGGGACCCGATCTGCGGATGCGGATCGGCGTCATCGGTCGCGACGGTGAGCGGCGGATGCTCGACGCGACCGGGGGAGTCAACACGCACCGTGGCGCGTTGTGGGCTCTCGGGCTGTTGTCGGCGGGTGTCGCGGGCAGCGAAAACCTCGCCGACGCAGTCGCTTTCGCCGCGCGGCTGGCGCGGTTGGCGGATCCCGCGAGAGGTCGACGGGCTTCGCACGGCGAACGCGCGAGGGTGCGCTACGGGGCCCGCGGCGCGGAAGGCGAGGCGCAGGACGGCTTTCCGCACGTCGTCGGGCACGGCCTGCCGACGCTGCGGGCATCCCGGATGCGCGGCGAGTCCGCCGACGCCGCAGCGCTCAACGCGCTGCTGGCCATCATGTCAGTGCTCGACGACACCTGTGTGCTGCACCGCGGCGGCGCCCGCGGACTGGCGTTCGCGCAACGGTCAGCCGCCGATGTGCTGCGCAGCGGAGGCTGCGGCAGGCCGGCGGGCCGGCGTCGACTGGAGGTGTTCTGCAGGCAGGCGGCCAGGCTCGGTCTTTCGACGGGCGGCAGCGCCGACCTGCTCGCCGCCACGTTGTTCCTCGACGCGGTGCTGCCGCAAGGAAGCTGATCGCCATGCAGACCCTGTCATACCGGTTCCCCGCCAACAGAACCCTGCGCCAGCGCACGCACATCGGCGTGGTGGCCTCCGGCGACCTCGAGGTGTTGCTCGACCACGCCGCCGACGCCTCCGACGCCAATGTTGCCGAGGTCCGGGTCCGTACCAGTGTCAACGGCTTCGACACGGTTTGGCGCGCCACGCTCGAGCGGTTCTTCACCCACACACCGCTGGCCGGGCGTTGGGAACTCAACGATTTCGGCGCCACACCGGCCGTCGTCACCCTGCGACTGCGGCAGGCCGCGGAGGCGGCGACGTGACGACCGACTGGCAGCAGATCCTCGAGCGGCACAGCTTCCTGGAGGGCGACGCTCTCGAACGCGCGACTGCGCTATTGGATCCGGGCAGCGCCCGGGTGTTGTGCGGCCCGTTCGACCGTCTCGAATCACCGTGGCTGGAACCGCAGGGCATCGTGCCGCAGGCCGACGACGGCGTGGTCGTCGCGTTGGGGACTCTCGGCGGGCAGCCTGCGGTGATCGCCTCCATCGAGCAGCGCTTCCAGGGTGGCGGCACGGGCGAGGTGTCGGGCGCGAAGATCAGCCAGGCTCTGCGACTGGCGGCCGACGACAGTCGGGCGGGCACCCCGACGGCGGCCGTGCTGCTGTTCGAGACCGGCGGGGTGCGGCTGCAAGAGGCCAACCTCGGCTTGAACGCGGTCGCCGAAATCTGTTCGGCGGTCTTGGATCTGCGGCCGCTGGCGCCGGTGGTCGGATTGATCTCCGGTGAGGTCGGTTCGTTCGGAGGGATGAGCATCGCCGCCGGGTTGTGCACCCGCCTGGTGATCACCCCGCAGGGCAGGATCGGGCTCAACGGCCCCGCCGTCATCGAGCAGGAGGCGGGGATCGACGAATTCGATTCGGGCGACCGCGCCCTGATATGGAGCATCGACGGCGGCGAACAACGCGCGGCGACCGGGTTGGCCGACACGCTGGTCGCCGACGACAGCGACCTGATCCGCGCCGCCGTGCTGGACGCCGTCGCGGCCGGCCCGCTTCCGGCAGGCAGCCACCGCAGCGAGCGTCTCGACGCCCTCGGGTCGCGGTTGGCCGGTATCGATCCCCGCAATCCGCCTGCGCCGCAGGATCTTCGGCAGTTGTGGGGATCAGCCTTCGAGGTCACTGAGTCGTTGCAGCCCGCAGCACCCCGCACGGCGACCGGGTCCACCAGTCGCGGCCGTCGCTGGCTGGCCGCGTTGGCCGGCACCGAACCCGTCGCCGTCATCCCGTCGGTCGTCAGGGCCGACACCGCAACCGCCACCTACCTGGCGGTGGTCCCCGATCCGCAGAACCCGTTCCACCGCGCGCGCAACGGTGAAGTCGGGCTGACCGAATCCTGGGCACTGGCAACGGCAGTCCAAAGCGTCATCGCCGCGGACACCGAGCGCGCCATCGTCGCCGTCGTCGACCTGCCCAGCCAGGCGTACGGCCGCATCGAGGAGATGGCGGGCCTGCACCACGCCATCGCCACGGCCGTCGACGCCTATCACCGCGCCCGCAACGCCGGTCACCCGATCGTCGCGATCGTGGTCGGACACGCGCTGTCGGGCGGCTTCCTCGCCCACGGTCTGCAGGCGCAGCAGATCCTCGCGCTCGACGATCCGGGCGTCGAAATCCACGCGATGCACAAGTCCGCCGCCGCCAGGATCACCTTGCGCACCGTCGACGAACTCGACGAGTTGGCGAAAACCATTGTGCCGCTGAGCTACAACGTCAGCGACTGGGCCCAGCTCGGGCTGTGCGACGGCCTGCTGACGGTGTCCGACGCCGACGATCCGACCACGGCCGACATCGAGGCGGTGCGCCGGGCCGTCGACGCCGCGATCGACGCCGCCCGCAGCGGCCCGCGTGACCTGTCGAACCGTCTGGATTCGCCGGGTGCGCTGACCAACCGCAAGGCGTCGAGAGCGATCCGCGACGCGATGTCCGCGCAATGGCACCGGAGCCCACGGCCATGACGGCTCCGCGGCCCCACGACCTACTGCGCATCACCTCGGCGGCGCAGTTGAGTCGGACGGGTCCGCACTGGGTGAAGTCCGCACTACACGCCGCGCCGTGGGTGGTGGTGCGCCGGGCCCGATGCGCTGCGGGGTATTTGCCGGTGGGGGTCCGCGGGCATGGCCGCGCACGCCGCCACGCAACATTCATCGAATCCTCCTGCATCGCAGAGGTGCTTCGCCCTACTGACCTCGTCGGCCGCATCGACGAACTGCCCGACGTCGCCGTCAAACACGCCCTCGCGGAGGTCACCGCGCTGCTCGCGCCGACCGGAATGCGCTGGGGACCTGGCGGCAGCGTCGGATTCACCTTGGCGACAAGGATTTGCGCGGTGACACGCAGCAGCGACCTCGACGTGGTCTTGACCGTGGACGAGGTGCCGCCCCTCGCGATGCTCGCCGAAATGAGGGAATCGTTTCGCAGGCTGCCCGCGCGGGTGGACTGCCAACTGGATCTACCGATCGGCGGAGTCGCACTCGACGATTTGCTCGGCCCCGCCGGGGTGGTGCTGGTGCGCACTGCCGACGGACCGGTACTGCAAAACCTTTGCCGGGAGGCATCGTGATCGCGTTCCTGTACCCGGGCCAGGGCGCCCAGCAGGCGGGCATGTTGGCCGCGCTGCCGGACAGCCCAGCGGCCCGAAGCACGCTCGACGAAGCGACAGCGCTCGTCGGGTCGATCCGCGACCTGGACACCGCCGAGGCGTTGGCGTCCACCACGAACGCGCAACTGGCGCTGTTGATCTGCGGGGTGGCGACAGCACGAACGCTGACCGACGACCACGGCGTGCGCCCCGATGTGGTGGCCGGGCACTCGGCCGGGGCGTTCGCCGCCGCGGTCGGGGCCGGGGTGCTCACGTTCGCCGAAGCGGTTGCCGCCGTGCGTGTTCGGGGCGACGCCATGGCGCAGGCCTGCGAAGCCGGGCAGTGGGGGATGGCCGCCCTCACCGGCTTGCGGTTGCGGGCGGTCCGCGACCTGGTCGACTCGCAAACCGACCCGTTGTGGATCGCCAACATCAACGCCGTCGACCAAGTGGTGCTCGGCGGCACCGTCGCCGCGTTGGACAGCGCCAGGCAGGCCGCCCAGCGCGCAGGCGCCCGCCGGTTCGAGATGCTCGACGTCGCCGTCGCGTCACACGGCCCGATTCAATCCGACACCGCACACGCGGTGACACAACAACTTTCGACAACCCCACGCAGAGAGCTGTGCGCGGCGTACATGACGAACGTCGGCGCGCGCAGGATTCGGCACGATGCGGCCGCCGTGCTCGACGACCTCGCCGCGGCCGTGATGCATCCGGTGCGCTGGTTCGACATCGTCCGCATGCTGCCGGAACTCGGTGTCGTCGCGACCGTCGAGATGCCGCCGGGCGACGTGTTGAGTCGCCTTGTCACCGCGACGACGTCGGCATTGCACGTCTTCAGCGTGACCGAGAGCGGCGTCGGCCCGATCAGCGCGCGGTTGCGGTCACCGCTGTTCGGTGTGGTCCCACAACCCCAGCATGGTGTCGAGGATCTCCTCGGCCCGACCTAAGCCGGCCAGGTGGCTTTCGCCGGGCAGGTGAGTCAACTGCGCATCGGGCAGCCGCGACACCACATGCTGGCCGTGCTCGAACGGAACGATGTGGTCGCGGTCGCCGTGCCACCAACGAATCGGCACCTTCACCTCGTCGAGCCGGAAGCCCCAGTCCCTGGCGAACACCACGACGTCGGCGAACGGCGCCGCGAGTTGTTTGCGACTGCCGTTGAGCAGGTCGTCGAGGAACATCGCCTTGAACTCGGGCCGGACCAACAGCTGACGGTCGGCCTCGGGCGAGACGCTGGCGTACGCGTACAGCGCAGGTTCGGCAACCGGCCGGATCAACCGGATCAACGTGCTGGCGGCCAACCGAAGCGGCGCCCCCGCGATCCGGACCACCGGTGCGGCCGCCGAAATCAACGTCGAGATGCCGCCGCTGACCGCATCCGTCCCCCGCACCGGGGCCACCCCGCCGAGCACACCGGCGGCCACCACGCGCTCGGGCATCGCGGCGGCGCAGGCCAGCGTGTACGGCCCGCCGCCGGACAGGCCGATGACCTCGAACTTGTCGATGCCCAGCGTGTCGGCGATGGTCCGAAGGTCCTCGGCGAACGCGAAGACCGTGTCGTACTGGAACGGGGTCGACGAGCCGATGCCCGGTCGGTCGACGCCGATCAGCCGGATCCGCCGCTGTTCGGCGTAGACGCGGGCCTCCATCGGGATCTGCCTGCGGGCGCCCGGCGTGCCGTGCAGCCAGAACACCGCGCGGCCCTGAGGGTCGCCGAACTCGGCGAACCCGATCTGGCGATCATCACCGACGGCGATGGTGCCTTCCAGCTTCGGGCGGGCGATTGCGACAGCCATGGCATGAGTGTCTCATCACGCCGATCGGAACAGATACGAGCCCACTGTCGTGACCCGACCGCCCAACCCCTCGTCGTACAACACCGTACGGACGGCGACGGTGCCGTCGGCGCCGGTCATCGGCTCGGTTTCGACGCGAAACGGGCCTGCCTTGCCACGCGCCATGAACATCACGTGCGACGAGACGCCCTGAATCCGGTCGGTGCCCGCGAGGGCGGCCGCGGCCTCGATCGCGGCGGTTTCGAGAATGACGAACTGCGGGCCGATGTGCAGGGCGGCGTCGGGGGAGGCGACCTCGACGGCCAGTTCAGGCAGCGCCCAGCGGCCATCGGGCCTGCGCTGCCCGCCGAACACCTGCCACAGCGGCGGCAGATCCGGTGAGTCGACGACCTCCAGCGGGTTGGCCTCCATTCGCTGCAAACCCTCGGGCGGGACGCCGATACTGATGCCCTGACCCTGGGTCAACGCGAGCACCCGATCGGGGTGGTCGGCGTCGACGATCTTCGATCGGCTGTAGCCCATCTGTCGACCGCGTTTGAGTTCCTCGGACACCATCTCGATGCGTCTGACGTCGCGGCCGGGGTCGAGGATCTGGCAGGAATGGATGACGGGATTGGGCACGGCCTCGAGATCGGACATGTGCCCGCCTTCGGGCGAGGCGATGCCCAACACGGCCAGCAGCAGACCACCCGCACCGTTGCGCATGTCGCGCCGGACGGTGACGGTGTTGTCCTCCGGGCCGAGATCCATCTGCGCGTAGCTGCGGCCGATGTAGCGGTAGCTCAGCAGCCCGCCCCAGCGCCTGCGCAGTTCCTCCGCGTAGGCCTCGGGGGAATCGGTCAGCTCACGGATGTCGCGCACCATGCCGCGACATTACATACTGGGCCGCCGTTGTAACCATGGCATCGCGTTCTCGAGTTGCGCGGCGAGTTGCAGCAGGATGGTCTCGTCGGGCGCCATCAGCTGAACCCCGATCGGCAGGCCGTCGGCGGTGACGCCCAACGGCAGCGAGATCGCCGCCCAGCCAGTGACATTGGCCAGCGACGTCCAACCGGTAGTGGCGAACTCGACGTCGAAGAACGCCCGCGTCGTGCCGCGCGGTCGATCCAAAAGCTGGTACGGCGGTGGCGGCGTCAGCAGCGTGGGCACCAGCAACACGTCGTATCCGGTCATTCCCGTCACGAACCGGCGCGTCTGCGCGTGCACCGCACCGATCGCCTCCGCGTACGCCAGGCCGGTCGTCGTGAATCCTTCGCGCACCATCACCCAGGTGCTCGGCTCGAATTCGTCCTCGTGCGGTTCCCGCCCGAGGTGCGCCGTCGCCAATGCGTGCAATTGCGCGTTGCTGACGTTGTGCAGGACGGCGATCGCGTCGGCGACGGCGTCCGCGTCGATGGTGGGCGCACCCGAATCCACGACATGACCGAGACCCTCGAGGGCGGCGCCCGCCTGCTCGACGGCGGCGACGACCTGCGGGTCGGTGGCGGGTCCCGGAAACGGTGACGAGGTCGCCAGCAGGATCCGCGTCGCCGGTGGCTGCTGCGTAATCGCTTGCAGGAAGGGCACATTTGGAGGCGGAGCGGTGTACGGGTCGCCCGGCGCGGAGCCGGCGACGGCGTCGAGGAGTGCGGCACTGTCGCGTACGGTCCTGGTCAACGCGTGCTCGTTGACCAGACCCTCCAGGCCGTGGCCCGCGCCCGGCGCGAACGAGGTGCGGGCGCGGCGGGGTTTGAGGCCGACCAGGCCGCAACACGATGCGGGCACGCGGATCGATCCGGTGCCGTCGCCGCCCGACGCCGCGGGCACCACGCCCGCCGCCACCGCCGCGGCCGAACCGCCGCTGGATCCGCCCGGCGTGATCGACGGCGACCACGGGTTCACCGTCGGGCCGAACAGTGAGGGCTCGGTCGTGCAGTGGTTGCCCCATTCCGGGGTGTTGGTCTTGCCGAACACCACGAGACCCGCAGCCAGGTAGCGATCGACGATCCAGGCGGATTCGGCGGCGACGTGCGTGCGCAGGGCGCGGGACCCCATCGCTTCCGGCGCGCCTGCGAGTGAGGCGCCAAGGTCCTTGAGCAGAAACGGAACTCCCGCGAGCGGACCCGTGGCGGTCAACGTCGCGGCTTGCTGACGACCGCGATCGAAAAGGTCCGCGATGACGGCGTTCAGGGAGCGGGTGGCCTCGACGCGGAGGATGGCCGCCTCGAGCAGTTCCGTGGCCGTCAATTCGCCAGAGGCGACCAATTCGGCCTGGCCGACGGCATCGACGTCGGCGAGCGCGAAAGCATCTGTGGTGTCCATTGGCACGGATCATTCAGCGCACCGCATCGCGCGGCAACTCGAACGCGGTGCGATGTCTGTTCGGGCGAAATTCTTCGGCACCCGCGGCTTGGTCAAGGTCCGCGGCACTGTCGACGGTCAGCCGTTCGTCAGCTCGTTCATGGCGCTTGGCGACGGCAGGCCCAAGCTGCCTGTGAAGAGTGATTTGCGCCGGTGGATAGGAAAAGAGGCAGGGGACGAGGTGACGGTGCCCCTGGAGGAGCGCATCCGCTGATCTGTCGTGTCAGAGAATGGGGCGGCGGGGTGATCTACCCATCTCGTAGCCGGTGGGGAAGGACATCTCGATGACCCGGAGCTGGTCGTTGGCTTTGGATTCCAGCTCCAGCACGACGCAGCCGCCGCCGAGGACTTTGGATTCCAAAACGATGTAGTGCGCGCCGCCACCGTTGACGTCGGTGACGTGTTCCCCCGAGCGCAGCGCCTCTACGGGCACAAGCTCGGGGGCTTGCAAATGGTGTGGTTCCACCTTGGCCACCGTAGGCGAATCGGCGACGCCGGTGGGCGGGTTTCGACCGACCCGGCTCAGCCGCCGACGGCGATCGAGTAGCCGACACCGCCAAGCGCCACCGCCACCCCGCACAACAGCAGTGTTGCGAACGCAAACGGCCAGCCGGGTTTGCGCCGATACAGCTGGACCACGGTGATCACCAACCCGGCCACGCCGATGCCGAATGCGGCCAGCAATGCTGTGCCGACGGCGGTGACGGCACCGTCGATGCTGCAGGTTTCCGGCGGGCAGTGGTCCAGAAAGGCGAGCAGGAACAACCCCATGACCGCCGCGACCGCCCCGAACGCCACCGTGAGAACGAGGACGACGATCGAAATGGACAAGTCGGCGGCGGAGATCGGCGGCTTCGGCGCCGGTGGCGGCGGATAACCGGGATACGCCATGTCACGGATGCTAATGGGTACTGCCTGCCATGATGGGGCAGGCGACCATGGGGGTGGACATGCAGAGCACGATGCAGGATTTCCCGCTGACCGTGACGGGCATTCTCCGGCACGGCACGAGCTGGCACTCGAACCGGCGCGTCACCACCGCCACCGGTGACGGGTACCGCGACGCCAGCTACGGCGAGTTCGGAACGCGGGTGGCGCAACTCGCACACGGGCTGCGGCAACTCGGCGTCGCCGACGGGGATCGCGTCGCGACATTCATGTGGAACAACCAGGAACACCTCGAAACCTACTTCGCCGCACCGTGCATGGGCGCGGTACTGCACACACTGAACATCCGGCTGGCCGGTGAGCAGATCGCCTTCATCGCCAACCAGGCAGAAGACCGCGTCGTGGTGGTGAACATGTCGCTGGCGCCGCTACTTGCCGATGTGCTGCCGCAGCTGACCTCGGTGCAGACCGTGATCGCGGTCGGCGACGGCGACCTGGCGCCGCTGACCGTGTCCGGTAAGGACGTGATTCGCTACGACGATCTGCTCGACGGCCAGCCACTGGAGTTCGGCTGGCCCGATCTCGACGAAAGATGCGCCGCCGCAATGTGTTACACGAGCGGCACCACCGGAAATCCGAAGGGCGTGGTGTACAGCCACCGCTCCAGTTACCTGCATTCGATGTCGGTGTGCACCGCCAACGGCCTCGGCCTGCGCGACGGCGACCGCGTCCTTCCGGTCGTGCCGATGTTCCACGCGAACGCATGGGGTCAGCCGTATGCGGCGGTGATGGCCGGGTCCGACCTGCTGCTGCCGGACCGCTTTCTGCAGGCCGCACCGCTGGTCGACATGATCGAACAGCGCCGCCCCACCGTAGCCGCCGCGGTGCCGACCATCTGGAACGATGTGCTGCAATATCTGCACGCCAATCCCGGCCGCGATATCTCGTCGCTGCGGATCGTGGCCTGCGGCGGTTCGGCTGTCCCCGTCGGGTTGATGAAGGAATACGAGCAGTCCTACGGCGTGCACATCCGGCAGGCCTGGGGCATGACGGAGACCTCGCCGCTGGCAGCGATCGCGACACCGCCGCCGGAGGCCACCGAGGCGGACCACTGGACCCTGCGCGCCACCGCGGGCCGGGTGATCAGCGGAGTCGACGTCCGACTCGTCGACGACGCCGGATGCGTGCTGCCCAACGACGGTAAGGCCGTGGGCGAGATCGAGATTCGCGGACCGTGGATCACCGGTTCGTACTATCAGAATGCCGATCCCGCGAAGTTCGACGACGGCTGGCTTCGTACCGGGGACGTCGGCCGTATCGATCCGCAGGGTTTTATCACGCTGACCGATCGCGCCAAGGACGTCATCAAGTCGGGCGGCGAATGGATTTCGTCGGTCGAATTGGAATTGCTGCTGGCCGACCATCCCGCGGTGCTGGAGGCGGCGGTGGTGGCGGTGCCCGACGACCGGTGGCAGGAACGACCGTTGGCGGCGGTGGTGGGCAAACAGGATGCTGCGGTCACCGCGCCTGAATTGCGAAAGCATCTCTGCGACAGGGTGGCTCGCTTCTGGCTGCCGGAGCGCTGGACGTTCATCGACGAAGTGCCGAAGACCGGCGTCGGCAAGTTCGACAAGAAGGTGATCAGGGCCCGCTATGCCGACGGCGGCTTCGACGTTGTCGAGTGTCGGGACTGAACGGCAGTCATCGCCCATCGGATACCGCCGACCACCAGACGCCCGGCCGTCCGGATGACGGTGGCCTCGATCGGCGGGAAGTACGGCAGCAGCAATGGCATCCTGGCCCAACTCGGCAGCATCGACACCGACGTGGCGGCCAGCAGACCGTAAGGCGCCCGCGCAGCGACCGGTAGCGGGGGAGTCAGCAGCAGGAAACGGGCGGCGTCACGCGCCGCCGGCGTACCCGTGAGTTCTGGGCGGTACGCCTCGATCCGGTCGTGTAAGTCAGATTCCGTCAGTGGCGGGTCGGGTACGCCGAGCGCCTTTGCCACACAGGCGGTGTCGGCAACGTATCCGTCGCGGCCGTCCTGGTCGAGTGGTTGCGCACCGTAGAGCCGGTGGGCGAGCAGGAAGCTGTCGACCTCGGCGATGTGGACCCATTCGAGCAGATGCGGATCCGACGCCCGGTACGGCCTGCCGTCCGGGGCGATGCCGTGCACGCGTTGGTGGATGCCGCGCACCCGGTCGACGGCGCGTTGCGCATCGTCTGCGGGCCCGAAGGTGGTCACCGCGAGGAAGGTGCTGGTGCGCTGCAGCCGGCCCCACGGGTCGCCGCGGTAGTCGGAGTGCTCGGCAACGCCCGCCATCGCCAGGGGGTGCAGCGACTGCAGCAGCAGAGCGCGAAGGCCGCCGACGAACATCGACGCGTCGGCGTGCACTCTGCGGATCGGGCGGTCCTCGGCGAACCAGCGCGGGCCCGGTGTCTCGTGAATGCGCGCGCGGTTAGCGGGACCGTCGGGTCCCGCCACCATGCCGAACAGGCTGCGCCCCAATGACTGGCGCATCACGCCGAGATCGGGCAACACCGTCATGGCATCGACGGTACGCGAACGGATCTGTCGGTTTGGCCGTCCAACAGGGCGTCAATTATTAGTGTCGAGGCACGCAGGCACCGACGAACGGCAGGTGGCAACGATGCGGCAACGCGTTCTGAACACCGTGGCAGCGATGGTCATGGCGATGCCTGCGATATTTGCGGTAGGTAGCCCACCGGCGAATGCCGACGGGCCCACCGGGGGCGCGACGGGCGGCGGCGGAACCTTCCTGGCGTTCGCGCAGATCTTCCGGCGGTGCGACTTCAGCGGCAACACCCACATCGGGCCGACCGGGTATGCCGGACCGACCGCAACCGTGCGGCGCGCGGGCGGCGAGGTGGTGGCCGACGTGCAGGTGGTCAGGGCGATCCCGGGCACCGTCTACGTGGTGGGCCTGGTGCAGATGCCGCATTCTTCCGCCGTCGGCTGCAATCCCGGCGATCCCGGCGTGATCTCCGGTGTACTCACCGCCGACGGCTTGGGCAACGGCAGCGTGACCATCAGGGGACCGATCGCGTCCGGCACCACGGGTGCGTGGATGTATCTCAGTCGGCCGGGCTATCTGTCCCAGACCCCGGAGGAGTTCTACACCTCCGACTTCGTGGCGAAGCTCTAAGGCCACCGGTAGTCGAGCATCGGTTCCTCCTTGACCAGCGCGCCACCCGCGGTGACGCGGAGTTCGGTTTCAGACACCGAGTAGGTCACGCTGGCGTGCCGCGCGACGAACCTGTGCGGTTCGGTGTTGCGGGCCGTGGTGGCGAGCACCGCCTCGTCGCTGAGCCGAACCCCGCGGTACCCGTATCGACCACTTTCGTCGCCACAGATCACGACCAGCGATCCGGACGTCCTGCCGATCGCGACGGCGGTCTGGGCGCCGTCGCACCGAGCGGGGGAGTTGAGGAAGCCTTTCGCGTCAGTCGCGAAAGGGATGGGCGGCGCCGGGGTCGGGGTCGGTGGCGGCGGCGGAATGACCACCGCCGGCGGGGCCGGCGGCTTGGCGAGCGAACGGGGAACGGATTCGTGGGTTGCCCACTTGACCACCGTGCCCACCGAAACGATCAGTGCCGCAAGCAGTGCCGCCGACCCGCCCAGTGCCAGTCGCCTGCGCAACACCAGTTGTCGGGGCGAAGGCGGCTTTCGGTGCCGGCCGCGGGTTACCGAAGATCGCGTCAGATACCCCGAGCTGGTGGCCAAGGTCGCTCCCGTCATGCAACATCGTGCATTGTGTGTGCGGACATTCTGCACCACGGCGCCGCTATGGAAAATACGCCGCCGGCGATGCGAATCTTGTTGAAGCACTGGGCAATTTGCTAGCTACCCGTTGACGCTCGCGACAGTAATATTAGGGTGGCCGGGTGACCGTCTTCGCCATCGCACAACTGAAGTTCACCGACCGCGACGCCTACAACCGCTACCAGGCGGCGTTCATGGATGTGTTCTCCCGGTACTCGGGCACGCTGTTGGCCGCAGACGAGGCGCCGCAGGTGATCGAAGGCGAGTGGGACGGCGACAAGGTGGTGATGATGAGCTTTCCCGACGAACAAGCTTTTCGGGATTGGGCGGAATCACCTGACTACCAACGTATTTCAGAAGACCGACGGGCGGGCGCCGAGACAGCGGTGCTGTTGGTGCAGGCTATCCGGGGATGACCACGGTGAGCTCGTTGCCCTGACGTTCTACCTGCATGCCTGCCCGCCGCGCCACGCTTGCCACCTGCGTCGCATCGCCCGGTTCCGAGCGAGTGGTGGCCAGCACCCTGGCCAGCCGACCCTTGTGCGCTTTGTTGAAGTGGCTCACCACGGTGCGTTTACCGTCGGAACGCTCGGCCACCACGTCCACCTTGACGGCGTCTGGCAACCGTCCCAGCGCGGCGTAGGAACCCGAACGCAGATCGACGACCAATTCCTGCGACGCGATCTCCTTCAGCACGGGTTCCAGCAGCGGCCGCCATCGCGACGCCAGCGTCGGCTGGCCGGGCAGCTTCGAGGTCGCGGAGAGCCGGTAGGCGGGCACCGGATCATCGGCCCGCAGCATGCCAAACAGTGCGGAGCCGACCGCGAGTCGGCCGCGGGCGCGCGCAGCGGATGCGCCGCGCAGCGAGCCGATGTCCAGGGCGTCGTAGAGCACCCCGGTGTAGCGGTCGATCGCGGGCAACGTCGCCGCAGTGCGCAGGGCAGCGTTGCGCTCGATCTCGGCATGCTGGGACGCGGAGATGCCGAGCGCCTTGCGGCACGCGTCGTGGTCGCCCGCAAGCGCGACGAGTTCGTCGATCAGCGACGCACGCAACGGCTCGAGTTCCGGGTAGCTGAGCGCAGCCAACCTCAAGGGCGGACCCTCACCCCCGGCGCGCTTGGTTTCCGACGGCGGCAGCAGCACGATCACGATCGAGACGCTAGCCGAGCGGTGGATCAGGCAGGCGGAGGGACGTCCCCGGGCGGTGGCGGCGGTGCGAACGGATCGAGCCATCTCCGGCGGCGGCGCGGCCTCACCAGCCATCATCACCACCGGCGCCTCGGGCGCGGGCGGCGGCGCCAGCTCCGGCGGCGGCGGCGCGAACGGCATCATCGGATCCGGCGCGGGCGTCGCCTCGGGTGCAGGCCCCTGGTCGACCGCGATCGGCAAGAACATGTGGTGGGTGAACTGCCTCTGGTAGGCGCCGCCACCACCGACTCGCACGCCGCCGCCCTCACCGGAAGAGACCGGGGTGCCGTCGGGCAGCGTCGCGGCGGTGTGACCACCGTTCCAACCCACATTCAGGGCGCCTGGCTGCGTCCCGTACTTGAAGCCACGGGCGAGGAGCGCCCGTTCGATGTTGCCGGTGTTGAACCGATCGCCGTAGATCGGCCGGCCAGTTGCTGCGTTAGCGACCCACGAAACCAGGCCCGAGCAGTCCGTGCCACGGGGCGTGTCGCCGCCTGAGACGTACGGCGTGCCCGCAACCGAGTTCACGAGCGTCAAAAGCGTTACGGTAGCAAACATGCGGCCGGACGCTACTAGAGGGTTTTGTAACGGGCCAAAATCTGTGACGCCCTTCACAACTCGTCGCTCCGACGGCTCAGTTCACGAAATGTCATGAGCTGCCAAACAATTCAATACGGCACTGCTGCTTCAGATTTCGCAGATACCCGCTGGTAGTCACGGGTAATTTCATGCGCAATCACGGACGCGCGATGGCGATTGGATATGAAAGCGTTGCGAGTTCGTAGCTCATACAGCCCTTTTGACGCACACGTAAGGTCGCGGACGAGTGGCCGGTATCACAGTTTACGGCGGCGAAATGTGTCCTGCGCCACACCGGATCGGTGGCGAAAATCCGCGCTGAGGTGGGTTTTTCGGTACCGCGGGTACCGGTCTGCGCCTTCGTGATTCCTGAGCGGTAACCGGAAAGTGACTGAAAATTCAGGCGGTACTCAAATGTGGCACTTAATGTTGCTTTACAGCAGGGCGATTCATGATTGATGCGCTCGAATACGCTGTGTTGCAATGCTTTCCGTTGTCACCCATACGCAAGGAAGAGAGGGATCTGCTGCTCGGCGGACGTCAGCGACCCGTGCTGACCGACGAGGGCCGACAACAGAGGTTCAACCGTGCGTCGCATCAAACCCGTTGCGCCACGGGCCGCGGCGACAACATCCCCGATGCGGAACCGGGCATCGTCGCTGACCCTTTCCCCGAACCAGCCGGCCGCGATCGCTTCGTCCCGGGACGCCACCCACGCGTGTTGCGACAAAGATTCCCGCCACGTGGTGAGCACCGAGTCGAGGGCGCCGTCGGCGACATAGACGTGCCTGGCGCGCGGCTCGCCGCCGAGGGCCTCGACCCCGTCCAGCAATGACTCGGAGGCGTCAATGTCGATCGACTGCGCCGCGTCAACCGCGACCATGCCGTGATCGGCCACCACGGCCAGCAAGCTCCCCGGCGGCAGGCCATCGACGATCGACTCCACCAACCGGTCCACCTGCCGCAATTGCATCCGCCACGCAGGCGAACCGGGCCCGTAGATGTGGCCCACCATGTCGAGATCGGCGTGATAGCCGTAGCAGAACCCGCCGTCGGCAAGCGCCGATTGCACACAGGCTGCCAGGTCGCCCATCGCGTGCACACCGACGTAGCGCGCCCCGCGCAACACCGCGCGCGTCAACCCCGAGTCGCTGAACTGCGCACTGGAGACAACGCTGACCGCCATCCCGGTCGCCGCCGCCCGCTCGAAAGTGGTGGGCGAAGGTTGCACCTGTTCCGGCACCACGGTGTCGCGCAAGTCGCCGCCCCATGGGTGCGGCCGCCACCCGAGCGCGTTGACCACCTCGGCGCCAGGAAGCCGGAACGACAGGCCGACCATGCCGTGTTCACCCGAGCGGCAACCGGTGCCGATGGCGGCCAGACCGGCCACCGTCGTCGACGGGAAGCCAACCTGCAATGTGCCGCTGCGCAGTGCGGCCAACACCGGAGCGTCGTCGGGGTGGGCGTCGACAAGCTCGGCGCCCAGTCCGTCCACCAGCAGCACGCACGCGCTGGCGATGTCGTCGCGCAGCGGAATCGGCCCGTCGAAGCCGGCGGCACCCATCGCCGACAGCACGGACGGCACCACGTCGGCGAGGTGCGCAAGGCCGTGATCCGGCGTCGGCAGGTCCACAGCCCGAGCCTGCCACACAGGCGGCTACTGGCCTTCGAGCGTCTTGCGGATGGCGGCGATGCCCGCAGTCATCATCGTGTCCACATTCGGGGCCAACTCGTCGGGCAGCAGGTCGGTGGTCCAGACGAAACGAGTGCCGTCGACGTCCTCGAAGACCTGCGCCGCACCGTTGTAGTGGTGAAACTGCTGGCCGACGATCGCCCACGCGACCCGGCGGGCGGACTCGTCAACCGCGACGATCTCCTCCCGCGCGACCACGCCGTTGGCGAAGGTGACGACGCGGGTGTTGCCTTCCATCACAGTGTGGGTGACGAATCCGGTGGCAAGCCGGGTGTGCAAGGCACCGACATCGCGCAGCGCCTCCCACACTCGGTCCGGCGGGGCGGCGATAGCTACTTCTTTATGGATGGTGGCCATGACGACATCCTGCAGCGGCCCACCGACACCTTTACTCGACCTTGACCGGAGTTTGAATCGGGTCTCTGACGATGCCGAGGTGAGTAACCTTCAAACGGTGGAGCTGGGGGTTTTAGGGCCTCTACAAGTCCGGCAGTACGGCCTGCCGGTCGGCATTCCCGGCGCCAAACCGCGGGCCATCCTCACGATGCTGGGGTTGCACGGCGGCGCTGTCGTTCCCGCCGACACGCTGGTGGAGCTGCTGTGGGGGACCGATCCGCCCCGCACCGCAGCGAAGGCGTTGCAGACACACATCTCGGCGCTGCGGCGCACGCTTGGCGACGGCTTCGTGCTGACGGAGGGCACCGGCTGGACTCTGAGCACCACCGAGATCGATGCGTCGCGCTACAAGTCGGCAGTCAAATTAGGCCGCGAGGCGGTCGCGGCAGGCGATGTCAGCGAGGCCGTGGAACGCTTCGACCAAGCGCTGGCGCTGTGGCGGGGAGTCCCCGAACTGCCGGACGGGCCGCGCGGCGGGTCCGAGAAGACGCGGTGGGTCGAGGGCCATGCCGCGCTGGTCGAGGATCGAGCCGACGCACTGCTGGCGACCGGCCGCGCCGCAGAGATCATCGGCGAATTGGAAGCCGCGGTCGCCGACGCCCCACTGCGCGAAAGGCGTTGGGGCCAGCTGATGCTCGCGCTCTACCGCGCCGGTAGACAGGGGGAAGCCCTCGGCGCATACCAGCGGGCGCGGGCGCTGCTGGCCAACGACCTCGGCGTCGACCCCGGCCCAGAGCTGCGCCGGCTGGAAGCGGCCATCGTCGCTCAGGACGATGCGCTGGAAACCCCTGTGTCGCAGCAGCTCTCGGTGGTGACGCGAGCAGTGACCTTTCTCCTCACCGACATCGAGGGGTCGACGGCGGCGTGGGAGGCAGACGCCGACGCGATGGCGGTGGCGCTGGCCAGACACGACGAGATCGTCGAACAGGTCGTCACCGCGCGCGGCGGGCGGCTGATCAAGACCCGCGGTGAAGGCGACGCGACATTCTCGGTGTTCGATCGGCCGTCAGCGGCCGCCGCGGCCGCCATCGAACTGCAGAGCGCTGTCCGCAACGAACCGTGGATGCTGGCCGACCCCATGCGCATTCGCGTCGCGCTGCACACCGGCGAGGTCGAGCTGCGCGACGGCGACTACTTCGGTCGGGCGGTCAACCGCGCCGCCCGGCTGCGGTCACTCGCGGCCGGCGGCCAGATCTTGTGCTCGGGAGCGACAGCCGAACTCGTCATCGACTCGCTCGCCGACGATGTCGTATTGGCCGATCTCGGGACGCGCCAATTACGCAATCTCCCACGACCGGAGCATGTCTTCGAGCTCCGGTTGGAGATCGACGACGAATCCCGCGCTGTCGCAACCGATACCCCGATGGCGCGGCCGCCGCTGCCCGCCGTTCTCGCCGCTCCGGGACCGTTCGTCGGCCGTGGCCAGGAACTCGAACTGCTGCTGTCGACATGGCAGACCACGTTGACCGCGGGCGCGCACGCTGTGTTGATCGCCGGCGAACCAGGCGTCGGAAAGACACGCCTGGCCGGCGAATGGTCCCGTTTGGCGTACGACCAAGGCGCCGTGGTGCTGTACGGGCGCTGCGACGAGGATCTCGGTGCGCCGTACCAGCCGTTCGCCGAAGCGCTACGTTCGCTCGTGCCGTGCGTCGGCGCCGACCGGCTTCGGCAACTGCGCGGCGTCGAAGCACTTCTTCCGCTGGTGCCCGGATTGTCCGACGTCCTACCCGATCTCGCTGCGCCGCCGCGGGCGGACCCCGATACCGAACGCTACGCATTGTTCGACGCCGTAGTCGCGCTGCTCGGTGCCGCGTCGACGTGCGCACCCGTCGTGCTGATTCTCGACGACCTGCACTGGGCGGCCAAGCCCACGCTGCTGCTACTGCGTCACCTCCTGCGGTTCGGTGAACAGGCCCGCGTGCAGATCGTCGGCACCTACCGCAGCACAGACCTCGACCGGTCACACCCGCTGGCGGCCATGCTGGCCGATCTTCACCGCAACGGTTCGGACGACCGCCTCCACCTCCGTGGGCTCGGAGAAGACGATGTCAGTACCTACGTCGCCGAGGCGGGCTACGACGACGAGGAACTGGCCAGGGCCTTGGCGTCGGTCACCGGCGGCAACCCGTTCTTCCTGATCGAAGCGCTGCGTCACGTGGCTGAGAGCGGCGGCCGATGGGACCCCGACACCCTGCCCCAGGGGGTACGAGAAGCGGTGAGCCGCAGGCTTTCCCGGCTCTCCGCGGAGACCAACAAGGCCCTTGCCGCGGCGGCGGTGGTAGGCAGCCGGTTCGCGCTGGAATTGGTGGAGCAGGTAGTCGGTGACGACCTCGTCGATGCGTTCGACGAGGCGTGCAAGGCCGGCATCGTCGTCGAAGAGCCCGGCGGGTGCTACCGGTTCAACCACGCGATTGTCCGCCAGTCGCTGCTCGCCGAACTCGCGTCGGTGCGGCGGATGCGGTTGCACCAGCGCATCGCCGTGACGCTGGAGGCGACGCCAGGTGCGGAACACGAACTCCTGGCCGAGCTTGCCTACCACTACTTCGAATGTGCATGGGCGGGCAACGCGGCCAAGGCCGTCGAATACTGCAGGAGCGCAGCAGACCAGGCGATGACACGGTTGGCTTACGAGGGCGCGGCCGAACTCTACGACCGTGCGCTGCATGCGCTCGAGGAACTCGACGACGAGTTGCCTGACCGTGACGATGTCCAAGCCGAACTGTTGGTCGCGCGCTGTGAGGCGCTGCTGGCCGCCGGTGACGTCACGTCGGCGGTCGGTGCGGTGTCGCAATTGCAAAGCGCCACAGGAGATTCACGGCGTCTCGCCGCATGGGGTGCGTGTTTCGACGGTCAGCTGTCGATGCTGACCCATCCCGAGCGGCTGGACGAGATCGAAGCCGCGGTCCGGTCGGCGGCTGACGAACTCGCGGAGTTGGACGACGCGGCGGGGGAGGCCAAGGCGCATACCGTGCGGGCCGGATGTCTCGCGCGTCTCGGTCGAATCGCCGACTGTGAAGCAGCGCTGGACCACGCGCTCACTGCGGCACGCCGTGCGCGTGAGCACCGGCGAGTCAACGCGGTGCTGGCGAACGCGCCACTGGCCGCGCTGTGGGGTCCCAATCCGGTGCCACGCGCGGGCGGGCGGTGCCTCGATGTGGTGCGGCTGCTGCGTATCACGACGGGATCGCCCGTGGTGGAGGCGACCTCGACGAGGTGTCAGGGCGTGCTGGATGCATTTCGCGGACGCGCCGCGGCGGGACGCACCCTGATCGAGAGCGCCAGACGTACGCTCACCGATCTGGGCCTGCGCCATGCCCTCCTCGAAGTCGACCATTTCGCAGGCATCGTCGAGTTGGTCGCCGACGATCCTGCCGCAGCCGAGCCGTATCTGCGGCGGGCCTACCTCGGCTTCCGGCGGATGGGCATCGACACCGACACGGCCGAGACGGCCGCACTGCTGGCGCGCGCTTGTCTCGCCATGGACAGGGACGGCGAGGCCGACGAATTGTGCACGGAGAGTCAGCGTCTCGCGGGTCACGCGTTGCGGGCGTCGATCGCCTGGCGCACTGTTCGGGCACAGCTGTTGGCGCGCAGCGGCGCTCACGACGAAGCGAGGCGGGTGGCGGAGGAGGCTGTCGCGATCGCGAGCCGGACGGATGCGTTGGTCGACCACGGTGATGCCTGCCTCGCGCTGGCGACGGTGCTGGAGGCCACCGGGGACACGACGGGCGCGCGGGCCGCCGCCGAGCAGGCGGCGGGGTTGTACGAGCGTAAAGGTGCTGCGGCGCTTGTCGAGAAGGCGCGCACACTTCTGGGTGCGCGTGCCGTCGCATCTGGGCCCGCCCCAGAGGAGTTGGGCAATGCCGTTCCGGTCAATGCCTGCGTGCGGGTGGGCAGCCGGGTGATCGATGCCGTCAATCGCGAAGCGTGGAGCGAGGTCGAGCAATTGCTTGCCCCGCAGGTATCAGTCGAAAGCCGCAGGAAGATCGTCGGCTTCCCGCGGATCGATGTGCCAGCGGGGCGTTGGCCGCAGGACATGCGAGCTTTCCTCGACGCCGGCATCGTGCGGTACCGCGACGTGCCCGTCGCAGTGCGCGGGGAGCGCATCGCCCTGACGCGACTCGAGATGAGCACCACGGATTCGAGTTCTGGTGCACCGCAGGACGAGATGCTCCACGTGGCAGGGCTCGACGAGAACGGTCGAGTCGCCTTGCAGGTGTGGTTCGACGTCGAGGACATGGAGGCGGCGGTCGCGGAGTTGGACGCTGCACACGCCAGGTTGGCGCGGCGGCACTCGCTCGAGAATGTCGCCAGCCGGGCCGACGCAAGGTTCAACGCGCTCTTCGCCGACAGGCAGTGGGATGAGATCGGCGAATTGTTCACCGACGACATCCGTGTCGAAGACCGGCGTCGAGGAGTTCAGCAGTTCGGTACCGGCCGAGCCACGATGATGGCGGAGGTACGGGCGACTGCTGACGTCGGGACGGCGACGATGACGTCTGAGGTCGTCGCGGTCCGCGGCGAGCGACTCGCCCTTGTCCGCACCCTCTACCGTGGCCGAGACCCACGGCCCGACGCGTTTTACGGCGACGTGCTGCGCATCACTGAGATCGACGCCGACGAGCGGATTGCCGCTTTCATTGTCCTCGACCTCGACGAGATCGATGCTGCCTTCGAGGAGCTCAATGCTCGCTACCTCGCTGGCGAGGCCGCACCGTATGCGGAAGCCTGGCAAGAGATCGTGGATGGCGGCCGCATCCTCAACCGCCACGAACCGGGCGCGATGGCGGAGAAGATATCTGCGTTCGTCGATCATCGGCGAATCCCGTTCGCGCCGGACGACATAGCGCATGCGACCGACAGGCTGTGGGAGCTGCTGCCGGAAGCCCGCTATCGCATAGCCGCGGTGCACGCGCTCGACAGCTACGGTGCGGTCCTCACTCTGGTGATCGAAGGTACCGATGCCGGCGGTACTGAACTGCTCTGGTCCGCTGTCGATGTCGTTACGTTCGAGTCCGCGCAGATACGGCTGGAGGTGTACGAGGAGGACGACCTCGCCGCCGCGCTCGCGCGCTTCGCAGAACTGCGCCCGCAGCAGCGGCGGATCGACAACGCGGCCACCAGAGTGGTGGAGCGCTATCTGGCGCACTTTGCGTCCCGCGACTGGGATGCGATCCGGGAGGTGCTGGCCGAGGACTTTGTGGCTGATGATCGCCGGCGCATCGTCAACGGGATCCGGCACGGTAGGGATGCCGAAATCGCCAACGAACGAGTCAGCGCCGAACTCGGGTGTACAGAGGTGCTGTCGACCGTCATCGCGACGCGTGGGGACCACTTGGTCCTGGAGCACCACGCTTTCGCCGTCCAGGACCGCTCTGCTCCCGTTGTCGGTGAAGCGCTCGACGTTGTCGAGATCAACGCCGACAAGAAGATTGCGGGTCCGGTCGTGTTCGACACCGCTGATTTCGATGCCGCCGTGGCAGAACTCGACGCCCGATATGAAGCCGGCGAAGCGGCCGCGCATGCGCGCACATGGTCGGTGATTCGCGATGGCTACGCGGCACTCAACCGGCATGAGGCGCCCGCCACGACGTCCGATTTCGTCAGCGTCGACCATCGGCGCGGCGTCACATTCGCCGCCGGTGACCTCATCCCGTGCATCCATTCCGCGTTTGAGCTATCGCCGGAGATCGACATCCACATCGAGGCTGTGCACCAACTGAGTGACGCCGGGGCGGTCATCACACATGCGGCACGGGGGACGTCACCCGATGGCTTCCGCGCGGAGTGGCGAGAGGTCAACCTGCTGACCGTTGACGGTGACGCGGTCAACCGCTGCGAGATCTTCGATGAAACCGACCTCGAGACGGCGCTGACCAGATTCGAACAGCTGACCCGGCTGACGCCGCGACTGGAAAACGCGGCAAGCCGGGCGTTCGAGCGCTTCAACGCCTGCCTCGCTGCGCGCGACTGGCCCGCGATGGCGCAGATGATCACCGATGACGTATGCCATGACGACCGGCGTCGCGTGGTCAGCGGCGGACTGCATCGCGGTAGGGATGCCCAGATCGCGAACCTACGTGCCGTTGTCGAGGTCGGCGTCAAGAATCTCGAATCGACTGTCATCGCCACCCGCGGCGAGCGCCTCGCACTCGCCCGTAGCCGGGTATCGGGCAGCGCTACGCGCTCGGATGCCTTCAACCTCGAGATGCTCACCCTCATCGAGACGGACGCCGACAACCGGATCACGGCGGGTATCAATTTCGACCTCCAGGACCTGGACGCGGCTTTCGAAGAACTCGACGTTCGCTACCTCGCAGGCGAAGCGGCAGCCCATGCGAACACATGGTCGGTCATGGCGAAGGCGTACGCAGCGTTCAACCGCAGAGAGCCACCCCGGACGACGCACGACTTCGCGAGCCTCGACCACCGGCGAGTCACGGGTTTCGCAGCCGGCGAACTGATCCCGTACATCTACGCCACGTGGGACCTCGCGCCCGATATCCGCCTTTACGTCGAGACGGTGCATCAGCTCGGCGACCTCGGGGTCGTGGTCACTCACGCTGCCCGTGGCACCTCGGACCAGGGCTTCGACGCCGAATGGCGGGAGACAGTGGTTTTCACCGCTGACGGTGACTCCATCAACAGCTGCGAGATTTTCGAAGAGGCGGATATCGATGCCGCCCTGGCCCGATTGCAGGAATTGAGCTCAACGACCCGGCGGCTGGAAAACGCGGCAAGCCAAGTGGACGAACGCATCTTGGCGTCTTTTGCGGAGCGTGACTGGGCCGTCGCGGCCGAGATGCTGGCCGAGGACTTCTGCATGGACGACCGCCGACCGGTCGTCGGCGCGGGAGTACGGCATGGCAGAGACGCCGAAATCGCAAACTTCCGCGCGGTAGCCAACCTGGGAACCACGAAGGCCACACCGACCGTCGTTGCCACCCGCGGCCAGCGCGTCGCCCTTACCCGTTTGCACTTCTCAGGCCACAGCGATCGGCCAGAGGCGTTCCACACCGACGTGCTGGCCGTCATCGAGATCAACGCCTCCAATCAGCTGGCGGCGCGCACCGTGTTCAATGTCGACGACATCGAGACTGCAATCGCGGACCTCGAAACCCGTTTTGTCGCTGGCGAAGCAGCTGCGCACGCGCACACCTGGTCGCTCGTGGCACACACGTTCGCGGCACTCAACAAGCACGAGGTTCCGGCGACGACCCCTGACTGGGTGCACATCGATCATCGCCCGATCCCGATGTATGAGGTGGGCGATTTGCCGACATACCTCGGCGCCACATGGGACCTCACACCAGAATCCACCACCTACGTCGAAGCTGTTCATCGGCTGACCGATTGCGGAGCCGTCGTCACCAATGTGGCGCGGGCGATCTCCAAAGAGGGCTTCGAAGTCGAATGGCGCGAGGTCAGCCTCATCACGTTCGAAGGCGACGAGATCAGTCGGGGCGAGGACTTCGATGAGGCCGACCTCGACGCCGCGCTCGAGAAGTTCGACGAGCTCACTGCCGCAACGCATCACGTCGGAAACCCCGCGACACAGGCAAGAAGACAGCTGGCTGACGCCTTCAATCGACGCGACGTGGACGGCTTTGGTTCTCTCCACGATCCGGAGGGCGAATACGACGACCGGCGGAAAGGGCTGCGTGATACGGGGAAGGCGGAGTCAAAGGTCGTACAAGCGGTGCTCGATGCGCCGAAAGGCTGGCGGATGGAAGTGGAACCCGTCGCTATCAGAGGCTCTCGGCTCGGGCTCACCCGCGAGCGATGGCGCGACACCGATGACGCAGACCAGCCGGTCACCGCCGAGGCTCTGATGCTGGCCGAACTCGGCGAGGTCGGACTGATCTGCCGCACAGTCCTTTTCGATCCCGACGACATCAACGGCGCGATCGCTGAACTCACCGCCCGCTGGATCGCGTCAGGGGAGGTCGCGCATCCAGCGGTCATCGAGGCAGCCCGCCAGGAGAACGAGGCCTACAACCGTCACGACTGGGATGCCATCGTCGCGATCGAAGCCGACGCCACCTACGTCAATCACCGGCAGTTGGCCACCGAGGAGCCGGAAACGATTGCGGGCCACTGGCGATCGATCCGCGCGCTGGCATCGCTGATCCCCGACATGTGGGTAGACCCCGCCGAGATACTCGCGTACTCGGCGACCAACATCATCAGTCATGTCATCGTCAGAGGCACGACAGCTGCGGGCGCCGCGATTGAGCTGCCAGCCATCGTTCTGATCGTCTTCGACGGAACTCGAGTGATCCGGATGGAGGCGTTCGATCTGACACAGCGCGATGCGGCGCTCCAGCGTTTCGAAGAGCTCAACACAGCTCCGGAACTCGCAAATGCCGCTACCCGGACATGGACGCGGATTGTCGACGCCTGCAACCACCGCGACGCGGACAGCTTTCTTGCCCTGACATCGCCGCACGGCCAGTTGGAGGACCGTCGAAAAGGTCTGCACGCATCGCACGTCGAAGTGGCGCGGCGGAGGGCAGCTGAGTCGATGTGCCGAGCGCCCGAGAGGTGGCGTATGGAGGTAGAGACCGTCGCTATCAGAGGAAATTGCCTCGGGCTAACCCGCGAGAGATGGCGAGACACCGGAGATGCCGGGCAACCCGTGACTGTCGAGACTTTGACGCTGACTGAAGTGACGAGTGACGAATTGGTAAACGACACAGTCATTTTCGACCCGGACGACATCAACGGCGCGCTCGCTGAACTCACCGCCCGGTGGATCGCATCGGGCGACGTCGCGCATCCGGACATCGTCGAGGCATATATGAGGGTCTTGGGGGAACTGAACCGACATGACTGGGAGGCGTGGAGGACAAGCCTTGCCAGCGCCACGCACATCAACCACCGGCAACTGGGCAGTGGTGAGACCATCGCCGATTTCACCGCATCCGTACACGCGGTGGCCGCACTCATTCCGAACGTGCGGGTGGAGCCCGCACGATTCCTGGAGTGCTCAGCCTCCGCCGCGCTGACGGAGGTCATGGCAAGGGGCACATCGGCCGACGGCGCCCCGGTGGAGATCCCGATGCTGATGCTGGGGCGGTTCGACAGTGGCCGCCTCACCCACTTCGAAATGTTCGATCCTGACCAGCGCGATTTCGCGATGGCCCGATTCCGGGAACTCGCCTAGCTGATCCGTTGACATGCAGCTGATCGGCTGCATATAGTCGGACATGCAGCCGATCAGCTGCATATAACGGATATGGCAGAGATGGACGAGGTATTCAAGGCGCTGGCTGACCCCAGCCGACGCCTGCTGCTCGACAGCCTCAACGCCCGCAACGGGCAGAACCTGCAGGAGTTGTGCGCGCGGCTGTCGATGGCGCGGCAGTCGGTCAGCAAGCATCTCGCGGTGCTCCAGGCGGCCAACCTGGTCACCACGGTGTGGCGGGGGCGGGAAAAGCTGCACTACCTGAACGCGGAGCCGATCAACGCCATCGCCGACCGATGGATCAACCAATACGACCGTGCGCGGGTTCAGACACTCGCGGACTTGAAGACAGCATTGGAGAGCGAATCAATGAGCGACACCAGGCAGTTCGTCTACACCACCTACATCCGCACCACCCCCGAGAAACTCTGGCAGGCGATCACCGACCCCGCCTTCTCCCACCGATACATGGGCCACGCGATGGTGTCCGACTGGAAGAAGGGCTCCACCTACGCGTGGGAGGACCACGGCCTGAAGATCGAACACCCGGATCAGGTGATCCTGGAATCCGACCCCTACCGCAGGCTGGCGTTCACCTTCCACACCTTCATTCCCGAACTGGCCACGGCCGTCGAAGGTCTCGACGAGGAGACGGTCGCCACGTGCGCTGCCGAACGTCGGTCCAAGGTCTCGTTCGACCTGGAACCCGAGGGCGAGATGGTCAAGCTGACCGTCATCCACGACGACTTCGACCAGGACAGCACCGTGCTCGGTCTCATCTCCGGCGGCTGGCCGTGGAAGCTGTCCAACCTGAAGACCGCACTCGAGCGGTCATGACCATGAACACACCACCCGTCGTGTCGGCGCAGGAGTGGGATGCCGCCTGGCGCGAGATGCTGGTCAAGGAGAAGGAGGTTCAACGCGCTCGCGACGCCCTGGCCGCACAACGGCGCCGGATGCCGTGGCTCGCGGTCGAGAGGGAGTACGTATTCGACGGGCCGAACGGTAAGGCCAGTCTGCTCGATCTGTTCGACGGCAGGCGCCAGTTGATCGTCTACCGAGCCTTCATCGAGCCCGGCACCGGCGACTGGCCCGAACACGGTTGCACCGGTTGCTCTTTGATGGCCGATCACGTGCCCAACCTGGCCCACCTCAACGCGCGAGACACGACGTTCGTCTATGCGTCGCGCGCGACGCAATCCGACCTCGAGCGGATGAAGGCGAAGATGGGCTGGCGGCACCCGTGGTACACCATCACCGACGATTTCGACAAGGACTTCGGTTGCGATATGTGGCACGCCACCAACGCGTTCATCCGCGATGACGACGGCCACGTGTTCCGCACCTATCTCATCAACGGCCGCGGCGACGAAGTCTTCGTCAACACCTGGAACCTGCTCGACATGACCGCTTTTGGGCGACAGGAGGATTGGGAGGACTCACCTGTGGGTTACCCGCAGACCCCACCGTATGAGTGGTGGAGCTGGCACGACACCTACGCAGAGCACACGCCGTGGCGGTGGTTCGGCGACCCCGACCCGAACGACCCCAACGATCAGCGGCCACCGCGCAAGAACACCTAGTCGCGAAAGCGACGGTATCGATCGATCCGGTCGATTCGGTATCGTCGCTCCATGAGCACTTCGCGCGCGACAGACCGTGCCGGCGACACGTCGCCATTCGCGCTCGGATTGGCGCTGCGTCGCGCCCACTGGCACGCGGCCGCAGTGATGTCGGAGGCCTTCCGGCCGCTCGGCATCGAGTTGCGGCACTTCGCGGTGCTGCTGGTGCTCGTCAACCGCGGACCCACGCCCCAGCGCGACCTCGCTGCCGCAACCGGCTCGGACAAAGCGGGAATCATGCGTGTCGTCGACGACCTCGAACGGCAGGGCCTTGCCGTGCGCAAGGCGGTGCCGGGGGACCGGCGCATCCGGGCGGTGGAAATCACCAAGAAGGGACTCAAGGTCTTCGACGCCGCCCATGTGGCCGCAGAGCCACTGGCCGAACAGCTCATCGCCCCGCTCAAGCCCGCGGAAGCCAAACAGCTCACCGAACTCCTCAACCGGATCTCGGCTACGCGCTGAGGGGGAAATAGTATCGATCAATACGGTGTTGAATGATACTGTAAGGATCGAAACGAAGAGGGCAGTGAGATGGTGGACGTCTATGAGGCGGTCGAGAGCAGGCGGGCCGTGCGCGCCTTCACCGACCAGCCGGTATCGCGCGACGTGATCGAACGTGTGCTGACCGCCGCGGCCTGGTCACCGTCGGGATCGAACATTCAGCCGTGGAACACCTTTGTGGTGACCGGCGCGCCGTTGGCGGAGCTGAAGAAGCGCGCCACCGAACGTGTCGCCACCGGTGTCCCGTGGGACGACCGCGAATACGAGATGTATCCGCAGCCAATGAAGTCGGTCTATCAGGAGCGCCGGGCCGCCTTCGGCAAGGAGCGCTACAGCGCACTCGGCATCGCCCGCGACGACTGGGAAGCCCGCCAACGCGCGGCAATCGCAAACTGGGATTGCTTCGGCGCGCCCGCAGCGCTGTTCGTCTACATCGACCGGGACCTGGGCGTGGCGCAGTGGGCCGACGTCGGCATGTACCTGCAGAGCGTCATGCTGCTCCTGCGGGCCGAGGGGCTGCATAGCTGTCCGCAGATGGCCTGGTCTCAGGTGCGCGAAACCGTCGCCGACGTCGTCTCGCCCCCCGAAGGGCTGATCCTGTTCTGCGGCATGTCGATTGGCTACGAGGACACCACCGTGAGTCTTCCTCGAACAGGTCGGGCGCCGCTCGACGAGACGGTCACCTTCATCGACGGGTAGTTCAGGACGGGACGGTCTTCAGCGCCTCCGCGACGCACCGGCTCCAGCGGCCGTTGTCGACCGACTCGATCGCCGTGTCGCCGCCGAACGCGCTGGAGATGACCATATTCGGCTGCACCGTGGCAAGTACCTCGAGGCTGGACCGCAGGTCGGCGGCGCTGCCCCGGCCGGGCGGCAGAAACGTCGCCCACGTACCGTCGGCCGTCGGGAACATGGTGTCGCCGGTGAACAAGTACATTTCGCCGCCGACACCTTCGGCTAGGTAACAGGTGCTGCCATCCGAATGTCCTGGCGTGGGAACCACATCGACGCCGTTCTCGTCCACATGGCGGCGAGCCGCAACGGGCACGTCGACTCTGGCGTGGCGGGTGATCGCGTCCAGTTCGGCGGCCGGCGCGTGCAACCGGGAGCCGAATTTCTCGGCGACACGCGCCAGCATCGGGCCCGCCTCGTCGAGATGGGAAAGGTACTGCGCGCTCACACCGCCCAGGTCCTCGATGGCGTCGAAGTCCGCATCAGAGGCCGGGCTGTAGAACAGGATGTTTCCGGTCGGCCGCCGCCACAGATACGCGTGTGTCTTCAGGCCTGGGAAGGGGGATTCGGTGCGGGTCTGCCAGAGATCGTCTCGGATCTGGGTCATCTCGGAACTCATGGCTCCAACCGTGCGCCCTCAACCATTGTTGAGGTCACCCCCCGCCGCAGACGCGATGCGCCCGGCCACGTCGGCGGCGACCGCCAACACCGCAGGGTCGTCCGACGGGAGATAGCGATCCCCGGCGCGGTCGAAGGTGGCGCCGGCGATCGCGCCGTGGTCGGTGGCCAACTCGACGTACTCGACGGGCCAACGGCTGTCGCGCAGCGTCGCAGCGAACGACCGGCTCACCTCGACCGGCACCACGTCGTCGGCGGTGCCGTGCAGCAGCGTGAACGGCGAAATCCCCTGCGCGGGAAGCTCGGTCGGCAGCGCGGCACCGGTGACAGGGTTGCGTGCGATGAACGCGCCCGCCAGACAGACAGTGTGTGCCACCGGGACATCGAACTGCCCGGCGTTGATGGCCACTCCGGCAGCGGCCGCACCGCCCAGCGACCAGCCGACCAGGACAAGCCGGTCGACATCGGCGCGCTCACGGACGAACTCGAGCGATCCGAGCAGATCAGCGCGACCGCCGTCGGCGGCGTGGGAGTCCCAATCCGGCATCACCACCGTGAGGCCGTGACCGGCCACCAATTCGGCCAGCGGTCGCATGGTGCTACGCGCATCGGTCTGCGCGCCGTGCCACATCAGCACCACAGGACCTGCCTCACCGATCACGTCGACGGCTCTGCCCGGGGCGTACTCCAGCGTCTGCATGTGAGCAGTCTGCCCATCGGACACCACCGTTAACCCCGTGAGCGACGGGAGTCCTGTGTGTACGCCGCCCAGGTCTGCGCCTCACTGGGCAGTGGGAGGTACGTGTGCCCGCAGTCCAGCAGCCAGGCACCGGGGCCGGCCGTCCGGGTCAGCCGGTATCGATTGCAGTAACGACAGTGCGCCATGACTTCGACGTTATGGACTCGCGGCGAGCGCCGAAACGGGTCGCACGCCCCCGGGCCGGAAGCGCCGCCGGGGCATCTGCGCGGGTGTGACGTTGGGGGATTAGGGGCTACTTGGTGCCGAAGATGCGGTCCCCGGCGTCGCCGAGGCCGGGCAGGATGTAGCCGTGCTCATCGAGCTGGCGGTCGATGGCCGCTGTGTAGATAGCCACGTCGGGATGCGCGGCCTGCATCGCGGCGATGCCTTCCGGACAGGTGAGCAGGCAGACGAATTTGATTGATTTGGGACCACACTCCTTCAACCGATCCACCGCGGCGACCGCCGAGTTGCCGGTCGCCAGCATCGGGTCGACGACCACCACGTCGCGTTCGTGGAGTTCGCCGGGCATTTTGAAGTAATACTCGACGGCGACAAGTGTTTTGGGATCGCGGTAGAGGCCGATGTGGCCGACGCGGGCGCCGGGCACCACGCTGAGCATGCCGTCCAGGATCCCGGTGCCCGCCCGCAGGATCGACACGAAGACCAGCTTCTTGCCGTCGATCACCTTGCCGGTGGTGCTTTCCAACGGCGTATCGATCGCGACGTCGTGCAGCGGCATGTCGCGCAGCACCTCGTAGGCCATCAACGCCGAGATCTCCTGCAGCAGCTGACGGAAACTCTTGGTGGACGCGTCTTTTCGGCGCATCAGCGTGAGTTTGTGCTGCACCAGCGGATGGTCGATCAGTTGCACGGCGGCCATGGCGCTAGAACACCGTCCCGTCGCTGACGATGGACAGCGGGGGGCGCCCGTCGTGCAGCCGCGCGGCGAGCGCTCTGCCCGCCGCCCACGTGCCGCCCTCGAGCACGCACGCCAGCGGCATCCGGTCGGCGTCCACACCCAGACGGGTGCGCACCAGCGGGGCGAGCTCGTCGAGCAGGGCCACGGTCAGCGCCCGCCACTCAATCACCAGCTCGTCGCCGACGTCCCAGCTGCGCGCCGCCCAGTCCGGATCGCGCAGCCGCAGCACCTCGGTGTCCAACAGCAGGCCACCGTTGCGATATTCGGGCAGCCCGGTCAGCTCGTCGAGGCCGTCCACCTGCACACCCGCCGATTGAAACGGTTCTGTCAGCGAGTAGGTCAGCCACTGCGACAGCTTGTGAAACGGCATCCAGCCGTCGGTCAGCCCCGCGCCCGGCACGGCGTCGTGGCGCCAGCAGTCGCCGAGGGCTTCGTCGCCGATGTTGTTGGGCGCCAACCAGACTCGCGACAACGACACCAGCACCCGGGTGAGGATGTCGTGTGCAGCGATGCGCGATCCGACGTCGAAGAGGTCGGCCGGTCGGGTGTGCGCTCCGAGTGCGTCGGCCAGTCGGTGCAGCACCGCCACCCGGCCCGGTAAACCCACCAGCGGGTTCTCGGGTCCGCACTGGAATACGTCGGCCAGTCGGTCGACGGTGACGGCGCGCAGACCCGCGGTGTCGACCTGTGGCCGGGCATCGCCGGAGAACAGTCCGCTACAGAACGCGTGCCAACTGGCCACGCCGAGCCCTTCGGACCGGCTGAACCGCTGCCCGGTCGCCGCTTCCAGGTACTGCCACTGCGGCCCGGCGCCCGCGTCGAGCAACACGCTGACCACGGTGAGGTCGACCATCGCCGCGAGGTCGAGGTCGGCCTTCCGCTCCACACCGCCCGCTTCGAAGTGCCGCCAGCGACTGTGTAACGGAACGCGCAGATCGGGATAGCGAGTGCGGGTGACCTCAGCGACGTTGTCAGCGGCCACGGGCAGCGAGTCGTCGTCGACGACGAACCAGGGCGAGTCGCCCGCCCGCGCACGGTTCAGCAGAAACTGCGCGCGCTCGCGGATCGCGGTTGTGCTGCGCAGCGCCGCCGCCGCACCCGCGGGACGGTTGACGTCGTGCTCGGCCCGCACGCCGGCCACGCTCATCCGTCGAGCCCCCGGCCCTTCGCCTTGCGCAATTCCTCGGCGTCGGGCACCGGTCCGGGGGTGAAGTAGCCCGCCGCCGTCTTCGCGTCGATCTCCACCCGGGCGTCGGGCGGGATCAGCGCGTCGGGGATGTTCACCCGCTCGCCGACCTCGATGCCCGACGCGGTGATGGCGTCGTACTTCATATTGCTCATCGAAACCAGTCGATGGATCTTGCTGATGCCCAACCAATGAAGCACATCCGGCATCAACTCCTGGAAACGCATGTCCTGCACGCCGGCCACACACTCGGTGCGGGTGAAGTACGCCTCGGCGGTGTCGCCGCCGACCTGACGCTTCCGCGCGTTGTACACCAGGAACTTGGTCACCTCGCCCAGCGCGCGGCCCTCCTTGCGGGAGTAGGCGACCAGGCCGACGCCGCCGCGCTGGGCGCCGAGGATGCACTCCTCGATCGCGTGCGTCAGATAGGGGCGGCAGGTGCAGATGTCCGACCCGAAGACGTCGGAACCGTTGCATTCGTCGTGCACCCGTGCGGTCAGTTCAACGCTGGAATCGCTCAGGTCGCGGGCGTTGCCGAAGATGTAGACGGTCTGCCCGCCGATCGGCGGCAGGAAGACTTCCAGGTCCGACCGCGTCACGAGTTCGGGATACATGCCGCCGGTTTCCTCGAACAGCACGCGGCGCAGGCTCGTCTCGCTGCAGCCGAACCGCTGCGCCACGCCCGGCAGGTGCCAGACCGGTTCGATCGCCGCCTTGGTCACCAGCGCGGCGCCGGTCGGCAGCAGGATCCGGCCGTCGGGTACCAGCCGGCCTTTTTGAACGGCTTCGATGATCTCCGGCACGATCACGTGTGCTTTGGTGATCGCGATCGTCGGCCTGATGTCGTGGCCGGCGGCGAGATCGGCGGCATAGACGTCGGCCACCATCGCGCCCCACGGGTCCAGGCTGACGATCGCGCCTGCTTCGCCCCATTTGGAATACGGGCCGATGTCGTCGGTGGGCGCGGTGTCCGTCAGATCGGCCCTGTGCTCACGCGACAGCGCGCCGGACGCCACTGCCAGGGCTCGGTAGACGCTGTACGACCCGCTGTGCGTGCCGATCACATTGCGGTGGGCCCGCTTGGTGGTGGTGCCGATCAGCGGTCCGCGTTCGGCCGCGGTCGGCGCACCCCAGCGAATCGGTGGCGCCTCCAGGCCGCCGCTGTGTGAGGTCAGTCTGATGTGCCGCGAGCCGCCGTTCGACGTCGCAGGCGATGGCGCGTCGGCACCGGTATCAGCAGACATAGTCGTCCTCAGTCGAGAATGCGCAAGCATATCCACTCTGCCCTTTCGGCGCCGGTCGTGCAGAAGCATCGGCCGCGACACGCCACAGCAAACACCAATTCGGCGACAACGCGTCCCGCCGGCAAACGTCGCGCGTACCATCACGGCATGCTGCGGGAGGACGTCTCCGGCCGGTTCGACTACCTGTTCGAGCCGCTGGAAGCCGACGAGTCGGCCGGTGACGGCGACGACGCGGCGACCTCTGCCTTTCCGCAACCTGCGGACGACGGCCGCTGGTCACGGCGGATCGTCCTCACCGGCGTGGTTCTAGCAACGCTGGCCGCGGCGGCGGCGACGGTCGTCGTCCTGCTCCAACCGGCCCGGCCGACCCGGCCCGTCGTCGCACCGACCGATGCGACACTGCTGCCGATGGCGACGTCGACCGCGCCATCTGCGGCGATGCCGACCCCGACAGAATCGCCCGTGCCCGTGCTGCCTGCGACCGTCAGCACCTCCGCGGCCCGCCCGCCGTCCCCATCGCCGAGTGTCGCCGCACGCCGCCAAGCCCCGCTCCGAGCGCGCCGCCGGCCACCATGCCGCCGCCACCGACCACCCGCGCGCCGATCAGCGTCAGCCCCCAGACGCGTGCGCCGTTCCCGCACCAGAATCCGCCTCGGAAGAACGACGGCGGCGGCGGACTCCTCGGCGGGCTCGGCGGGCTTTTGTAGTTCGCGACCCTGTAGTTCGCGACACGCGGGTTTTACAGCAACCACACAGCATTCGGTGCACGGCAATCGGCCGATGGCGCTGTTATTCTGCCAACGCCGGGGGGTTGCGCCGCCGGCGTCGTGGTCCGAAACAGCAGAGTCCCTCACGAAAAGAGTTTTGTGCGCACCGGAGAGATCAAAGCCCTATCCGGCTTGCGCATCGTTGCCGCAGTGTGGGTGGTGCTGTTCCACTTCCGGCCGTGGCTCGAGGTGTCGGCACCCGGTTTCAAATCGGCGTTGGCGCCGGTGATCAACTGCGGCGCCCAGGGCGTCGACCTGTTCTTCATCCTCAGCGGATTCGTGCTGACGTGGAACTACCTCGACCGGATGGGCGAGTCGTTCTCGATGCGGGAAACCCTGCATTTCCTGTGGCTGCGACTGGCCAGGGTGTGGCCGGTCTACGTGGTCACGCTGCACCTCGCGCTGGCATGGATCATCTTCACGCTCTATGTCGGCCACCTGCCATCACCGGTGGCCGATCAACTCAGCGCCGTCAGCTACGCCCGGCAACTGCTGTTGGTCCAGTTGTGGTTCCAGCCGTTCTTCGACGGCTCCAGCTGGGACGGCCCGGCCTGGTCGATCAGCGCGGAGTGGCTCGCGTACCTCATGTTCGGCGTCTTGATCTTGGTGATCTTCCGGATCGCCAGGGCCACCCGGGTCAGGGGCTTGCTGGTGCTGGCGGCCGTGGCGTGCCTGCCGCCGACGCTGCTGCTGCTTGCGACCGGCCACTTCTACACCCCGTGGAGTTGGCTCCCGCGCATCGTCATGCAGTTCACCGCGGGGGCGCTGGCATGCGCCGCGGTCCGCAAGATGCGGCCGTCCGACCAGACTCGCATACGCGCCGGATACCTGTCGTTGGCGATCGGCCTCGGCATCATCGGCATCCTGTACTTCCTCGACGCACACCCGGTGCCCAAGGTGTCGGATTCCAGCGGGCTGGTCGACGTGCTGTTCGTTCCGTTGGTGGTGACGCTGGCCATCGGAGTCGGCGGCCTGCCGCGGCTGTTGGGCACCAGGGTGATGGCGTACGGCGGCTACATCTCGTTCAGCCTGTACATGGTCCACGAGATCGTGCACACCGCGTGGAACTGGTTCACCGCTCAGTTCGAGATCGTCCTCACCCCGAGTTGGTCGGCGAAGTTGATCATGGTCGGCGTGTTCGCGGTCGCCATTGTGTGCGCGGTGCTGCTGTACGAATTCGTCGAAGAACCGGCGCGCATCTGGATGCGCAGGATGGTCAAGGAGCGACGACTTCCGGTGGCCGACCCGCATTCCGAGGAACCCGACCCGACGCAGAACAAGCTGCAAACCATCCACGGCTCCCGACAGGTGCCCGCGAAGACCGTCTCCGCGCGCGCCGGCTGATTTGGCGAATTCGATTGCGCGCGACCACAATGCAGCGTTTTCATAACGTGTTGCCTACAATTGCGACCCGCTCGGCGATTCCCAGGATCGAATCGTAGGCTGTTCCGGTGAGTCGTCTGTTCACGTTCGTCGTTGCGATCGCCCTGCTGGTCGGCATGTCGATTTCGGCGCCAACGCCGGTGAGGCACAACGAGATAGTGACGCTGGACGCCCCGCTCAATCGCATCGCGGTGATCGGGGACTCGTACACCACCGGCACCGATCTCGGCGGGATGGGCGCCAAGGGATGGACGACCCGCGCCTGGCAGTTGCTGGCGCGCGACGGTGTCCGGGTGGCACCCGACGTGGCCGCCGAGGGCGGCGCCGGCTACGGCACCCGCGGAAACCACGGCAGCGTGTTCGAGGACCTGACGGCTGATGCGGTCAAACCCGACGACGCGTTGGTGGTGTTCTACGGTTCGCGAAACGACATCAACGTCGACCCGACACAGCTGTCGATCCTCGCCTGGGGCACCTACCAATTGGCCCGTCGCACAGCACCATCGGCGAAGTTCCTGGTGATCGGTCCGCCGTGGCCGACCGCCGATCCGCCCGGATGGATGCTCGCCATCCGCGATGCGCTGAAGTACCAAGCCGGGGTGGCGGGCGCGACGTTCATCGATCCGATCGCGCTGGGGTGGTTCGTCGGGCGACCGGACTTGATCGGCAAGGACGGCGTGCATCCCACCGACGCCGGGCACGCCTACATGGCCGAGAAGATCGCGCCGCTGATCGGCGCGCAACTGACGCGGCAGATCTGACGACAACGCCCCGCAAGCCGATTGACTTGCGGGGCGTCGCCGTTGGTTCGATCAGGCCAGATCGAACCTGTCGTTGTTCATCACCTTGACCCAGGCAGCGACGAAGTCCTCGACGAACTTGCCCTTGCTGTCGTCCTGGGCGTAGACCTCGGCCAGTGCGCGCAGCACCGAGTTCGAGCCGAACACCAGATCGTTGGCGGTGGCCGTCCACTTGATCGCCCCCGAGGAACGGTCCCGTCCCTCGTAGACGTTCTCGGCGGTCTCCGACGGCTTCCACTCGGTGCTCATGTCGAGCAGGTTGAGGAAGAAGTCGTTGGACAGCACGCCCGGCTTGTCGGTGAACACGCCGTGCTTGCTGCCGCCGTGGTTGACGTTCAGCACACGCAGACCGCCGATCAGCGCCGTCAACTCGGGCGCCGTCAGGTTCAGCAGGTAGGCGCGCTCGACCAGAAGCTGCTCCAGCGGAGCCTTCTCGCCGGGCCGCGCGAAGTTGCGGAACCCGTCGGCACGCGGTTCGAGCACCGCGAACGACTCGGCGTCCGTCTGCTCCTGCGACGCATCGGTGCGGCCAGGCGCGAAGTGGACGTCGATCTCGAAGCCGGCGTCGCGGGCCGCCTTCTCGACCGCCGCGGAGCCACCGAGCACGATGATGTCGGCCAGCGACACCTTCTTGCCTCCGGCGGCCGAGCTGTTGAAGTCCTGCTGGATCTTCTCGAGCACCGGCAGCACCTGAGCCAACTCGGACGGCTCGTTGGCCTCCCAGTTCTTCTGCGGCTCAAGGCGAATCCGCGCGCCGTTCGCGCCACCGCGCTTGTCGGTGCCGCGGAAGCTCGACGCCGACGACCACGCGGTCTTCACCAACTGCTGCACCGTGAGGCCAGAGTCGAGCAGCTTGGCCTTCAGCGCCGCGATGTCGGCCTCGTCGATCAGCTCGCCCTCGACTGCGGGCACCGGGTCCTGCCACAGCTGCGGCTCTGCCACCCACGGGCCGAGGTAGCGCGAGATCGGGCCCATGTCGCGGTGCATCAGCTTGTACCACGCCTTGGCGAACGCCTCGTTGAGCTCCTCGGGATGGTCCAGCCACCGCCGGGTGATCTCGCCGTAGATGGGGTCGACCCGCATCGAGATGTCGGTGACCAACATCGTGGGCTTACGCGGCGGCCCGCCGAACGGATCGGGGATGGTCGCCTCGGCGTCCTTGGCCTCGAACTGCCACGCGCCCGCCGGGCTCTTGGTCAGCTCCCACTCGTTGCCGTAGAGGATTTCCAGGTAGGCGTTGCTCCACTTGGTCGGCGTGTTGGTCCACACCACCTCCAGGCCGCTGGTGATCGTGTCGGGACCCTTGCCTGAGCCGAACGGGCACTTCCAGCCGAGACCCTGCTGCTCGATCGGCGCGCCCTCGGGCTCGGGTCCCATACCGTCGTCGGGGCCCGCACCGTGGGTCTTGCCGAGGGTGTGGCCGCCGACGATCAACGCAGCGGTCTCCTCGTCGTTCATCGCCATCCGGCCGAAGGTCTCGCGGATGTCGTGAGCGGCCGCCAACGGGTCCGGTTTGCCTTCTGGGCCTTCGGGATTGACGTAGATCAGGCCCATGGTGGTGGCACCGAACGGCTCGGCGAGCTTGCGGTCGGTGTCGTTGGTGCCGCCGTAGCGGGCATCGGTGCCGAGCCAGGTGTCCTCCTGGCCCCACAGCATCTCCTCGGGCTCCCAGATGTCCTCGCGACCGAACGCGAAGCCGAACGTCTTGAAGCCTGCCGACTCCAGCGCGGCGTTCCCGGCGTAGGCGATCAGGTCGGCCCACGAGATCTTGTTGCCGTACTTCTGCTTGATCGGCCACAGCAGCCGGCGCGCCTTGTCCAGGTTGGCGTTGTCGGGCCAGCTGTTGAGCGGGGCGAAGCGCTGCGCGCCCTGCCCGGCACCGCCGCGACCGTCGAAGATGCGGTAGGTGCCCGCGGCGTGCCAGCTCATCCGGATGAACAGGCCTGCGTAGCTGCCATAGTCAGCGGGCCACCAGTCCTGCGAGGTGTTGATCAGGTCGATGACGTCGCGCTTGAACGCTTCGACGTCGAGCTTGGCGAACTCCTCGGCGTAGGTGAAGTCTTCACCGAGCGGGTTGCCCTTTTCGTTCTGCTTGTGCAGCACCGAAACGTCGACCTGCTCCGGCCACCAATCCCTGTTGGTCAACGGAGCGTGCGCCTTCGGCTTCGGTGAATCGATAACCGGGTTCTCGCTCTCGCTGTGACTTGCCGTCTTGGCGTCGTCATGCGGTGGGCGAGCGTCAGATGTATCAGATGACACAACATTCCTTCCGAGGGTGGGTGTTACGGGCTGTGATCACGGGTGTGATCGCGTCGCTTGTGATGCCGAGCAATCGGGGCACAAACCCCAGTAGATGACCTCGGCCTCGTCGAGCACGAAGCCGTCGAGCGCGCCGTCGTGGTCCGACGGAGTCAAGCACGGTGCGTCGCCGACCGCGCAGTCGACGTCTGCGATGACGCCGCAGGACCGGCAGACCACATGGTGGTGGTTGTCGCCGACGCGCGACTCGTAGCGGGCGACCGAACCTGAGGGCTGAATCCGTCGGACCAAACCTGCGGTGGTCAGGGCGGCAAGTACGTCGTACACGGCCTGCCGCGACACATCGGGCAGGTCAGACCGCACGGCACCGAAGATGGACTCGGTGTCGGCGTGCGGAAGCGCGTGCACCGCCTGCAGCACCGCCAACCGGGGCCGCGTCACGCGCAGATCAGCGGCGCGAAGCCGATCGGCGTAATCGGGTGCGGACGTCACGGCACCTAATATCGTCCCTTTTCTGGAATGGGTCAAGTATTTCCGGGGCCCATTTTGGGCCGAGAAAGAATCGCGTCGATTTCATGGCTCCCGCACACGTTGCCATTGCGGCATGGTGCTCACCACACCACTTATCCGCGAATCCTCCGAGCGCGCAACACAACAGCGCGCGCGGGCCGTGGATGTCGCCTCCGGAAGGCAAGCAATGGCCCTACTCGCACCCCCGGTGCCCGCGCGCACCGCGTCACGTCCGCGTGATGTGTTCCTGCCGGGCGATGCCCGTCAACAGTCCCGCCTCGGCACGCTGCGCCGCAGGCTGCGCTGGCCGCTGGGGATCTACACCACGCCCGTGCTGATCTTGGTCGTCTGGGAGTTCCTGGCCAGGGCGGGTTTCCTCAAGCCGTCGTATGCGCCTGCGCCGTCGGACATCCTGAGCACGACGGTCGAGTTGTGGCGGGACGGAGTGCTCGGCCCCGATCTGTCGATCTCCTTGCAGCGGGCGGGGATAGGGCTGGCCATCGGGTTGGCCGTCGGCATCGTGACCGGAGTGCTCGGCGGTTTTCTGCGCACCGGCGAGTATGTCTTCAACGGGGTCACGCAGATCTTGAACACCATTCCGCTGCTCGCCGTGCTTCCGCTGTTCGTCGTGTGGTTCGGCATCGACGAACTGACCAAGGTCTTGTTGATCGCGTTCGGCGCCGGTGTGCCGATGTACCTCAACCTGTTCGCGGCGATCCGCGGCGTCGATCAGCGGCTGATCGAGATGGCCCGCACCACGGGTGCGGGCTCCTGGCGGATCGTCACCCGGGTGCTCGTCCCCGGGGCGCTACCGGGTTTCCTTGTTGGTCTTCGCTTTTCGCTGGCCTACAGCATCCTGGGACTGGTGGCCGCGGAGACGGTCAACGCCGACGAAGGCCTCGGCTTCATGATCACCCAGGCCCAGACCTACCTGCAGACCAACAAAGTCTTCGTCGGCCTGGTGATCTACTCGGTCCTCGGTCTGCTGGCCGACCAGTTCGTCCGGATTCTGGAGCGGGTGCTGCTGCGGTGGCGGCCCAGTTACGAGGCGCTGTGACCGCCGCATCGCGCACTCAGGCAGGGGTTTTCGCCGAACAGGTGGTGCGCAGATTCGGGGATCGCGTCGTACTGGATCACCTCAACCTGGTGATCGACGACGACGAGCTCGTGGTCCTGCTCGGCCCGTCAGGCTGCGGCAAGAGCACCCTGCTGCGTCTGCTCGCGGGGCTGGACAAGCCGGACGGCGGTCGGATCGAGGTGCCCGCCAAGCGCGCGATCGTGTTCCAGGGCGACCGACTGCTGCCGTGGCAGCGTGTGTTGCGCAACGTCACCCTGGGTCTGCGCGGCGCCGACGCCGACGACCGCGCCCGCAAGGCGCTGGCTGAGGTTAACCTCGCGGGCCGCGAAAAGGCGTGGCCCAAGCAACTTTCCGGCGGTGAGGCGCAACGGGTGGCGCTGGCCAGAGCGCTGGTCTCGGAGCCCGAGTTGGTGCTGCTCGACGAGCCGTTCGCCGCGCTGGACGCGATCACCCGGTTGCGCATGCACGACCTGGTGCGTGCGCTGCGCGGTAAGCACCACGCGTCCATGCTGCTGGTCACCCACGACGTCGACGAAGCGATCGCGTTGGCCGACCGGATCGTCGTGATGAACAACGGCAGGATCGGCGACGCGCACGCGGTCCGACTGTCCGCCGCCGAACGGGAGGCCAGTATCGCCCGCGAGGAACTGCGCGCCGCACTTCTCGCCGATCTCGGACTTGCCAGCCAGCACTAACCCATTGTCAGGAGAAACCATGTCTCACAAGCAATTCCGCGTCGGTTTCGTGGCGGTGCTACTCACCGTCGCAAGCGTGCTCGCGGCATGCTCGTCGCCGAAGGGGCCGGACGCCCCGCTGAGCAGTTCAGGCGGCTCACCCGCGGCCAGCCACCCCGAGTGGAGCCAGTACACGTTCACCATCGGCGACAACGGCGGCGACGGCAGCGAGGAGTTGGCGAAGGTGACGGGCGCATTCGACGATGCGCCGTACAAGGTCAAGTTCGCGCGCTTCGACTACGGACCCCCGTTGGTGCAGGCCGCCGCCACCGGCGACATCGACCTCGGCTACGTGGGCACCGTGCCGCCGATCACCGGCGCCGCCAAGCAGTTCGGCTTCAAGATCGTCGCCACCCAGCACGGCTCCGATGCCACGAAGGCCGCCGAGAACATCATCGTGCCGAAGGACTCGCCGATCCAGTCGCTCGCCGACCTGAGGGGTAAGAAGATCGCCCTCCCGCAGGGCAGTTCGGCCCACGGCCTGGCGCTGCTGGCGCTCAAGAGCGTCGGTCTGACGCCGAAGGACGTGCAACTGGTGTACCTCAGCCCGGCGGCGGGCGCGACGGCGTTCAACACCGGAAAGGTCGACGCCTGGTCGATCTGGAATCCGCCGTCGGCGATCGCGGTGAAGGATGGTGCCCGCATCCTGGCCAAGGGGCTCCCGCCGATCGACCAGGTCAACAACTACTACGTGGCCAACGACAAGTCGCTCGGCGATCCCACCAAACGGGCTGCCCTTGCCGATGTGTTGACGCGTATCGCGCGGATCTTCAACTGGGCTCAGTTGCATCCCGACGAGTACGCCAAGGCGATCGCGAAGGAGACGGGTATCTCCAGGGAGGATGCACGCACGACGGTCGACGCCTATCAGTTCAAGGTCACGCAGGTGCTGCCGGAGGACGTCAAGGCCGAACAGGATCTCAGCGACGCCTTCTTCGAGGCCGGTGAGATCACCAAGAAGGTCGATGTCGCCGAGATCACCGACAACCTGCTGCCTGACGGCTTCGACAGCACCAAGCTGGCATGAGCGGCCATCGGGAACTCCACCTCAACGCCTTCTTGATGGAGGCGGGGCACCATGAGGCGGCGTGGCGGCTGCCTCAGAGCAATCCGCGCGCGGACTTCGACCTGGCGCATTGGATCGCGCTGGCGCAACTGGCGGAGAGCGCGAAGTTCGACTCGTTGTTCCTCGCCGACGGTCCGGCGCTGACGGGCAGCGGGGCGTTCCGCCCGCCCGGCCAGCTCGAGCCGCTGACCCTGCTGACCGCGCTGTCGCAGCACACCAGCAGGATCGGGTTGATCGCGACCGTGTCGTCGACGTACAACGAGCCGTACAACCTGGCGCGGCGGCTGGCGTCGGTCGACCACGTCAGCGGTGGCCGGGCCGGGTGGAACATCGTCACCTCGGCCACCCCGCAGGAGGCCGCGAACTTCGGCCTCGACGACCGCCTCGACCATGCGGAGCGGTACGCGAGGGCCGACGAGTTCCTGACCGTCGCAAAAGCGTTGTGGGACAGCTGGGAACACGAAGCAGTCCAAGGCGACAAGGCGTCGGGCCGGTACGCCGACGTGGCCCGCCTGCACACGATCGCCCATCGTGGCGACTATTTCAAGGTCGCGGGCCCGCTGAACGTCGAACGTCCGCCGCAGGGGCATCCGCTGTTGGTGCAGGCCGGATCCTCGGAGGACGGCAAGGGGTTCGCCGCCCGCCATGCGGAGGCCATCTTCACCGCCCACCAGACCTACGAGCGGGCCGCCGACTTCTACGCCGACATCAAGGCGCGCACCAAGGCGGCGGGCCGCGATCCCGACGGCGTGCTGGTGCTCCCCGGCATCGTGCCGATCATCGGATCGACCGAACACGAGGCTCTGGAACTGGCCAGGGAACTCGACGAGCTTCGGGTGCCGGAGTACGGGCTGTGGCAGTTGTCGAACATCCTGGAAGTCGACGCGTCGGCGCTCGAGCTCGACAAGCCGCTGCCTGCAACGGTTTTGGCGCGCCCGAAGCTGGAAGGTGCGCAGAGTCGCGCCGACCTCATCGTCGAACTGGCGCAGCGTGAAGGTCTCACCGTCCGCGAGATCCTGTCGCGGCTCGGCAGCGGACGGGGCCACTTCACGTTCGTCGGCACGCCGGACCAGGTCGTAGACACGATCGTCGCGTGGTTCGAAGGGGGAGCGGCCGACGGGTTCAACATCATGGCCGCGGCGCTGCCGTCGGGGCTGGAGACGTTCATCGACCAGGTGCTGCCGATCCTGCGACGCAAGGGGCTGTTCCGCGAGGGGTACACCGGCACTACGCTGCGCGAGCACTACGGACTGCCGGTGCCGGACAACCAGTTCCACGGCCATGAGTAGCGCAGCGTCGCTCTCGACGGACGTCCTGGTGATCGGGGGCGGGCCTGCGGGCACCTGGGCGGCGATCAAAGCCGCGCAAGCCGGAGTCGACGTGATCCTGGCGGACAAGGGCTACACCGGCACCAGCGGCGCGACGGCTTCGGTGGGCACCGGGGTCTGGTACGTCGACGATGTCCCCGAGCTTCGGGAGGCTGCGATGGCCAGCCGGGAGGCCCTCGGCGGGCACCTCGCCGACCGCGAGTGGATGACGCGGGTGCTCGACGAGACTCACAGCAGGATGGACGAACTCGCCGAGGTTCAGCGCTACCCGTTTCCGGTCGACGACGCGGGCCGCTCCCTTCGTGACGACCTGCAGGGCCCGGAATACATGCGCAGGCAACGGCTTCGGGTGCAGCGGCTCGGCGTGCGCATCTTCGACCACACCCCGGCGCTGGAGTTGCTCGCCGACGACGAAGGCGTGGTCAGCGGAGCGATGGTGCTCGATCGCGCGACAGGGCAGACGATGCGCATCGAGGCGTCGGCCGTCGTGCTCGCTGCGGGCGGGTGTGCGTTCCAGTCCAAAACACTCGGGTGCGACGTCAACACCGGAGACGGTGCGCTGATGGCGGTGGAGGCGGGCGCGGTGCTGTCGGGGATGGAGTTCTCCAACGCATACGCGATCGCGGTCAAGGGCACCTCGCTGACGAAGACCGCCTACTACTCTTGGGCGACGTTCTACCGCGCCGACCGGTCGGTGCTCGACGGCGCGGGCAGCACCAAGGGCAGGTCCGTGATCGCCAAAACGCTGCTGTCCGAGCCGGTTTTCGCCAGGATCGACCGCGCCACCGAGGACGAGCAGCGCGCGATGCGCAAGGGCCAGCCCAACTTCTTCCTGGTGTTCGACCGGCTCGGCATCGACCCGTTCACCGACTTCTTCGAGATCACCCTGTTGGCCGAGGGCACGGTCCGCGGCACCGGAGGTGTGCGGGTGGCCGACTTCGACTGCTCCACCGACGTGCCAGGGCTGTATGCCGCCGGCGACACCGCAACGCGGGAATTGATCTGCGGGGGATTCACCGGGGGCGGCAGCCACAACGCGGCATGGGCGGCGTCCTCGGGCAGCTGGGCCGGGCAGGGCGCGGCGGCGTTCGCGGCGCGGCGGGGGAGGCGGGGCGCCGGCTCGCGTCCCGTCGGTGGTGCGGGGATACGTCCCAGTGGCGCAGCGGATCTGAGTTACCGCGAGATCGTCACCGAGGTGCAGCGCCAGGTGCTGCCGTACGCCCTCAACTATCTGCGGCACGGCGATCGGCTCACGCCCGCATTGAAGTCGTTGCACGACACGTGGTCTGAGGTACGGGCCGGCCTCGGTGGGCGCGGCGAGGAGCTGTTCCGGGCCCGCGAGGCAGCCGCGATGCTCGCCCACGGCCGGTGGATGTACCACGCGGCGTTGAGCCGTGCGGAGAGCCGTGGCATGCACAAGCGCCTTGACTATCCGACGTCAAATCCAGCGCAGGGGCATCGACTGCTCACCGGCGGTCTCGACGACGTCTGGACCCGGCCCGAATCCGTCAGGGCCGCCGCATGATCGAGGTCGTTGCCGCCGAGCGGTGCATTGCCTGCGACCGGTGTATCGACGTGTGCCCGACGCGGGTGTTCGACCGCGGTGCCGGCGGCATCCCGGTGCTGGCGCGCCACGACAGTTGCCAGACATGCTTTCAGTGCGAGGCGTATTGCCCGACCGACGCGTTGTTCGTCTCGCCGTTGGCGACCAGAGCGCCTGCCGGTTCACCGTTCCGTGACGCCGCGGGCCTCGCCGCGTCGGGGTTGCTCGGAGGCTACCGCCGCGAACTCGGCTGGGGCAGCGGACGCGCGATCGGCGCCAGGACGGCCGTCGGCCCGGTGTATCCGGACTGAGCGGCCACGCGCGCCCGTTGACTCTGCGTCCACGGCGCAAAAATACGAGAACCACACGCCCTCAGCACAGAATCAACGCCCTAGGCCGCTCGCGCGCCGAAGTAGTGGCCCTCCTCGAGATCCGCCAACAGCCCTTGGCGCGTGGGCTGCCACCCCAACAATGCGCGGGTGCGGTCGTCGGACGCCGGCACGTCGAGCGAGAAGAAGGCGCCCAACCAACCGAAATGCTCCGGTGCGACGGAGGTGACGGGCAGACCTAGATGACGCCCGATCACGCCCGCGATGTCGCGCGTCGGGATTGCCTTGTCGCCGATCGCGTGTAGCCGCGCGCCCGACGGCGCAGACTCGAGCGCCAACCGGTACATCCTGGCGGCGTCGAACCGGTGCACGGCCGGCCACCTGTTCGACCCGTCGCCGGGGAATCCGGAAACACCTGTCTCCCTGGCAATTTCGATCAGCCGCGGGACGAATCCGTGGTCACCCTCACCGTGCACTGACGGCGGCAACCGCAGCACCGAAACGCGCACGCCGCTGTCCACGAATTTCAGCGCCGCCTGCTCGGAGAACCGCGGTGAGTGGGGCGACGCGGCGTCGTCCTCGGTCACGTCGCGGCCCAGGGAGAAGCCGGCCAACCCTGAGGTCACGACGAACGGTCGTTCTGATCCGGCGAGCACGCCACCGATGGCGTCGATGGCCACACGGTCAGCCTCGGCCGCTCTGGCGAACTCCGCGAAGTCGTGCGTGAACGCCAGGTGGATCACCGCGTCGGCGATTTCGGCGCCCGCGCGCAGGCTTTCGAGATCTGCGATATCCCCTCGGTGTGCCTGCGCGCCCGCCCTCTCGATGGCCTGCGCGGAGGATTCGGACCGCGCCAGGCCAACGACGTGATGCCCAGCGCCGATCAGTTCGGCAACGACGGCCGATCCGACGAATCCGGACGCGCCCGTGACGAACACTCGCATTGAAACCTCCCGTTGATATCAGTTGCTGTCATCACAGTAACGCTGATGACAGCCGCTGTCATTCCCCTAGGATCAATGCGTGAGCCGGTGGCAGCCCAATGCGCGCGGCCGCCTGGAACAGGCGGCGCTGGAGCTCTATGCCGAGCGGGGGTTCGACGAGACGACCGTCGCCGAGATCGCCGAGCGGGCGGGCCTGACCGAGCGGACCTTCTTCCGGCACTTCACCGACAAACGCGAAGTGCTGTTCGGGGGTCAGGATGCGCTGGTCGAACTGATCAACGCGGCCATCGCGCAGGCGCCGGAATCCGCGTCGCCGATCGACGCGGCGGGTGACGCCTTGCGGGCTGCCGGCGCAATGCTCGAGGACCGCCGAGAACAAGCTCGCAGGCGCCAGGCCGTCATCGACGCCAACCCCGGCCTGCAGGAGCGCGAGCTGATCAAGCTGGCATCGCTCGCCGAGGCGATCGCCGCGGCACTGCGGCGCCGCGGTCTCGCCGAGTCCGCCGCCGCGCTCACCGCCGAGACGGCGATCGCCGTGTTCAAGGTCGCCTACAACAAGTGGCTGACCGCAGGGAAACGCAGAGATCTGCCCCGCCTCGTCGGTGACTCACTCGACGAGTTGAAGGCACTGACCGGTCAAGCCCCGCGGGCGTAGCGCTGCGCGAAGCTGCGCAGGATCGCAGGCGGATGCTCGACGCTGTGCTGCAACGCATCCGACTTCAACGACTCCGCCGTCTCCGGCGCGAAGTAGCCGTAGTCCTTGTAGACATCGATGCGGGTGCATATGCCGTCGGCGTCGAGTTCGGGGTGGAACTGCGTCGCGTACACGTTGGCGCCAGCGCGGAACGCCTGGAAAGGACAGTCCGCGGAGTACGCAAGGCGGACAAGCTGCGACGGCAGTGCGCTGACGCCTTCCTTGTGTCCGCCGTAGGCGTCGAACACCTCCGGCATGTCGACGAACAACGGATCTCGGCGGCCCTCGTCGGTCAGGGTGATGGTCATGGCGCCGACGGGTTCCGGATACGTGCGGTCGACGGACGCACCGACGACGGAACCGAGCGTGCCGACGCCGTAACAGCAGCCGAGGAACGGGAAATCGGCGTCGACGATCCGCGCGATCAGCGGCAGCAGTTCCGCTTCGACTCGTTGCTGCGTCGGCGATTTCGACTCCGCGGGGTCACTGACGTTGTACGGCCCGCCGCCGAGGATGATGCCCGACCAGTCGGCGAGGTCGATCTCGCCCAGCGACTGGTGTGTGAGCCGGATGCGGTGCATCCCGTCGGCATCCAGCCCTGCGAAGCGCATCATCGCCCCGTACTCGTCGTCGGCCGCGGCGTCCTCGGCCCGTATCGAGAGCAGCAGAAACGGGGTAGCTGTCGCCATGATGGGCTCAATCTAACGGCTGACGGAGGTGTCGACCGTGCTGTCGGGGGTAACTCCACGTCATGTCGCAGGACACCGAGATCACTGTCAACGATCCGCGCACCGGGGAACTGGTCACCCGAATGCCGATCGCCGATGCCGCGGCATGCGACGCGGCGGTGGCCGAGGCCCGCGCAACCTGCGCCGAATGGGCCGCTACGCCACCGGCCGAGCGGGCGGCGGCGATCAGCGCCGCAGCCGAGGTGCGGAGCGCTGCCGATGAACTCGCCGAACTCAACGAGCGCGAGACCGGCAAGCTGCGTGACGATTCGCTTGGCGGCGTCAACGCCGGTGCCGCCACGCTGGTGCAGTACGCCGAACTCGGCCCGCTTCACGGCGGTCGTAGTCTGCAAGCCAGTTGGGCCGCAACAGATTTGATGATTCCGCAGCCGCGTGGCGTGGTTGCCGTACTGACGCCCTGGAACGATCCGGTCGCCGTAGCCGCCGGACTGCTCGGCGCCGCACTGGTCACTGGAAACACAGTGGTGCACAAGCCAAGTGAACGGTGTCCGGGCACCGGGCGGCGCTTCGCCGAATTGCTGGCCGCGGCAGATCGCGTCGATGTGGTCGCTCACGTCGGCAGCAGTGTCACGGGCCGCGCCATCGCCAGGGCGTGTGCGGAGCGGGAGCCAAGGCGCTGTTGGAGAACGGCGGCAATGACCCGTTGATCGTCGACAGCGGCGTCGATCCGCGATGGGCCGCCGAGCAGGCGGCGCAGGGTGCGTTCGCCAACGCCGGCCAGATCTGCGTCTCGGTTGAGCGGATGTATGTCGTCGAGGCGGCGGCCGAAGCGTTCATCGATGCGTTGGTCGACCAAGCTCGACAGTGGGCCGAACGGATCGGCCCACTCGTCGACGAGCGGCAGCGCGAGGTGGTGCATCGGCACGTCACCGACGCGGTGAGGAGTGGAGCCAGGGCCTTGGTCGGCGGTGAACCCCGCGCGCGAAGAGACATTCGGTCCCGTCGCTCCTGTGCGCGTGGTTCCGGATTTCGATACCGCATTGACCGAAGCCGCCGACGACGAATACGGACTCGCGGCGACCGTGCTGACATCGGACATGGCGCGCGCCCAACAAGCCTGGCGCAGCCTCCCGGTCGGCACGGTGAAGATCAACGCGGTGTTCGGGGGAGCGCCCGGCGGCGCATCCGAACCGCGCGGCGCCAGCGGTAGCGGATTCGGGTTCGGCCCGGAACTGCTCGACGAGATGACGGCGATGAAGGTGGTGCATTGGTCCTCGCCCGGCTGACGCATCGTCGGCAGCAAATATCTGCATCAAGGTCCGCTGGCTGAAACGCGCATCGACCTGCTGAGGCCTGAGCCTTATCGACGACTTAGTTAATTCTGCGTCACGCTTCTACCTGCACCGAAGACGGCCGACCAAGACTTTTCTGAAAGTTTTCTGTTGATCATGGCAGTGACTGGGTATTCGCGGAGGCACAAGTGCTGACGAGATCCTCGGCATTGGCAAACAGCCGTGGCCGGGAGCGACATGGAACAGGAGACGCAGTCATGAGCGGCAAGGGACTGAGCCCCGAGGAGCTGCAGGCCGAGATCGGCATCGCACTTCCCGCCAAGGAGGTCGTATCGATCATCGACGTCAACGCCGATATCAACGTCGGAATTGATGCCGCCTCGCCGATCGACCTGTCTGCGGCGGCCAACCTCAACGTCGCCGCGCCGATCCAGGCAGCAGCGGGCGCCAATGTGCTGACGTACGGATCCGACGCCAGTTCGACCGCAACGCATTCAACCGACGGCGGTGTGATGATCAACCAAGGCATGGCAGACGTGTCTGCGACCGCGACCTCGCTGCAGGACAGCGGCATTGATCAGAGCGGCGACACCAGCACGGGCGGCACCGACACGGGCGGGACCGACACGGGCGGCACTGACACCGACACCGGCACGACTGTGGACACCAGTACCGCCGGGCTGACAGAGGGCGCTCTGCTGAACGTCGACGTCAACGTCGACCTCAACGCCGACCTCGCCGCACCCATCGCAGGCGCCGTGGCGGCCAATGCCAACGTAGCCGCCCCGATCAACGCCGGCGTGGCGGCGAACATCGGCTCGATCGATTCCACGGCCAACGCGGTCACGATCCAAGACGCCGTCATCAACCAGAGCATGTCGAACGTTCATGCCACCGCCTACTCCGATCAGACTTCCAGCATCGATCAGGGCAGCGGCGGCACGACAGGTGACACCGCGGGCGCTTCGACAGCCGGCGCCAGCTCGGATGATTCCTCGGGCGGCACGACAAGCGGTGACACCAGCGGCGGTACCAGCAGCAGCGGCACCAGCGGCAGCGGCGCCGACTGATCCCGGCCTGCGCCTGCTGAAGCCGCCGTCTGTTCAGGGAGCACAAGGTGACTGCGACCACCGAGCATGCAGCACCGCCATCACCGGCGGTGCTGCAACGGGCCGACGGTGTCGAGCTGATCGGGGAGATGGCGGGATCTGGTTACAAGGTCCCGCCCTCCCTGGTCCGCCGCGCCGACGGCCAGACCGTCCAATTGACCCCGCTGCTGTACGCGACGCTGCGCGAGATCGATGGTCGCCGTACCGCGGAGGAAGTGGCCGCGGCCGTATCCGACTCGACCGGCCGGGACGTCAACGAAGACAATATCCGCCACCTCGTCGACAAGCAGTTGCGCCCGCTCGGGCTCGTGGTTCTGCCAGACGGTAGCCAGCCACGGACCAAGAAACGGAATCCGTTGCTGGGCTTGCGGTTCCGTTACGCGGTGACCGAGCCCGAGCGCACGAAACGGCTCACCGACCCGTTCCGGTTCCTGTTTCGACCGTGGATGGTCGTTCCACTGCTCGCGGCCTTCGCGGTCGTGTGTTGGTGGGTGTTTTTCCGGAAAGGGTTGGCGCACGCCGCCTATGACGCCTTCGAGCGCCCAGGACTGCTGATTCTCGTTTTCGCGGTCACCATCTTCTCGGCAGGCTTCCATGAGTTCGGCCATGCGGCTGCCGCCAGGTACGGAGGGGCGACGCCGGGCGTGATGGGCTTCGGGGTCTACCTGGTCTGGCCGGCCTTCTACACCGACGTCACTGATTCGTACCGGCTCGGCCGCGCCGGACGGGTACGTACCGACCTCGGTGGGCTGTACTTCAACGCGATTGTGGCGGTTGCGATCACCGGTTTGTGGTGGTGGTTGCGATACGACGCGCTGCTGTTGGTCGTCGCCACCCAGATACTGCAGATGATCCGCCAACTCGGGCCGATGGTGAGGTTCGACGGTTACCACGTGTTGGCCGACATCACCGGGGTGCCGGATCTGTACTCACGCATCAAACCGACGCTGCTGGGCCTGCTTCCGTGGCGGTGGGGCGACCCGCACGCACGGATGCTCAAGCCGTGGGCCCGCGTGCTGGTGAGCGTGTGGGTGATGGTGGTCGTGCCACTGTTGCTGTGCACCCTCGCCGGTGCCATTCTCGCGCTTCCGCGCCTGATCGGTACGGCGTGGTCGGCCCTGGGTAAGCAGCAGGCGGTGTTCATGACCGCCTGGGCTGATGGCGACGTCATCCAGGCCACGGCGCGTGTGCTGGCGATCATCGCGATCCTCATCCCGGTCGCAGGCGTGGCATACATGTTGGTTCGAATCGCGCGGCAAAGCATCGTCGGCGCCATGCGGAGTACGGCCGGCAAGCCGGTCCTGCGCATGCTGGCCATCCTGCTCGGCGCAGTGGTGATGGCCGGAATCGCGTACGCGTGGTGGCCGGGTGATGGCAAGTACCGGCCTATTGCGCCATGGGAGCGCGGCACCGTCGGCGACATCGCCTACGCGCTCGGGGTCGAGCGTATGGAGCAACCCTCGCGAACCATCGCAGCGCCGAAACCCGCCGCGGCATCCCGCACGCTCGCCAGAGGTCAGCGCGGGGTCATGAGCGCCGTGTGGGATACCACCAGGCCGCCGACTTTCACCCATCCGCAACTTGCGGTGATTCTGGTGCCCACCAAGGTTTCCGGAGCAATGGTCGGTGGCGGGGGCGGTGGCGGATTCGCCGCTCCGACAACGACCGCGGATCAAGGTTGGGTCTTCCCGGTCAGCAAGCCATTGGTGCGGGAGTCCCCGGACGACAACCAAGCCCTGGTCTTCAATACCACCGACAACACAACGGATTACGAAGTCGCGTTCGCGATGGTGTGGGTTGAGGATGGCCGCGATGCGATGAGTGTGAACGAGGCGCAGGCCTACGCATCCTGCGACTCATGCTCCGCAGTCGCCGTCGCCTATCAAGTGGTTCTGGTCATCGACACCGACAACACCGACGACAACGTCGCAGCCCCGCAGAATCTCGCAGGCGCACTCAACTACGACTGCGTGAACTGCATGACCTACGCTCTCGCTGAACAGCTCTTCATCACAGTCGACGGCCCTCTGACCGACGCGAACAGAACCGAACTCGAGGAAATCTGGGGGCGGATCCAAGACTACGAAGACGACCTCAACGCGAAGATAGCCGCAGGTGGGTTGACGCCGGAAGAGATCGAGCAGATCGACGATGACCTGGCGGAATTCAGCGCTCAGATCAAGGAAGTCCTGGCCGACCAAACTGGAACGGTCTCCTCGTCGACGGCATCGGCGACGGCCACGCCGGGGGCGCCGTCCACTGCGACGTCACCGACGGCGTCGCAAACGATGTCACCAACGTCGGCCGTGTCACCGTCGCCTACTGCGACGCCGAGTCCGTCCGCGCCAGCGGAGTCGACAGCGTCGCCGACTCCGATCTCGAGCTCGTCACCGACTACTTCGTCGAGCGCCCCGACGGCGCCGACCAGCGAGCCCACCACATCCGGTGGCACCACGACGTCCGCTGGCACGTCGTCAACCGGCACCACACCGGACGGATCGACCGCCGGGAGCACCGCCCCGGACGACTCCACGTCTGGCGACTCCACTTCCGACGGAACGACTTCGGGCGGAACGGCAACGTCGCCGTAGGCGCAGACCTAAAATCATGACTCGTGACACGCCCGTCGAGTCGCATCCTGATGCACGACCGGGCGCTGACTCGCGGCCAGGCACGACGGATGAGTCGACGCTTCGACGGCGTCGGCGTCACCATCCCCGCCGCGCGACTGAGGCAGATCTCCGCAGGCGCGCCTGCATGCGAAGCCGAGTTGACCGACGTCAGTTTCGCGATCGCCGCGACCGAGTTCCAGCGCGAGGAACGCCACACGAGGCTCAAGCGTCGTCAGCGTCGACTTGCGCGGGGGCTGATCGTGGCGGGCCTGGTGCTGCTGCTACTCAACTCCCTGCTGTGCGTGGCGTACCTGTTCTTCGCAATTGCCCTGCACAGCTACCCGTACTGACTCAGTCCTCCTTGCGGATCAGCCTGCCCAGCGCCTCGCGGTCGGGTGCGAGCAGTTCGTCGATGCGGGCCTGGTTCACATCGGCGACGATGATCTCGCCGACCTCCTGATAGACGTCACTGAAAATGCCGTGCGACTTCATCTTGTCGGTTTGGTAGATGTTGTCCTCGGTCGGCGTGACGTAATAGACGATCTCGGGCTTGAAGCGGTGGATCAGCCACAAGTGAATGACGTCCATCAGTCGCTTCTTGCGCAGCTTCTCGGCGAAGGTGTTCTGGTCGCGCACGGTCAGGATGCTGCGACCGTGCCTGTCCTTGATCGGGTCGACGATCACGTTCGCGAGTTTCTCGTCCTCGCCGCCCTCACGTTCCCCGAAGATGCCCAGTTCCAACACATCTGAGCCCGGCCGCGTAGGCCGCAACTGCACACGCAGCTTCTCGCCGATCTGGTTGTGCTCACCCCACATCGCCAGCCACTCCTCGAGCAGCTTCTTCGGCACCTCGGTCTGCACCAGGTGCTGATGCTGGGTGGACCCCTTGCCCATCGCCTTGGTGGTGGCCGTGCGGCCCGAAGACGCCGTCAGCGCGGCGTCGCTGCGCGGCCCGCCGACCAGTGTTTGCGGTGTCCGGTATGGAGATTCGACCAAACGCATCTTGCGCTGCAACCGGGCCAGCGCAAGCATGCCGTCCTGCCGCAGCGCGGTGGCGAACTCCTCGGAGGCCACGCCGTCGACCTGATGGCCGCCGTAGGTGATGAAGTTGAAGACAAAGCCCATCTTGCCGAGTTCCTCGGGGAAGGCCCGCATTTCGTCGTCGGTCATCCCGGTGGTGTCCCAGTTGAACGACGGCGACAGGTTGTAGGCCAGCATCTGGTCCGGGTACACCGCGTGAATCGCGTCGGCGAACTCGCGCGCATCGGCCAGATCGGCAGTCTTGGTCTCCATCCACAGGATGTCCGCGAACGGCGCGGCCGCCAGCGATTTGGCGATCGCGTACGGGATGCCCCCGCGCACCTGGTAGTAGCCTTCCGGCGTCTTCGCGAGTTCGCAGTCCCAGCCGACTGCGGCGCCGAGTTCCCGCGCCTTCTCGCGGGCGGTGTACAACGGTGCGCGCTTGGCGAATTCGCGCCACTCGGCGACGGTCATGTCGGGTGGCTCGCCCTCGCTCTCGCGGAACTCGAGCAAGTCCGCGACCGCTTCGCCGTAGGTCATCAGGCCGGCGTCGACCTGCCACGCATCCACGAACTCCGATTCGACCTTGTCGAAGATCGCGTCGATCGAATGATCCGCGCCGTCCTGGTACGCGGCCGCGGCCTCGGCGACCGACGCCGCGATGCCGTGCCGTTCCAGCCAGGCGTCGGCGGCGGCGTATTCGCCGTCGGGCAGCGCGTAGAGCAGATGACCGTTGAGTTCTGTGAGGCCGGAGTCGTAGAAGCGTCGCATCATCGCCAGGTAGCAGGCCTTGTAGGACGGGATCTTCAGGTTGGTGACGCCGAGCAGGAAAGGCTGATCGCGTTCGTCGGCGCGACTGTCGATCAGGTTGGCAGCCTCGGCGTCGGTGCGGGCGACGATGATGCCCGGCACACGCATCACATCCAACTGGAACCGCGCGGTGTTGAGTCGCTTGATCTGTTCGTCCGACGGAACCAGCACCTTGCCGCCCTGATGGCCACACTTCTTCGTGCCCGGCCGCTGATCCTCGATGTGGTAGCCCGGCACACCGGCCTCCACGAAGCGACGAATCAAGTTGCGCACGTGCGGATCTCCACCATGGCCGGTATCGGCGTCGGCGATGATGAACGGTCGGAAGTCGGTGGCGGGCGTCGCGGCGCGCTGTTCCTCGGTCATCTGCACGCGCAGATACTGCTGGTTACGGTCCGCTGTGAGCAGCGCCCGCACCAGGCCCGCGGCCTCTTCAGGCACTTGGCTGAGCGGATAGCTGGCCAGGTCGGGCCCGGGGTCCTCGGTGGTGGAGCCCTTCGCCGACGTCGCCCAGCCGCCGAGGTAGATGCCCTCGATCCCCATCCGCTTCATCGCGACGGCCTGCCCGGGGGAGTACGGGCCGAATGTGGTGATGCTCTTCTTCTGGGCGAACAACTCGCGCAGCCGCGGATAGAACGCCTCGGCCGCCTCGCGGGCGACGGTGTAGTCGGTGGCGATGGTGCCGCGCTGCTCGACCACCTGCCGCGCCGAATAGAGGCGGATGATCCCGTCGAAGCGCGGACTGTCGAAGTACTGCTGGGCGGCGGCGACTTCCCGGTCGAACGGAGTCTGGGGCGCCGCATCCGTTTCGATGATAGCCATGGGTCAATGCTCCTCTTTGAGCCAGCTTCCAACGACAACCCCGACCATACGGCGCGACTTTCGCTGGTGGTGGCGTAATCAGCAACCGCTGACATCCGGCAAGATGTCAGGCATGTCCGGTCCTGCGCTACGAGGCTGCTGATGCAGCGCGTGCTCTCGCTGCGCATCATCGTCATCGTCGCGGCACTTTCCGTGGTTGCCCTGGTCATCACGTTGGGCGCCTGGGTCTGGTTCGGGGTGACCAACGATCAGTACAGCCAGCTCGACCGCCGACTGGATTCCGTGAGCAGCCTCGGAGACATCAACACGCTGCTGAGAAGCGTCCAAAACAACACCGACGAGCAGCCTCAGGCGAACGGTGGTCTGGTGCGCACCGTCCGCATCGGCCGCGGCACCGTCTCGGTGCCCCGCGACATCGTCTTGCCGCAGTTCGAGAACGGCTACGCCAACACCACGATCAACGGTGTCGAGTACCGGGTCCGGACCTTCTCCGCGGGAATGGCTTCGGTCGCCGTCGGGGCGCCGACGTCGGAGACCGAGCACCGCATCGACGAACTCCACCGCCGCGTGCTGCTGATCTGCGGCGGGGTGATCATCGGCACCGTCCTGGTCGGCTGGGTGATGTGGCTGATCATGATCAACCCGTTCCGGGTGCTGGCGCAGCAGGCCCGCGCGATCAACGCGCAGTCCAAACCGGAAGAGGTGCAGGTGCGCGGCGTGCAGGAGGCCGTCGAGATCGCCGAGGCGGTCGAGGGCATGCTCGCCCGCATCGGTGACGAACAACGTCGCACCAGGGCGGCGCTGGAATCCGCCCGCGATTTCGCGGCGGTCGCCTCCCACGAACTGCGTACCCCGCTGACTGCGATGCGGACCAACCTCGAGGTGCTGTCCACGCTCGACCTGCGCGACGAGCAGCGCAAGGAAGTGGTCGGCGACATCATCAGAACGCAGAGCCGGATCGAGGCGACGCTGACCGCGCTGGAGAGGCTGGCCCAAGGCGAACTGACCACCGTCGACGACTTCGTCCCGGTCGACATCACCGAACTGCTGGACCGCGCGGCGCACGACGCGATGCGCAACTACCCGAATCTTCATGTGTCACTGGCGAGTTCGACCACAGTGTTGATGGTGGGGCTGCCCGCGGGCCTGCGGTTGGTGATCGACAACGCGATCACCAACGCGATCAAACACGGCGGTGCCACCGAAATCCGGCTCAGCGCAGAGAGTTCCAGCGACGGCGTCGAGATCATCGTCGACGACAACGGCGAGGGTGTGCCGGAGGAGGAGCGCGCCACCGTGTTCGAGCGATTCTCGCGGGGCTCGACAGCGGCGCGCTCCGGGTCGGGCCTCGGCTTGGCTCTGGTGGCTCAACAAGCCGAGTTGCACGGCGGCACCGCCGCGCTGGAGGCGAGCCCGCTGGGCGGCGCGCGACTGGTGTTGCGGCTGCCAGGACCGAAGTAGGCGCGTCAGGCCTGTTGCGTGAGTGCGTCCAGGTCGCGCTCGGCATACAAGCGGTGCAGCCACTCTTCGTTCAACACGATCAGCAGGCATTGCCGCAGTGGGAAATCGGTCAATCTGGGCCAGCCCGGCTCGGCGCGGGTCACCGCGGCGGCAAGGGCGGCGTCGGTCAAGGACTCCAGGAAACTCCGGACCATTGCCTGGCGCTCACGCCGGACGGTGAGCACCTCGTCGAGCGACGGTTGCGCGTCGCGGTCCCAGGGGATGCCGTCCCACCCCGGCGCCTCATCCCATGGCAGGTCCAACGGATGCCACGGCGACGGATCGCCCAGCGCCATCCGGCCCACCCACGCCGCAGTCGCGAAGTTCAGGTGGCGAAGGGTCTGGATGAACGACCACTCGTCGTCGACGCTTTGGTGCAGTGCCGCTTCAGTCAACGTCATCGCCCGTGCCACCGTGGCTTTCCACAGCTGCTCGAGGATCGCCCACGCGTCGCGGAAACCGTCGCTGTCCTCGGGCCGCATCATGGCCCGCTGGGGCATGCGGCGGTCCAGTTCGGCCTCCACGAGAGGTGCGATGTCGACCCCGTTCACAACGACGTTGCGCACCTCGCCGCTGATCTCGACGTCGACGAGTTCGACCCCGCGCATCCGACTGCCGGTGAACTCGACACCGCGAAACTGGGCGCCGCTGAGGTCGACTCGTTCGAACCGGGCTCCGGACAGATCCCGATCGCGAAACGACCTCGTCGACGGCACGGAAGCCACGCTAGTGGGTTCTCGGGCGTCGGTCACAGATCTTCACCGGCATGGTCACGGTACGACAAAGAATCCTGCGTTGACCTGGGTAAAAGCTAGTTCAGCGGCTTCGCTGTGTTGCTGAAGTGAATATAGTGACTGGTGTTAATTAGCTCGGCAACGCGGTCAAGGGTGCCCGGAAACCGCATCGAAACAGGTGTGGCGACCCCGCCACGAGAACAAAGGAAGCACGAATGAAACGCATCTGCGCCGTGATGCTCGGGTTGGCTCTGCTGATCGCGACACCAGGTATCGCGACCGCCGACGCTACCCGCCAACAGGCGATCAACATTGTGATCCAACGGGCACTGTCACAGCGCGGCGTTCCGTTCGCCTATGGCGGCGGCGATGCGTCGGGTCCCAGCCTCGGCACGGTTGCAGTGGAGACACCAGCGGTCGCCGCCGAGCCGGGTTTGCCTGCCGCGCCGCTTGTTCCGAGCGCGGGCACGGCCGGCCTGAGCCTCGCCCCGGTCACCACGCCCGCGACCGCGGGCCTCACCCCTGTCGCCGCGCCGAGCGCCGAACAACGCATCAGCAGGGTCGGGTTCGACGCCTCAGGTCTGATCGTCTACGCATTCGCGGGCGTCGGCATCAAGATGCCGCGGTCCTCGGGTGAGCAGTACAAGGTGGGTCAGAAGGTGCTGCCGTCGCAGGCGCTGCCCGGCGATCTGTTGTTCTACGGTCCCGATGGCACGCAGAGCGTCGCGCTGTTCATCGGCAACGGTCAGATGGTCGAAACCACCGACAGCGGGGTCGCGGTGTCGGCGGTGCGGACCACCAACATGACGCCGTATCTGGTCCGCATCATCGCCTGAGGCTCCGAGGGGGAGCTACATCTCGACGAGCAGTCCGACGGCGACGGCGGCGAACAACAGCACCAGCACCGCGACGGCGATCAGCCCGACCACGGTCGCGGGTGTCAGCCGTCGCCTCGGCCGGGGTTTAGGCTCGCCGAGTCCGGAGGTCTGCGCCGAGTCGGGCGGAGTCGCACCGGGTGCGACGCCACCGCCGGGTTCGAGGCCGGGGGTGCGTGCCGGATCTGGATCCGGTGGTTGAGCGGTCATACGCGGGACGCATACCCGATCGCGCGGGCCTCACACTAACCAAGCCGTAGCAACTTCATCTCCGCGAGACGCTGCGGCAACCCGTCGACGTAAGCGGCCAGCGCGTGGTGGTCCGTCGGCATCGCGCGCTCAGCCGTGCCCGCCGCCAGCGCCGCGAGCAACGCGTCGCGATCGCGGCTGCCGTCCAGCAGTGGCAGCGCCAGCCGGTCCAGCGGCGACAACACCTGCGTCTCGTGCCAGAGGTTGAAGGTCGACGCCTCACTGTCGTTGCGCGTCAACTGCGCCATGCGCCTTGCGGTTTCGTCGAGCCGCAGATTGCCGGTCACGGGTTCGGGCGATACCGGGTGCAGTCGACAGCGCCCCTGCCCCTGCAGTGTCAGCACGCCCATCAGGTTGTCGACGAGGTCCGGGATGCCGTCACTGGGATTCAGCCCGGCGGCGACCAACCGCTCGTGCACCGCATCCACCAGATCTTCGCGTGACAGCGTCCACGGCCAGCGCGCGGTGAGTGCGTCCAGGGCGGCTTTGACCCCCGGATCGTTGGTGAACAGCGTCGCACCGTCGCCCTGGTCGAATTCCTGACGCGAGTGGTCCAGCCGGGTTTCGCCGTCGACGGGCGGCGCCGACACGGCGATGTGGAAACGGCCGAATCGCGACGGGTCGGGGTTGTAGCGAATCCGTTGCGCGCGCTCGGCATGTACGAACAGGGTTTCGCGGAACGTGCGATCGGCGACGAAGTCGAGATACTGCTCCACCAAAACCTGGACGCCGCCGCACTTTTCGAGCAGATACTCCGCGACCTTCGGTCCGTAGTTGGCAGGCACCATCGCCTCGGGACGCGCCTCCGCCAGATACACCAGGCCGTGTGCGCCTGCGCGGCCGAGCATCTCGTAGAAGTAGCACGGCGCGTTGAACGTCTCGAGTTCGTCGTGCAGGAGGAACGAATCGGCGAACCCCAATGCGTGGCTCTTGGAGTCGGCGATGATCCGCGCCAGCGCGCTGTCCGCGGACTGCGCTTCCTCCAGGAAGTCGACCATGCGCCTGGCCTCGTGCACCTTCTCTTCTGGTGTGGTGCTGCCGCCGCTGGCCAGCAGCATCGCGTCGCGCAACACCTCCTTGGACTTCCAGCCCGGATACACGTTGTAGCTCAGGTAGGCGACGCCCTGCGGTGCGAGCAACCTTCGGAAGGCGGCCAGCAGCGCCTCCTGCACCTCCGGCGGCACCCAGCTGTAGACGCCGTGTGCGATGACGAAATCGAACTGGCCCAACGCATCCAGATCCAACTCGGCGATATCGCCGGGCAACAACTCCAGGTTGTCGAGGCCCAGCGCGTGTGCGCGCAGCCTGCCCTGGTCGATCTGCACTTGCGACAAGTCGATGCCAACGACGCGGGCATGCGGATGCGCCGCCGCGAACGGGAGCAGGTTACCCCCGCTGGCGCAGCCGATCTCGAGCACGCGGGCCGTCGCCAGATCGGGCGTCTCCAACCCGAACAGCCATGCGACCGCGGCCAGCAACCCGGGCGCCGACTGTGGAAATGAGTTCGAGGTGTACGGAGTCGCGTCGTAGTCGGCGCGAAGGCCGTCGATCGCGTCGGCCAAATCGTCAACTGGATGCATCACCGCGGCATCCGACCACAACTTTCTTAACGGAAGGTGACGATTCAGTAGGCCCTGGCGACGTAGGCGAGCGCGTCGTCGTCGTGATCGGTGTCGGGCAGCGAGCCGTCTGCCCGATGCAGGCACCGCACCGTCAGCCCGCGGGTCGCGAGATCCTGTTCGCCCGCGACGCCGACGGTTTTCCACGGCAGCCGTGCCACGCCCGACTGCGCGGCCTCGCGGGCCTGGTCGATCGAGGTGCAGTCGGTGACGGCCGCGTCGCGGCGGGCCGTCGCGGCCGCGAGCATGTCGTCCTGCATCTGCATGAGGAGGTGGGCGACCCGGTCGGCGACCTCGTCGACGCCCACTGTGGACTTCTCGCGCGTGTCGCGCCGGTACAGCAGCGCGGCGTTGTCCGCCAAATCGCGTGGCCCGATCTCCACCCGGATCGGCACCCCCTGCAGGTCCCAATCGGTGGCACGCCTGCCGAAGGAGTGGTCGACGTTGTCGTCGAGGATCACCCGCACGTTGCGGGCCGCTAGGTCGTCGACCAACGCCGCACCGGCCTTCGACACCGCACCGTCGTCGTCCTTGACCACGACGACAACGGCCTGCACGGGTGCCAGCGCTGGCGGCAAAACCAGCCCATGGTCGTCGCCGTGGCACATGATCAGACCACCCAGCATCCGGGTGGACGCGCCCCACGACGTCGTCCAGCACAGCTCGCTGGCGCCGTCGACGTCGGAGTAGCTGATACCGAATGCGCGGCTGAACCGCTGGCCGAGTTCGTGTGAGGTGGCCATCTGCAGTGCCTTGCCGTCGCGCATGACGCCCTCACAGGTCATGGTGTTCTCGGCGCCGGCGAACCGCTCCGCGGCGGTCTTGCGGCCGACGATGACGGGCATCGCGAGCACGTTGACCAGGAAATCTTGGTAGACGTCGGACAGGATGCGGCGGGCGTACTGGCCGGCCTGGGCTTGGTTGGCGTGCGCGGTGTGGCCCTCCTGCCAGAGAAACTCCGTGGTACGCAGGAAGATTCGCGGTCTCAGCTCCCACCGGACGACGTTGGCCCACTGGTTGAGAAGCAGCGGGAGGTCGCGGTGGCTGTCGATCCACTTCGCCATGTACTCACCGACCACCGCCTCGCTGGTCGGGCGGATGGCAAGCGGTTCGGCGAGTTCCTTACCGCCGCCGTGCGTGACGACCGCGAGTTCGGGGCTGAAACCCTCGACGTGCTGGGCCTCGCGATCGAAGAAGCTCATCGGTATCAGCAACGGGAAGTAGGCATTCTGCGCGCCTGCGGCTTTGATGCGGGCGTCCACTTCGGCCTGCATGCGCTCCCAGATCGCGTAGCCGGTGGGCCTGACGACCATCGTTCCGCGCGCTGGCCCGTTGTCCGCCAGCTTGGCCTTGGTCAGCACGTCTTGGTACCAACGCGGGAAGTCGTCTTGCTGAGAGGTCAGCACCGCCATAGGACCAAGGCTAGAGGTGTGGGGGAAGCGAATTTTTCCGTTGTCGGGGCTGCCGTAACCTCCGTGGCGTGAGTCGATGGTTCCCGTTCGCTCTGGCGTTCGTCGTCGCCGCCGCGGTGTTGGCGGCGCCCGCAAGCGCCGATCCGGATGCGCTGTGGACCATCGTGCACGACCAGTGCGTGCCGGATCAGCAGGCGCACGCCGACCCCGCACCGTGCTCGCAGGTGAACCTCGACGGGGGACAGCAGCGCGGATACGCCGTTCTGAAGGATCTCGTCGGCGCGACACAGTTTCTGCTGATTCCCACCGAGCGGATCTCCGGTATCGAAAGCCCCGCGGTACTCGCCCCGAACGCGCCCAACTACTTCGAGCCAGCGTGGGAGGCAAGGAGATTCGTCGACGACCGGGCAGGTGTCGACATTCCCCGCGACTGGATGAGCCTCGCCGTCAACTCCGCCGCCGCGCGAACACAGAGTCAACTGCACATCCACATCGATTGTGTCCGCGCCGATGTGCGGGACACGCTGAGCCGACGCATCGCCGAGGTCGGCCCGCAGTGGACGCCGTTCCCCGAAACCTTGATGGGACACCGGTACCAGGCGCTGGCCGTGGCGGGTGAGACGCTCGTGGCCACCAATCCTGTTCAATTGCTTGCGAAGCGGGCTGACGACATGGGTGCCGAAACGCTTGCGGTCGTGGGTGCGTATCTGGCCGACGGCCGGCCGGGCTTCGTGGTGCTCGCCAGCCGCGCCGACCCGGCGCTGCCGAATTCGGGTGCGGCTGAGGAACTGCAGGACCATGCGGCATGCCCACCGAGAGGACAGTGGGCCAAGTGAATGCCGACGACAAGTGAACTGCACGGTGCTGCGGGACGTGCCTAACGTATGACATCGAAGATCCTCGCGGCGATCTGTTCGTCCGGCGTGATCGTTGCCGGCGCTGCGGCGGTTGCCGTGGTGCCGACTGAAACGGGACCCGCGCTTTCGAACTCGACGACCACGACCAGCACGACAACACCCCCATCGACCATGCCGAGATCGCCGGGGTACATGGGCGGCTACTGAAGACGCCTGATCAGACGCACAAGTTGAACAGGCACACTCCGCCCGGAGGCTCCCAGCCGCCGTTCCAACCGCCCGGAATGGGTCCACCCTGCCAAGCCGGTGGCGCCCAGCCGACCGGACCTGGTCCGCCCCAACCGGGCCCGCCGTGCCACGGAGCGGGCGGCCCCGGATGCCAGTCGACAGGGACAGGCGCAGGCCCAGGGTCGGCGTTGGCGACTCCGGCGCCGATCCCGACGGCGCCGGCAGCGAGCCCACCGGCGATGGCCAGGCCGGCAACGAACTTGACGGGTTTCATCGTTGATCACTCCTTGTGGTTCGTCGATCAGGACAACACCACTCATGTTCGTCAGTGAACGTAAGCACGCACTGTGCGCCACTTCAGCATCAGCTATTCATCAACCGAGAATGAGCGGCAGCTTCTCGGTCAGCGGGCCCAACTGGCCGCGTTGTTCGTCGGTAGGGGAGCGTCTTCCGGTGCCGATCAGCAGGGCGTCCTCATCGGACAGCAACGCGGGAAACGTTGCGCCGGCGATACTCTCGAGCATTTCCCGTGCGCGTGTCAGGCCCGCCGCGGGTGGTCCCGACGCGGTCGGAACACAGGCGATCAGGTCGAGATGGTGCAGCGTCCATTCGAGGACGTACGCGGACAGATAGTCGGCCGCGGTGAGGACTTGCTCACGGGTGCGCACTCGCATGTCGGGGTCGACGAGTTCGGCGGCGCGGCCCGCCGCAGCACCGACATCGTCAAGGTGAAACTTCAGCAGTCCCGGATCCGCGTAGGCGGCGGCCAGCCGGACGGTGAGGGCGTCGAGTGGGTCGTCACCGCTCGGCGGGGCGTCGGCGATTTCCCAGTAGGTGATGTCGTCGCGCGTCGGTTCGGCGTCCGAGGGCGTGACGAGCGTGATCAACACATCCTGGGCATCGATGACCAAGTGGCACACCAGGTCTCGCACCAGCCAGCCCGCGCACCCTGACGGTTTCGCAAAGTCCGCGTCGTCGAGTTCGGCCACCGTCGAGCGCAGGGCCGTCCACGACCGTGAGAACTGGGTCAGTTGTTGCACAGGTGGCAGCACTCCCTGTCGTCGTCGTTCAAGTTGTGCAGGAACACTGCGTGATTCGGGGCGTAGTCGAGCAGGTGCCAACGCTGACCGGCGGCGGCGCCGTCGACCATGGCCAACTGGAAGCGCTTGTGTGCTGCGAACCGGTCGGCGGCCCAGCCGAGTTCGGAGACGTCGAATCCGACGATGGACTGGTCATGCTCCGCGAGCCGGACGACGGTGGCGATCTCGGCGTCGGTGCGCGCAAGATCGGATCCGCTGAGCAATAACACGTCGAGAAACACGGACGTCAGGCCGTTGCTCATCATCACGTCCGCGGCGCCGGAGTCGTGGTCGGCGGTGATGAGGTTGCCCACGAGGCCCATCAAACACAACTGCCACGGGACTAGTTGACCGGCGCACCGGTAACCATCGGCCGTCATCGACCGATAAGCCACACGACGAACCAGGTATCGCTGACCGAGGTGAGGCGCTAGCCTTGCTCGGAAGTCGGGTCCGGCGCTCTGGGGCGCCACCAGAGAGGACAACCGGTTCATGACCGAACGAACACGCGCCACGCTGGTGCGGGTGGCAGTCGCGGGTGCAGTCATCGCTGGTGGCGCGCTTGCCGCGGCCGGACAAGCCGTCGCGGAACCCGCTGCGCCGCTACCGACGCCGACTCCTGGCGTGCCGCCGCCACCCGGCCAGCCGGTGCTGGACCCGAACGCCGGGGCGCTGGCGGCACCTCCGCCCCCGCCTGCGGGGCCGCCGACGGTGCCGGAGATTCAGAATCCCGTCTACGGCGCCGGGCAGACGCCGGGCAATTTCGGGTACCTGCGGGATCTGTGGCACACCTTCCACAGCGGCAACCCGCTGGAGAACCTGACCGCGCCGATCGAAGGGGCGCCAGGGCCGCCGCCAGGTGCTGGCCCGCCGCCGCAACTGCCGCCCGGGTACGTCTCCATCAACGCCCCCGAGTCCAACGGGCCCCCGCCCAAGGGACCGGCGACGGGCGGACCGCCGTTGCCGCCCGGGTACTACCCGCTGAACGGCCCGCCGCCCCCCGGATACTTCGACACTCCGCCTGCCGACCCGGCGGCTCCTCCCGCCGACCCGGCGGCACCGCCGATCCTTCCGCCGGCGCCGCCCACTCCTTGATCTAGGAACCGACGTACAGGACCAACCCAGATTCCGCTCCTACGCTCGCGGAAATGAAGTTGGTCGGTTTGGAAGAACACTTCGCGACGCCCGAGTTGATCGGCGCATGGCAGGCCCTGGAGCCGCAGTGGCGAGACGTCGGCATCGCCAGTTCGGCCGATGACGAAATCGGCCTCCGGCTGACCGATCTCGACGGCGAGCGGATCGCCGCGATGGACGCCACCGGTCTCGACGTCTCCGTGCTGTCGATGACCACCCCTGGGCTGCAGAACCTCAACCCGCAGGATGCGGTGGCGTTACAAGCGGTGTCCAACGACACGCTCGCCGACGCGGTGCGCCGCCATCCCGATCGGCTGCAGGGCTTCGCCGCACTCGCGACCCCTGCCCCGGACGCTGCCGCGGCCGAACTCGAAAGGGCCGTCAGGAAACTCGGGTTCAACGGCGCCATGCTCTACGGGCGCACCCGCGACCGCAATCTCGATCATCGTGACTTCTGGCCGATCTTCGAGGCGGCGGAGGCACTCAACGCGCCGTTGTACCTGCACCCGCAGCCGCCGCCACCGAACGTGCGGGCCGCCTACTACAGCGGACTGGGCGATGCCGTCGACGCCGCGTTGGCCACCCATGGATTCGGGTGGCATTACGACGCGGGTCTGCAACTGCTCCGGCTGATCCTTGCCGGCGTGCTCGATCGGTTCCCGGATCTGCAACTGATTCTCGGGCACTGGGGCGAGGTGATGCTGTTCTACCTCGACCGCATCGACAGGATGACGAACATCGCCGGCCTCGCCCGGCCGATCTCGGAGTACGTGCGCACCAACGTCTACGTCACGCCGGGCGGCGTGTTCAGCCAGCGTTACCTGCAATGGTCTCACGAGGTGCTCGGCGCCGACCGCATTCTGTTCGCCTCCGACTATCCCTATGTGCTGGCGGCGGATGGCGGCAGCCGCCGCTTCCTCGAGGAGGCCGACCTCAGCGAAACGGAACGGGAGAGCATCGGCGCGGGCAACTGGGACAAGCTGTGCGCCGGAATCCGTCGGTGATCTGACCGGCGCTGCAGGGGAGCGGCCAGCTGCGCCGAGGGTGGGCTAGGATGCTTATGTCAGCTAAGGATCCGGTTTCGTCTCACCACTGGAGTCATGTCATGACCTCGATCAAGACCACTCTGGCTGCGATCGCAGTCGCGGGCGGGCTCTCGGCAGCAATCACCGGCATGGGTGCCGCCGTCGCGAACGCTGACCCCGCACCACCGCCGCCCGCGCCCGTGCAAGGTGAAGTGCCGCCGGACTGGGCGCCCCGCAAGCCGGCCGACGTCTGGGACGGGCAACCCGTCGTGTGGTACTCGGGTTGGGGCGGACGCTGGGGCGTGTGGATCAACGGAGGCTTCATTCCGCTGTCGTCGAACCCGGTTACCGGCGGCGGCTAACTCAGCCCGAAATACCGAGGACCTTGATCGCGAAGATGAGCGAGTCGCCCTTCTGGATGCCGGCGCTCGGCTGACCTTCCGGATATCCGTCGGCAGGGGTCATCGCGACCGCCACAGTGGATCCGACGTTCTGTCCGGCGATGGCCTTCTGGAAACCGGGCACGACGCCGGTGAGCGGGAACTCGGCGGCTTGTCCGCGTTCGTAGCTGCTGTCGAACACAGAACCGTCGCGTCCGTTCACGCCCATGTAGCAGACCGACACCGTCGCCGTGGGCGGCACGACCGGGCCGTCGCCGGGCTTCAACGTGTGAACCAGCGTGTCGGTCACGCTGAACGGGCCGTTGACCTTGATCAGCGGAGCGACCGTATCGGTGGATCCGGTGACCGCGACACTGCCGGTGGCACCGGACTGCGTCCACTCGGGTGCGCCGTCGGCGGGTGGAGGCGCCGTCGGGCAGGTGCTGGAGTCGGTTGCGGTTTCCGCGATGGACGGCGCGGTGAACACGTCGGTGCCGGAGGCCGACGATGACGTCGCCGCGGACGGCGTTGAATCCGAACCGCATGCGGCAAGGGTGACGGCGAGCGTCGCGGCACCGGTGGCGAGCGCAACGAATGAAGGCCAACGAGAGAAGTTCACGCTCGACACGCTACACAGGTCGACTATTCGATCGCGATCTTGCGTAAGAGGTAATTCCAGTACAGGACTTCCCGGCCCTCATCCTCATAGCCGAGCGTCTTCTCCGACGTCACGACCTCGAAGCCCGAGTCGGTGATCATGGGCAGGATTTCGTCCGCGGAATACGATTTGAGCCCGGACTGCGCATACAGATCGCTCTTGTCGGGCACGGTCAGTCCGAAGACGCCGCCGGGGAGTAGTTTTCGGTGTACCTGTCGCAGCAGGCGGGCGGGATAGATGATGTACTCCATCACGCCGAGCATCACCGCCGCATGGAACGACGAGTCCTTGACCCGCCACTGCGATTCGAGGTCTTGTTCAATCACCTTCTTGTACGGCAACTTTCGCGCACGACGGACCATGGCGCCGACGCCGTCGATGCCGGTGACGTCGTGGCCGTGTTCGAAGAACACCAGCGACGAGAGCCCCGTACCGCAGCCGAGGTCGAGGATGTTCGCCCGGATCGGCCCCAGCGCATCGAGGATCAGCTGTGGCACCTCGACGTACGCGGTGTACTTCATGTCATCGCGCAGATCGCGTTCGTAGGTCTTCGCGAGGTGTGAATAGATCGCTTTCACCGATGTGAGCCGCACCGGAACAGACGATAGCGCGAAAGGATGCGCGACAGCGGCCGAATCGCCGAGGCCGATACCCCCGACTGCGAAAAGTGTTGGACCGGTGGCGAACCGCTTGTTAGTGTGCGCAAGGCCGTGACATCACGCGAGGAGGTGAGACCCATGAACCAAGTGACCATGTGGGTGCTCCCACTCGTGTTCACGGTCGAGCAGCGATAGCCGTAGGTGTCGCCGGGAGCGCCTGAAGAAGGCAATCCCGAAAGGCAACACCATGCATTTCACTTCCCGGACATCGTCGAACGGTGTCGTCGAACGAACCTTCACCCTCGGTGAGATCACCGGCGTGCTCTGGTCACCCGGATCTGCAACCGCGGGGCTACCCCTGCTGCTGACCGGACACTCCGGCGGCATGCACAAGAAGGCGCCGGGGCTTGTCGCCCATGCGCTCCACAACGCGGCTGCCAACGGGTTCACCGTCGCCGCGATCGACGCGCCCGGTCACGGCGAACGGCCACGTAGCCCCGAGGATCAGCGCTGGGCCGAGGCCATCCATCGGGCCCGCGCTGCCGGCGAGCCGATCGCACCGATCGTCGCCGAATACAGCGCGACGTTGATGCAGCGCGCCGTGCCGGAATGGCAGGCCACCTTGGACGCTCTGCAAGCGCTGCCCGAGATCGGTGCCGAGGCGCCCGTCGGCTACGGCGGGGTGGCCCTTGGCGCGACCACCGGCCTCAAGCTGACGACCATCGATCGCAGGATCGGCGCCGTCAGCTTCGGCGCGGTCGTTGTGACGCCTGCTCTGATCGAACTGGCGCGAAGCATCACCGTGCCGGTCGAGTACCGGATGCCGTGGGATGACGAGAATTTCAGCCGGGAGTCCGGTCTGGCATTGTTCGACGCCTTCGGCTCGCAGGAGAAGACACTGCGCGCCCACTCGGGTGGCCGCTACCAGACGCCCGAATACGAGCGCGACTGCACGGGCCGGTTCTTCGCCCACCACCTCGGGTCGAGGAGTTGAAGCCGGTTTGAGCACGCCTTGGACGGGGCAGGCTGATGCCATGGGAAAGTTCGTTCGTCGCGCGACGCTCGTCACGTCCGCTGTTGCGCCGATCGCCGCCCTGTCGTTGGTCATCCCGGCAGCGGGTTCGGCGCAACCGCTCGATTGCCAGAACGGCCAGTGGTGGGATCCGGTCGCCAACGTCTGTCAACCGCCGCCACCGGCCCCGCTCGGCTGCCAGAACGGGGATTGGTGGGACCCGGTCGGCAACGTGTGCAGGCCGCCGTTGGTGCCGTTCCCGCCGAACTGCGGGGACGGACAGTACTGGAATCCGGTTTCCAACGCTTGCCGGCCACTCGGCCAGGTGTAGCGGTCGGATTGCGACCGATCTAACCGGATGCCGCTTCAATGATCAGCGAGGTGAGTTCGCGCGGCACCGACAGGAACGGTGAGTGGCCGGACGGCAACCGGCGGACCGCCGTGGCCCGTTGCGCGAAGACGTCCTGACCGTCCCCGAACGCGACATCGTTGTCGCACACGATGTACGTGGACGGCACGGTGCGCCATGCGGCGCCGGTCAGCGGTTGGGTGACCGCCTTGAAGCTGAACGGCAGGAGTCGGGCCGCCGTCCGGTCGGCTTCGTCGGCGTTGATGTCGTTGAAGAACAGGTGCTGGGGATTGTCGACCGTCATGACATCACCGTCGATGAGCCACCAGGGGAGTGGCCGGCCACCGGCGACCTCCAAAAGGGACTCACCGGTGTCGAGTTGAAAGGCGCACACGTAGACCAGTCGCGCGACATTGGCCAGCCCGGCGGCGCCCTCGGAGACCACCGCACCGCCATACGAGTGCCCGACGACGACCACCGGTCCGTCGATGTCACCGATGGCGCGGCGCACGACGGCGGCGTCGTCGTAGAGCGCGAAGCGCGACGCACCATCGGCCGCCGTCGTCGGGAGGTCGACGGTTCGCACGTCCCACCCCGATGTCGTCAGAATCGTGATCACGTTCGCCCATGTCCACGATTGCATCCAGGCGCCGTGGACAAGCAGGATCGACGGGCGTGAATTCCCCACGCGGGCGACTCCGTTCAGGGCCGAGGCGAATGTGGATCAGCGCGCTCTATGCCGTGACCACGTTGATGATCATCGTAAGAAGGAAAGCTGGCTGATAGCTGGAGAGGCTTCGTTACCGAGCCGTCCATGGTTCGCGGGCGAACACTTCTTCGACCGTCGGGCGGAAGAAGTCAAGCGGCCGGTGCTCGAAGTCGACGTCGAAGCAGTTCTGGTCGTACTTCTCGCAGAACTCCACGGCATCGTCGAACCACGGATGCCCGCGAAACTTCTCCCTGGCGTCGCGGACACCACCCATGTGCGGCGCGTAGTAGTACTGCTGAAATTCAGGGTGCACCTTGACAATCCAGGCCATCCGTTCGGACACGTACGGCGCGATCACCGCCGAGGCGAACGCTCCGTGGGCGTGCGGGGCGTACGTGTCTCCGATGTCGTGCAGCAGCGCAGCGACGACGTACTCGACGGGGCGGCCGTCGTCGAAAGCCCGGGTCGCCGACTGTAGGGAATGGTCCAACCGGCTGACCGGGTATGCCTGCTCACCATCTGCGAGGGCTTCGACCAGTGCGATGACGCGGGGGACCAGTTCGGCGTTGTTCGCCGCTTCCGCGCGAGCGATGAGCGCATAGTCTTCGGCGGTGCCCTCGACCATGGTGCGGTACGTCGCTCGTGTTGGGGTGCTCATCGCCCACTCCTCTCGACACAGTCCCGAACCAACCTAGCCGCCGCGTGTTTCGGCGACGTATCGCGCGCCTGTCACGTCAGCGGTCGACCGCGACCCGGATGACCGGGAGCGGGAGCGCGGCGGCGCGAATGGGGTCGAGCATCGAATCCGTTATCCCAGCAGTGAACTCCTCGAATCCGAACACCTTGAACAGAGCTTCGCGTCCAAACTTGGAGCTGTCGGCGACGAAGAACGCCTCGCTTGCGATCGACCGCATCTTGCGCTTCAACTCGATCTCATAGCTGGACGCGGAGTAGATGCCGTCGTCCATGATGGTGCCTGCACCGAAGATGGCCACGTTGACGCGCAGGTTCTCGACCTGCTGCACAGATGTGGGCCCCCACATACCGAACCCAGACGGCAGTAGTTCGCCGCCGACGAACACCAGGTTGATCGACGGCTTGGATGCGATCTCCAGGCCGACGCGAAGATCGTGGGTGACCACTGTCAGCCGGGAATGGTGCAGATGTCGGGCCACCTCGAGGGTGGTTTCGCCGGTGTCCAGCAGGATCGTCTGACCTTCGTGCACGCGTTCGGCCATCGCCGCACCGATGGCCGCCTTCTCCGCGTGGTGCCGACTGCTTTGACCGGGTGCCGCCGGTCCACGGTCGATGGGCACGGCGCCGCCGTGGGTGCGCTCGATGACGCCATCCGCGGCGAGCTTGTCGAGGTCGCGCCGGATGGTCGAGGCATCGACGTCGAATGCCTGGGCCAGCGCATTGACGCTCTGAAACCCCTGCTCCCGCAGGCGATTGACAATATCCGCGCGACGTGACATTCCGAACAGCCTTCTCTCGACTAAGCGACCTCGGCGTGAGTCGCAACGCTGTGTTAGCCACATGATGCACGATTTCGCGCATTTGCCACACCCTAATGCACGATTTCGTGCCACCTGATGCTTGACTGTGCGCAGGGTCACGTCTACTGTCACGCAGGTCGGGCTGCGGTCGGCCCGAAATCCGGGAGTTCACAAGGGAGTGACGTATGCAGCAAAGGCGGGCAGCCCTTCTGGGCGCCGTGGGCTTGACCATGACCCTGATCGCCGCCTGTGGCTCAGTCGGCGGGGGAGCCGCAGGCAACAGCAGTGCCCCAGCGGGCGGCGGCACGCAGGACCCGAAGGACATGACGATGGTCAACGTCGTCAAGGTCAAGGGCATCGCGTGGTTCGACCGGATGGCCGTCGGCGATCAGAACTTTGCGAAACGCACCGGTGTCGACACCCGGCAGGAGGGCGCGGACGACACGAGTCCGGAGAAGCAGATCCAGATCATCCAGGACTTGATCCCGCAGCATCCCACCGCCATCACCGTCGTGCCCAATTCGCCGGAGGCGTTGCAGAACGTCCTCGGCCAGGCCCGCGCGCAGGGCATCAAGGTGGTGACGCACGAGGCCACCGGAATCCAGAACGCCGACATCGACATCGAGGCCTTCGACAACGCGGCCTACGGCAAGCAGATCATGCAGAACCTCGCACAGTGCATGGGCCAGCAGGGCAAGTACGTCCAGTTCGTCGGCGGCTTGACCGCAAAGACCCACATGCAGTGGGTCGGCGCAGCGCATGACCTGCAAACCAGCCAGTACCCGAACATGACACGCGTCGAAGACCCGATCGAGAGCACCGACAACGAGCAGGCGGCCTATGAGAAGGCCAAGGAAGTGCTTGCCAAGTACCCCGACATCAAGGGCTTCCAGGGTTCGGCTGGCAACGACGTGCCCGGAATCGCGCGTGCCGTTCAGGAAGCGGGTCTGCAGAACAAGATCTGCGTGATGGGCACCTCGATCCCGTCCGCGGCGTCGAAGTACCTCGCCGACGGATCGATCGACAAGATCTTCTTCTGGGACCCCGCGCTGGCCGGTGAGGCACAACTTCAGATCGCCATGATGCTCGCCCAGGGCAAGAAGATCGAGGCAGGTACCAACCTCAACATCCCCGGGTACGAGTCGCTGACCAAACTCGACGGCTACGACAACGTCTACGTCGGCAACGCCGCACTCGAGGCCGACGCAAAGACCATGTCCCAGTACAACTTCTGACGATCAGCACCGTAGCTGAAGGCGCGGCCGCGGCGATCCTGCGCGGCCGTGCCGGAAAGTGTCACCAATGACAGCACCAAGCGCCACCGACACGGCCAAGCCGGTGCTCCAGGTACGTGACATCGTCAAGACATACGGCGGCGTCACGGCCCTTGACGGCGTCTCCTTCGACCTCTATCCCGGCGAAGTGCACTGCCTGGCAGGCGAAAACGGCTGCGGCAAGTCCACGCTGATCAAAATCATCTCCGGCGCGGAACGACCGGACGCCGGCGAGATCGTCATCGACGACGTCGCACACCGCTTCATGAACGCGACCGCCGCGATCACCAGCGGTATTCAGGTGATCTACCAGGATTTCTCGTTGTTCGGGAATCTGACCGTCGCCGAGAACATCGCGCTCACCAGCGCGGTGGCCGAACGTCGTCGGCTCTACTCGCCGTCGGATGCGAAGCAGACGGCCAAGCGCATCGTCGACGAACTGCGGTTGAACCTCGACCTCGACGCCGACGTCGCGGCGCTGACTGTCGCCGATCGCCAACTCACCGCGATCTGCCGCGCCGTCGTACACGAGGCCCGCGTCATCATCATGGACGAGCCCACCACCGCGCTCACGCACAGCGAAGTCGACCGCCTCTTCGCCCTCGTCGACACGCTTCGCTCACGCGGGGTCGGCCTGGTCTTCGTCTCCCACAAGCTCGACGAAGTCCTGCGCGTGGCACAGCGCGTCACGATCCTGCGCTCCGGCAGGCAGGTGGTCACCGGTCCGACCAGTGAGTTCACCCGGCAGTCGATCAGCGAGTGGATGACCGGACGCGAACTCAGCGAAGAACGCGTCGTCAGTGCGCTGCCCGCCACCGCGCCGGTGGTCCTCGACGTCGAGGGACTGAACCGCCCCGGTGCCTTCACCGACGTGAGCTTCACCGTCCGTGCGGGTGAGATCCTCGGTGTGACAGGGCTTCTCGGCTCTGGCCGGACCGAGATCGCCGAAGCGCTGTTCGGGGTGCGTCCCGCGTCGAGCGGCATAGTGAAACTCGACGGAAAGCCGGTCACCCTACGCTCGATCCAGGACGCCATCGCCGCAGGCATCGGCTACGTCCCCGAGGACCGGCTGACGCAGGGCCTGTTCATGGACCGCGCCATCGGCGACAACATCATCGCGGGATCGCTCGACCGGTACCGGACGCGTTGGCGCACACTGGACAACGCGAAAACCCGCGCGACCATCCGCGAACTGTTCGACCGGCTGCGCATCAAGGCGCCGCGCGTCGCAGCCCCGGTGCGTTCGCTGTCCGGCGGGAACGCCCAACGGGTGGTGCTGGCCAAATGGCTGGCCATCAAACCTCGTGTGCTGATCCTCAACGGGCCCACCGTCGGCGTCGACGTCGGCTCCAAGGCGGACATCCTCGAGATTCTGCGCAGTGAGGCTGCCGAGGGCCGCGCCATCATCGTCATCTCCGACGACGTCCCCGAACTCGTCGCCGCGTGCCACCGGGTCGTCGTGGTCCGGCAGGGCCGGATCACCCACACCCTGGAAGACGACGACGTCAACTCTGACCTCATCCTGGAGAGGATCGCGGCGTGACCGAGACACGGCCGCAACGCTTCTCGATATCCGATCTTCGGGGACGCAACAACGAAGGCATCCTTGCGCTGATTCTGCTCGGGCTGATCATCGTGATGTCGATGCTCAATCCGGTGTTCTTCTCGGTGTCGACGCTGTTCGCGATCGTGCGTAGCTCGATCGTGCCCCTGATCTTTGCGCTCGGCGTGCTGCTGGTCATCATCAGTGGCGGAATCGACGTATCCTTCGCCGCGATAGCGATATTCGCCGCGTACACGACCGTGATTGCGTTCGGGTCCGGCGCCTTCGGCACAGGTCTGGTCGGCGCTGTCCTGCTCGCCCTGGCGATCGGTGCCGCGCTCGGCCTGATCAACGGCGTCGTGATAGCGCGCTTCCGATTGCCGACGCTGATCGTCACGCTGGGCACCCAGGGCATCTTCAAGGGCGCCCTGCTGACCTTCGTCGGTTCGCGCTACATCGCGGACCTGCCGCCCGCCATCGCCAGCCTGTCGACCACCAACCTGCTGTCGGTGGCGACCGAGAGCGGCCGCGCCTACCTGCACGTGATGGTGATCCCAGCGGTGCTGCTGTGCTGTGTGGTCGCGTTCATGTTGCGGCGCACCATGTTCGGGCGCTCCATCTATGCGATCGGCGGCGATGTCGAGGCGGCGCGACGCGCCGGGTTCCGGGTGGTCAGGACCCAGATCCTGCTTTACGTGCTGGTCGGGATGACGGCAGCGCTTGGCGGACTGATCTACATCATCATGGGTCGCAGCGCCAGCCCGCAGGATCTGGTCGGCACCGAGCTCGACATCATCGCCGCTGTGGTGCTGGGCGGTGCGTCGATTTTCGGCGGCCGCGGATCGGTTGTCGGCACCATCCTGGGTGTGTTGCTGGTGCAGGTGATCGGCAACAGCTTGATCCTGGCCGGCGTTCCCAGTGCGTGGCAGCGCGCCGCCGTCGGCACGCTGCTCATCATCGGCGTCGGTGTGCAGGCCGTATCGGCCAAGCGCCGCCGTAAACGCCAGCCGAGCGCGGAGGGGCCGGATCTGACGCAGGAGGCGATGACCGTATGACCGGCCTCCGCCAACTCAACGACGATCTGGGCACGCGCACAACCGAACTCATGGATCGGCTGCAGGTCAGCCGTGGCACCGGGCGGATGTTGCTGCTGCTGGTGGTCGCGTTCGCATTTTTCGCCGCGCTGCGCCCCAACGTCTTCCTCAGCACACTGAACCTGCAGAACCTGGCGCTGGCCGCGCCGGAAGTCGGTGTGCTCGCGATCGCCATGATGCTGGCGATGCTGACCGGGGGCATCGACCTGTCGCTGGTGAACATCGCCAACCTGTCGGCCATCACCATGTCGACGCTGTACACCACCATCCACGCCAGCAACCCGGCGCTGGCCGAGCAGCTGACACCGCTGCTCGTATTGGCCGGGCTGGCAATGGGATTGCTGGGCGGCGCGATAAACGCCGTGCTGGTCGCCTACGTCGGTATCACGCCGATTCTGGCGACGCTGGGCACCATGCAGGTCTACAACGGGATCGCGGTGGTGTGGACCGGAGGCCGCACCCTCTACGGTTCGCCTGCGGCGCTGACCAACCTCGGCCAGGCGACAGTCGCCGGAATCCCGATCCTGTTCCTGATTTTCGTGGTGGCCGCGGCGCTCGTCGCGTTGTTGATCAACCGCACACCGATCGGCCTGAAGATCCAGCTCGAAGGCTCCAACCCGATGGCGGCCGGTTACTCGGGCATCCGCAGTCGTTCGGTGCTGACGAGCACCTATTTGGTCACAGGTCTGCTGGGCGGGTTGGCCGGGGTGCTGTTCATCGCGCGCAATCCTTCGGCGTCTGCCGACTACGGGGCGTCTTATGTTCTGCTCGTCATCGTCATCGCGGTGCTCGGCGGAACGAACCCGACCGGCGGCTTCGCCACGGTGTTCGGCGTCGTATTGGCCACGCTCACATTGCAAATCGTCGCCAGCGGGTTCACCGCGCTACGGCTGTCGGCGTACCAGTACGCGATCGCCCAAGGGGTGATCCTGATCCTGGTGATGATCGCCGATCAGGTCACCTTGCGCCGCCGCAGACGAAAACCGGCGCAGCCGGCCACGGTCGGCGCCGACCGCTGATCGCACCGCACATCCGGACAGAGGAACAGATGAAGAAGATCCTGAACCAACCCGAGCATTTCGTCGACGAGATGGTGGAAGGCATCCTGCTCGCGCACCCCGACAAGGTCAAGACGCCCGGCGACGACCGCCGGATCATGGTGCGTGCCGACGCTCCCGTCGACGGGAAGGTAGGCATCGTCACCGGCGGTGGCTCCGGACATCTGCCGCTCTTCAAAGGCTATGTGGGCAAGGGTTTGTGCGACGGCGTCGCGATCGGCAACGTGTTCAGCTCGCCGAGCTCGCAACAGTGCTTCGAGGCGACGGCCGCGGTGAACGGCGGTGCCGGGGTGCTGTACCTGTACGGCAACTACGGCGGTGACGTCTTCAACTTCGACCTGGCCGCCGACCTGGCCGAACTCGAGGACATTCCGACGCGCACGGTGCTGGGCCGTGACGACGTCGCCAGCCAGCCCAAGGAGCGCAAGGCCGACCGCCGCGGCGTGGCAGGAATCTTCTTCGCCTACAAGGCTGCCGGCGCCGCCGCCGATCGCGGCGACGATCTCGACGGCGTCGCCGCGGTCGCCGAGGACGTGGTGGAACATACCGCCACCATGGGGATAGGCCTGTCCCCGACGATCCTGCCGACCACCGGCGCCCCGAGCTTCGAGCTGCCGGACGGCGAAATGGAGATCGGAATCGGAATCCACGGCGAGCCAGGGATTCACCGTGGTGAACTCGACACCGCAGACGCCATCGCGGATCGGATCGTCACGGCGTTGGTCGACGATCTGGGGTTGACGTCGGGCGACCGGGTGGCCGTCCTCGTCAACGGCCTCGGGGCGACGCCGCTGGAGGAGCTCTACATCCTGTACCGCCGCACCCACCAGGTGCTCAGCGAACTCGGGATCGCGATCGCCAAGAATTATGTGGGGGAATTCGCGACCAGCCTGGAGATGGCGGGAGCTTCGATCTCTCTGCTGGCACTCAACGACGAGCGGTTGGCTCTGCTGAACGCGCCCGCGTCGTCTCCGTTCTTCGAGCAGGCCTGAGCCGTGAACGCGGACGAACTCAAGGAGCAGATCCGGGGCAGCCTCACCGAATTGGTGAAGAGCGCCGACGAATTACGGGATCTCGATCAGGCGCTGGGCGACGGCGATCTGGGCATCACGGTCACGCTCGGGGCCGAGGCGGTGATCGAGGCGGTGAGCGCGCTACCGGACTCCGTCACACCTGCGCAGATCGCGCGTGAATGCGCCAAGGCGTTCGCGAACGCCAATCCGTCGACCATGGCTGCGCTGGTCGCAGGCGGGCTGCTTGCCGGCTCGAAGATCTGGACCGACGTCACCGAGATCTCGGTCGGCGACGCGGCCAGGTTCATCCGCGCGGCCGGTGACAACATCGCTTTGCGCGGTAAGACTCAACTCGGTGACAAGACCATCCTCGACGCGATCATGCCCGCGGCGGACGCCTTGGACGACGCGACGGACGCCGTGTCGGGATTGCAGGACGCCATCGCGGGCGCCGAGCGCGCGGTCATCGACACCACCGCCCTGCAGTCGCGCCGCGGCCGGGCATCCTGGTTGCAGGAACGCAGCATCGGCCTGCAGGATCCGGGTGCGACCGCCTTCCTCCGCTTCCTGGAATCGTGGCGTGATGCCGCGAAGGCATCGTGAACGCCGTTGTACACCAACCTATTCAAACGCTTAGGATCATTTGATGACTAGTGACCTTCCCATCTCCGGTGTCCCGTTCACGAACGATCCGTGGGTGGCTTCGCAGCAGCGCTACGACGCGATGCCCTACCGGCGAGTGGGTACCTCGGGGCTGTTGCTGCCCGCGATCTCGCTGGGCCTGTGGTACAACTTCGGCGACAACCGGGCGTTCGACGATCAACGTCGAGTGCTGCGGTACGCGTTCGAGCACGGTGTCACGCATTTCGACCTCGCCAACAACTACGGCCCACCGTACGGGTCGGCCGAAGAGAACTTCGGCCGCATGTTGCGTCGCGACTTCAAGCCGTACCGCAACGAACTGATCATCTCCACCAAAGCCGGGTGGGACATGTGGCCGGGCCCGTACGGCCAGCTTGGTGGTCGCGCGTATCTGCTTGCCAGTCTGGATGATTCGCTGGATCGCCTCGGACTCGACTACGTCGACATCTTCTACTCGCACCGCATCGATCCGGTGACCCCGCTCGAGGAGACCATCGGCGCGCTCGACACCGCGGTGCGCGCGGGTAAGGCCCGCTACGTCGGCATCTCGTCGTACTCGGCCTCCAAGACCGCCGAAGCGGCGGCCATCGCAAAGCGCCTCGGTACCCCACTGGTCATCCACCAGCCGTCGTATTCGCTGCTGAATCGGTGGGTCGAGGGCGATCTGCTCTCCACCCTCTCCGACGCCGGGATGGGCGCCATCGCGTTCACCGCGCTGGCGCAGGGCTTGCTGACCGACCGTTACCTGGACCAACCGGCCACCGAAATCTCGCGGGCCACAACACGTCCGACGTTCGACGACGAGCTGGTCACCGAGAACGTGCGCGAACGTCTGCAGGGTCTGGCCGCCGTCGCCAAGCGGCGTGGCCAGAGCCTGGCCCAGATGGCGCTGGCCTGGGTGCTGCGCAATCCCGCGGTGGCCTCGACACTGGTCGGCGCGTCAAGCGTCGAACAACTGCAGGAGAACCTCGGAGCGCTCGACAACCTCGAGTTCACCCAGGATGAGCTGAGCGAAATCGACGAACACGCCAGGGAATCCGGTATCGACCTGTGGCGCGAAAGCTCTGACGTCTGAGACCTACGCGGCGACGGCGGCCAGTTGCGGCGACATGGGGATCCGGTACGGCCGCCGTGACCGGTCGTCGAACCATCCGATCAGCTTCGGAATGAGTCCGGCGGCGAACACCATCGTGATCAGCCTGAGCACCTGCAGTGTCACTACGATCGGCCCGGAGTGCACCTCGTTGGCGATGGCCAACACACCGTAGATGCCGCCGGGGGTGGTGGCCAGGTAGGCGTCGGACAGCGACACCGAAGCCCAATGGCTCACGGCGACAGCGACTCCGAAGCAGCTGCCGATCGTGAGCGCGATGAAGGCCAGCGTCAGCGGGATCAACCGGACGAACCGGCGCAGCACGTCGACGGCGAACCCGCCGCCGGCCTGCCATCCGATCACCACGTACGCGATGCTGGTGACCACCGTGGTCGGGCTCACCAGCGTGGCGAACGACGGGTCCGTGACCGCCAACACCGCGGTCGCGACCAGCGGGCCGAGCAGGAACGGCGCAGGCATCCGGATCAGCTTGGCGCCATGTCCGGCGACGAAGATCAACGCCGCCATCGTGAGCAGTCCGACGATGTTCCAGTGGTCCTGGGGTGCAACGAGTCCCGGGGCTTGGTCCCTGGTGCCGAGCGCACCGAGCACCATCGGCATCGTCAGCACGACGATGGTCAGGCGCAGGTACTGCGACAGTGCCACGTAGCGTTCGTCGGCGCCGAGGTCGCGGGCCATGCTGGAGATCGTGCTCGCGCCGCCTGCGATCACGGACAGGTTGGCGGTCGCGGTGCCGAGGTCCCTGGCCAACCGCGCGAGGGCCAGTCCGAAGACGAGGCTCAAGCCCAGGGTGACGCTGACCGAGAAGGCTGCGCAGCCCGCGAAGTGGACCAGGTCCGACGGCGTCAGCCTGGTGAGCGGTTCGACCGCGACGACACCGATGACCCCCTGGGCGGCCGACATCGCCTTGGCGGGCGGGTTGAGTTCGCGCCGGGAGGTCAACGCGACGATCGCCGCTCCGAGCATGCCTGCGATCAGCCAGCCCGCAGGCAATGCCAGCCAGGTGAACAGGGTTCCGAGGCCGACGATGATGACCGCGGCCGACACCAGACGCATTTTCATGGACATCGTCCTCACTTGTTTTCGTTGGTAGCGGGGAGCTCGACAAAGGCCGTGCCGTCGAAAAGTTTTCGCGCTGTCGAGGTGATCGTGGCACCGATCGGCGACTCGTCGTCGAGGCTGACAGCGAGCTCGAGGACGCCGCCTGGGTGCTCGATACGGATAGCGGATCCGGTTGATCCGGTGTGGAATTCGTGGGCGACGGTCCCCGGGATGGCCACCGTGGCGGCCAGGTTCATGGCTCCGGTGACCGCGTGCGCGGGGTGGCATGAGGCCGGGACGAGGTAGCGCGAGCGGATGTCGGCCACCCCGGAGTCGGAGACCAGCATGACCTTGGGAACGACCCGACCGGTCACGTCGCCCATCCCCATCAACTCGCCTGCCTTGCGACGGATGCGCTCGACCCGTTGCAGCAGCACGCCGTCGGTGTTGATCTCCGCGGGGCTCTCCGCACCGGTGAGGCCCAGATCAGTTGCCCGCATGACGATGGCGCACACGCCTGCGTCGACGCAGCTGACCTCGACACCGTCGATGTGGTCGGTGCGGTTGCCGGTGGGGAACAGTCTGCCTGTCGTGCCACCGGCGAAGTCGGTGAAGGTCAATGCGACTCCAGCGGCGGTTCCGGCGACACCGGCGATGTGGTGATCACCGCTGTACTCGACCACGCCGCCGGGTGTACGTACGGTCGCCGCGACGCGGGCTCCGGTGTTGACCAACCGGATGCGTACCTCGGTCTGCTCACCGGTGATCGGAACCAGACCCCGCTCGATCGCGAACGGCCCCACGCCGGCAAGAATGTTGCCGCAGGTGGGGGTCCAGTCGACAGCGCCGGTGCCGGGGTCGACCTGGGCGAACAGGTAGTCGACGTCGACGCCGTCCTCATCTGAGGCGCCGACGATGGCGACCTTGCTGGTGGTCGTGGCGTCGCCACCGAGGCCGTCGACCTGACGCGAGGCACCGCCCATCAGTGCGGACAACAGCGTGTCGAGCGATCCCTCATAGCCGCTCAGGTTGTCGCGCAGCAGATAGACCCCCTTCGACGTTCCCCCTCGAATCTGCATGGCGCGCAATGAGATAAGCAATCTCTGATCCGTTCTTCGTCACTCACCCGGGATGGGCTCGCGTCTGAAGTTACGAAGGATCGGCAACGACGTCGCGCTTGTGCGCACAACCCGCACAACAGTCGATAACCGCCTTTTGCGCATTGTGCTCGGCTTGCGAAGAATTCTTCTAACCCTCTACGATGTTTTAGACAGTTAGATTACTCAAACGAGGAGGAAGCAATGAGAGCCCAAACGGACCCCACGCCAGTGGCCTCTCCGATCGGCCATGTCGGTCTCAATGTCACAGATGTCGCCCGCTCGATGGACTTTTACCGGGCGGTGTTCGGCTTCGATCTGCTTGCCGAAGGCACTGACGACGGCCGCCGGTACGCGTTCCTCGGGCGTGCCGACACCGTCACCCTCACGCTTTGGCAGCAGAGCGACGGCGCCTTCCAGACTGCACAGCCCGGCCTGCATCACATCGCGTTCTCCGTGCCGACCCTCGCCGATGTCGAGGCCGCACAGGATCGACTGCGGCAACTCGATGTCGCGTTGATCTACGACGACATCCTGGCCCACCAGCCGGGCGCCACGTCGGGCGGCATCTTCTTCACCGATCCCGATGGAATTCGCGTCGAAATCTGCACCAGTGAGGGCCTGGAAGCCCACCCTGCACGTGAGGATGGCGCGCCCAGTTGCGGGTTCTTCTGATGCGACGGACCTATCACGCCGGTGAACTGGCAGTCCAGGCTCAGGCGGATACGGTCGCGCAGGCCGCGAAGATGGCGCGCACGGTTCGGACGACGGTGCCCAATGCGCTGTCGCGATTCTTGACGACGTTGCCCTGGGCTCTCATCGGCGGCTCCGATGAGGGCGGGCATGTCTGGGCGTCACCAGTTTTCGGCAAGCCGGGGTTCATCGGCACTGTAACTGACACCGAGGTGCGGATTGCCGCGCACATGCTCACGGGGGACCCGCTCCTCGGGGCGGGAGGCCGAGGGACCGGTTGGCCAGCCGGGATGCTCGCCATCGATCTGCAGCGGCGGATGCGTGCGAGGATCAATGGAACGCTGCGCGCCGACGAGGGCGGCATGACAATCATGGTGGCCGAGTGTTATGCCAACTGCCCCAAATACATTCACAACCATCAGCTCGACGCCGAGGACGTCGCGGCACACCCGGCCCGCATCCGATCGGACCGGGTGTCTGCCGAGGGGCGGGCACTCGTTGCGGCTGCCGACACGATGTTCATCGCAACCGTCGGCCCCGATCTCAGCGCCGACGTCTCGCACCGCGGCGGCCCGCCCGGGTTCGTCGAGTGTTCCGCCGACGGCACGACGCTGCGGTTCCCCGACTATCCGGGCAACGGCGTCTTCAACACCCTCGGCAACCTGCACTGCGACGCCAGGGCGGGCCTGACGTTCTTCGGTTTCGAAACCGGTGAACTTCTTCAACTCACCGGATATGTGAGCGCCAAGCCGACGCCCAACCGAACCGTCGAATTCAATGTGGTGGAAGCCATTTCGTGTGCGAACTTGACACGTCGGCATCCGTAGGGCTTGTTACGCCAATTGCTCGCGGAACTTGCGTGCCGCGGTCATCAACTCGTCCACCCGGGCCCGGTCGGCGCGGTTTTCGAAGACACCGTCGTGCTTGAAGTACGTGCCGACGATCGCTCCGTCGGCGATGTCGAGTTGATCGGCGACATTCTCCGCACGTACCCCGGTGTTCACGAAAACCGGAGTAGCACCCGCGGCCGACTTCACCAGCCGCAAGGCGTCGGCGTCGGTGGGTGATCCGGCGGTCGCTCCCGACACGCAGATGGCATCCGGCGCTGTCGCGAACACCGTGGTCCGCGTTATTGATTCGAGGTCGCGGCTGGCCAGGTAGGCGGCCGACTCCGGGACGATGTTGAAGAACAGTTTGACGTCGGCACCGCCGACCCGGGCGCGGTGGCGAGCGACCGCACCCACGTTGGTGTCCCACAATCCGAAGTCACTGGCGTACACCCCGGTGAAGATCTCGCGCACGAACTGAGCGCCGGTGGCGACCGCCAGATCGATCGACGCTTGCCCGTCCCACAGCACGTTGACGCCGTAGGGGATGGCGATCTGCGGCAGCAACTCGCCGATGACCCTGGCCATGGTGATGGCGGTGATCGGTTCGGTTTTGGTCAGATACGGCAGGCTGAACTCGTTGGAGAACATCACGCCGTCCACGCCGCCGGACTGCAGGGCGTCCAGTTCGGTGCGGGCTCGCGCGACGACGGCCGCTACGCCGCCCGCGGAGTCGAAGCCGGGATCGCCGGGAAGTGCGGCGAGGTGGAGCATGCCGATGACGGGCTTTCTGACCTTGAAGACCTCGTCCAGCCAGGTGGTGGTCACGTTATACCTCTCTCAATTGTGGTGTATCGCAAGTTGGTGGGGCGGCCTAGTCCATGTAGGCGCCGCCGTTCACAGCCAGGGCTTCGCCGGTGATGAAACGCGCGTCGGGGGAGAGCAGGAACGCGACCGACCGGGCGACGTCCTCGGGTTGTTCGAGTCGTCGCAGCGGGGTGTCGTTGATCATCATGTCGCGCACCTCGTCGGGGGTGGTGCCGCGTAACTCCGCTTCCCACACGAGTTCTCGTGATTGCATCGGTGTCTCGACGTAGCCGGGACAGACGCAGTTGACGGTGATGCCGTGTTGCCCGAGTTCATAGGCCATCGCCTGGGTCAACCCGACCACGCCGAACTTCGACGCCACATAGTCGGAGAGGAACGGCACTCGGCCCTGCTTGCCTGCCATCGACGCGGTGTTGACGATGGCACCGGGCGTTCCGTTACGCACCATGGCGCGGGCCGCGGCCTGGCCGCACACGAACACCCCTTTGAGATTGACCTCCATCGTCTTGTCGTAGCGCTCGATCGGTGCCTCCAAGAAGGCATGCATGAACGAGATGCCGGCGTTGCTGACCCACGCATCCAGGCCGAGGCGGCCGGCGACGTCATCGGCGACGGCGGCCGCGCCCGACGGCGAACTGACATCCAGCACAGCGGATTCGTGCTCGGCGCCGTCGATGGGCGGCAGCGATGTGGCGACTTGTTGCGCTGCGTCGCCGTCGATGTCGGTGACGATCACCTGCCAGTCCCGTTGTGCCAGGGTCGTCGCGATGGCTCTGCCGATGCCGCTGCCGGCGCCGGTGACTACGACTGTCTTGGTCATGAGATGTTCGTCCCCATCTGCCGTTGTGGTGAGTCGAAGCCAACGACGCGTTGGCCGGTTTGTGCGTCGAACGCGTGCACCCCACCCGGTCGGGCCGACAGCGCGACGCGCGCGCCTTCGGCGATGCCGGTCAATCGCGACACCTCGACGACGCTGGTGAGTTCGGTGCCGCGGGCATCCACTGTGACGATCGCTCGTGGTCCCAGGAGTTCGATGAGCCGGACACGGGCGTCGGCGGTGTCGTCCGCCGTCAGCACAAGGTCGTCGGGACGAATGCCGAGGGTCAGGTGTCCGCTGGCGCCGCCACCCGCGATGGTCAGGGTGAAACCGTTGGCGAGAGTGAAGGTTTCACCGCGGAGGTCGCCGTCGATGAGGTTCATCTTGGGACTGCCGACGAACGCTGCGACGAAGGTGTCGACCGGAGTGTTGTACACGTCGAGCGGTGTGCCGACCTGCGCTGTTCGCCCGTCGCGCATCACCACCATGCGATCCGACAGCGTCATCGCCTCTTCCTGGTCGTGGGTGACGTAGAGGCTCGTGATCCCCAGTCGGCGCTGGATCTGCAGCAATTCGGTGCGCGTCTCGACGCGCAGTTTGGCATCGAGATTGCTCAGCGGTTCGTCGAACAGGAACACCGACGGTTCCCGGATGATCGCTCTGCCGATGGCGACCCGCTGTTGCTGGCCGCCGCTGAGATCCTTCGGTTTGCGCCCCACCATGGCGCTCAGTCCGAGAGACTCGGCCACCTTGTCGGCGCGTTCGAGGGCCTCCGAGCGCGGCGTCTTGGTAGCACGCAGCGGGAACGCGATGTTCTCTCTGACGCTGAGATGCGGGTAGAGCGCGTAGTTTTGGAACACCATCGCAACGTCGCGGTCGCGTGGCTGCAGGTTGGTGACGTCACGGTCACCGATCATGATCGTGCCGGAGGTGACCGATTCCAGTCCGGCCAGCATCCGCAGCGATGTCGACTTGCCGCAGCCGGACGGGCCGACGAGGACGGTGAACGAGCCGTCGGGCAACTCCAGGTTCAGATCGCTGACCACAGAACTCGACCCGTAAGACTTGTTGACACCGGAGAATCGGATAGTTGTCATGTGCGGACGGTCACCAACCTTCTAGAACTTCACCGCGCCACCGCTGATGCCCTGCACCAGCTGACGCTGAATGAAAAAGCTCGCGATGACGACGGGGACGACGGCGATCAGGATCGCGGCGCTCATCGACCCGATCTGCACACCGCGGAACGTGTTGAACCCGGCGATGGCGACCGGCAGGATCGCCGCCTTGCCTGGGGCGAGGATCAAGCCGTAGAACAAGTCGTTCCACGACAGGGTGAACCCGAAGATTGCGGCAGCGCCGATCCCGGGATACACCTGGGGAAGCACGACCAGCCGGAAGGCCTGAAACCGGGTGAACCCGTCGACCTGGGCCTGTTCCTCCAAAGAGCGGGGGACCGCTTCGAAGAAGCCGATCAAAAACCAGGTCACCACCGGCAGCACGAAACTCAGGTGCGCGAAGATCACCGGCACCAGGGTGTCGGTGAGCCGTAGGGCGTAGGCCATCGTCAGGAACGGAAACACCAGCACCGCGGGCGGAAGTACCTGCGCGGCAAGCATTCCGAACCGGGTGACGGTGCCACCGGCCCGGAACCGGGCGATGGCATAGGCGCCCATACTGCCCACGAACAGGCTGATACCGACGGTGCTCAGCGCGACGATGGCACTTCTGCCCGCTGCGGCCAGGATCTCGGAAGACAGCACATTGCGCCAGCTCGCGAAGTCAGGTGTGAACGCCACCAGAAACGGATTACTCAGCTGCTCAGGTGTTTTCAGGCTGGCCAGCGCGATCCACACCATTGGGAAGAGCACCGTGATGGCGGCGGCCCACAGCAGCGCGATGCGGCAGACGGCGAGCGTGCGCGATGACCTCATGACTGCTTGGCCTTCTCCATGCGCCGGAACGCCACGATGATGATCGTCAGCACCAGCAGCAGCACCACAAACGCCATCGACGACGCCGATCCGATGCGGAAGAACTGAATCCCCGTCTGGTAGACGAAGTACTGCAGCGTCTGCGTTTCGGTGCCCGGGCCGCCGCGGGTGGTGGCGAACACGTACTCGAACACCTTCAAGGCGTCGAGCGAGCGCAGCAACACCGCGACCACCAGAACCGGTGCGAGCAGCGGCAGCGTGACGCGACGCAACACGTACCATCCACCGGCACCGTCGACCTTGGCGGCTTCAATCGGTTCCCGGGGAATCGACTGCAGCCCGGCTAGCAAAAGCAGCACCATGAACGGCGTCCACTGCCAGACGTCGATGAAGGCGAGCGTGTAGAGGGCGCGGCCGGGCCCGAAGAAGTCGTAATCGATGCCGATCGCCTGCAACATCCGCGGGATCGCGCCGATCTGGTCGTTGAGCATGAATCGGAAGGTGAGACCGACAGCGATGGGGGTGATGAACATCGGAGCAAGCAACATCGACCTGGTGAGATCTCTCACCCAGCGCTGCTTTTGCAGGGCCAACGCAAGTGCGAGGCCGATGGTCAGTTCCAGCGCGACCGCCACGCACACGAACGTCGCGGTAGTGCCGAACGCCTGCCAGAACGCCGGGTCCTGCAGGGTGGCAGCATAATTGCCGATGCCGACCAGGTCCGGCGCGCCGTGGCTGGTGAGTTTGTAGTCGGTGATGCTCAGGTAGAACGCATACACCAGGGGGAAACCGACCACGCCCACGAAAAGGGCGATCAGCGGTGCGATCATTCGGTATTTGAATGCCACAGCGGCCGTGTCCTTTCCGTCGACGTGATCGGTTTCCGGGTCCTCATGGAGCGACTAGCCCTGGATCTTCTCGGCGGCCGCCTGCGCGGCCGCGAGAGCGTCGTCGACGCTCTTGGTGCCGGCCACCGCTTCGTTCAGTTCGGTACCGACGGCCTGGATCATCTCTTCACCACTGGGGCCCTGGCTCAACGGTGAAGCGTTCGCGAGAATCTGCTCGACGGTCTTGTAGTAGTCCGCGCCGAACTTGCCGTTGAGTACTGCCGGGTTCTTCAGCGTGCTCTGGCGGATCGCGGCGCCGCCCTTCTCGGTTCGTTCGACGTCATGCGCCTTGGAGGTGAGCCATGACGCGAACGCCCAACCCGCATCCGAAGCACCGGAATTGGCCGGGATGGCCCAGCTCCACGAACCGAGCACCTGCTTCCCGCCGGGAATCGGGGCCAGCTTGTATTTTCCGGCCGACGGTCCGGATCCGGGCTCGTTGAGCGCGGGCAGGTTCCAGTTGTAGCTGATCATCGATGCGGCCTGGCCGCTGGACACGGACCGGAACGCCTCGTCGAAGGCCCAGTTCAAGCTGTTCGGCGGTGCGGCGGTGTGGTAGGTGTCGATGTAGGCGTTCAGTGCCCGCTTGGCCTCCGGGGTGTTCAGGCTGGGCTTGCCGTTGGCGTCGTAGATCGAACCGCCCGCCGCGAACAGCCAGTTGCCCCATTCCTCGAAGATCTTGTAGCCGCGCTGCGGCTGCATCGCGATACCCGCACGGTCTCCGACCTTGAGCGCTTTGGAGGTGCTGACCAGCTCGTCGAGGGTGGTGGGCACCTGCAGTTTGGCTTGAGCGAGATCGTCTGTGTTGTAGAGATATCCGAGCGCGTAGTTGTAGAACGGCACGCCGTAGCGCACCTTGTCGACGGTGGTGATCGCCGTCAGCGACGGGAAGAAGTCGGCCGCGTCATAGTCGGGCGTGCTGTCGATGCGGGAGTCCAGCGGCTGCAAGAACTTAGCGTTCGCGAAGTCGACCATCCACGGGTTGTCGACGATGATCAGATCGTAGGCAGGCGATGGCGACTGGAAGGACGACACCAGTTTGTCGCGCATCTGGTCATAGGTCAGGGTCTCGATGTCGATCTTGACGTTCGGGTAGTCCTTGTTGAACTCCGGCACCATGGATTTCACGATGTCGGTATCGGGGACGTTCTCCATCAGGATGCGCACCGTGCCAGAGACGTCCTTGGGGATCTCACCGGATCCGCTCGCCTGCGGCTGCTCGGGTCCGCCGCTGCCCGCGCAGGAGCTGATCAACAACGTGAGGACCGCCAACAGCGCGAGTATGGGGATGGCGGCGAACGGCCGCCTCCGCCGATGTGTCGTGGTGGATATCATTGCGGCACTGTTCCTTTCATTGTTGTTGGATTGCCGATACGTCGTGCCATGGTGTGCGAGATCGGCGCCACCGCGGCACCGAGTTCCCGCCACGTCTGATAGGCGTCGTCGTAGGCCGTCCGCCTCGACGGTTCCGGAACGACCGGCGGGTCGAGCGCGACGAACCGCGCGGCGTCAGACCAGTCGTCGAGTGCGCCAACGCCGATGGCCGCGATCACCGCGGCGCCAAGCGACGCGCCGGGGTGGCCACGGACGGGCAGCATCTCAACGCCGAGCACATCGGCGTGGATCTGCTTCCACAGCGTCGACTTGGACCCACCATTGGTGACCATCACCCTGCTCGGGCCGATACCGATGTCGGTGAACACGTCGAAGTGGTGCCGGAAGCCGAAGGCGATGGCCTCCAACACCGATCGGTACAAATCGGCACGGCCGTGACCAAGATGCATCCCGGCGAACACCCCGCGCAGATCGGGATCGTGGATCGGGCTCTTCTCCCCGAGGAAGTACGGCAGGCACAACACTTCGGCCGGCTGGCATGACGCTGCTTGCTCGTCGAGCACGGTGAGGTCAATGCCGCCGACAAGGGTTTGAAACCAGCGAATCAGGCTGCCGCTGGTGGCCATACAGCCATTCGGCAACCAGTGGCCGGGCACGGGGTGCGCGTCGAGATAGAGCCGTTCGTCGACGACCCTGGTATTGGAGGCGACCAGAATGTCGCCGGCGCCACCGAGTTTCACGAGTGCATCGCCTGGCGCGTTGACTCCGGCCGCGAACGCCGAGAGCACGTGATCGGCGCCGCCGACCACCAGCGCGGTGCCGGCCGACAAACCCGTCTCACGGGCCGCGGCCTCGCTGAGATTCCCGACCTGGGACCCCGGGCGGTGAACCGGCGGCAACACACCGGCGTCGAGGCCGGCGGCGGTGAGCACGGGTTGGGCGATCTCACCGTCGACGGTGAACAGACCCGACTCGAGTGCCCAGTTCTGCTCGACGTGGATCTCGGCGCCCAGCGCCGCCAACACCCAGTCGTAGGAACCGACATAGTGCGCTGTGTTTTCGTAGACCTCGGGCTGGTGTTCGCGCAGCCACGTCGTGGTGGGGGCGACCGACTGTTGGGTCAGCGCCGAACCGGTCATCGTCACCAGGTCGATGTCGGCCAACGCCTGTGCCAGGTCCTGGATCTCGAGGGAGGCCCTGGCGTCGTTCTGCAAGATCGCCCTGCGCAACGGATTTCCATCGCGGTCCAGAGACACGACGGCGGGAACCATGCCTGAGACGGCGATCGCCTGCACCGCGTCGGCGCGGATGTCGCTGCCGGCCACCACTTCTCGGATGGATTCGACAACGTTGCGGTGCCATTGATCGGTGTCGGCCTCGGCGAATCCGGGGCGTGGTGAGTGCAGCGCGGTCTCCCGGGACGCTTGCCCGATGATGCCGCGCGACGTGTCGAACAGCACGGTCTTGGTGCCGGTGGTCCCGATGTCGATCCCGATGGTGTACGAACTCACGGCTGCTCCGCCCGCTGCTCTGTCGGGCCGCCGTTGGCGCGGTTGTCGACGCAGAAGACGTCGACACCCGCGGCGCGCGCGGCCACGAGTGCGGGATGGCCGGGATCACCGTCGGTGATGATCGCATCGATGTCGGCGAGGGCGGCGATGCTGGTGAAGGTGACGCGCCCGAGCTTGCTTTGGTCGGCGGCGACGATCACCCGGTCCGCGCGTCTGCTCGCCGCGCGCTTCACGCGGCTCTCACCCTGGTGGTAGTCGGAGATCCCTCGGTCGGCGTCGATACCCGCCACGCCCATCACGAAGGTGTCGCAGTTGTAGTTGGCCAACGTGTCCTCAGCTACCGGACCGATCAGACTCAGTTCACCCGGCCGAAGTTCGCCGCCGGTCAACACGACTGTGGTCCCGGGCTCGTCGATCAATTCGAGCGATACCAACAGACTCGGTGTCAGAACGGTCAGGCCCAAGCCGCGACCCTTCAACGACTTCGCCACCGCAAGCGCGGTACTGCCGGAGTCGAGGATCAGCGTCTCGTTATGTGCAATGAGGCCTGCGACAGCGTCGGCGATGTGCCGCTTTTCTTCGGCAGCGTCGGCGAGTCGCGCGGCGAAGGCCGGCTCGTTGTCCTTGCCTTGGAGCGCGATCGCACCACCGACCACTCGCCTGAGCACGCCGAGGGTCTCGAGCGCCTCGACATCGCGCCGGATGGTCATCTCGGAGACGTCGAACTCGGCGGCCAACTCCGCGTACGTCACTTCACGCGCGACGGTCACCCGGTGCGCGAGGCGGTCTCGACGCGTCTTCGCATCCATGGTCATAGTCGCCAGCCTTGTGCGTATTTCACAGACAGCACTCCTAGAGGACGACTAAGCCGCTGCGCCGTGGCCAAGTGGTGTTAATTTACAACAGCAAGTTGCACCTTGCATAGGTCTCTGTGAGGATTTTTCACAGCGGAAACATATCAGGATCCGGCCGCCTACGATCGGCGGATGAGCGAACCCGCGACCGCCGATGACGGGCGCTACACCGTCATCGACGGTCGGCGGTGGCGCGCGACCGACCCCGCGATACCCGAGGAGCGTCGGGCAGAACTCGTCAGGATCCTCATGGCCTGGCGCCGAGAGGTGCGCCGCACCAAGGGAACTCCGGAGGAATCGACGGCTAGGGCAGGCGTGAACGCGGCGAAAGTCGCGTTAGGGGAGCGCGGAACGCCGCCGTGGTGGGAACAGACCGACGAGCACCGTCGGGCGCGGTGGCAAGCTCAGGTGCCGGAGCCGAGCTAGCGCTACCAACAATGCGGGTTGGACGTCTACCTTCCTGAGCGGGACGCCACGTTGGTCGTGTTCGTTGACTCCGATGCGCCCGAACCACATTCGGCCGGACAGATCACGTACGCCGTGACCCAGCTCGTGACGCCGGAGAACGTCTAGGAACTCGGCCCACAACCGCCGCAGCTGCTCGACGACCCGACGCCTGACTGGGGGAGCGCCGTCTCTATGGCGCGGAAATTTATCGGCCCGATGGTTAGACCAACAGTCATTGGAATGGTAAGTTCCTTTGCCGTGACGGCTGCCACACCACCGCCCTGGAAGCGACGGCCGTCACATTGACCTGCGGCCCACGTGTCCTCACCGCCTTCCGCGAGCGCTGACAGATCGGAGATGGCTACGAATGCATGACGAGGCGAACGCCCCTGTTCCTTTCCGCGGCATGTTGATCGACGGTGAGATCGTCAAGGCCTCGGACTCGGCCACGCTGCCGTCGATCAACCCGGCCACCGAACAGGCGATCGGAGAGATTCCCGACGCGACCCCGGAGGACGTCGACCGAGCAGTTCGGGCAGCACGGGGGGCTTCCACCGCATGGAGTGAGACCCCGTGGTCCACACGTGCGCAGATCTTGAACCGGTATGCCGACGTGCTCAGCGACCACGCCGACGAGTTGGCGGTGCTCGACGCCGTGGACGCCGGGTTGCCGGTGAAGAGCATGCGCGCCGATGTGCTGAGCGCGGCCGCCGAAATCCGCTATTTCGCGGGACTGGCCGGGGAGACCAAGGGGCGAACGTTCCCGAGCGGCCCCGACGCCCTCACGTATACCGAGTTCGTCCCGTATTCCGTTGTGGCCCGGATCGTTCCGTTCAACCATCCGATCAAGTTCATCGCCGGTAAGGTCGCCGCGGCGCTGGCCGCGGGCTGCCCCGTCGTGGCCAAGCCGGGGGAGCAGACCTCACTGTCGGCGTTGCGGTTGGCGGAATTGGTCCGCGAACTGTTCCCGCCAGGTGTCATCAACGTGATCACGGGGACCGGTCGGCGGGCCGGCGAGGCGTTGGTCGCGCACCCCGACGTTCCACGCGTGGCATTCACCGGCAGCGTCGCGACCGGCGCACGGATCGCGCAGGCAGGCGCCGCGACGATCAAGCACGTCAGCCTGGAGTTGGGTGGGAAGAACCCGATGATCGTCTTCCCGGACGTGGACGTGCCGCAGGCGGCCGCGGCGTCGGTGGCCGCGATGAATTTCGCGCGGTCGATGGGGCAGTCCTGCGGTTCTGCCTCGCGGGTGTTCGCGCATGAGGATGTATACGACGAGTTCGTCGCGGCGCTGGCGGACAAGGTGGGCCGACTGCGCGTCGGGGACCCGTTGGACCCCAGCACCGATATGGGCCCGCTCGCCTTTCGGGAGCACTACGAGAAGGTGATGTCGTTGATCGCGGGCGGTGTCGCAGAGGGCGCCCGCCTGGTGTCCGGCGGCGGCCGCCCGGCGGGTCTGGACACCGGGTTCTTCCTGGAGCCCACGGTGTTCGCCGATGTCACGATGCGCATGCGCATCGCACGTGAAGAGATCTTCGGACCGGTCGTCTGTGTGCTGCGCTGGCGCGATTACGAACAGATGATCGCCGAGGTGAACAGCCTCGACGTGGGGCTGACCGGAAACGTCTGGACCCGCGACATCGCCATGGCGTTGCGCACAGCGCGCCGGATCGAGTCGGGCTACATCTCGGTCAACGGCACGGGAAAGCGTCCTGCCGGCGCACCTTTCGGCGGCTTCAAGACCAGCGGGATCGGCAAAGAGAGCTCGATCGATGAGTTGTTGAGCTACGGACGCGAACAGTCGGTGACGGTAACCCTTTGAGCAGCAACAAAAGACGGATTGAAGGAGCGGCATGACGCAGCAGAACCGGACAGTGATCATCACCGGCGCGGCGCACGGAATCGGCGCGGCGTACGCCGACCGATTGGTACGCGACGGTTGGAACGTGGTGATCGCCGATCTGGATGCCGCCGCGGCCGAGGCGAAGGCCAAGGAGTTGGTGGGCAGCGGCGGCAGGGCGCTGGCATACCGCGCGGACGTCTCCGACGAGGCGGACGTCGCCGGCCTCGTCGAGGCGACCGTCGACGAGTTTGGTTCCATCACAGGGCTTGTCAACAACGCGGCGGTGTTCTCGGTGGTGCCGATGTCGCGCGCTCCCTATGACGACATCCCGTTGGACGAGTGGGATCTGATGCTGCGCGTCAACATCCGCGGGACCTGGCAGATGTCGCGTGCGGCGCTGGCCAACATGAAGGCAAACGGCTACGGCAAGATCGTCAACATCAGCTCGGGGACCGCGCTGAAGGGCTCGGCCAGCCGAATCCATTACGTGTCGTCGAAGGCGGCGATTCTCGGGTTGACCAAGACGCTGGCCCGCGAGGTCGGCGCCCTGGGCGTCACCGTGAATTGCGTTGCGCCGGGCAGCACTCTGAGTGAAGAGTCACCCGATGAGTCGGTGATCGAGCACCGTAAGGCGCGTATCGCCGACCGTGCGCTGCCCCGCGTGCAGGTGCCGGCCGACCTCGTCGGAGCCGTGAGCTTCTTTCTGTCCCCAGACAGCGATTTCATCACCGGCCAGACCCTCGTGGTCGACGGTGGCACGGTCATGCACTGACGGGAAGGCGGCATCGTGCATACGGTTTATGACGACCTCGTCCGTGGAGTGGTGGATCTCCACTGCCACATCGACATGGAGTTCTCGCAGACGTCGTTTCGCAAGGCGCTGCCGGAATGGGAGTGGCTGCCGCGCGCCGAGGCGGCGGGAATGCGTGGCGTGGTTCTCAAGTCGCACCTGTGGCCCACGACGACAGCGACACCGTTCCTGTCGCAGTTGTATCAAGGACCCGTCGAGGTGTTCAGCAGCATCACACTCAATCCGCTGGCCGGCGGTCTCGACCCATGGGCTGTCGAAGCCGCCGTCGCGATGGGGGCCAAAGTGGTGTTCATGCCGACGTGGGGCGCGCGCAACGATCATGAACGGCACGGTTTCGGCCGACGCCTCAGCGCCACGTTCGACCACTTCGACGGTGAACGACTCGCCCGGCTCACGGTGACCGGCCCCGACGGCAGGCTCACCGACGACGCTCACGAGATACTGCGGCTGGCAAAGCAATTCGATGTCGTGCTGAGCACCGGGCATGTGTCCTGGCAGGAATCACTGGCGATTGCCCGCGAAGCAAATGCGATTGGCTTCGAACGGCTGATGTTCGGGCACCCGTTGTCGGGTTCGGTGGGGGCGCCGTCCGACGCCGCGATCGAGGCCGCGGGCCTCGGCGCCTTTCTCGAGATTTGTTGGCCGACCATCGCGCCGGGTCGCCGCGACCCCGCGGAAGTGGTGAAGCTCATCGGTGAGGTCGGTGCGTCGCGCATGGTGTTGACGAGCGACTTCTTCGGGGGGAGCAATCCGTCACCGTCGGACTTGCTGCGGATGCATCTGGGCGCGTTGTTCGATGCCGGCCTGGATGCGGCCAGCATTCACATTGCGGCGGTCAAGAATCCAAGTCAACTGGTCGGGCTCGACACGTGAGGAGCGCCATGCGAGATCTGACAACCGGTGCGCGATCGTTGTTACGGCTGCTGCTGGTCGCCGTCCTGGCCCTGGCGGTGGCCGCGTGCGGCTCGAGTCGCACGGTCGACAACGGCAGCGCCGAGGTAGCGATGTACACCGGCAGCGATCGTGCGCAGAAGCTCCTCGACGGCGCCAAGCAGGAAGGGAATCTGTTGTGGTACACCACGATGATCCCGGATCAGCTCGCCAACCCCCTCATCGACGCGTTCAAGAGGAAGTACCCGTTCGCCAACATCGAGCTGTATCGGGGTAATTCGACTGACGTCGCGCAGAAGGCGCTGCAGGAGTACCAGGCACAGAAACACACGGTCGACCTCGTCGACGGAACCGGAACCGCCTCGCTGCTGAAACAGGGAAATGTGCTGCAGCCGTTCACCTCTCCGGAACTGGCGAGCTATTCGGACAATCTGAAGGACCCCGACGGGTACTGGGGCTCGGAGCTGCAGTACTTCATGGTGCTGGCTTACAACACCAAACAGGTCAGTCCGACCGATGTGCCAAAAACATACGAAGATCTGCTCGACCCTCGCTGGAAGGGCAAGATGGCGTGGAGCACCAGTCCCACCTCCGGCGGCCCGCTGTTCATCGGCAACCTCATCAGCGCCTGGGGTCAAGACAAGGCGACGTCGTACCTGCAGAAGCTCGCCTCCCAGGACATTCGCAACACGAATTCCTCCGGTCGCGCAGTACTCGACCAGGTGGCCAGTGGGCAGGTTCCCATTGCCCTCGAAGTGTTCAACGACCAGGTGGAGGCGAGTAAAGCCAAAGGCGCACCGGTGGATTGGGTGGCGCTGGAACCCGTCACCGCGCAGCTGTCGCGGATCTCACTGACCAAGGCGCCACCGCACCCGCATATGGCGATGCTGTTCCTTGACTTCATGTTCTCGGAAGAGGGTCAACGTGTGATCCAGGCCGGGGGAGGAATCCCCGCACGGCCGGAGGTCGACGCGATGATCGCGAGTTTGAAGCCGGCCCAAGGCGGGTTCAAGGCGCAATACACCAACCCCGATCAAGCCTTCGACCAGACCAACAAGTGGACGGACCTCTACGAGCAGCTATTCGTCAACAAATAGGACCGATGATCGCCGAGGAGTTGACGTGACGACCACCCCGCCCATGGAGTCAACCCTGGTCCTGGAGCGCGATCCCGACGAACGCCCACAGCTGGAACGCAAGATCCGGGCGCCACGACCTCGGCGATCGGGCGCACTACCGCTCAGCGTCCTCACGATCGCAGTGGCGGCGCTCGTCGTGCCGCCACTGATCAGCATCGTGATTCGCAGCTTCACCACGGTGACCCCGCTCGGCGAACCCGGTGAGCCCACACTGGGCAATTTCGCCGCCCTTGCCAACCAGGGTGGGCTGACGCAGACGTTGATCAATACTGCGGTGACGACAATCGGTTCCACCCTGCTGGCCCTCATCATCGGGGGCGGACTGGCCTGGATGGTGGAACGTACAAATGCGCCCGGCGGTGGCCTCTGCCGCCTGATGATGCTCATCTCGCTGTCGGTTCCCTACATTCTCTACGCAATCGCGTGGATCATGCTGCTCGGCCCCGACGGGCCCATCAACTCGGTCACTCGGCACGTCGGCTTCACGATCGGGGCGAACTCGCTGACCGCCATGATCATCGTCGAGGCATTGATCGCCGTGCCGCTGGCCTTCCTGTTCATTGGTGCCGTTCTCAGGACCATCGATGCTTCACTCGAGGAGGCCGCCGCCACTTCGGGCGCGGGGCATTTCCAGACCCTGTTACGGGTGACCGGCCCGTTGGCACTGCCGGGGATTCTCGGTGTCGGGCTGCTCATCCTCATCCGGATCCTCGAATCGTTCGAAATCCCCGCCCTCGTCGGGCTGCCCGGCGGCATCCACGTCATGACCACCATGATTTTTCTTGACTCCCAACGCTTTCCACCGGACTACGGAACGGCTGGCGCCTACGCGGTGCTGCTGATGCTGGCCGTCGTGGTGCTCCTGTACTTCGCGAACCGGCTCAACCGGCGCGCCGACGCATTCGCCACCGTCACCGGCAAACCGACCCAACCCCGCACCATCGACCTCGGCAACAAACGATGGGTCGGCACCGCCGCGATCGCCGTCTTCGGGGTGTTCGCGCTCATTGCCCCGATGGTCATCATCGTCTGGGCCTCGCTCGTCACGTACTACCACGCTCCGTCGCTGTCGGGGCTGGCCGAGGTCACCCTCGACAACTATCGCCAGATGTTCGAGCAGGCGACGTTCCTTCCGTCCGTGATGAACACCATCGTCGTCGGTACGGTGTCGGCCACGGCGGTGACGGCGATCGCCGCAGTCGGCGTTTTCCTGAGCCTGCGGCTGCGCGCGCCTGGCGGTCAGTTCTTCGACCAGTTCGCGATGACCCCACTCGTCATTCCTGGTGTGATCCTTGGTTTTTCGCTGGCGGCGTTCTATCTTTCGGTACCTCTGCCGATCTACGCCACGCTATGGATCCTTCTCATCGGCTATACCACGCGTTATCTTCCGTTCGGAATGCGTTACGCCACGGCCGGGATGATTCAGATCCACCGGTCACTGGAAGAAGCAGCGGAAGTCGGGGGAGCGCGCCACTGGACCACGTTCCGCCGCGTCGTGCTTCCGATCGCCCGGCCTGCCCTGGTGGCGGGCTGGATCTTCATCTTCCTCATGGCCAGCAAGGAGTTGTCCATGTCCGTCCTACTCGCCAGCCCCGGCAACGAGGTGCTGTCCGTGTCGATGTATCACCAGTGGATCAACGGCCAAACCAACCAAGTCGCAACTGTAGGGGTGCTGTGGGCGGCATTCCTCTGCGTCGTCATGCTGGCGCTGTTCCTGTTCAGTCGCCGCCGCGGCGTGTCATTCGCGGTCTGATCCGGTCGCAAATGAGTTCGCTACCCCCCAAGAATCGACGCAGAATTCGTCACCCCGGTTGGCGAGTGAATGCTGTTGTGCCCCAACTCAACGGCGCCGCGGTCATCGACGGTTGGGGCCGCGCGGGCCGTTCAACCGGGCGGCCCCGAATCGAGGCCAGCCAGGCCGCGTGGTGGTCCACCGGCTTGCCGGTGCGCCTGTCGGCCACCTTCCAGCGGCCCCTCTCGATCATCCGCATGACGAACTCGGCTTCGGAGAGCGTGAGGGACTTCTGGCTGGCGGGCCGCCCCCGGTCATCGTTGATCAGTTCGCCGCAGCGCTCGGCCGCAGCCTTACGCACCTCGCGCCGATCGACATGCGTGCCCACACACAGCATGTGGTCACGCAGCGTCATGACCTCGCGATCGGGCGACCGCGGGAACACCCACCTTCCTGCGATCTCGCCCTGAGCCTCCAGGCAGTGCGCGGCCCGATGCCAGGACTGCCGGGTCGCGCGCTTGCTGATGTCGTACCCGTGGTCGCGGGCGATCTCCAACACCGGGATCAAGGTGCCCGGTTCCTTCTCTGTGGCGTCGATGATGGCTCGCTCGAGCTTCCCGTGTCCTCCGCTCATGAACTCCAGTGTGTTCCGCGAGCGCAGCACACGTTGCTGTTTCTCTCCCGCGATCCCACGACTTTGCAGGGTAATCATGGTGCGCCCAGCATTTAGGCGGCAGAATCACCCGTGGAGGTGTTGCGCTGATGCCCAGAAGCGACCTTCGTCAGGCCCCCACAGGGGACGAACCGGTGTCAGTCGGCCGGGATCGCTGGCGCGCGCGCTTCGAGGCCGCGCGCAAGCGGGACGCCGACTTCACGACCCTCTCCGGTGTCGAGGTCGAGCCCGTGTACGGGCCGGACGACTGTGCGGTCGTCCCCGGCTTCGAGCGGATCGGATGGCCAGGGCAGTATCCGTTCACCCGCGGCCTTTACCCGACCGGCTACCGCGGCAAGCCCTGGACGATCCGCCAGTTCGCCGGGTTCGGCAACGCCACGCAGACCAACGAGCGGTACAAGCTGATCCTCGCCGGCGGCGGCACCGGGTTGTCTGTCGCATTCGACATGCCGACCCTGATGGGCCGCGACTCCGACGATCCGCGCTCGCGTGGTGAGGTGGGGCACTGCGGGGTTGCCGTCGACTCGGCCGCCGATATGGACGTGCTGTTCGACGGGATACCGCTCGGCGACGTCACGACGTCGATGACGATCAGCGGCCCGGCGGTGCCGATCTTCTGCATGTGGGTCGTCGCGGCCGAGCGCCAAGGGGTCGCCCATGCCAACCTCGACGGCACCCTTCAGACCGACATCTTCAAGGAGTACATCGCGCAGAAGGAATGGCTGTTCCCGCCCGCGCCGCATCTGCGCCTGATCGCCGACCTGATCGAGTGGTGCGCCGCGGAGATCCCGCGCTACAAGCCGTTGTCGGTGTCCGGCTATCACATCAGGGAAGCCGGCGCGACCGCGGCACAGGAGCTCGCGTTCACCCTGGCGGACGGCTTCGCCTATGTCGAACTAGGCCGCTCGCGCGGGCTCGACGTCGATGTCTTTGCGCCCGGGCTGAGCTTTTTCTTCGACGCGCACGTGGACTTCTTCGAGGAGATCGCCAAATTCCGTGCCGCGCGGCGGATCTGGGCACGCTGGATGCGCGACGTCTACGGCGCCAAAACCGAACGCGCCCAATGGCTGCGCTTCCACACGCAGACCGCTGGTGTCTCGCTGACCGCCCAGCAGCCGGACAACAACGTGGTCCGCACTGCGATCGAGGCGCTCGCCGCCGTCCTCGGCGGGACCAACTCACTGCACACCAACGCGCTCGATGAAGTGCTCGCGCTGCCGTCCGAGCGGGCCGCGCGCATCGCGCTGCGCACCCAGCAGGTGATCGCCGACGAGACCGGGGCGGCCAACGTGGTGGACCCGCTCGGCGGGTCGTGGTACGTCGAAGCGCTCACCGACGAGATGGAGCGGCAGGCCGAGGCGATCTTCGAGCGCATCCGCGAGATGGGCGACGATGGCACGATGCTCGGCGGCGTCCTGCGCGGAATCGAAAACGGCTGGTTCACAGGGGAAATCGCAGAGGCCGCCTTCGCCTATCAGCAAGCGCTGGAAAAGGGCACGAAGAAGATCGTCGGCGTCAACAGCGCCGTCGAGCCGGACGACGACGATCTGGACATCCTCCGCATCAGCGCGGGCGTCGAACGCGAGCAGTGCCGAGTCCTCGTCGAGCGGCGCGCCGGGCGCGACGACGGCCGCGTGCGCGCGGCACTCGCGGCGGTGGTCGAGACCGCGAAGGGCGACGACAATCTGATCCCCCCGATGCTGGAGGCGGTGCGCGCCGAGGCGACGCTCGGGGAGATCTGCGGTGCGCTCCGCGACCTGTGGGGCGAGTGGACGGAAACCCCGCGGTTCTGATGACCGACAACAACATTGGGCGGGGCACCATCCGCGTGGTCGTTGCCAAGGCCGGCCTCGACGGTCACGATCGCGGTGTCAAGATCGTCGCGCGGGCGCTGCGCGACGCGGGCGTCGAGGTCATCTACACCGGGCTGCATCAGACGCCTGAACAGATCGTGCAGGCGGCAATCCAGGAGGACGCCGACGCCGTCGGCGTGTCGATCCTGTCCGGAGCGCACATGACCCTGTTCCCGCGGATCGTCGAGCTGCTGCGCGAACACGACGCCGCGGACATTCTCGTCTTTGGCGGAGGCATCATTCCGCGCGAGGACGTTCCCAAACTCAAAGCCGTTGGCGTCGCGGAGCTGTTCATGCCGGGCGCCTCGACCGAGGCGATCGTGGAATGGCTGCGCGGCGCGGTACGTACCTCGGCGTCGTGAGACGCCAAGGAGCAGCCGGCAGGGGAGCTGCAGCACCGATCCTGACCGGCACAGGTGACGGGACGTCATCACCTCACTTGCGGGCGATGTAGTAGTTGTTGAACGGGTCGCTGTCGACCTGCGCGATGTCCACCTCGGCGAAGCCGGCGTCGGCCAGCATGGCGGTGGCCAACTCCTGGCCCCACACCGTGCCCAGCCCTGTCCCACCGGCCGATAACGAAACCGTCATGCAATGCATCGTCGACACCGTGTATAGCCAGGAAGCCCACGGAACCCGACGGTTCTGCGCAAGATCCGATGACGCCTTGATGTCGACCACCAGCAGATCACCACCGGCCCGCAGCTCACGATAAATATTCGCAAGCACCTTGTCAGGGTGGACCTGGTCATGAATCGCATCAAACACCACGATGGCGTCAAATGCCTCCGAAGCAGCCGGCACAGCGAGATCGCGCACATGAAACGTCGTGTTGGACAAGCCCAACGCATCCGCTTCCGCCCGCGCCGCGGCTATGGTCTCCTCGGAGAAGTCGTAACCGGTGAACCTACTCGCCGGAAACTCCCGGGCCATCACATTGATGGCATGTCCTTGACCGCAACCGAAATCGGCGACGTCGATACCCCCGCGCAGTCGTTGCGTCAGCCCGTTGACCAACGGCAGAATCGTACCGACCAGCGCAGCATCGAACACCTCACCGCTCGCTTCAGCGCGTACCGCGTGAAAGCGCGGAAACGCGTTGTACGACAAACCGCCTCCATTGCGAAAGCAGCCGACGATGCGCTGTTCGACCTCGCCGAGAAGGGCGATGTACTGGGTCATCTTGGCGACATTGTCGGTGCCGCCAGCCCGCGTCAACGCCGGTGCATGATCGGCTGGCAGATGATAGGTATGCGTCGTCGAGTCATAGTCAACGATCGACGCACAAACCATTCCGCCCAGCCATTCACGCACATAGCGCTCATCAAGTCCTGCAGCCGAGGCGATTTCAGCACTGGTAGCCGACGCAAGGTTGGCCATACAGTCGAACAGACCGGTCTGATGGCCGATGCTGAGCAGCAGCGCAACGGCCGCGTCGTTCAAAACGCCGAGCATCCGACGGCCAAACGCCTCGGCGTCAGTGGATTCAGTTTCGGAAAGCCGGTCTGTTGCAATCATATTGACGATGTTACGCGGATCGCCGACACCGATTAATGTCATGTGAGAAGCCACTCAATTCACATGCAAAGGCAATATTCGGGGCCTTCATGGCGTCCACCGCTGAGCCAGTATGTAGCGATGACGCAACCGATCCGGCAACGGGAACTTACATCGCGCAGTCGGAGCGCCGATGGCGTAGTGGCGAAATCGGCTGTCTTGTCGAAGCTTTCATGAAGCTAGGCGATCACTTTCGGTCCGCCAGCGCTCAGTGGACAGCTCAAAGCAAAAGGTCGCCTTAACGGACTAAATAGTCCGTTCATATGCCGCCACGGAGGATCGTGACCGGAAGGACGTCCTCGCGGCGCCCGGACGGAAACTCCAAAGGTGTTGCGGCGCTGGTGTTCTGAAGTGGAATCCGGTCTGCGCCGTCAGCCGCTGCTCGCAGGGGGAGTGGCAACCGCCATGCGGTCTGTCGCCATGCGCCGCGTAGGCATCAATATCACCAGGACCGCGCCGATCAAGGCGGGTGCAGCGAAGGCCGCGAACAGCACCTGCAGTCCTAACTCGGCGGACAGCAGCAGGCTGCCGTAAAGCGGGCCGATGATCGCGCCGAGCCTGCCGACAGACAACGCGGCACCGATAGCGGTGGCCCGGATCTGCACCGGGTACCGGCTGGCGATGAACACGTTGACGAGCGTTTGCGCGCCGACGGTTCCGATTCCCGCCACCACGACCGCCGCGTACAGCAACGGCGTCGGCAGCCGATAGCTGAGCACCGCGATCCCGACGACGGCGAGCAGGAACGATCCCGCGATGGCTGCCTTCGAGCCGACCCGATCCGCCACTCGGCCGACAAGCAACGGCCCCACGGCGGCGCCCATGTTGAGCACCATCAGAAACATCAACGCCGAGCCCAGCTCGTAGCCGGTGGAGCGCATGAGATGCGGCAACCAGGTAAAGATCCCGAACAGCACCAGCAGTGACGCGAACGCGATCATCCAGAACAACACGGTCATCAGGGCGCGTCCGCCGGTGAACAGAGCGACAAACCTGCCGGCCACCGCGGCCCCCGTGGATTGTGACGCCGGTCCGGCCTCGGGGGCGATGCCGAGCCGTGCGGCCCATCGTCGCGCTTCGGCCTCGCGCCCGGCGGCGCGCAGGTGGGCGAGGGACTCGGGCAGGAAGGCCACGGCCAGCGGCACGATCACCAGCGCGGCGAGGCCGCCCACCACGAACTCCATGCGGAACCCGAACGCCGGGACCAGCGTTGCACCTACCAGCGCTGCAGCCGCACCCCCGACGCCGATGCCGGCGAAGACCAATCCGGTATGCACATTGCGCTTGTGCGGCGAGGAGTACTCGAACACCAGCGCCGCGATCGACGGCACGACCCCGCCAACCCCGAACCCGACCAGCACCCGCCCGATCCCGAACGGAATCACGCCGGGCGCAATCGCACACAGGACCATGGCCAGCGAGAAGATGGTGACGCTGGCCACCACCAATCGCCGGCGACCGACGATGTCGGTGAGCAGCCCCACGACCATCGCCCCGACCAGCATCCCGACCGGCGTGAGACTGCCAAGCAGGCCGGCCTGTGGCACCGTCAGACCCCAGTCTGAGTCGGCGAGCATCATGGGCAGGACAGCGCCGTAGGAGACCACGTCGTAGCCGTCGGCCGTCATACATGCAAGGCAGATCCACAGCACGCTCGGTGGCATCCGGGTGTGCGCGGGCATCGCCGCGGTGCCTCTCATGCAGGCATGCCAGCCCGCGGTACCCAGACCACCGCGGCGGCTCGCATGCGTGCCATTCTCCCTCAACACCTTCAGCTTCACTTTTCGAGTGACGGGCGGCGCTATCGAGCATGGTCTAACGCAGGGTCTTGGCAAGGAAGTTGAAGACGGTCTGGTGCAACAGAAGCATCGCGCCCTCGTGGCAGTGTGCGCCCGCACCTTCGGCGCTGGACATGATGACGTGCTCGTGAGGCGCCTTCAACCCCGCGGCGACCTTCGAAGCCTGCCCGGCGAACACCGAGTCATCCTCGCCTTCTAGCAGCAGCACCGGTGTCTGGATGCTCGCGATGTCCTGATCGGTGAGTGTGTAGTCGCGGGTGCTGCGGACGTACTCGGCGAAATTCGCAACGCCGTTGACCCACATACCGTTCTGCAATCCCCAGCGCGCGTTGGTGTCGTCTTTGATCATCGCTTCGAACAAGGGCAGTGCTTCGTCGTCACGCCTCTCTTCGATCAGGTTCAAGATGTCGGCGGGGATCGGCGGATAGGAGGCGTAGAACGTCGTCATTCCGTCGTTGCACACAAGCGCCGCCGAGCGGTGATCGTGCGCCGCGTAGCGCGACACCAAATATCCGCCGAGGCTGTAGCCGAATTGAACGATTTTCGCGTCGTCGATCTCCGGGACGCTCAACGCATAGTCCACGACCGGGCCCAAAACGTTTTCCCAGTCAGGGCGGTAGGGCACTTTCTCCTCCCGGATCTTCCAGCCCTGCCCCGGCCCGTCGTAGGCGAGGAAGTTGTACCCGCGGCGCAACGCTGCGGCGCCGATGACGAAGTAGCCCTCCTCGCGGGTGGAGTCGAAGCCGTTGGTGTAGATGACCGTTGGGCGGGGGGTGCCGCTGTCGTCAACCAGGAAAAGATAGCCCGGCAGCGAGCCGCCTTCGAAGGGGATCTGCACCTCCGAGAACGGCCCGTCGAGCAATTCGGCAGCCTTGACGAGGTATTCCTTGGAGAGCCGGGACAATTCGAGGACCTGAGGATCATTGAGGGGATCTTTGCGGCGGTAGAACTCTGCGCAGCGGTAGTAGCTCGAGGCGCGGAAGAACGCCTCGCGGGCACTCACCGAGTCGCCCACGTCCAGCGAGTCATGGCCCCGCCGGGCCGTGCGTTCAGCGGTAGCCTTCCACGCCGCCGTCCACGCATCCTCGTCACCGTCGGGAATCCGGCTGGTGGTGACGATGACCTCGCCGATGTCCGCTCCGGCGTCGGCAGCGAACCCGGCCGCGCGCAGCGTCTCGAATTTGAACGCCTGGTCGTGGAAGATGAACTCCATCGTTGTATCCTTCCTCGGAATTCCATTGCGAGAAAACACTTCTGACGTGGGCATGCCATCGTGGTGTTCCAAGCATGGCAGTCCGCTCGATGCGAACACGTCCGCGTCGCGCCGCTCGTGGTCAGCAAAACCAAATGCGTTGACGCGGTGTGGAGGTGCAATACGACGCTGGACGCGGATGACGGTTTGGCCATGCACATCTATGGCGATTAGTGAACGCCCAACGTCGCGCGCCCCGACACAGTGTGGCGTCAGCACCTGAGATCCACGACCACAAGGAGGCGCTGACATGGCATCCTTGGCCAACAAAGTCGCAATCGTGACCGGCGGTGGGGCAGGCATCGGCAGGGCAACCGCCTTAGCGATGGCCAGCGCCGGCGCCTCGCTTGTCATCGGCAATCGCGGGGCCAAGCTCGGCGAAGAAGTCGTGCGGGCCATCGAGGAGGCCGGCGGGGTTGCGATCTATCAGATGACCGATGTGAGTAAGCCCGAGGACGTGAAGGCTCTGGTCGAGCGGGCTGTCAAGGAGTTCGGGCGGCTGGACCTGGCTTTCAACAACGCCGGGGCGGACGGCGAGCAGGTGCCCCTCCACGACCAAGACGTCGAAAAGGCGTCGTTGCTGTTCGACGTGAACATCAAGGGCGTCTTCTATTGCATGAAGTACGAGATCGGGGAAATGCTCAGGACGGGCCGCGGCTCGATTGTGAACACCTCGTCAATCTTCGGGCTCAACGGCTACCCCGGTTGGTCGTTGTATTCGGCCACAAAGCACGCGGTCACCGGCATGACCAAATCGGCGGCCCTGGACTACGCCCAGCTAGGCATCCGGGTCAATGCAGTGGGCCCGGGTCCGGTGGATACTGCGCTGCTGGCAAGGGGAACCGGAGGCGATCCGCATAGCTTCGCTTCATTCGTCCCGATGGGACGGATTGGCCAGCCCGAAGAGATCGCTGATTCTGTCGTCTGGCTGCTGTCCGACGAGGCCAGATACGTCACCGGACACACGGTTCCGGTCGATGGAGGCGTCTGCGCGCAGTGAGGTGAGAAGCTGGGTCCGCAATCCAGAGCTGGGCGATCACGAAAATGATTGCGCAGAAGGGGATTATCACAGCAGTTGGCAGAACACCAGACACGGGTAGCTCGCGCAGTACCTGTATCACCAGTGCCTTCCAGACGTCCACAACGCCTGTCACTCTGGCTGAGTTGGCGGCCCACGCCGCCACAGAGAAGACGGAGACCAATGGCGAACAACCAATTCACCACTCACACAAAGCTATTCGATCTGAGTGGGAAGTACGCTCTTGTCACTGGGGGTACCAGGGGCATCGGGATGATGATCGCGCGCGGCCTTCTCCAGGCGGGCGCCCACGTCGTCATAAGCTCACGCAAGGCGGACGCGTGCGCCGAGGCGCAGCATCTGCTGTCCGAATTCGGCAGCGTCGAAGCAATCCCCGCCGACCTGTCCAGGCACGACGAGTGTCAGCGGCTCGCTGATCTCGTGACGGTAGACTCGGGTCGCCTGGACATCCTCGTCAACAACGCGGGAGCGATGTGGCGCGAGCCGCTGGCGACATTCCCGGACGAGGCCTGGGACGCAGTGCTCGACCTCAACCTCAAGTCGCCGTTCTGGCTGGTGCAGGCGCTGCTCCCAGCACTGCGCAGGGCGGGTACCGCCGATGATCCCGCACGGATCATCAACGTCGGCAGTATCGCCGCCATCCACGTCGCGCAGTCACCCAACTACTCGTACGCCAGCAGCAAAGCGGCGCTCCACCAACTCACCAGGGTGCTGGCCAGAGAGCTGGGCCCACAGCACGTCACGGTGAACGCGGTGGCACCTGGACCGTTCCCGTCGCAGATGATGGCGTCGACGCTCGATGCCATCGGTGACACGATCGTGGCGGCGGCCCCGCTGCGCCGGCTCGGCCGCGACGACGACATGGCGGGTACCGCCGTGTTCCTTGCCAGCCGTGCTGGGTCCTACCTCACGGGCACCGTCATCCCGGTAGACGGCGGCATCGCGACGACCGCGTCGGGTACCTAGGCGTGGGGGCACCCGCAGTGCCTCCCTGGAACCCCGCGACGGGCTTACGGTTGGGGGATGGCCCCGGTGGATCTGCGCTCCGACATCCGCGAGTTTCTCAGCTCACGTCGCGCCCGCATTGCCCCCGAGCAGGCGGGGCTGCCCGCGTACGGCGGCAATCGTCGGGTCAAAGGTCTGCGTCGCGAGGAGGTCGCACTCCTGGCGGGGGTTTCAGTGGACTACTACGTGCGCATGGAACGCGGCAGCCTCGCTGGTGCCTCCGACGGCGTCCTCAACGCGTTGGCCTCTGCCTTGCAGCTCGACGAAGCCGAGCGCGATCACCTGTTCCACCTCGCTCGCCAATCCGGGTCGGGCGGCGGCCCACGCCGGCGCAGGCGTGCCGTGACGGTGCGGTCGACATTGCGGCAGGTGCTCGACGCCATCTCTGATGCACCGGCCTGGATCTGTAGCGGACGTTATGACGTGCTTGCCGCGAATCAACTTGCCCGCGCGCTGTTTTCACCAGTGCTGGCCGACCCGCGACGGCCCGCGAACGCGGCGCGGTTCGTCTATCTCGCCCCCGAGGCGGCCAGAGAATTCTTCGTCGACTACGACCAGATCGCCGCTGACATGGCCGCCAAGCTACGCATGGAAGCCGGCCGCAATCCGCATGACGAGGAGCTGATCACCCTGGTCGGCGAACTGTCAACCTGCAGTGAGCTATTCCGGCAGCGATGGGCATCTCAGGACGTGCGGCTGCACCGGTCCGGCCGCAAGCGACTGCACCATCCGATCGTCGGCCAGCTCGACTTGGACGTCGAGTCCCTGGAACTGCCCGCGGAACCCGGCCTGCACCTCACCGTCTATACCGCGCCCGCGGGCACGCCGACCGCTGACGGTCTAGCGCTCCTGGCGTCGTGGGCCGCCGGCCAGCCCGGACTCAGTCCAGGATCGCCCGCGCCGCGCGCTCGGCGATGAGCATGACTGGCGCGTTGGTGTTGCCAGAAGTGATGGTGGGCATCGCGGAAGCATCAGCCACTCGAAGGCCGGCGACGCGGTACACGCGGAAGTCGGTGTCGAGCACTGTGGAGGGCGACTGCGGCAAGCCGTGTGCGTCAAAGGCACCCATCGCACAGGTGCCCACCGGGTGGAAGATGGTGGTGCCCAGTTCACTAGCGGCCTGCTGCAGGTCGTCGTCGCTGACCAGTTGCGGGCCGGGAAGCATCTCTTCCGGGGAGTATCGAGCCAACGCCGGGGACGACATGATCTGCCGCGTCATCCGCAGACCGCGCACGGCGATCTTGCGATCCGCGTCGGTGGACAGATAATTGCAGAAGATCTTCGGGCTGGTCAGCGGATTCGCGTCGGCAATGCGCACATGGCCACGCGAGGTCGGGCGGAGATTGCACACCGACGGAGTGATGGCCCCGAAGGGGTGTAGAGGTTCGCCGAACTTCGGCAGAGACAACGGCTGGACATGCCACTCCAGATCCGGGCTGGCCAGTGCGGGGTCGCTCTTGGCGAACGCTCCCAGTGTGGACGGTGGCATGGTCATGGGTCCTGATCGCAGCAGCAGGTACTGAATTCCCATGCCCGCGCGGGTGATCCAATTCCGGTAGAGCGTGTTGACGGTGCGCGCGCCGCGGATGCGGTAGACGGTTCGAAGCTGTAGATGGTCCTGAAGGTTGTCACCCACACCTGGCAGATCGACGGCCACCGGCACCTGATGCTGGGTGAGCAGCCCGGCCGGACCCAAACCCGAGACCTGCATCAGATGAGGCGAGCCGATGGCTCCGGCACTCAGGATGACTTCACGGCGGGCCCGAACGTCGACGATTTGGCCGTCCTTGAGCAGCCGCACCCCAGTGGCGCGGTGCTGCGCCGTGGTCCACGCACCGCGACGTTGACCGTCGCGGACGTGGTCGTCCATCAGCAGCTGTAGCGCCTGGGCTTGGGTGTAGACGGTGAGATTGGGTCGATGGGAGATGGGGTGGAGGAACGCATCGGCCATCGACCAGCGTCGGCCACGCCGTTGAGTGACATGGAAGTAGGCACTGCCGGAGTTGTCGCCGCGGTTGAACTCCTCGATCGCGGCGATGCCGAATTCGGCAGCGGCGGCCTGCCAGGCGTCCAGAATCTTCCAGCGCACCCGCGGCCGCTCGACCCTGATCTCGCCACCGGCGCCGTGCCATTCGTCGGCTCCGCCGAAGTAGTCTTCCAGCTCCTTGTAGATGGCCAACGTCTGGCCGGTGCGGTCTGGGCTGCCCCAGAGCCACCGCTCGTCACCGGTCGCTTGCGCCCACAGTTCGTAATCGCTTGCCTGCCCGCGCATGTGGATCATGGCGTTGATCGATGAGCATCCGCCGATGACGCGGCCCCGCGCGTAGATGATGCTGCGCCCGGCCAGACCCGGGTCGGGCTCAGTGGTGAAGCACCAGTCGGTGCGGGGATTGGCGATTGTGAACAGATAGCCGACTGGCACCTTGATCCAGAACCAGTTGTCTTTGCCGCCGGCCTCGACCAAGAGCACACGGTGGTCAGGGTTGGCGCTGAGCCGATTGGCGAGCAGACAGCCCGCGCTGCCCGCGCCAACGATGATGAAGTCGAATTCGGCCACAGGGCTCAATTCCGGCACCGTTCCTCCATAGCCGTTGGATGCGCGTCACCAGTGTGCGCGATGACGGACCGCCGCGCAGGCTCCGATGTCAAGTGACCGACGCTAAGGGACAGTCGCGGGACCCGGCCTACTCGGCCTGAGGGGACCGTCGTCGACGCGTCTCACGTGCTGAGTGGGATCAAATCCGCTGCCACACCGAAGACGAGGACCACCAAGTAGAGATAGAAAGCCTCATCCAATGCGGTGGCTGCGCGTCCACGGGGAATCGTTGGCATCCCAGCGTCTTTGCAGCGGTGGATAGATTGCGGTCTGGTCATGGGGTAGGTCATTCTTCAGTTGGCGCGTGCCATCGTCGGTGAGCACTTCGCTGCGACCAGCTTCGAGAGCATCAAGGGTTTGCTCGACCACTGATGCTGGCGAAATCTTGGGTTCGTTGACGTCAGCGGCCATGTCGGTGTCGATGAAGCCGGCATGCACGCCAACGACCGCGATGCCTTTGCTGCGGAGTTCAATCCGCAGCGCGTTGGTCAGCACCCATTCGGCCGACTTGGAGGCGCAGTAGGTGCCATTGAAGGGGTTGGCGAAGAAGCTTGCTATCGATAGCACATTGACCAGTGCACCCTGATGGGCAGCGAGACTGGGGGCGAAGGCGCGTGACATCAACAGGGTGCCGAAGTAGTTGGTTTCCATCTCGGCGCGAGCGCCGTCGATGTCGGGGGTTGTGGTGAACGTTGTTCCGCGCATCAGGCCGGCATTGTTGATGAGCAGCGAGGTGTCACGGCACGCCCGTACCGCGGCGTCGATGTCGACGGCCTTGGTGATGTCGAGGCCGACGGGCACGACGCGCGGGTCGTAGACGTCGATGCCGTCCGGTCGACGCGCCGCGGCGTATACCTTGTCCGCGCCTCGGGCCAGCAGGGCGCGGACGAACGCTTGGCCGAGTCCGCGGTTGGCGCCGGTGACCATGGCGGTCGTTCCGGCGATGGGCCGGGGCATTGCAGTGCTCATGGCGAGGTTCTCTTCCTGTCGGGATATGACGACGCGTCCCGCGGCGAGGAGGGGAGCGTCTGAACGTACACGGTGGCGCGCTATTTGGATATTGTCAATATCGTTGTGCGGCACTGTTTTTCGACGGGAACAACTTCTCGGTGGGCCGATGCCCGATGGGTATTGGAAGCCGACCAAAAGGGTCTTGGACAGCCACGGCGTCGTTGGGACAGCCTGGTGACCAGACACCAAGGGAAAGGTCGCGGGATGAAAGTCTTCGTCACCGGAGGATCCGGATACATCGGCAAGTCGTTGATCGCCGAACTTGTCAGACAGGGGCACGCTGTGTCTGCGCTTGCTCGTGCTGACGCGTCATCGGAGTTCGTCGCGGGATTGGGCGCATCCCCGGTACGCGGCGGGCTGACTGATCTGGACGTCCTCAACCACGCCGCCGCTGACGCCGAGGCGGTGATTCACCTCGCCCAAGCCTCCACCGGGGCCGAGGACCTCGCCGCAGCCGAAGCGATGCTCGACGGGATCGGAGGGGGAACCTACGTCCACACCGGCGGCACCTGGGTTTACGGTGACACCAGCGGTGTGGTCGACGAGACGGCGCCGTGGAATCCGCCGACGTTGGTCGCGTGGCGCAAGCCAGTCGAGGAGGCCGTGCTAGGCAGGGCAGCCGAGGGTGGGCGTCCGGTGATCGTTCAGCCGGGTCTCGTCTATGGCGGTGACAACCGACTCATCGATGTCTTCTTCACCGCCCCAGGCCGAGAATCGCGGAGCGTCAAGTACATCGGCGATGGCACCAACCACTGGGCGTTGGTCCACATCGACGATCTGGCCACCTTGTATGTCGCGGCACTGGACGCCAAGAGCGGATCGGTCTACATCGGCGTCGGGGGAGTCAATCCCACGGCCAAGGAGGTCGCGACGGCGGTGAGTCACGGCGCCGGAATGGAGGGACGGATCGAGTCGCTGACTCTGGATGAGGCCCGCCAGCAGATGGGACCCATCGCCGAGGCGTTCGCCCTGGATCAGCAACTGACCCCGGCACGGGCACGCGACGAGCTGGGGTGGGTACCGACCTACCTCGACCCCTTGAGCATCCTCGCCGCGGGGTGATCGGCACAACTGTGAACCCGCACGGAGGGGACTAACCCGTGCCCGCGCGACGTTAGTCGGCACGTCGCGGCCGCGAGGCTACCCACGAGCAAGGAGGAATGCGTGCTGGTCGACCGGTGGATCGACGTTCATGCCCACTTTTCGCCCCCGCTGTCGGAGCAGGCGCGCGACACCGTGCTTGACGCCATGCAGCGGGCGCACTGGCGCATCGACCAGGCGCCCACCTGGCGCATGGACGACATTTTGGCCTACATGGACCGCACCGGCATTCAGATGCAAATGTTGAGCAACATCCCCAAATCACTGGAGGCGTTACGCGACTCCAACGACTTCGGGGCCGAGGTGGTGCGCACCCACCCTGACCGATTTGGGTTGTTGGCGGCGTTGCCCACCGATGACCCAGACGCCGCGCTGGCCGAGATCGACCGCGCCACAACGCAGCTGAGTGCCGACGGGTTCGCGGTGACGTGCAACTACAACGGAGTGCTGCTCAGCGACGCGTCGCTGGACCCGGTATGGGCCGAGTTGGATCGCCGACAGGCAGTCGTGTTCGCTCACCCCGACGCCTACACCCCGGGCGCTCAAGGCAGACCCGCACCGGTGCTGGAGGTGGCTTTCGAAACCACCCGCACCTTCACCGACATGTTGTACGTGCGCCTCTTTCAACGGTTCCCCCGCATTCGCTTCATCGTCGCGCATTGCGGGGCGGCCCTGCCCGCGCTGTCGGGGCGGTTGCGGCTCCTGGGTTTGGCGTCGTGGGTCCCCAATCCGCACGGCCTGACTGCCGAGGAACTCGCCGACGCGCTGCGGCGGCTACACCTCGACACGGCCGCAACCTGTCCGACGTCGTTGGCCGCAGCGATGGCCATGACCACCCCTGACAAGCTGGTCTACGGCTCGGACTGCGGGGTGCCATGTAGTTCGGAAGCCAGCATGAACCGAAACCTGCAGGCACTGCTGGACTTCGACGGGCTCACGACCCAGGAGAAGGCCGCAATCGGCACGGCCGCACTGCAACTGTTTCCCAATGCTGCAGCGCGCCTGAGTTGAGGCGGACGACATCTGAGCGGCGCGCATCGTCTGTTTCTGCTGAGCAATGTCGCTCATGCGACCGACGCCAGATATGCGCTGAATTCTGTTGCAGATAGCGATAATTGAGCTTGGTCGCGGCAGCAAAGCAGGAGGTTTCGGTGAGCCCATGCGTTTGTCAAGTCGACGGAGCGCAGGACTTGATGCGACCGCCAGGCAGCGGCTAGGGCCGGGACGACCGCTATTCCGACACCTGCTGCGACCGCGGCACAGATCGCCTCGGTGGTGGGTAGATACGCGCGGTAGCGCGGGCGAAGCCCGAGGGGCTGGGTTTGGCCACTCAAGTGTTCCTGCAACGGATTCCCCTTGGAATATCCCAGGAACGGGTAATCCAGACACTCACTGAACGCCACCTGGTCACGCTCGGCGAGAGCATGGTCGGCGGGCACGATCACGACCAGGTGGTCCGGACGCAGCGTGGTGCAATCCAGCCGGCCCGTGTCCACGGTGTCGGCGATGATTCCGAGCTCGGCGCGCCCGTGGGTGACCGCCGCGACGATTTCGTGGCTCGGGCATTCCCGCAACTCGACGTCGATGTCGGGGTGGGTGGCCAGAAAGTCGGCCAACCCCGTCGGCACCAGTGTCTGGGTAGCCGAGGTGTTCGCCAGCACCACCAACGTGGACTGCAGCCCGTCGGAGCAGCGGGCCAACTCGGCGCGCATGCGGGCCAACTGACCGACGATGGCTCGGGCGTGTGCGACCAGCAACCACCCGGTCGGGGACGGCACCACGCCCCGCCGGTGGCGGACCAGCAGCTTGGCCCCGAGTGCCTTCTCCATGGCTGCGACCCTCGCGCTGGCCGACGCCAACGACAGATGCGCGCGCTCGGCTCCCTGAGTGATACTGCCCTGGTCGACTACCTGCAGGAACAGTTCCAAATCGGTGAGGTCGTAGGCCATACAGTCACGGTACTCAAGCTCCCACACAAACATCAGCCTTCGGCCTAGCCGAATGCTGACTCACAAGATGCCGCATTGTGCACCCGGCTGCGGACGCCCACGCTGGTGTTGATGCCGGATACCGGCCGGCAGTCATGACGGGAAGGTACTGAATGACAACGCACGCTGATCTGACCGAGGTCTTCGATCAACGGATCGTCCCGGACTGGGCACTGGGCGAGTGGGCGGATCGACTTCTCGAACAAGCCGGCGTCGGGGTCACCATCGTGGACCGGCACGGCACGGTGATGTACTACAACAAATGGGCGGCCGAGCACTTGGACCGCGAGCCCGGTTATCTCGGCCACACGGTGCACGAACGGCATCACCGCAGGATCACCAACGTGCGCTTCGACGCGATGCTCAAACTGTTCGTCGACGGCCGCGTCGAGCCGGTGATGTACGTGGCCAGGCCGTACGGGAAGACCACCATCCTGGTGATTGTTTCCCCGATCCGTATCGACGGCGAGCTGGTCGGCCTATCGCAGCTCGTGTTGCTCAAAGATGAAGTGCAGGAACTGTTTGCACGTTTCGACGCCACGGGCCGTGAGTCGTTCGAGCGCGACATGCTGCCCGACGGCTATTCGGGCGCGCGATGACACGCATCCGGCCCCTCGAAATCGACGAGGTGGACGCCAAGACCGCCGCAGCGATCAAAACGGGAGAACTGACCAGGGGAGGCTTTCCCAACAACTTCGTCAAAGTGATGGCTCACTGCCCGCGCTTCGTGCAGCTGGAGATCGAGTACGCCAACTCCTTCATGTTTGATCCAGTCACTTACGTCGGTGGCGTTCAGACCGCGGGCTTCAACGACCGGTTCCTCAAGGAATTAGTCATCTCGCGAACATCGCTGTTGAACCGTTCGCACTACTCGGTGAGGCACCAGTCTCTTGTCGCAACCGCCCTGTTCAATGACGCGGGGCGGGGCGAAGAGGGACACCGAAAACTTCTGTACCTCCACGAGCACGAGAACCACCCGGACGTGTACACCGCGCGCGAACGAGTTGTCCTTGACTACACCGTCACGGTCAGCCGAGACGCGCACACAGTCACCGACCAAGACTTCGCCGATCTGCGCAAGGTACTCGAGGCACATAATCGCACGGACGCGCGACTCAACGAACTCGACGACGCCGCGATGGCTCGCCACGTCGATAGTCAGGTCGTCGAATTGACCTGGCTGATTGGACATCTCTGCCTGTTGAACCGATGGTTCACGGCCCTGCAGGTTCCCGATGAAACCGAGTTCGTGACGCTTTACGAGCGGACGGTGCCCAATGACATCAGGGAACGCAACGCGCGAATCCTTACCAATGGCATCTAAGGGAATGAGTCGAAATGGTCAGTGTGTCAGCGGTTCTGGGAATCGCGGCGGTAGCGTTCGGGATAGTTCTCATACCCGGACCGAACATGTTCTACCTGGCATCGCGCTCGATCAGCCAGGGCCGCGGCGCGGGACTGATCTCGCTAGCGGGAGTCGCGGTGGGCTTCGGAGTGTACCTGGTGGCCGCGGTGGCCGGACTCGCGACGATCTTTGCGGTGGTCCCGGTGGCGTACACGCTACTGAAAGTGGCCGGTGGCGTTTACCTGCTCTACCTGGCATGGCAAGCGCTACGCCCGGGCGGAAGCTCCCCGTTCTCCCCGCAGCACCTGAATCCGGCCTCGCGGCGCCGACTGTTCAGCATGGGACTCGTGACCAACCTCCTGAATCCCAAAATCGCAGTGCTCTACGTGTCCCTGCTCCCGCAGTTCGTGCAGCCGGGCCACGGCTCGGTGGCGTTGCAAAGCCTGATACTGGGCGGGGTGCAGATCAGCATCGCGCTGGTAGTCAATGGGGCAATCGTATGGAGCGCGTCGGGGTTGTCGGTGTATCTGGCGGCCAGACCCCGATGGATGGCGCTGCTGCGGCGAACCATGGGCACGGTGCTCGCAGGCTTCGCGGTGAAACTGTTCCTAGGCCCCTCAGGGCCAGCTGCCACGGGCTGAGCCACCCTTCGACCCCTCGGCTTTCCACAGAACGGTCAGCAACATGCCACTAGTCCACATTCACGTCATCGAAACTCGCCGCACACCAGCACAACTCAAGCAGCTGGCGGATACCGTCCAGCAGGTGATGCGCGAGCACTTCGGCGCACCCGACCGCGACCGCTATCAAATCATCACCGAGCACAAGCCGGGTCAGATAATCGCCGAGGACACCGGACTCGGATTCCAGCGGACTGATGACATCGTCATCTTGCAGATCTTTCAGCAGGGTCGAACACGCGACGACAAGCAAGCGGCGTACCGGGCATTAGCGGACCGTCTTCGGGATCAAACCGGGCTAGAACCATCGGATTTGATCGTCTCCGTTATCGAAACCGCGCGTGAGGATTGGTCCTTCGGTGACGGCATCGCGCAGTTCGTCGAAGGTCGACTGTAGGTTCGCGCTCCACCAGTGCACACCCTCCGGTAGGTCGATCCGAACGCGGCCAGCCGCGTAGGGGGACGGCGAGCGGAGGTTGGGGAGAGGTGTGTCCGTTGGGCCCGTCTGGCCGATCACCTGCGGGAGCGGTTGCGGGTCAGTGCGGTGCGATAGCGTCACAGAACTGAAATCGCCTAAAGCACACCAGCCTTCGGTATACGCGAAGGATGACTCGCAGAATGACGCATTGTGCGTTCGGCTGTGCGCGGCCATGCTTGGGTAGGGCCGGATATTGGTCGGCAGGCATGATGCTGGAAGGTGTTGAATGACAACGAATGATGGTTCTGGGCAGCCTTTTCGGTCAAGTGATCGTCGCGGGCCTGGCACAGTTGGTGTCGTTCAACGATTAAGTGCAGGAACAGTGCTCGCGCCTTAACGCTTCGGGTAGCGAGGTGTTCGAACGCGAGATGTTATCCAACGGCCCATCCGGTCGTGCCCGTCGATCAAACTTGGAGTGTCAACAGATGTCGCGAATGATTCCGCCGGCTGAGGACGACGTCCCCGCCGCCTCCCGTCCCGGATTGGACAGCGCCGCTGACCAACTGGGTTTCGTGCCGAATATGCATCGGGGGCTAGCGGCCGCCCCTAAAGCTTTCAACGCCTGGCTGGGTTTGAGGAAGGCGATGAGCACCGCGCTGGATGCCGCGACCCGCCAAGGTATCGCACACGCTATCGACGAAGTCAATGGTTGCCGCTACTGCGATGCTATGCACACCTGGGTATCTGAGCAGATGACGCGCCTCGATGATGGCGAGATCGCCCGCAACCGCAACGGATCCTCGAGTGACACACGGCGTGCGGCAGCGCTGGCCTTTGCCCGCGAGGTCGCACTCACCCGCGGAAACGTGGATGACAGCGCGCTGGACGCGGTGCGGGGCGCAGGCTTCACCGACGGCCAAATCCTCGACATCGTCGCCGTGGTCGTGCTGTCCACGATGAGCAACTACTTCAACAACGTCATGGAAACCGATGTCGACGCGTTCCCTACAGGGGCATTCAATCCGCCGCGAAGCACGGCTTGCGCTGACCCGAGCACCGAAACATCCGGGTGAACAGGCGGGTGGGGTGATGACCAATCACCCCACCCGGCGCAAACCTGATGCTGTGGGTGGATTCAGGGGCGTGCAAAATTCGGCTCGAAGCACCGCGGTGCGGGCAGAAAGGTAAGGATCATGATTTGGAACGCACTACTGGCGAAGGCGGTTTCAACAGTGGCGACCGGGGCGGTGGGTGTCGCCGCCTATGACGGGTTACGCAGGGCAGTCAAGGCAGCGCCGACGCACGAGGCCGCGGTCACCACGACGGCCTGGAGCTTGCGCGGGATCCGTAAGGCCGAGGAGGGCGCCGAGCGTGCGCGGTTGGCCATTGGTGACGTAGTCGCCGAAGCCCGCGGACGCCTCGGTGAAGAGGCATCGCCGCCGGCGGCGGACGCCGAACACAATCACGACCACTGAGTCATCGATGTCGAGGGTTGTTTCGAATGCGGGTGGGCGCCTCCGGGTATACAGCGCTGCCCTGCACCATGATTCGCGGCGGGCTATTGCGATCGAGGATGCGGTCGCCATGATCGCCGGTGTGCGGGCGGTGCACGCCTACCCCCGCACGGCCTCGGTCGTAGTGTGGTATTCGCCGGTGCGCGGCGACGCTGCCACGATACTAACGACGATCGACACCACGGCTTCCGCTCAGCTGAGCGCCGCGACGCCTGGCCGACTGCCCCGCTCGGCTGACGTGCGCAACGGCGAAGTCCTACGAATGGCGGTGGGTGGGGTGGCGCTCGTGCTGCTGGGGCTGCGGCGCTACGTATTTGCGCGGCCACCCTTGTTGGGCCCGAAGAGTCGGCTCTTCGTCACCGGAGCCACAATCATCACTGGGTATCCGTTTCTTCGCCGCGCGCTTGCTTCGCTGCGCGGTGGCCGCTCATCAGGGACCGATGTGTTGGTGTCCGCGGCGACGATTGCCAGCCTCGTCCTTCGCGAGAACGTGGTGGCGTTAACCGTCTTATGGTTGCTCAACATCGGTGAGTACCTGCAACAACTCACGCTTCGGCGGACTCGCCGCGCGATCGCCGATCTCCTTGCGGGCAACCAAGATACCGTCTGGCTTCAACTCGACGACGGCACCGAGGTCCAGGTCGCCGTCGATACAGTGTCGATCGGTGATGTTGTGGTCATCCACGAGCACGTGGCCGTCCCAGTCGACGGTGAAGTGATCGCGGGAGATGCGATCGTTGATCAGGCGGCGATCACCGGAGAGACGCTCCCGACCACTGTCGCCGTCGGCGCTCTCGTCCACGCGGGTTCGGTGGTGCTTCGTGGCCGGATCGCAGTCCGCGCCAAGGCTGTTGGCGCGCAGACGGTGATCGGGCGTGTCATCGCCCGGGTCGAGGAAGCGCAACGCGACCGGGCTCCCATCCAAACTATCGGTGAAAACTTTTCACGTCGCTTCGTACCCGCATCGTTCCTGTTGTCGGCCATCACATTCGCGGTGACACGCGATGTTCGGCGGGCAATGACCATGTTGTTGGTGGCTTGTCCGTGCGCAGTTGGGTTAGCCACCCCCACTGCGATCAGCGCTGCTATCGGCAACGGCGCGCGGCGCGGCATTCTCATCAAGGGTGGTTCACACCTCGAACGAGCGGGATATGTGGACGCGGTCGTGTTCGACAAGACGGGCACGCTGACCGTCGGCCGACCCGTCGTTACCAATGTCGTTGCATTGCACAAGGAGTGGCAGCCCGAAGAAGTGCTTGCCTACGCGGCAAGCACGGAAATTCACTCGCGCCATCCGCTGGCCGAGGCGGTGATCCGGTCTACCGAAGAGCGTCAGCTCGCGATACCTTCGCACGAGGAGTGCGAAGTGATCATCGGATTGGGAATGCGCATGAGGGCCGATGGACGCACGCTGCTATTGGGTAGTCCCGCCCTGTTGCGTAGCGAGAAGGTGCGCGTCACCAAGAAGGCATCCGACTGGGTCACCCGGCTACAGGGCCGGGCCGAGACGCCCCTGCTGCTGGCGGTCGACGGCATGCTCGTCGGGCTGATCAGCTTGCGTGACGAAGCGCGGCCTGAGGCCGGTCCGATCATCAAGATGTTGCGCGACAACGGTGTCCGGCGTGTCGTGATGTTGACCGGGGATCATCCCGACACCGCCCGGGCGATCGCTGACGAGCTGGACATCACCGAATGGCGCGCAGAAGTGCTACCCGAGGACAAGCTCGAGGTGGTGCAGCAGCTACGCGCAGAAGGTCATGTGGTAGCCATGGTTGGCGACGGTGTCAACGACGCGCCTGCGCTGGCCGCCGCGGACATCGGCATCGCGATGGGCATGGCGGGTACCGACGTCGCGGTCGAAACCGCTGATGTCGCTTTGGCCGGCGATGATCTGCACCGGCTGCTCGACGTGCGCACCCTGGGCGCCCGTGCGGTGACAGTGATACGACAGAACTACGCGATGTCGATCGCGGTAAACGCTCTCGGCCTCTTGATCGGGGCGGGTGGCGCGCTGTCCCCAGTCCTCGCCGCGGTACTGCACAACGCTTCATCGGTGGCAGTCGTCGCGAACAGCTCACGGCTGATCCGCTTCGAGATTGCAGAGAGTGGCAATGAGTAACCGAGCACGCGCCACGATGGTTGAGAAAAAGCTGTCGTTACGACGCGTCGTCCGCTCATGCGCACTGATCGCGGCCGCGTCGGTATGGCCGTTGACAGCGTGCGGTTCCGGCCAGGCCGGCGTATCGCCGTCGAGTCCGACCGGCTCCGCTGCCGCAGGCATCGACAGCGCACCACCATGCCCCACAGTCCCCGTTGCGGTGGTGGTCAGCGTCGACCAGTGGGGCGATATCGCATCACAGCTTGGAGGTCAATGCGCAACGGTCAAGACCGTGCTGGCCAGCTCTTCGGTCGACCCGCACGACTATGAGCCGTCACCCGCCGATGCGGCCTCGTTCACCGGCGCGAGATTGGTCGTCGTCAACGGTGCCGGCTACGACCATTGGGCCGCCGATTTGGCCACCACGTCAGCGCCATCGGCACCCGTGGTCAACGCGGCTGAGGTCACCAAGGCATCCGACGGTGCCAACCCCCACCTGTGGTACAGCCCCTCGGCCGTCACCTCGGTCGCCGACGCGGTCACCATCGAACTGCGCAAGATCGACCCCTCTGCTGCAACCTATTTCAGCGACCGGCGGGCGGCGTTCAGCCTCGCGTTGCAGCCCTACACCAGGCTGATCGCCAAGATCAAAGCGAGTTCGACGGGCAAGTCGTATGCCGCCACTGAAGGGGTCTTCGACTATCAGGCCGCCGCATTGGGATTGGTCAACAAGACACCGTCGGGATACCGGCAGGCGGCGGCGAACGAATCAGACCCGTCCCCGGCGGATCTGCAGGCCTTCCGTACTGCGCTGGCTAGTCGGCAGATCGACGTCCTGATCTGCAACACGCAGACCGAGGGGGCAATCCCCGACCAAATACGCACGGCGGCCGAACAGTCCGGCGTACCGGTCGTCGACATCACCGAAACGGTGCCGCCGGATCAGACCAGCTTTGTGGGTTGGCAAGACAAGCAGTTGACCGCTTTGGGGGAGGCCCTCGGTGTCGCTCTCTGAAAACAATGCACAGTGCGCTGCGCTGTCGTTCAAAAATGTCAGCGCTATGCGGTCAGGGCGAGTGCTCTGGACGCAGGCAACCTTCGATGTTCCGGCAGGCGGCATCGTCGCCGTGATCGGTGCCAACGGATCCGGGAAAACAACTCTGCTTCAGATGATCCTTGGACTGCGTCCGTTGGCGACCGGGACGCTGGAGGTGTTCGGAGGCAAGCCCGGTGAAGACAACAACCGTGTGGGCTATGTTCCGCAGGACTATGCGGCAACGGCGGGCGAAGCCGTTCGTGCCTGCGACGCGGTGCTTCTCGGTCTGACTGGGCGCAGTTGGTCCGCGCGTCGCGCCACCCCGGCTCAACGGCGCCGCGCTGCCGATACATTGGCCGCCGTTGACGCGCACCAGTTCGCCCGAAAACGACTGTCCACGTTGTCGGGCGGGCAGCGTCAACGGGTGGCTATTGCCGAGGCTCTGGTCGCCGGGCCTCAATTGCTGATCCTGGACGAACCGCTGGCGTCTCTGGACTTGCGTAGCCAGCGTGAGCTAATGCTGCTGCTCGCGCGATTACACCGTGACCTCAACATGACCGTCGTCGTCGTGACCCATGATCTCAACCCCTTCCTGCCCATTTTGGGCAGCGTGATTTATCTGCTCGGCGGCCACGCGCACTACGCGCCCATCGCCGACGTCGTCGATGACAACCTGCTAACCGATCTCTACGGCACCCCGATCTGCATCGCACATACGCCCCATGGGCATCCCTACATGAGCAGCGCGCTGTGACAACGCGTTTCGCGACAATCGGCTACCAGGAGAATTGGTGGAGCATATTGACCTCGCCATTCATGCGCAACGCCGTGGTCGGCGGCACGATCGTCGCCCTTGCCGCCGGCCTGATCGGCTACTTCATCATCGTCCGACGGACAGCCTTCGCCGCCCACGCGTTGGCCCACATTGGGCTGCCCGGCGCCACCGGTGCCGTCCTGCTTGGCCTGCCCGCTGTGCTCGGTCTCGGCGTGTTCTGTGTCGGCGGGGCTCTCGTGATCGGCGTACTGGGAAAGCGCGCTTCCGAACGTGACGTAGTCACCGGAACAATCCTGGCCTTCGCTACTGGACTCGGCTTGTTCTTCAACTCACTGGCCACGAAAAGCTCCAGCACCATCACCAACGTCTTGTTCGGCAACCTCTTGGCGATCTCGTCTGAACAGCTCGCTACCTTTACGGCACTGCTGTTGGTCCTTGCGTTGACCATCGGGCTGATGTACCGGCAGTTGTTGTACACCTCGATCAACGCCCCGGTGGCCGAAGCCAAAGGGTTACCACTTCGAATGCTCTCAGTAGTCTTCATGGTGCTGTTGGCACTGGCGGTGACCATGGCGGTGCAAGCGGTCGGCACCCTGTTGTTGTTCGCACTCGTTGTCACTCCCGCCGCGACCGCGATCGCCCTCACGCCGCGGCCGGTTGTCGCGATGGCGATCTCCACCGGCCTGAGTCTGGTGAGCGTGTGCATCGGCCTGGGGGCGTCAGCGATGTTCAACCTGCCACCCAGTTTCCTCATCGTCACCATCGTCACCGTGATCTGGCTGGCAGTATGGGCAACCGCCAGTCGGGTCCATGCGACCGCGCATCCCCATCACACCGCAGACACCGAAGCCGTTGAATCCGAGAGGGTCTCGTGAACGCTGCCACGCAATTGTTCTTCGGCGAAGCCTAAGCGCGAGGCCTGATCAAGCGACCCAGGGCAGCCGATCCAGTCCGACACTGCGGCGTGCATCGAGGTGTGGATATACGGGCCGGTTCGATGGAAGAGACGACGAGAAGCGTTGGCTGCTTGAGTAGTTCGCCGCTTTCACAAATCTGATAGATGAGATGTCCCCTCCAGCAGCCGTTTTCACGTGCCACATCTGTGTGTGGCTATCATCACCGTCGTTCTCAGGTTGAATCGATTACACCGAAATCTCGTTTGTCAATTTAGGGATCGTTCACATGCGGCTGAGCTAGGGACGCAACGCGATCGACGAGAAAGTAGGGATAAACAGAGTGGCCAATCGACTGAGCTCCACATCGGCACCTAAAGGCAGCTTTGGTACAAGCGTGCTCAATGTGCTTGGGCGACAGCTGTGGCTGGACCGACCCAGTTACCGGCTGGAACACGCGATGACCCTGCTGTTCGCCGCATGTGGCCGCCATCGGGATCGTGTCGCCAACGTGCTGTACGGCACGTGGCTTGGCCATCCATTGCACCCGGCGTTCGCGGCCGTGCCCACCGGTTCAGTGGCCACCGCGATAGTTCTGGATGCGGTGAGCGTGCTGTCCGGCCCCAGCGCGGCGATGCGCGATGCGTCAAGGTTTGCGCTCGGCGTGGGAATCATCGGCGCCGTCGGGGCGGCGACCACCGGTGTGACCGACTGGCAGCACACCCACGAAGAGTCGCGACGGATCGGAATCGTTCATGGGCTGTTGAACGTCGTCGCGACAGGGCTATACGCAATGTCGTGGTGGGACCGCCGGAGGGGCCGCCACTTTCGCGGCATCGCTGCGACCGCGATGGGCTACGGGCTGACCATGAGCAGCGACTACTTAGGCGCTGCGCTCGTGTACGGCTCCGGCATCGGGGTGGACCGAGCGGGGCCACGTTTGAACCACGGGTGGACGCCCGTGCTGCCGGCAACGGCGTTGACCGGCCAACCGCAGCGAGTCGCGGTTGACGGGATCGGCGTGGTCCTGCATCGCGACGGCGATCACATCCTTGCCGTCGGCGAGTACTGTCCGCACCTGGGCGCGCCGATGTCTGACGGATGGGTAGACCGCGGACGAGTGGTTTGTCCCTGGCACGGTGCCAGATTCGACTGTGGCTCCGGGGCGGTGCTGCGTGGCCCGGCCACGGCCTCGCTGCCGAACTACGCGACTCGGGTCCGTGACGGAATGGTGGAGGTAAGTGCGCGATGAACGCCTACGACGTGCTGTTCGACCACCACAACACGCTGCGCGGCCTGTGCCGCAAGATCACCGCGCTGCCGCCGACCTCGGTCGAGCGCCGCGACGCCCTCGATAAGCTGCTCGTCGAGCTCGACATCCACATGCGCATCGAGGACGACATGTTGTATCCGGCCGTGCAGGCGGCGGCGAGCACGCTGGTTGCCATCTCACACGCCGAGCATCGGCAAGTGATCGATCAGTTGACCGTGGTCCTGCGCACGCCACCACACGCACCCGAGTACGACGACGAGTGGCGGTCCTTTGTCATCGTGCTGGACGCGCACGCCGGCGAGGAGGAGCGTGACCTGTGCCCGCCGCCAGTCGAGATCGCCGAAGATGAACTAAAAGCGTTGGGAATCAGAATGTCTGCGCGCATCGCCGAACTGCACGCGTCGACGTTCCAAACCCTCCGTGTCCGCGCTCGAACTGCGCTACTGCGGGCGATATAGCGCCAGCGCCGGGCGAATGGCCCGCGAATTAGCCCCGCTGAATCATTGCTGGTGACAATAGTATTCGTGGCGCTGCACAGAAGGTGCTCCATGAGCCGCTCACGCAGCGGTACTTCGGCCACATGACGGAAACTTTCGGGGGACGTAGCGAGACTGATCGTATCGAAAAGACGTGGAGTTTGGATCGCCAACAGGGAGGACGTCGCCCGTGTTCGCGGATTGAGTGAAAGGTGTTGAGAGTGAGAAGGTTAACGACGGCGGCTGGTGTGGCGTGTACCTTGGCAGCCACTGTACGGGGCTCCTCGGCAGTGGCCGGGGCGGCTCCGTCAGGGTTCGCAAATTTCGGCAACGCGCAAGACACCATCAACGCGCTAACAGCCGCGGGCTATAACGTGCAGATCAATGGAGCGACGGTCTTTCCGTTGTCGACCTGCACAGTCATTCAGGTCGAGGGATTGAACAACTCGAACATCGATGCCAATGGAAACCGGATCGATCCAACTAAGTTCGACACCGTTTACGTCGACATATCGTGCCGGGGAGGTTAGCAGGACGCTCACGAAACACGATTTCCGACAGGGCGATAGCCCTGAGACGGGATTTACCGCACGAACAAATTTCAAGTCGGTTCGCGAAGATGAGCCTTCGACTTCACCGAAATCTGACCGAGCACACGCCTCCACGTGGGCATAGGGCCCCGAGTTGCATTTGAAATGAAAGGAAAACCCTTGAAATACAACGTGAGTAACATTGTGCGGTCCGCTGACCGCATCACGGCTGTCGGTACGGCGATCGTGCGCTATGGCCTGGTGATTGTCATCGCCTGGATCGGGTTGATGAAGTTCACCGCCTCGGAGGCCATGCGGATAAGCCAGTTCACCTCGCACAGCCCATTCATGAGCTGGCTGAACGGCTTCTTGTCAATTCGCGTGCAGTCCAACGTCATCGGGGTGATCGAGATTCTCGCCGCCGTGTTGATCGTCTTGAACGTGGTGTCGCCGCGTCTTGGTGCGGTTGGCGGCGCGCTATGCATGCTGTTGTTCGTGATTACGCTGAGCTTCCTTTTCACCACGCCCGGCATCGGTGATGCTGCGGCGGGCGGATTCCCGGCGCTGTCGCGGCTGGGGGAGTTCCTGTTGAAAGACCTTGTGCTGCTCGGCGCCTCGATCCTCGCGCTGGGCGAGTCGCTGACCGCCATGCGCGTATCGTCCGACCCCGATCAGGTGTCGGCGAACACCACTTCGTAACCCTACAGGTCAGCCGAGCCGAGTCCGATGTGTCAGCCACTATTTAGGCCTGGCACCTGCAAATTGGCACCGGAGGCCTTTTCATCGTTGTGATCCCTAGTCGATCGGAATCGTTACCGTTAGCGTGGTTCCGTGTCCACGGGGGCTTGACACGGTTAGCTTGCCCGCTACGGATTCGATTCGGTCCTGGAGCCCGATCAATCCCGAGCCGTCGCCGAACGCGGCCCCGCCCACTCCGTTGTCGCTGACTGACACGTGTAGCTGCCCCTTGTCGATGGAGGCAGAGACGTGGACTGTCGAGGCCCGTGCGTGCTTGGTCGTATTCGTCAACGCCTCCGCGACGACGTAATACGCTGCGACCTCGACTGATTCTGCGAGGCGACGTCCAATGTCGATGGTGTAGGAGGTCGGTACGGCCGACCGACGCAACAGCGCAATGAGAGCCGGACCCAATCCACCTTTGGACAGGATTGCCGGGTGTATTCCATGCGACAGTTCACGAAGGTCGGCGTGCACCCACAACAGAGTCTTCACTGCCCGGCTCACCGCGTCGCGGTGCTGAGCCGGCACAGCTGCCTCCAACTCGCGCAGGTCCATGCCCAATTTCACCAGCCGCTGTTGGGCCCCATCGTGTAGATCGCGCTCGAATCCTCGCCGGGCCTGATCGGCGGCCGCGACAATGCGCGCGCGCGATGCCTGGAGCTGTGCCTTGTTCTGCGCGTTGGAAATCGCTGTCGCTACCAAGTCCGCGAAGTCGGCCACCTGTGCGTTGTATTGCGGTGCCATCGCCTCACCTGTGGCCGACCCGGCGATCAATGCACCCCATCGTTGACCGTCGACCACCACCGGCGCGGCCACACTCGAGCGCGGGCCCAGGCCCGGCATCTGGTCCGCTATCGCGCCGCCGAGGTCGCCCTCAACTCGCCCCAGTTCGGTAGCACCCATCACCTCAGTGCCGACCCCCGTGCCGTTCAGCCGAAACCGTTGCCCCACCGTGATCCTCGCCGGACCCCTGTTATCCCGCACCGCCAGGACCACACCTTCATCGTCGTCGTACCCAATCAACGTCGCATGTTCTAAATCCAGGCCGAGCGCCAACTCCACTACCGCCACTGGATACACGTCGTCGGGTGCCGCCCCGCGTGCGACGAGCGTGGCTACACGACGCAGCGCGGCCTGCTGCCGTGCCAGGGCGCAGACTTCGGCATCGATCTCTTGCCGATGTCGGGTGGCGATCAACAGGGCCTCGAGCGAGGGCACCAGGCGTCGCACACGCTTTTGTTGGCCGGATGGCAGACGCGTCGGCACCACCAGTGTGGCGATCTGCTCGTCGCCATCGCGCAACGGCACCGCCAATCGTTGCTCGTCGCCCCGAATTTCGGTGAGAACCAGGTCGGCATAGGCCAACCCGAGCACCTGGGCAACGCGCTGTCCGGCGCCGTTGAGTGCTGAATTCAAGTCTTTTGCCTGCAGTGTCATTCGTGCAAACTCTGCCAACAAGTCGGCCTCGACCTGCCGCTGTTCGGCGTCGGCTACGTGTGAACGGGCCTGTCCAGCAAGCGCATTGGCCAGCAGCGCCAGGCACAGGAAGACAACGACGCCAGGCCCCACGCTGTCTCGATGGAGAAGAAGCACATACGCCAACACACTGGCCACCGACGTGGTTGCTGCCAAGCCGAAATCCCAAGCCGCCGACACGACTAGCACACCGAGCAGGAACAGCACGCCGTATGCATTCTCCGGCGCCACACTGTGTAGCCATCGCACCAGGACAGCTTCCGCGCCGAGGAACCCGGTCGCCACCACCACACCCAGCCACAACGGCGGCGCCGTCGGCCGCACAACACGAGCAAGAACTCCCTGGTACAGCACCGGAATACGACCTAATCCGGCGGTAATTGCGCCCAGATTGTGGTTCCTGATCCTGTTGACGCAGTGCGTCAGCTCAATGGGCACGACCACTACTCCTCATCACACGGGGCGGCGACGTTAGGAAAGCCGCCGAACGGCTGATGCCGCCTTGGCCCGATCGACCTGAATCCACGATGGCCCGCGCACTCGACCCGGTTGTAAGCCGTGGTACACACACCCCAGGCCGGTCGGCTCATTCCGGGTGCGATGGAGGCGTGAATTGTAGTCGCGTTGTTATGGCGACGGGCCGTCGCAACATGGGTGACGGAGACCAACCTGGGTACACCCGCTACGCCGAGATGTGAATGAGAGTGACCAGTGAAGCCCGTATCTGCAAGCCCTTCCGGAACGGTCTGCAGCGAGAGGCTGATACGAAAGTCTCTGCCGGCCGTTCGAGGTGTGCGGAACAAGGTAGGTCCTCTCGGCGCCAACGTATTGCAGAGAATTCTGTGGAGAAACGTCCCTGAGCAATGCGGAGGCGTCGAAACCTCAGATCACACGCTCACCCCAGTGCGCGCTCCTACGTCGACCGATCTATATCGAAAGGCGCGAGGCACGTTCTACCTCCAGTGCTTGTGGCAACTCACCCATCATTCCGCGGCTGGCCAACTCCAACCCATCGGCGAGCGCGGCTTTTGGATCGACGAGCCGATCTGCGACGGTGCAGGAACCCGATAACGCGTGGTCGGCGTGACCTCGAAGGTCAGTCATGCAGCGCCGCAGTATGCGCGGCCGCCGTCGTCACGCCTACTTGCGGGCGATGTAGTAGTTGTTGAACGGGTCGCTGTCGACCTGCGCGATGTCCACCTCGGCGAAGCCGGCATCGGCCAGCATGGCGGTGGCCAACTCCTGGCCCGACACCGTGCCGAGCCCTGCCCCACCGGCCGATAACGAAACCGTCATGCAATGCATCGTCGACACCGTGTATAGCCAGGAAGCCCACGGAACCCGACGGTTCTGCGCAAGATCCGATGACGCCTTGATGTCGACCACCAGCAGATCACCACCGGCCCGCAGCTCACGATAAATATTCGCAAGCACCTTGTCAGGGTGGACCTGGTCATGAATCGCATCAAACACCACGATGGCGTCAAATGCCTCCGAAGCAGCCGGCACAGCGAGATCGCGCACATGAAACGTCGTGTTGGACAAGCCCAACGCATCCGCTTCCGCCCGCGCCGCGGCTATGGTCTCCTCGGAGAAGTCGTAACCGGTGAACCTACTCGCCGGAAACTCCCGGGCCATCACATTGATGGCATGTCCTTGACCGCAACCGAAATCGGCGACGTCGATACCCCCGCGCAGTCGTTGCGTCAGCCCGTTGACCAACGGCAGAATCGTACCGACCAGCGCAGCATCGAACACCTCAGCGCTTTCTTCAGCGCGCAGCGTGTGAAAGCGCGGAAACGCGTTGTACGACAATCCGCCTCCATTGCGAAAGCAGCCGACGATGCGCTGTTCGACCTCGCCGAGAAGGGCGATGTACTGGGTCATCTTGGCGACATTGTCGGTGCCGCCAGCCCGCGTCAACGCCGGTGCATGATCGGCTGGCAGATGATAGGTATGCGTCGTCGAGTCATAGTCAACGATCGACGCACAAACCATTCCGCCCAGCCATTCACGCACATAGCGCTCATCAAGTCCTGCAGCCGAGGCGATTTCAGCACTGGTAGCCGACGCAAGGTTGGCCATACAGTCGAACAGACCGGTCTGATGGCCGATGCTGAGCAGCAGCGCAACGGCCGCGTCGTTCAAAACGCCGAGCATCCGACGGCCAAACGCCTCGGCGTCAGTGGATTCAGTTTCGGAAAGCCGGTCTGTTGCAATCATATTGACGATGTTACGCGGATCGCCGACACCGATTAATGTCATGTGAGAAGTCACTCAATTCACATTCAATGCAATATCCGAGGCAATTTCGGCGTCGGCGGATAAGCGATCCTACGTCTCAATTCGCCTGTTTTTCAGTCAGTTTCGGGTCAGTAGGGCGGGACAGTTGGCTAACGTAGTTGCGCGGTGCCCCAGAGAAATGTGTATCGAACTAGCTTCAGCGCATTCCAGGGCCGACCGCCCCTACCAACCATGCGCCACATATTTCACGCCGGTTCGCACCGTGTTGGCGAGATTTCTTGCGTCACTCGACCCTCAGCCTAAGTAGTCAATCTCAGGGCGCGAGTGGTCGACTACAGGCGATCTCGTCGCGGTAACAAGGGTTGCCGCCGTCGTCTGCCGCAGCACCAAACGGCTCTCGGATACGTCGATCCGTTTCTCGGCGAACAGATACGTAGGGTGTGCGTTACGCAGGCGGTAGATCCTTACGCAGGATCTTGCCCGACGTGGATTTCGGGATCGCATCGATGAACGCCACTTGGCGCACCTTTTTGTACGGAGCGACTTGGCCCGCAACAAAATCGATAACCTCGTCTGCCGTCAACTCAACACCAGACTGCCTGACCACGAATGCCTTCGGCACTTCCTCGCCTTCGGCGTCCTTGACGCCGATGACAGCGGCGTCAGCGATGGACGGATGCCCCAACAGCACCGCCTCGAGTTCGGCGGGCGGCACCTGGTAGCCCTTGTATTTGATCAACTCCTTGAGCCGATCAACGATATACACGCAGCCGCGTGAGTCGACCCGAGCCAAATCCCCCGTGTGCAGCCAGCCTTCGCCGTCGATGATCTCGCGGGTGGCCTGCTCGTTGCCGAGGTACCCGGCCATCACGTTAGGCCCCTTGAACCACAGTTCGCCGGTCTCACTGAGACCTTCTGTTGGAATACCAATTTCCTCGCCAGTGTCGGGATGTACCAGTTTGGAGGCCGCATTCGGCACCGTCCACCCGACCGAGCTGAGCGGCGCCACCCTCCCCATCTTTTGCATGCCTCCGTCGAACGGGGTGACGTGACTGGCCGGGCTCAGCTCGCTCATTCCGTAGGCCTGTACCACCCGGCAGCCCACCCGCTCGGCGACGGCATGGCCGAGGTCGGCGTCCAGTGGGGCGGCGCCGGACATCACCACGTTCAGCGAGGACAAGTCGTAATCATCGATCAGCGGATGTTTGGCCAGCGCAACGGCGATCGGCGGCGCGATGAACGCGATCGTGCACTTGTGGTTCTGAATGTTGCCGACGAACTCAGCGAGGTCGAAACCTCTCATCACGACCAGCCGGGCACGTGCATGCAGGGCAGCGTTCAGCAGCACCGTCATGCCGTAGATATGAAAAAACGGAAGGACGGCCAACACCACGTCCTCTGGGACGATCCCGCTAACCGGCCGGATCTGGGCGACATTGGCCACCAAGTTGCGGTGCGTCAGCATCACACCCTTGGGGATGCCGGTGGTACCGGAACTGTAGGGCAGCGCCGCCAAGTGCGACGACGGAGCGAAATCCACCTGCGGTGCCGGCAGGCCCTTGCCTATCAGTTCGGCGTAATTGGGGTGTCCGGCGGCGTCGCGTCCCTCGCCGTCAAGCACCACCAAGTCGGCGTCAGACAGCCCCACCGCCGCGACTGCTTCCTTCGACTGGGGCAGCAGCGCCTCGACCGTTACCAGCATCCTGGCCTTCGAGTCGGCCAGCTGCTTTGCGATGTCCTTCGCGGTGAACAGCGCGTTGATCGTCGTCGCCGTCGCACCGGCACGCAGGATGCCATGGAAGGCGACCGCAAAGCCCGAACTGTTCGGCGACAGTAGCCCGACCACATCACCGACCCCGACACCGCAGTCGGCCAGCGCGCCGGCGAACGCGTCGATGCGCGCGATCATGTCGCGGTAGCTGGTCTGTCGGCCGGACTCGGCGTCCACCAGCGCGATGCGGTCCAGATTTGCGGCGTCGAGGCCACCGAACAGGTAGTCGTACACGCTGGTTGAAGGAATCTCGACCTCGGGGAAGAGACTCGCGAAACTCATACCGCCTCCAATCAAATGGCCTGCCGTCTACCTGATCCGCGTCAGTCGGCTACTTGATCCTTAACGCCTGCGGCCGCCAGAACGATCCTATAAATAGCCGGACTATTTAGTCCCTAATGATTCGGTCCCGGCGTGTGCGCGATGTGATGGGTGATGCCGCGTCTACTCCATTCGCATGCGCGCACGCAGCGTCTAATGTCTCTAGTTCGGTACGATCGAAAGGTCTTATATATCAATGGATATTGATATATACACGTGGTGCGCCGATGCGCTGCGCCGGACACACCCGCAGCCGTGAGTCGTTCGGCCTCGATAGCCATCGACCACTAACTGAGATCAAGCTCGGATAGTCAACACTGGACTTTTTAGTTCGCACGATCCGGGCTGGAAGACGGTTCGAGTTGAACGATCTCGATGTCCGTTGCCCTACCGGCGACCACACGGGCGAGCGCGCGAGGCCTGTGTGGTGATCGTGAGGGGAGGAGGGCGTCGGCGGCCTGTTCTGATCATTACCGATGCGTTGGGACTGAAACCCTGTTCCGCGGCGCACAATTAGAGTCGGCAGTCCCGTCTGGCAGACGCAATTGGATCCGGATAGCTTGCCGCGACCGCAACATTGAGCAGGGCGCCGCCTCACCGGCGGATCACGGTGAGCATGCGACCCGTTCCGAAATGTCTGCGTAAGATCTGAGAACCTCCAACCGGTGCTGAACGCATTCGCAATCGGAATGCGTTCAGCACAGATATGGGACCGATGAACTGTAAGACACTGACCGGCTACATCTCGGGCGACCGGCATCTCACCGCCGAGCAGATGGCCGATCGCGTGGAGCGCGCTACCACTGTCCTTGGCGACCATGGCATCGCACTGCACGACCACGTGGCAATCATGTTGCGCAACGACCTCGCGTTCATCGAGGCGTCGTATGCGGCACAGGCGCTTGGCGCGGTCCCTGTCCCGATCAACTGGCATTACAAGGGCGACGAGGTCGGTTTCATACTTCGTGACTCCGGCGCAAAGGTCCTTCTGGTGCACGCAGACCTGCTCGCCCAGATCGAAAGGCAGGTCCCAGACGACTGTGTCGTTTTGGTAGTCGACACGCCGCCGGAAGTCTGGGCCGCGTACGAGTTCCCACAGCAGAGCGCTACGGTCGGCTCATCGTGGAATGCCGCTGTCGCCTCCGCGGGTCGCTGCACGAACCCACCCCACCCACCTGCTCCAAGCATCATCTACACCTCCGGGACCACTGGCACACCGAAGGGAGTTCGCCGATTCAAGCCGCTGGATACCGAGCATCCCGTGATGGCGGGCACCGTCTCCGCGCTCGGCGTGGCGCCCGCGATGCGCACCGTCGTCTGCGGTCCGATGTATCACACGGCGCCTAACGTATTCGCCCTGCTGGCCGGTAGAACGGGTGGCCTTGTTGTGCTGCAGCCGAAATTCGATGCCGAGGGATTACTGCACCTCGTCGATCGCTACGCGATCGACACGTTGCACCTGGTTCCCACGATGATGGTCCGGTTGTTGGCGCTCGATCCGGACACTCGGGCACGGTATGAGATGTCCTCCCTCAAGCGAATCACACACGGTGCTGCGCCGTGCCCGCCGTCGGTCAAGCACGCCCTGATCGAATGGCTCGGCCCGATCGTCGACGAGTACTACGGGGGCACTGAGGTCGGCATCGTCACCGCCTGCAACAGCCAGCAGTGGCTGACCCACGAAGGCACAGTCGGCACAGTAGTCGACGGCTGCGTGGTGAAAGTCCTCGACAACGACGGGTCGGAGGTACCGCGAGGCCAGATCGGCGATATCTACGTCTGGAATCCCGGGGCTGGCGACTTCACCTATCACGGCCGCGACCGCGACCGGGCGGCGATTGAGAAGGACGGTCTGGTCACGCTCGGCGACATCGGATATTTCGACGACGATGACTTCCTGTATTTGTGTGGACGCAGCAAAGACATGATCATCTCGGGTGGAGTCAACATCTACCCGGCCGAGATCGAAGCTGCGCTGATTCAGCATCCCGATGTGGCCGACTGCGCGGTGTTCGGCATCCCAGACGACGAGTTCGGTGAATCCGTCGCAGCGGTGGTGCAGCTGCGCGAATCCGGGGTCGGCGATGCCGAGGGTATTCGTACATTTCTGAGGAACCAGTTGGCGTCCTTCAAGGTTCCGCGCATCATCGAGTTCAATGACAATCTTCCACGCGAGGACTCGGGAAAGATCTTCAAGCAGAAGCTACGGGCCCGCTACTGGCCCGAACACAGACAGATCTAGGTGCGGTGCCATCGCCTCCCGCATCGACATCAACGCAGGATTGGTGATGCGCGATGACTGGATTCGAGAGCTCTTTCAGTCCAATCTATTTGGTGTAGACGCCATGATCGAGTGCATCCGTATCCAACACTTCCTCAACCGCAGCCTATGCCGGGCTGGTCCGAGATCGAAGTCACTTCCCTCGGCCTGTCGGCTGATCGGTGGAGTGGGTGTGGGGGAGGTAGGCGGCTGAAAACTGGGTGAGAAGGCTTTGTTCGTCGGCACCGCCATAGGTGTAGGCCGGTGACAGGATCGGTCGCACACGTTCAACATTCACTAGGACCGCCTGGTTGGCCGGATAGCCTGGCCCGTTGAGCTCGAGCAGCCAGTGATGTAACCAGGTGTGCACGGGGCTGCCGGGCTCGTGCAATTCGGCAGTACCACTGAATCGGTAGCCTCGTCGGCGCAGGAAGTCCACAACAGCGATCTCGATTCGAGGGTTCACGGACAGATTCGCGATGGTGGCAGGTGAGGCGATGTCCATGAACGCGACATGATCATCGTCGTAGACGCGCAAAGATCCCTTCGGGGAGAGGTTCGGCGATCCGTCGGGATTGACCGTCGCGACAAACGCGAGCTTGGCGCTAGCGACGATGTCGCGCATATCGTTGTCGATGAGGGTCATATCACTGCCTTCCGTTCTGTGCGCCGGCACCGGCACAGGTGTTCGATACTGACGGCGTCACTGCCCGGCGGGCAGAGACCAAGGAACATCGCGACCGAGGCCGGACTCGAATCTGAAGTGTCGTCAAGCAACCGTGCCGGGAAATATGCTGTACTAGCGCGCATATGGCGGTATCGGTCGAGGCTTCCCCATGCCACATTGTTGGCGGCGGCACCCTTCTCCTGTCGTCGGCTGAGTTCGAGCCAGCCAAGCATCCGTGCCCGGCTTGACCGTCGTTTGCAGAGACGTCGGGGCCTGGCCGTCCTCATAACGCGGAGACCGGGCTGCCAGCTGTTCAAGGGCCTAGACGTCCGTTAAGCGCCAGATCCGAACCAAGCGGCATGCTGCTTATAACGGACTAAACAGTCCGTTCCATCCCTCGTCGCCATTTCGGGCGACAGGACCGGATGGAGCTAGCTAGAGCGTGATGCTCGCCCTGGGGCGTAACGCCGATCCTGCGGCGGGCAGTCCCGAGCACTGTCAAGCCGCACGCTATCTGCGTACCCTTCAGACCCTTCGGATTGTACGAAGGGCGAGAAGCAAAAATCCGGATTGTGCCAACGCACAGGTTGCAGATGCAATTACTTCATGCAGACCTCCATCCTCGTCATCCTCGTGACGATGACGTTCCTGGGCGCCGGAGTTGTCAAAGGCGTCACAGGTATGGGCCTGCCCACCGTCGCCATGGGTGTGCTCGGAATCGCTATGCCGCCGGCCGCTGCGGCGGCGATGCTTGTGATTCCTTCGTTGGTGACCAACGTCGGACAACTGCTTGCTGGGCCTGCGATTGTGACAATGGTGCGGCGCCTATGGCCGATGATGATCGGGATCGTCCTGGGCACGGTCGGCGGCTCAAGTTTATTGGTGCACGCCGACCCCATGTGGTCCGGGGTTTCACTGGGAACCGTTTTGATCATCTACGCCGGCTATGCGCTACTGACGCCGACGCTGTCGATTCCGCGTTCTGTCGAGGTCTGGTTGGCGCCGCTGGTGGGGGTCGTGACGGGAGTAATCACGGGCGCCACCGGGATCCTCACCATACCCGCTGTGCCATATCTGCAAGCGCTTAAGTTCAACACCGACAAGCTGATTCAGGCGCTAGGACTTTCATTCACGACATCCACCATCGCACTGGCAGTCGGGCTCATGACACAAGGCTCCCTGCAGCTCGACCACCTCGGCCCCTCCGCTCTCGCGGTTGTCCCAGCAATGGCTGGGATGTGGGTCGGTAGCCGAATCCGGTCACGGATCAGTCCCACGCAATTCCGGCGGTGTTTTTTGGCGCTGCTGATACTGCTCGGCCTTGAGCTGGTATGCCGCCCGTTCATCTAGTCGCGTAGCAGCGGACTAAGAGCCAACGGGCTGAACACCGATGAAGCGTGCAGCATTACGAGGACGAAGACGAGGATGACAACGGCCACATAAGCTGACCGCGCATAGAGACGGCCCAGGGGGGTGCCAGCCAAACCATGGTGCTGCCCTCGGCCGCCAACTCGACTGCGACCCGGGAACGCCAATCCGTCGACCGCCAGTTCAAGATCGCGGCACGAGTCGGCGCCGCAGGGACAGCACGCGGGAAGCCCTGTACACCAGCCGAAAACGACGTGAAAGCGGTGATGGCACAGAGGTGGGCGATGATTCCTCTGATGCAAAATTTGGTGTTTTGCTGGTAACCCGCCGATTCGATCCCGCCGTATTCCTCGCGATGCGCAGCAGTGAATCGGGTGTAATGCGACGGGGGAGAGGTGCTGACTGCTGGCCAGATCGCAACCGGCGCCCGGACCAGATCTTGTATCGCTGTGCGGCATCAGATGTTTACTGGCTGTCCGATTGGGTTTGCAGGAAATACAGCCTCACTCCGTGCGGACAGAACATGTCGCGACCGACGGATGAATCGGGCTTCGAGGGAAAGTAGTGACCGCTCGCGGGATCGGCCCGTCGTGGAGGGAAGCTCGTCAAGGGACTACTTCCGGGAGTTGCCGGACGTCGCCAACCATCCGGTGTTCACGCCTGTCGCGTTGTGATAGTTCACGCGGCACTGCTGACGATCGCGATAACCAGCCCGCCCAGGGTCAGCACACCGACTATCACCGCGGCTGCGATCGCCCGGCCCCGGCGGTGCCGGCGTGCGTCGTGGATCGTCACCGCGATGCCGGCGAAGATCAACGCTGCATACACCGCAAGCCCTACCGTCAGCGCAGCCGTTGACGCGGCGCTGGCCAGGATCACGTTGTGCACGCCCTGAGCCTACGGCGCGAACGGAAGCATCGCGCCGTCTGGCTACATCATCAACGGCTTCCTCGGCCGACGTCATCGCAGTGGCGGTCGAGACGGATATCCGCGCGGGCGCCCGTGGGGTTCGCTCCTCATCGTCGATCTTCGGGACGGCCCGCGGTTCTCGGTGCGTGCGAAACGCAAGCGCCATAACTGATGTCGTGCGCGACGTGGCAGTGGGCGTCGGCATATCTACAGGGCGCTTACCTCGAGCCACTCATCGATCACAAAAGCGTCGCCGCGCGCCACCACGGTCGCGCCGCCGACCCCCGGATAGTGCGCGGGGATGACGACGGCGCGCCTCCGGGACGCCTCGGTGAGCACCCGCCGACGCGTCACCGCGGCCTCGTCGAAGTTCTCGTCTAGTACGCAGGAATCCGCAGGTCTGTGCAACTGCATGGGGCTGTGGGTGAGGTCACCGACGAACACCGCGGGACTGCCCGCATCCAGCCACAGGACAGACGAGCCGGGAGTATGGCCGGGGGCCGGCCGTAACCTCAACGAGTCGCTGACGCGATGGTCGTCGGACCACAGTTCGATCTGGCCCGCCGCATCAACCGGAAGAATGCTGTCGGAGAACAGGATTCGGCTCGCATCCAACCGCGCCTGATGCTCCTCAGTCCGGCCGGGGCCGCGTGCGTCGGCGTTGTCGGGGTGGTAGTAGCGGTAGTCGGCTTCTGGCACTAGGTAGCGCGCATTCGGAAAGGTCGGCACCCATTCGTCGTTCTGACGCTTGGTGTTCCAGCCGACGTGGTCGGTATGGACGTGGGTATTCACCACGACGTCCACCGAGTCGGGTGCGATGCCCGCGGCGTTGAGCGCTTCCAGGAAATCGGTGTCCAGACCGGACAGGAACGGCATCGCGGGGCGGTCGCGGCCGTTGCCAACGCCCGTGTCGACCAGCACCGTGAGGCCATCCACCTCGATCGCCCACGTCTGAACGACGGCGTGCCAGTTGTCGGAGTCCCAGAACGTCTGGCTCAGTTCGGATGGCAGCTCCCGCCACGCCGCCTGTGGTGTCTCGGGAAACATGGCGAGCGGCAGGTCGAGTCGCCACTCGACAACCCGCGTGACTGTCGCGGCACCTAGCTGCGCGCGGTCGGCCATACTCGAACCCTACTCATCCCAGGATTGCCACGCGGTACGCTCCGCGATCCGCATGATCGAAGCGTCTGTGTTCACCGGCGTTGTGGCGGGCATCGTCGACATGGCGGGGGAGCGGCGAGCGCGCGCTGGTCGTAACCACCCCGCCGAGGGTGAAACCGCATCCGATACTGGCGGTTTGGCGGCACCGCTCAAAGTTGCGTCACGGGCTGTTCGTTGGCCAGGTCGGCCAGCATGTGGAAGGCATGCTCGGAGGGGCTGCCCGGCTCCGCGTGATAGGTGACGAGCAGATGCTGGGATTCCGGCAGCGCGAACTCTTGGTACTGCAAGTCCAGCGGGCCGATCAGGGGATGCTGCAGTTTCGTGCCGCCCCCTCACGGACTCTTACGTCGTGCTTTGCCCATAAGGTGCGCAATCGTTCACTGCACAGGCTGAGTTCGCCGATGAGCCGGGTAATGTGCGGGTCGTCGTGGAGACCGACGACCACCGATCTTGGAACCGACATCAAAGTGTGCAGACAAAGCCGCAGCCAACCGGTTGGCCGCCAGCACGGTGAACTCCCGATTTCACCTGTCGACCGATCTGCTCAACGCCGCCGAGGTTGCGGCCACTTTGAGCCAGGTGCTGCAGCGCGACGTCCCCGCGGTGATCCTCACACCCGACTTCTACGACGACGCATACGCTTCGAGCGCGTTGAGCTGGTTGCAACAAACCTGCGATGGTCGCCTGAGCTACTCGGCGATCACCACTACCACCGTTCACGACCTGCTAGGCCGCGAACCAATTCACCTGAACGAGTGGGCAGCCCGCCATCGGGACGAGTTACTGGCACAGCTCCGATGATGACCAACTGCGTTGTCCTGCCGGGCATTGCAGAGATCGAGTTTCGCCCTGTCGGCCGATCAGGGCGGACCGGTCAGCTGCACACTCTTGGCGTGGAGAAAACGCCACGCCCTGGCAGCCGCGTGGAGGTTGAATCGGGTATTGACGTCGCGCAGGTCATGGTCCGTCAGTTCACTGATGCGCGCCAGCCGGTAGCGCAACGTGCTGCGGTGGATGTGCAGCGCCTTGGCGGACTCGTCGTAACTCCCACCGTTTTCCAGGTATTGGCTCAGTGTGAGAACGAGCTCCGAATTCTTGGCGGCGTCGTACTCCAGAAGCGCGCCCAGCCATTCGCCGATGAAGTCGTCGACGGCCCCGCACGCGTGGGCTACGTCGATGAGACGGTAGAAGCCGAGTTCGTCGTAGGCAGACGCACCGGCGGGCGCCGCGGAATGCATCCGCACATTCAGTGCTCGTTTGGCTTCGGCGAACGACTGCGGGAACTCCGACGGTTTTTCACACCGCGATCCGACGCCGATCGCGCAAGTAGCTGGGCTCAGCAACTCGCTCAGCTGGCGGTAAAGCGCTTGTGGGTCCGGGCGGCCTGCGGTCAGTAGCACCGCCAGCTGACCACTATGTCCCTGAAGCGTGTTCAGCTGCAACGCAGCGGCCGCGCGGCCGGCGGCGGCCACCACGGAACCCAAACCGGCCGAGCTGTGCACGACTACTACGTAGTGCGGGCCGCGGAGGTCGTGGGCAAGCGCTTCTGCCCTGGCGATGGCGCCCTCGCCGCCCGTGCCGGCCAGGAGGTCATCGACGAGTTCTTGGCGAATGCCTTCCTCTAACTCGACCAGGCTTCGCTGATGGGACAATTCGTAGCCCAACAACGTGCACCCGAATTGCAGGGCGTCTTTGTCGTCTTCGGTTACCTGCTTGTGGGGGTCGACGATTGCCAATACGCCCAGAGTTTCGCCGCGCGACGCCAGGAGTACGGCGATGCGATCCTTCATTCGCATGGGCCCGCGACGAGCAGCCAACACAGCCAGTTGGCGCTGATGCCGTTGCGGGTCTTGTTTGGGATAGCGCTCTGGCCGTCCAGGGCCGGACCAGCGGCGAAGATTGCCGAATCGGTCCTCAAGAACCACCGGTAGCCCCGTCAATTCGTGCAGCGCGTCGACGATCGCCAGCTCGTCGTGACCGCCTGTCAGCGCCGCCTCGATGATTTCGTATGCGCGGGTTCTGCTCCTCAGCCGTTGCCGCGCACCGACGAGGTCGCTGGTGATTGTTGCGAGTTCCTCGTTATACCGCTCGTCTCGCCGACGAAGGGCAACACATGCCAGCGCTGCGCCCGTCTGATTCGCCAACACCATCAAGAGTTGCAAGTGCTCGCCTGAGGGGCGGTCGGCTGCGCTGACGACAAGCGTGCCTTCGACAACTCCTTGGTGACGGACGGGAAAAGCCCAGCCCCACGGGCGTCCGGGTATCTCCATGGCACCGCTACCGCCGGATTCGGTGATCAGTTGATCCAAGTCAGGACGTTCATCCTCGCCCGAGGGCGACAATCGCCATGATCCATCGATGTGCAGGTAGGTGGCCTCTGTCTGACAGGCCCCTAGGCGGGGCACCGCAGCAGCGGCCTGGCAGAGCACGGTTGCTGCGTCGCGCAACTCGAACGTGAGCTGAGATAAGGCGGCCAGCTCACCAGATGCCGGTCCGGCGCCGAGCGATGCGGTTGTCACGTCCAGCCCGACCCCCCGACACATGTCCGATAGGCGGCAGATCAGCGTTTGACCTGCTCCTCGGATATGCATTCAAATCGATCTCTCGGCAATCCTACATCGCCAACCAGCGCCTCCAGTTAGTTCGCTGTTGTTGTACCGGGCGGCGCCGAGAGGACAAATTGACGCATGCGTCGGCGTCCTGGGCGGCCTGCTGGGCTCTAGCAGAAGCTGATGGCGTTGATGCGGCTTGGTGCCACTGGCGTCGTTGACATCTTGGCGCGTGGGGCACACGGTGGATCTGATGCTAACCGGGGTCGAGGATAACATCGAAACTGACTGGGAGACACCAGGTTTGGAATCCAACATTGGTACGCCGCGACGTCGGATACGCTAATCCGCTTTGACGGCTTGGCGATTCGCATGGGATGACCCACAGGCGCCTCGGCCTGAAACGGTACCCGCAGAGGCACCTGCGCTGAAAGCCCCAGCAAAGAATCCATCCGGTCACGGATGATGCGCGAACTGTGTTGCTCAACTTGTGAAGATCCTGTGCGATTTTGCCAGATCGCGATTGTTCGAATACAGTTCACGGCTGACTGCGACGGTGCAGTAGCACTAGTTTGAGTGACGCCGATCACAACCTGGCAAAGTCGTGGCGAGTCAGCTAGTGCGTCACTGCGGCTGTAACGCGCGCTCAGCGAATTTCGCTGGCACGCACCGTTTATTTCGGTGACAAGTCACCGGATCGCGACCAGTGCGCGATCAGACCCTGCTGCTCAGCTCCCGAGCTGCGGGGTTTTGAGGGGGAGTCCGAGGTCCGGCACACGGATCCACAAGTTCAAACCCCCGAAAAGAGAGCACAACCATGGCCAAACACCGAATGCCTGCCACATCCGGCGCACAGAAACCTGCGAAGACGATTCTCGCGGGCGTTCTCGTGGTGACGGGCATCGGTGGCGCGGCGGTGCTGTCTACTCCGACGAATCGCGCGACATCGGTCGCGATTGACCAACAGCCGGCGCACGAAGTCGCTGTCGTCCGCGCGGTCGCACCCGCCCCTGCACCGGCAGCCGCGCCCGCACCGGTGGCCGCGGTGACCAAGGACTCCGACGCGCTGGCGATAGTCAAGGCCATCGTGAGGCAGGGGCAGGCGGCCGGGCTGAGTGAAGATCAGATCAAGACGATCATCGCCACTGCGAAGATCGAGTCCGATTTCCGCCCGGCCGTGTCCGGCGGTGTGCAGGCCTACGGGAACCGGGGTAGCAGGGCTGACGAGGTCATCGGCCTGTTCCAGGAGAAGGCCAGTTTCGGCACGGTCGAAGAGCGCCAAGACCCCGACAAGGCGATTGCGCGGTTCATCGTCCGATTCAGCGATGCGTTCAGGAAGTACCGCATCAGCGACAGCGTGCTCGCGGCCACGCTTGCGCAGAACCCGCAACTGCGCAAATACCGTAGCGGCGGTGTCGGCACCCACTACTACAACACTGTCCGTGCCGCGATGGGGGCGGCTGCGAACTTGTACGGCCAGGCCGCCGGGCCGCGCGCTGACGCGATGTGATGCGCCGCCGCGGGCGAAGGCGTAACCGGCGCGCCGGCGAGGTAATCGTCAAGGTGTTCCATGGTGCGCGGACCGACGATCGCTGAAGTGACACCGGGGTGGGTGATCGCGAAAGCGGTGACCAGATGGGTGAGCGTGATGCCGGCCTCGTCGGCGAGCGTGATGAGTTGTTCAACGGCGTCGATGCGGATCTCGTGCTCACCGATGACCTCCTCGACCGGATCGACGCGATCGTCCCGCCGGGCACCGACATCGGTCAACTCGACATGGCCTATCAACCGGCTGCCCTTACCGATGCCTCGCTGCGCCGCCGCACCGTCGCCGACCGAGTCGCGGCCGACACGTTGAGATGATCTCGTCACGGTGGGCGGATCAATCGCATTGGGACGCGGCACACCGTGGGGCTCAGGCGTTCACTTCAATCGCTCGGGCGTGAAGGTGACGTCGACACCGCCCACGGTCATCGTCACCTGACCCTCCATCACCATTACCTGCGCCGCGAACCGTCGATCGACGGTCTGAGCCAGTTGCCGCACCGGCTCATGCGGTATCTGCACCACAGACAGGTTCGGCAGCCCCGCCACCTTGGGGCCGACGGTTCGCCACCAGGTGTCCACTCCGGCGGCGAACGGGAACAGCACCACCTGGTCGGCCTGGCTGGCAGCCTTGCCCAAGGCGCGTCCATCGGGCTGGCCGACGTTGATCCACTCCAGGATCCGGCCCGTGTAGTCCGCGAGCCGCAAGTCTGGTACGCCAGGGGTGGACAGGCCCGCCCCGAACGCCAACTCACCGTCGACGTCGCTGAGCCGGTGTGCGCGCAGCCCAAACGCCAACAACCGCACCACCATCCGCTCATCGGTCTCACTGGGATGACGGGCCACGGTCAGCATGTGATCGGCGTAGTAATCGTGATCGACATCGGAGACGCCGAGTTCGACTTTGAACACCGTTGCGGAGAGAGCCACGACATATTGTCCACCCAGGTGGTGTTCCCCGAGCAGTCAGGCCGCTTGGACTGGTCGCGTAGATTCTTTGACAACAGTCCGAGCATTCAACGAAAGCCACCATGTCCGAGGATCAGAACACAGACGTTCCCCCGAATCACCTCTCCATCGATCCGCGCAGCGCCTTCTATAGCGAAGAGGTGCTTCTCCGCGGTGTGGGTATTCGCTTCAATGGCGCCGAGAAAACCAATGTTCACGAATACAACGTGGCCGAGGGATGGGTGCGCGTTGAAGTCCCCACCGCGAGGGATCGCCGCGGAAATCCCATGGTCGTCAAGCTCAGTGGCACGGTTGAGCCATATTTCCGCTCAACGGAATAGCGGACGCCTTAAGGTCGCACCTCGACGGGCAGGGCTGGACGGCCGCCACCAAACGAACTACTGGCACGGTCGATCTCGCCGAAGAACACCATGACGTCGTTGGGATCCGTTCCGGCCGACTGAAGGCGGCTCACGATCGCGGAAAGTAGCAACCGTTTCCTGTCTGCATCGGTCCCTGACGACACCAGAACCTCGATCATCACGACACGCTCACTGCGGGGCTTCTGCAGATCGGGGTAGAGGGGGCTGACGCGAAAGTCGGCCTCTTCCAACGAGAGGAACCTCTGGAAGTGATCATCTTCGGGGTACCCAGCGCTGACGCTCGCTTCATGAATGGCAGCGGATATCGCGTCCTTCTCGGCCACCGTTCTCCGGGAACGCAACGTGACCGTGAAAAGTGGCATCGGATTCCGACCTGGCGAGTAGGAGAGGATCTGTTCGTGAAGGTGTTGCAAGTGTAGTCGCGTCCGGAACGTCCTGGCGCCCGTCTCACGGCAGCAGGAGGTCGGGCAGTGATTCAGGTGGTGCACCACGCAATGGCCTACTTGACATAATGTGGCTTATCGGCGTTTTGTCTACCTGAGCCTCGAACTCCAGACCGCGAAATCTTCAGGGGCTGCACGCATTACCGGCGTGCTCCGTCCTCCGCACGCCGGACCGTGCGCAACGGCGCGGCGATTTCGGTGCGCTCGGTCGCGATGCGCGCGACTCATCACACCGAAACCACACGGGCCGACCGGCTGCCGACCGGCAGGTCTGTCCTCATCCCTTCCCCGCGGGTGTCCATCATTTCGTCACTGTGACGGATTGAGGTCAGCGTGCGGGCCGCTGACTACTTCGCATTCGGGCATTCGACATCGACCGAGACCGTGACCGTTGCCGGATCCGCTGTCGGCGGGCTCGGGTCGTCGATCCCGATGACGGTGCATGCCGACAGCGCGACGTTGGGCTGGCCTTCCAAGAAGTTGACCACGACGTTGTACCCCTGAGCCTTGAGGTCGTCGACCGTGGCTCCGACAGATTCCGAACCTGCTGACGGGAAGACCAGATCGGCTGCGGCGACAGGCGCGCCGGCGTTGGCCGCGACAATGGCTAGGGCACCGACCGCAAGCCAGCGTCGGGTACGCGTGGAAATCCGTGAACTCGGCACAATTCGTCCTTCCTGCGGCGCTATATCGCATCCAACGAGACCGGCTTCAAGATCGTTCATGCCTCCAACGACCGACAGATGCGCGGGTTTACCGCAAAGCTCGGACAGATACGCACATCCGAGTCATGGTTACCAAATGCCGAACCCGAAGGTTCCGACCCCGAAAGAGATCAAGGCCGCCGCGCAGGCGGCCGCCGACACCGCGCAATCGGTCGCGACCGGAGCGATGCGCATCCCACCCGCCTCGATCCAACTCGCCAGCCAGTTGCCTGACCTGATCGAGAATCTCGCGATCGCCACGGAACGCCTCAACACGGCGATCGATCGTGCCGAACGGTACCTCGCACTGGCCGATCCGATGATCCGGACGATGGACGCGCTGCTGCCGCAACTCGAAGCCCTTGTCGCCACTGGCAACGACGTCTACAACGCCGTGTCGTCGCTGCCCGGCGCGGCAACGCTCGGCCGGCTTGCGAGCAGCGGCACATCGGTTGCGCGGAAGCGGCCAGCACGGCCCCGATCCGGCGACAAGAAGTCCTAAGGCTCCCCCGCGAACACCCTTGTCCCCCAACCCAATACGTCACTGTGACGTATTGGGTCCGCCACCATCCGATGCGCGTCCGTCGAAGTCGATCCGAACAATTGCGCTGTCGGGCCACACATTTCGGTCGCGCGCCCACCGCAACTTCTCCCGCAGGGGCAATCCGCTGTGCACATTGGTGACGCCGGGAATCTTGATCAGCGGCACGGTAGTCCATTGCCACCCATACCGCCGATGCAGCGCGCGATTGGCTTCCGTGGCCTCGGCTCCGGACAGGATGGTCGCTCGACCGGTGAACGTGCTGGCACCGCGGATGATCCGGCCACGGTAGTCGCACGCGGTGATCTCGACCTCGGGGTGTGCGGCCATCCGTTTGGTCTTCGGCCCGACCTTCGTCCGGAACACCAAAGAGCTTCCTTGAAGGTCGAACCATATCGGGGTGTCGACCGCGGTGCCGTCACGCCGGTACGTCCGCAGCATCGCGTACCGGGCGCGGCTCAACTCATGGGCAAGGTCGACTCGCTGTGGATGCTTGTGCATGGCTACAGTCAACAACTTAGAGTTAACTCCAAGTCAAGCCCAGGGATCAAAGGACGCATCATGACCAGCACTCTGACGATCGGCGAACTGGCTCAGCAGGCGGACGTGGCGGCCACCACGCTGCGCTACTACGAGCGGATCGGCCTCATCCGCTCCCCCGATCGCGTCGGGGGTCAGCGCCGCTACGACCAGTCGATCGTCGCCCGCCTCGACGTGATCAGGCTGTGCAAGGCCGCCGGGTTCGCACTCGACGAGATCCAGGTGTTGTTCGCCGACGACGCCCCCGGCCGGCCCGCGAGTCGCGCGCTCGCAGAGACGAAACTCGCCGAGATCGATGGGCGCATAGCCGAGTTGCAACGCGCACGACAGATCATCGAGTGGGGCATGCGCTGCACCTGTCCGTCGATCGACGACTGCACCTGCGGAATCCACACCGCCAAGCCTTTCGATACGTCACAGTGACGATTTGGGCGCTCTAAATCCCCTGTGCTGCAACGAGACTGATCCGATCAGTCGTGTTTCGCCGCGTAGCGCAACAGCACCGTGCCACCCGGGAAGTTGCGATTCTCCACCAGTTCCAGCGAAATCCACGACGGTAGCGCCGGGAAGAACGGCGTGCCGCCTCCAACGGCGATGGGCGCGATGACGATCCGGTATTCGTCCACCAGTCCGGCCTGCACGATCGGTGCGGCCAGCGTCGCGCCGGCCACCTCCAGCTGGCCGTCGGTTTCGGCTTTCAGCTTCGTCACCACCTCGACCGGGTCGCCGCGTTCCAGACGGGAGTTCCAGTCGACGGACTCCAGCGTGCGCGAGAACACGACCTTGGGCATGTCGCGCCAGATGCGGGCGAAATCGACGATCAACGGCGTGGCGTCTGGTTCCTGATCAGCGGTCGGCCAGTACGCGGACATCAGTTCGTAGAGCCGCCGGCCGTAGAGCGACACGGCGGTCTCCCGCTCGAAGTCGTTCCAGTACTGGTGCAGTTCCTCGCTCGGTTCGGACCAGTCGATGTTGCCGTGCGCGTCCGCGATGTACCCGTCCACCGACACGTTGAAGCCATAGATGAGCTTGCCCATGCCATTCAGACTGCACCCGAGGGCAAGAATCATCGCGGCGCCACGCAACGGGGTTACGACTCCACGCGACGCCGCGCCACATCCTTGATCTCATCGGCCAGCGCGTCGGCCCGCAGAACTTCGGGCAGCAACTCCGGTTCCAGCGTGAGCGCGCGGAACACCAAGCCCACGGTCACATCGTGGGTCGGTCGATCGGTGACGACGATCGAATCGCCGGCGCGCACCGATCCGGACTCGATCACACGCAGGTACGCCCCGGGCGTCGCCGCCTTGGTGAACGTCTTCACCCAGCCTCGGATCGACAGCCACGTCGCGAACGTCCGGCACGGGATCCGCGGCCGGGTCACCTCGAGCACCAGCCCGTCGGTGCCGACCTGCCATCGCTCGCCGATACGAGCGCCGGTGACGTCCAGCCCCGCTGTGGTGAAGTTCTCCCCGAACATGCCGTTGTCCAGGTCGCGGCCCAGCTCGCGTTCCCATTCGTCGAGGTCCTCGCGGGCGTACGCGTAGACCGCCTGATCGTCGCCGCCGTGGTACTGCTGATCACCGATGTAGTCACCCAACAGGCCACTGCCGAGGCCGCCGTGCTTCGGGCCGGGAGCACGCACGCTCACCGCGTCATCCGTCGGACGCTTGTCGATGCCGGTCAACAGCGAGTCCTTATCGGAATTCGGGTACGGATGCGCCAGATTGACCGTCAGCACGTTGGGCATGGCGGCAGCCTATCGGGATGACGGCCGGTCACGCGCTGACGTACTCGGCCAGGTGCTCGCCGGTCAACGTGGAACGGGCAGCGACCAGATCAGCGGGCGTGCCCTCGAAGACGATGCGGCCACCGTCATGCCCGGCGCCGGGGCCAAGGTCGATGATCCAGTCGGCATGCGCCATCACCGCCTGGTGATGTTCGATAACGATCACCGATTTCCCGGAATCGACAAGACGATCCAGCAACGCGAGCAACTGCTCGACGTCGGCGAGGTGCAGGCCGCTGGTCGGCTCGTCGAGGATGTAGATGTCACCCTTGTCGGCCATCTGCGTCGCCAGCTTGAGCCGCTGCCGCTCGCCACCGGACAACGTGGTCAACGGCTGACCCAACGACAGATAGCCCAGACCGACGTCGGCAAGCCGAACCAGAATCTTGTGTGCTGCAGGCACTTTGGCTTTATCACCGAAGAACGACAATGCGTCGGCGACCGACATCTCCAACACCTCGCTGATGTCGCAGCCACCCAACTTGTATTCGAGCACTGACGCGTCGAACCGCCTGCCCTCGCACACGTCGCACGGTGTGGCGACGCCCGCCATGATGGCCAGATCGGTGTAGATCACACCGACGCCGTTGCAATTCGGGCACGCGCCTTCGGAATTCGCGCTGAACAGCGCTGGCTTCACCCCGTTTTCCTTCGCGAACGCCTTGCGGATCGGTTCGAGCAATCCGGTGTAGGTCGCCGGGTTGCTGCGCCGCGAGCCCCGAATCGGCGTCTGGTCCATCGCCACCACACCGTCCGCCCCCGCCACCGATCCGTGGATCAGCGAACTCTTACCCGAGCCAGCGAGCCCCGTGACGACCACCAGGACCCCCAACGGGATGTCGACGTCGACGCTCTGCAAGTTGTGGGTATCGGCGCCGCGAATCTGCAACGCACCGTTGGGCTTGCGCGTCTTCTTCTTCAAGGTTGCCCGGTCGTCCAGATGCCGCCCCGTCAGGGTGCCACTGTCCCGCAACTGCTCGACGGTGCCCTCGAACACCACCTCGCCGCCTGCCGCGCCCGCCCCAGGGCCGAGGTCGACGACGTGGTCGGCGATCGCGATCGCCTCCGGCTTGTGCTCGACGACGAGCACGGTGTTGCCCTTGTCGCGCAGTTGCAGCAGCAAGTCGTTCATCCGTTGAATGTCGTGTGGGTGCAGGCCGATCGTCGGCTCGTCGAAGACGTAGCTGATGTCGGTCAGCGACGAGCCGAGGTGGCGCACCATCTTCACCCGCTGCGCCTCACCGCCCGACAGCGTCCCGGCGGGCCGGTCGAGCGACAGGTAGCCCAACCCGATCTGCACGAACGAATCGAGACTGTGCTGAAGCGCCGCCAGCAGCGGCGCCACCGACGTCTCGTTGAGCGCCTTGACCCACTCGGCCAGATCGCTGATCTGCATCGCACACACGTCAGCGATGCTGGCCCCGTTGATCTTCGACGAGCGGGCCAACTCGGACAGCCGAGTGCCGTCGCACTCCGGACACGTCGTGAACGTCACCGCCCGCTCGACGAACGCCCGGATGTGCGGTTGCATCGCGTCGACGTCCTTGGACAGCATCGACTTCTGAATCGTAGGAATCAGCCCGGAGTACGTCAGGTTCACGCCGTCGACCTTGATCTTGGTCGGCTCCTTGTACAGCAGGGCGTCCAATTCCTTCTTGCTGTACTTGCGGATCGGCTTGTCCGGGTCGAAGAAGCCGCAGCCCCGGAAGATCCGGCCATACCAGCCGTCCATGCTGTAGCCCGGGATGGTCAGCGCACCCTCGTTGAGCGACTTGCTGTCGTCGTACAGCGCGGACAGGTCGAAGTCGTTCACCGAACCGCGACCCTCGCAGCGCGGGCACATACCGCCGGTGATGCTGAAGTCGCGCCGCTCCTTGACGGTCTTGCCGCCCCGCTCGAACGTCACCGCCCCTGCGCCGCTGATCGAGGCGACGTTGAAGGAGAACGCCTGCGGCGAACCGATGTGCGGCTGCCCGAGCCTGCTGAACAGGATGCGCAACATCGCGTTGGCGTCGGTGGCGGTGCCGACCGTGGAGCGGGGGTCGGTGCCCAACCGCTCCTGGCCGACGACGATCGCGGTGGTCAGCCCGTCCAGCACGTCGACGTCAGGGCGCGCCAACGTCGGCATGAACCCCTGCACGAACGCGCTGTACGTCTCGTTGATCAGCCGCTGCGATTCCGCGGCGATCGTGTCGAACACCAACGAACTCTTGCCCGACCCCGAGACGCCGGTGAACACCGTCAGCCGACGCTTCGGCAGTTCGACGTCGACGTTCTTGAGGTTGTTCTCGCGGGCGCCGTGCACCCGGATCACTTCGTGGCTGTCCGCCGCGTGCAGGGCCGGCGGCCGAGTCGGCTTTCCCATGGATCAGCGGATCTCCTGGATGCGGACCATGTTTCCGGCGGGGTCACGCAGTGCGCAGTCGCGAACGCCGTACGGCTGCTCGGTCGGCTCCTGGACGACCTCGACGTCTCCCGCCTGTACGCGCTCGAAGGTACCGTCCAGGTCGTTCGTGGCCAGGTTGATCTGGCCAAAGGTGCCCTTGGCCATCATTTCGGCGATCAGGCGGCGCTCGTCGTCGGTGAGGCCGGGCGTGGCGGCAGGCGGGTAGAGCACCACGTTCGTGTCGGGCTGGTTGGGCGGGCCGACCGTGATCCAGCGCATCTTGCCGTTGCCGACGTCGAGGCGGACCTCGAAGCCGAGGACGTCGCGGTAGAACGCCAGCGACTCATCCGGGTCGTCGAGCGGCAACATGCTGGAGTGAATGGTGAGGTTCATGTCGCTCACGTTATGTGGAGCCGGGTGGCGGGCGCTTCTCGATTCCTGATCGGTCTGGTGATCTGCTTCTCCACGCACGACGGGAGCCCGCCGACCGCACCGGTTGCCTGGTCTCGATAGGCGCTCGGCGACATGCCGACCAATTCGCTGAAGCGGGTGCTGAAGGTCCCCAACGACGAGCATCCGACGGCGAAACAGACCTCGGTGACGCTCATGTCACCGCCGCGCAGCAACGCCATCGCCCGCTCGATCCGGCGCGTCATCAAATAGGAGTACGGCGACTCCCCGTACGCGAGTTTGAACTGGCGCGACAGGTGACCTGCCGACATGTTCACGCCCCGCGCGAGCGCCTCGACGTCCAACGGCTGGGCATACTCGCGGTCCATCCGGTCGCGGACCCGGCGCAGCAGCTTGAGGTCGCGCAGTCGTTGCGCATCCGGGAACGTCACATCGGGATCGTACGACGGGCGGCTACGTCCAGAATTCGTTCATGGGGTACGCGTAGCGGTCGTTGTTGGTCAGCGGTGGAAGCCCGAGCGAATCCTCGATCGTGCGCAGCAGGCTGTAGTGGTCGTAGCGGTCGTCGGCGATGAACGCACCGGCACGCATCCCACCTGCGACCGCACCCGGTGACGGGATGACCACGGTGACGATGTGGTTGCCGTCATTGCCGATGCCCAACGAGATGTTGTTGTAGTCCTCGTCGAAGGTCAGGAAGATGGCGCTTCTCTCGTTGGGGTCGTTCCAGGTGTTCGAGTCCATGATGATGGGCAGCGTCTCGGCGAGCCATCGGTCGCCCGCCGCCACGTTGTATTGGTGTCCGCCAAGGAATTGCGGCGTGAGCTGACTCAACGCCCACCCGATGACGCCGCTGAGGGTATCGGTGGGGCCCTCCATGTTGGTCGCGTCGTCGGCGGCGAACCACACGAAATCGGGCGCCAGATGGGGAACGACGAGATCTCCTGCCATTTCCGACAGATCGAACAAGTGGCTTTCCACCCGGGCCTGGTCGTCGTAGATGTCATGGAACGCGAGGAACGGCAACCGGTCGGTGGGTGTGCTGTAGCCGCCGCCGCCCTCCATGTAGCCGGCCCAGGTCTTGTGCGCCAACTCGATGTTGTCGACCAGGTTCACTGGGGGGTCGAAGCAGTCGGCCGGGCAGTTGTAGTTGAACCCGAAATCTGAACCACCAATGATCGGATAGTAATTCGGGTCGCTCGGGTGGGTCAGCGCGTAGTATTTGGATGCGAACCCGTAGGTCTGGATGAGGCTGTTCAGGTACGGCGCGTTGCGGCTGCCGACGATGTCGCTGAAGCCCTTGTTCTCCATGTAGACCATGAACACGTGATCGAGTTCGCCGACGTGCGAGTCCGGTCGGACAAGCGTCGGCGCGACGACGTTCTCCGAGCCCACCCGAAACGACAGGTTGTCGGCGTAGGCGTTGTTGTAGTTGCCCAGCACCGGGTTGCGGTCCGCCAGCGTGACGACCACGCGTGCGGCGCGGGTGCCCACCGGAATGGTTCCGGTGGTCTGACGGCTGAGGAACCGGGTCTGGAAGAAGCGATCCAGCACCCCGACCGGGCGGATCCTGCCGGTGCCGAGTGTCGCCCCGCTTGCGTCGAGGAACTCGACGCGGACCGAGGCCGCTGACGGATCGATGGTGAATCCACCAAGGTATCCGCTCAACGCGTAAGGCACTGTGCCGCCGTCGATTTCGGTAGCGGCGGCGCGGAGATCGACAGTTTGGCTCAGAGTGGACGTCGCGACCGGTCCACCCCCGAAGAATTGCTCGCCGCTGTCGGGCGGCGCACTGGCCGAGGTGGGGAACGCCAGGAACCGCGGGAATGTCGGGCCCGGCGACGAAGTGGGCCACGGGAAGCGGCGCGGTGTGCCGTACTCGATGACGGTCGGGGTGCCCGTCACCGTCCAGCCCGGCACGGTCACCGAGCTGTAGCCCGACAATGACGGATCACCGAGTTCGGCGCCAGGGTTGACCAACAGGTTGGGTCCCGTGACGATCAGCGCGGGGACATGCTGCACGCCCGCGGTGGGCACCGCGATTCGCAGCGTCTGCTCGATCTCGCGGCGCACCCAGGCCAACATGGTCCACAACACCGGCTCGTGAAGCGGCGCAAAGGGACTGGCGGTCATCGAGGGGCCAAGCCCGGCCCAACCGAGCAGGCTCGAGACCACCTCGGTGACGATGTTCAGCGGCGTCAGTGGACCGCTGAACTTGGGCGGCTCCACACGCGATGTGACCGGTGTGCTGACGGTGACGGTTCGTGCACTCGAGCTCGGCATGTCGGCCGCCGACCGAAATTCGTTGGGAGGACTCGGTGTCGGGGCGGTGTCGGTGCTGGAATCGGCCTTGGGCTTGACGTTCGACGGTGCTGGACTTCGTGTTGACTTCTTGGTCACCCGATCGGGGTCGACCTTGCGCGGTTTGCGTTTCGGCGTGGTCGGTGTGTTCTCGTTTCGATCCGTCGTGGTCACCTTGGTCGACGGCGTTGCGGCGGAAGCGGTGTCGGGAGCCGTCGACGCAGGCTCGTCGGGCTTGACCGGCGTACTGGACGACTTCTTCTTCGGCGTGTGCTTCTTCGGAGGCGGCGAGTCCGACTCCACGGACGTCGTCGACGCCGCATCGGATGGCTCCGCCAGTGCGACACCCGGCATCGTTCCCACCGCGAGGCCCACGCCGAGCGCGACGGCCAGCGCACCCACCCTGCCGACGTACCCGACGTAACCCATCTTGGCTCCTTAGCTCGATGGGGATGCCCAGCGTCAGAAAATCTACGCCGAGAGGCCTTGACCGAGGACCGAATCGACAGAAGACGGTCGCCCTCCTTGCCTGCGAAAAAAGCGACTCGGCGTGCATACCACGATTTCCGATCCCCTATACTGCTGCGACGATGACGCAGCCGATCAACGAATATCGCGACCCTCGCGAAATCGCCGACGAGTTGGACAAATCCGGCGTGGTATGCCTTCAGAATGCCGTCCCCGAGGAATGGCTTGCCCATGCGCGGGAAGACATCGAGGATCGGCTCCGAACCCATGGCACGCGCGATCACTTCATACAATCTCCGCACGACGACACACACAGCGCTGCAGCGGTTTTCGTCAATAGTCCGTCGGTTGTGTCACTGCTCACCGACATCGTCCGGGCCCGCTTTCCCGACGATCCCGGCACTCTGCAGTTGACCGGTTCCGCGTTGCGCATAATCGCCGGTCCGCGCGGCGAAGGCGACGCGTATTGGTTTCACTACGACGCGAGTGTCGTGACGATGGTGGTACCGATTTATCTGCCAGCAGCCACGCCTGGGAACGCAGGCGAATTGGTCGGCATATTCAACAAGCGACCGTTCCGGCGTTCTGTTCTCGCCAACATCATCGACAAGGTCGTCGGACAAAGCGGCTTCTATCGCCGACAAATTCTCGGAAAGCTCGACAACGCCGACTATCTGCGCAGAGTCGACATGAAAGTCGGAGACGCATACCTGTTCTGGGGTTATCGCAGTCTGCACGGCAATATGCCGTGCGAATCCGGAGCCGTGCGCGCCACATTACTGCTCCATTTCGGTCGTCCGCACGGATCGAGCGAGGCGTTGACGACAGCCGTCCGCATTGGTCAGTCGCTGCGCAGCAGAGGCCGGAAACCCAGTGCCGAGGAACCTGCGGTCGGCGTGTACTGACTGCTCGGATCCGCGGTTTGCCGTCGGCGTTAGCATCGGGGGGTGACTGAGCGCGAAGCCCCGCCGGGTTCGGGCTTCGATTACCGGCAGGACGACCCGTACGAAAGCGACGGGTGGTTCGGCGGTGAGCAGGTCACCGAGCCGGCACACGTGAACGAGGTGTTCCGCGAGCCTCGACGCGAACCCCCCGCCCCTGCGCCGCGGAACCGGGTCGAGACGCGCCCTGCACCCGCGGCCCGGCCAATGACCAGTCCCACCGTGAACACCTGGACCGTCAACGGCCAGCTGCGCGCGTCGGACAGCAGCACACTGACCTTCCGGCGGCCCCCGGAGCCGTGGTACCGGTCCAAGCAGGCCGGCATCGGGTTCCTTGTCGTCGCGGCGGCTGCGGTGCTCGTGCCCATCGTCTGGCTCGTGCTGCCCGACAACTCCGCTCCGGCGCCGGGTCCGTCCACCTCTGTCGCCCCGCAGCCGTCCACGCCGCAACCGACGCCCACCACCGCTGCGTCGACGCCGGTGAACCTGCCACCGCCACCACCACCCCTCCGGGCCGGCTCAGGGGCCGCACACCCCGATTGCCCGTCAGCCGCCCCCGCCGCAACCGAGGCCCACCACCGCTGCGTCGACGCCGGTGATCCTGCCACCGCCAAGGCGCCCACGCCTGTCACCCGGTCACCGATCAGCGTGGCGCCGGTGCCAAGGAAACCGACGGAGCGCAACTCTCTCGGTGAAAGCGACAAGCCCGGCTGCGCGGGCTGGTGCTGAGGTGTCGGCTACTCGTAGTTGAGGCCCTGCACCAGCGTCGGCCGGGTCGAAAAGTCAATCTGTGCTGCGGGATTGGCGACCGCGGTGACCATCCCCGTGCCGAACGGGCCTTGCGAATCGAAAAGTGTCGCGGTACCGACCGAAATGCCGTCGGACGTCCAGTGTGAGTCCGCCTGTACCGCGATCCAGGCGTCGACGGGCAACCGGGCGAACGCGGCGGTCAGGTCCCCGTTGATGTAGCCGATGCCCCGAGTACCGAGGTTGGTGACCAGACTTGTCGACTCGGCGAGCATGACGGCCCGGACGAAGGCGGAGTTCTCCTCGCCCGCAACCACTTTGATTCCGTCGTTGAAGAAGCACTTACGAGAATCGTTCTGGTGCGCGGCGGGCGACCGGGTCCAGCCCACCTCCGCACTGCCGACGAACGGCTGGATCGAATCGTCGGGCTCGGGCGGCTGAGGATGCGCGACCGACGCGCTCCACTCCCGACCGGGTGGTGGTGCTGAACGCCGGTACTGCACAAGTGTCGCGCGCGTCACCGGTCTGCCGTCCTGCACCACATCGCATTCCGTGGTGCGCACCCGCCGGCCGTCACGCACGGTGCGGACATCGATGGTCGTCGGGGTGTTGCGTGCGGCCCTGAACAGGTCGGCGGTGAACCGAGCGGGCGTGAAGTCTGGTGACCCAGCGTGCTTTTCGAGTTCGCGTGCAGCCAGTCCGACAACGGCAGGACCGTTGAGATGGTCATCGCCCCAGTGGCTCTGCGCGAACGACGTCGGGAGGTAACCGCCGTCGCCAGTCAGGGCGAAATGGGCCGGTTGCGTTGGCATCCGATGATCGTCGCATAGCGGCCGACCGGTCAGGTGTTGCGCCCTCCGTTGACACCGAGGATCTGACCGGTGATGTAACCGGCCTCGTCGGAAATCAGGAAGGCACACGCCGCGGCGATGTCGTCAGGTTTGCCCATCCGGCGGACGGGGGTGGCGTTGATCGTCGCTTGCACGTCGCCGATGACGCCGCGGGACTGCGCGCTGCGCAGCATCGGGGTGTCGATGAAGCCCGGCGGCACCGCATTGACGGTGATGCCTGCCGGCCCATACTCCAGCGCCAGCGATTTGGTCAACCCGTTGACCGCCGATTTCGCGGCCACGTAATGCGACATGTACGGCGTCCCGGAATGCGTGCTGGACGACGAGATGTTGACGATGCGGCCCCAGCCCGCTTCGATCATGTCCGGCAGCACCGCCTGCGTGCAGTGGAACACCCCGTTTAGGTTGACGTCGACCACTTTGCGCCACTCGTCGAACGTGATCTCGGTGAACGGGGTGAACGCGTCCAGGCCGGCGGCGTTGACCAGGATGGTCACCGGCCCCAGTTGTGCGCGTATGGCCGCGAGCGCGGCGTCCACTTGGGCGCGGTCCGTGACGTCGGCGGTCTGGGCGAACTCGTCCGCGCAGGGCGTCACGTCGAGTGTGGCCACGTGATAGCCATCGGCGCGCAACCGATCGGCCACCGCCCGCCCGATGCCTGAGCCGCCCCCGGTGACGACAGCCGTCTTCATGATCTTTCCTTCCGCATCGTGTGATCAGTCGGTGCTTGGTCTCACGAGCGCCGAGGCGCCCGCAGCCCCAGCGTGCGACGCCCGGCGTCCACCAAATGTTCGCGCAACGCGTCGTCGTCGAAACGTCCCCACGCGGGCCCCACTGCGCCCGCCATGCCTGCGAACACCATGGCCGCCTTCACCTCGCCGCCCGGTCCGGAGTCGACATCGGCCAACAGTGCGAGCTGGCGGCCGATGAGTTCACCCCATTCGGCACGCTCGCTGAGCGCGGTGGCAACGCTCGGATCCGCGGCGAGCACCGCGACCAACCCCCGGTTGCGCACGGCCAGCGTCGCGTACCCGGTGAGCATGTGCTCGGCCCGCGCATGCGCGGTGCGTTTGGCCTGGGCGGCTTCGACGACGGCGCGCAGTTCGTCCAGCATGGGTTCGAGGACGGCGGCCAGCAGTTGTTCACGCGTTCGGAAATGGTGGTAGATGGCGGCTTTCGTGAATCCGAGTTCATCGGCGATCATCTGCAAGGACGTGCCGGCATAACTGTGCCGGGTGAACAGATCGACCGCAGCGTCGATGAGTCGAGTACGGGTGTCGGTGGCCTCGGACACCTTCCCAAGCACCATGCTGACCGCCTATCTAACCCGGCACCCGACTTTACGATCGTATAGTACTGTACTAGCCATTCGTAAAGCTAGCCGACGGTCAACAGTACGCCGTCCGGCGCCCGTTCGACCCTGGTGCCGAACGGTCGGCTGATGTCCTGGAGGTTCGCGCGCAGCCACTCGGCATCGGAATCGGGTGTGCGCTCGAGCCGCATCCGTCTCATCCGCATCGGCACCATCCGCAGTGCGCGTTCGTCGTCCGACGCGAAGTACAGCAGCCGCAGTTCGTGCCGGAATGATTCGTATCCGGTGATGCCTTCGTAGTCGTCGACGGTGTCACCGCAGCCGTACATGATCAGCTTCCCCCGATACCACTCGATCGGCCGCGGATGGTGCGACGAATGGCCATGCACCAGATCGATGCCTGCGTCAATCAGCCTGTGCGCGAACCGGATTTGCGCATCACGCACGTCGTAGCCCCAGTTCGAGCCCCAATGCACCGACACCACCGCGGTGTCGCCCGGTCGTGTCACGTCGTGTACCCGTTCGGCGATCACGTCGGCGGCGTCGTCCGACATGTCCGGTACGTACGCAACACCAGGTCGCTGATCCGTCGCGGCCCACGCAGGCGGAATGCCGCTCGACCGCATGCCGCAGCCCGCGATCACCGCCCTGGCTACCACGGCGGGACGCCACGCCTGCCCGGCGTCCAAACCCGCACCGGTGCTGCGTATTCCGGTATCTGCGATGGCCCGCAACGTGTCGCGCAGTCCGCGATGACCGAAGTCGAGCACGTGATTGTTCGCCAGCGTGCAGACATCCGCGCGGATCGCGGTCAGGCATTCGATGTTGTCCGGATGCATTCGGTAGTGCACGGCCTTCCCCGGCGCGAAGTCGGCGCACGTGGTGATGCTGGTCTCCAGATTGAGTAGCCGCACATCGGGGGCGAACGAACCCACGATGTCGAGCGCCTCGCCCCAGGGCCACGTGTAGTCGACCGGTGCCTGGATGGGACCGTGCACGCGCTCGGCCAGCGAGATGTACCTGCGTGCGTCGCGGACGACGCTCTCGCGCAGTTCCGGATCGCCGGGATGCGGCAACAATTGGTCGATCGCACGCCCAGTCATCACGTCACCGGTGAGGAAGATGACGGTCACTTAGGACTCAGCGGGTGCCGGCCGCTGCGAGGTCGGCCACCGTGTTGATGTTCGTCTCGTCGACGAACGATGGTCCGGTCAAGGTGGGCTGGCCACCGCCGATCACGTCCCTGTTGGTGAAGTAAAGCCACAGCGAGTCGACCGCGAGATAGCCCTGCAGGAACGGCTGTTGGTCGATGGCCCACTCGACCATGCCGTTCTTGATCGCGTCGACGACGCCGGCGTTGGTGTCGAATGTCGCCACCTTGGCGTAGCTGTTCTCCTCGGCCACCGCCTCCAACGCGGCCAAAGCCATTGGGGCTCCGAGGGTCAGGATGCGGTCGATGCTGAAGTCCTGTCGTAGGCGTGCCGCGACCGCGTTCTTGACGATCGCCTTGTCCACACCGTCGACTTCGAGCGTCTGAGACTTACCGGCGAATGCGTTCGCCAATCCTTCGCATCGGGCTTCGAGGTTGACGTGCCCCGGTTCGTGGATCACACAAAGCGCGTTTTGCGCCTGTTCGTTGGTGAGGCGCTCCCCCGCGGCCTGGCCCGCGATCAACTCGTCCTGCCCGAAATACGCCATCACGCCGAGCTGGTCCCAGTCTCTGATCCCGGAATTGATTGCCACTACCGGTATTCCGGCTGCTACCGCCTCCCGCACCGCGGGCGCCATCACCGCGGGGTTGGCCAGCGTGACAGCGATACCTGACACCTTCGCGTTGACGGCCGACCGCACGAGGTCTGCCTGCGCCGCCGAATCGGGGTTGTGCGAATACTGCAGATCGATGTTGTCTTTACGAGCGGCCGCTTCGACACCGCGCCGGACGAGGTCCCAGAACGTGTCTCCTGGCGCCTGGTGGGTGATCAGAGCGACCGTCGCGCGCGGCGCGTTGCCGACCGGACTCGACTCCGTCGTCGTGGCCGTCCGCTCACCGCCCGAACATGCCGTAAGCGAAACCAATACGGCCGAGAGGATGTACGCAGTGAACCGTTTGGCCATGGCTTCGCCCCTCCCGTGCGAACCGGCGCGATCCCACCCGTGACGGTGGTGTCGACCCCATTTTCGCAGGTGATCACCGCCGAGATGGCAGCTTTACCCCGAACCCCTCAAGCATTTCCGGAGACGCGCTGACGCTCGTCCTCTGGCGCGCCACCACGGTGTCACCGGCCGCGGTTGAGTTGCCAGATGCGCGAAGACAGCAGCGTCGCGAACGCGCACCACGCCGGGTAGGCGGCGAGCACTCCCGCGGCGGGTCCGCGCGCGGCAACCGCCCGCCTCGTGAGATCGGCACTGCTGGCCGTCAACGCCGCGGCCGCCACAGCCGAGGTGCCGAGCAGTCGACGGTCGAAGAACAACCACGACCAACTGGCGTTCAGCACGAGATTGACCCCCAGCAGCGCCGCGAAGGTTCGGGCCTGCCCCTGGTCGCGGTTGCGCAGGTGATCCAACGTCGACGCCGAGACGGCGGCGATGTCCGCGTAGAGGATCGGCCACACGATCGGAAAGGCCTGCCGCGGCGGCTGAAAGCTCGGCTTCTTCAGCTTGGCGTACCAGCCCGACTGCGCGGGCCTGCTCGCCAAACCGCCGACCGCGCCGGTGAGAAGGACTGCTCCAAGGGTGCTGACCAGGGTCTTCGGTTGCATGACGTTATTTACCCGGAAGTCGATGTCACGAATCGCCGGGGTTCTTGCGTCTCGTGTTCATCAGTCGCCGACACGGAAGGCACCAATGATGAACGAGATCCTGATACTGGGCGCCGGATACACCGGCATGGCGGCCGCCGCGGGCCTCGTGGGCCGACTCAAACACCGCGACGACGTGCACGTCACCATCGTCAACCCGCAGACCCGGTTCACCGAACGACTGCGCCTGCACCAGATTGCCTCCGGCCAGGAATTGGCCGACCTTCGGATCCCCGACCAGTTGGCGGACACCGGCGTCGACTTCGTCAAGGGCTGGGTGACCGGTATCGACGCCGACGCGCGAACCGTCCGGGTGGACGATGCCTACACGTTGCGCTACGACACACTGGTCTTTGCGCTCGGTAGCGTCGCCGACACCGAAACAGTCCCGGGTGTCGACGAATTCGCGTACACACTGAACAGCGCACAAGACGCAGCACTGCTCGCCGCCCAGTTGAGCCGCCGCTCCGACGGCACCATCGTGGTGGCAGGCGGCGGGCTGACCGGAGTGGAGTCCGCGGCCGAAATCGCCGAGCAGCATCCTGAACTCGATGTCGTGCTGTTGAGCCGCCAGGAGCCAGGGGCGATGATGGGCGCCAAAGCGCGGGCCCGGTTGCACGCCGGTCTCGAACGGTTGGGTGTGCGGGTACGCGCCGGTGCCGAGATCGTGAAGGTGATGGCGGACGGTGTCGCGCTGGACGACGGCGAGGTGGTGCGCGCCGATGCGGTGTTGTGGACCACGGGCGTGCGCGTGTCCCCCATCGCCGCCCGCGCGGGCTTCGAGGTCGACGACCGCGGACGCATCGTGACCGACGAATCGCTGCGTTCGGTGTCGCATCCGGCCGTCTACGCCGTCGGCGACGCCGCCGCGATCCGACAGGGCTACGGGATCATGCACGGCACCTGCCAGAGCGGCATCCCGAGCGCGCTGCACGCGGCAGCGTCGATCGCTCGCGAGCTGAAAGGCAAGCAGCCCAAGCGGTTCCGCTTCGGCTATGTGCACCAGCCGGTGAGCCTGGGCCGCCACGACGGCGTCATCCAGTTCACCCACGCCGACGACAGCCCTGGCCGGTTCTACCTGGCCGGCCGCTACGCGGTGGCGTACAAAGAGACGGTGAGCTCCAGCCCGTGGACCACATATCGACTTCTCAAGGTGCTGCCCGCGCTGGGAGCGGCGACCTGGCGGCGCGGCGGCCGGTCGACGAGATGACGTCGGACCAGCAGACGTTCGCCGATCACAGAACCCTGTTGTTCTCGATCGCCTACCGGATCCTCGGCTCCGCCGCGGACGCCGAAGACGTCGTCCAGGACGCCTGGTTCAAGTGGTCGGCACAGGATCGCTCGCGGGTGTCCGACCCGAAGGCCTACCTGGCGCGCATCATCTCGAACCTGTCGATGGAGCGGCTTCGCTCGACCCGGCGCCAGCGCGAAACCTATGTGGGGCCTTGGCTTCCGGAGCCGATCCTCACCCAGCCCGACGCGTCCGACGACGTTGCTACCGCCGAATCGGTGTCGATGGCGATGCTCGTCGTGCTGGAGACCCTCAGCCCACTGGAGCGCGCGGTGTTCGTGCTCAAGGAGGTGTTCGACTTCAGCTACGCCGAAATCGGTGACGCCGTCGACCGCTCGGAATCCTCCGTACGGCAAGCGGCCCACCGGGCGCGTGAGCACGTCCGGGCGCGCCGCCCGCGGTTCGAGACCGACCGCGTCAAGAAACGCCAAGCCACCGAACGCTTCTTCGCCGCGATCACCGGGGGTGACATCAACTCGTTGATGGAACTGCTCGCGCCTGAGGTCACGCTGTGGACCGACGGCGGAGGCAAGGTCCGCCAGGCGATGCGCCCGATCCGCGGCATCGACAACGTCGCCCGCTGGATCGCCGGCGCCAGTCAGCGGCCATATGAGGGTGTCGAAATCGCCGATATGGCAGCCGAAGTCGTCGAGATCAACGGCGGGCCGGGAATCGTGTTGACCGGCGGTGGCCGGGTGATCGCCACCCTCACCGTCGACCTAGACGCCGACGGTCGCATCGAAACTGTGCACAACGTGGCCAACCCCGACAAGCTGCGTGCGGTGACAGACGGGGTGAAGTACATCTAGCGTGGCGTGATGACCGATTGGCAACTGCGGACCGGCAGCGCGGCGGACTTGGATCTGGTGGGTCCGCTGTGGACCGCGGTGCATCACCGACATGCGGCGGTCATGCCGCACTTGGCACCGTATGTCAGTGACGACGAGACGTGGCGCGTCAGGCGCGGCCTGTACGAGCAGTTGCTCGCCAAGCCCGACACACTGCTGCTGCTCGCGTTCGACGGGGACACCGCGGTGGGCTACGGCCTGGCCCACGTGATGCCGGTCGACGACAGTTGGATCGCGGACACCTGGGTCACCGGCCCGCGGATCGGCGAAATCGAATCCCTCAGCGTGCTACCGGAATACCGCGGCGGAGGGCTGGGCTCGGCCCTTCTGACTCGCCTCGAGGAGCACCTGCGCGACGCGGGCTGCGAAGACCTGATCCTGGGCGCCTTGCCCGGCAACACCGACGCGATCCGCCTCTACGAGCGCATGGGTTACCAACCGACGTGGCTCTATTTGTCGCGGTTCACCGGCCGCGACAGCCAGCGGTAGCCGCCATAGAGCAGCGCGGCCACTGTGAGGTTGACGAAGTACGCGATGTCCGCGCCGTGCCAGGCCTTGGCGATGGGCCCCTCGAACAGCGAGGTGTTCATGAACGGCACCGCAGCGACATACGCCAGCAGGAAGACGACGACCGCGACGGCCGCATCCCGGCGGCCGGTGGTTTCCTCCGCCGGGTTGATGCTCGCCCTGCCGTCGATGCGCAACAGCCAGTCGACGGCCACGATCGCGACGAACGCCGGGATCCAGTAGCTGACCAACAGCAGCACAGCCTGAAACCTCGGCGCGGTGTCGACATCGTTGAGCCACAGGATCAGCGGATACGCCAGCACCGCCACCATCAGCGCCGACACCGGCCGTCGCACCTTGACGCCGATGGTCTGCAGCGCGAGCGATCCGCTGTAGTCGTTCATCACTCCGGAACCGATCGAGGCCAGCGCGATGATCAGCAGCGCCAACCCGCCCAGCACGCCGCCGCCCATCACCGTCCGCACACCCTCGGCGGTCTGGTCGGACACCACGTTGCCCGCGGCGACGCCAATGCCTTGAATGAAGGTGTAGCCCAACATGATTCCGGCGAACGTGAAACCGAAGACCCGCGTTTTCGGTGAGGTGGCGGGCAGGTAGCGGCTGAAGTCGGCGGCGTAGGAGGCCCATGACACCGCGAGGCTGAACGCGATGGTCACCTCGAGCACGAACGCGCCCGCCAGGTTGGCGCCTTCCGCGCCTGCTGGCGTGATGATGTCTTCTCCGCTGACCAGTTTCACCGCGAACACCACGAACGTCACGAACAGCACCACGGTCAGCACGGCCTGCAGGCGGTGGATGAGCTCGTAGCCGAAGAAGCCGACCGCCGCCTGTACCGCGAGCACGATCAGCACCGCGAGCCAGAACGGAATGCCGACCAACAGCGCCAGCGCCTGCCCGCCGAACAACCCGACGAGTGCGTCCCACGCGATGGTGCCCAGCCATTGCAGCACCGCGGGCAATACCACCGCGCCACCGAAGGCCATCCGCGAGTTGGGTAACTGCCCGGTGCCGGTGCGCGGGCCCCACGTCGACAGATAGGCGACCACCAGGGAGCCGAGCGCGGTGCCGATCACCATCGCGAGCAGACCCAGCCAGAAGCCGAGGCCGAGCACGATCGCCAGCGCGCCGGTGAACACGCCGGTCATGTTGACCTGGGGCGCGAACCACACGGTGAACAACCGGGCCGGCGAACCGTATCGCTGGTCTTCCGGGATCGGCGCGATGCCGTGCGTCTCGACTGAGAGATCGCCTGCGGCCGCGGGTCGGTGGCCTGCGAAGGTCGGTTCGGTCAGCGCGCTCATTGCTCCATTCGATCACGACTGTTGAGAGGATCGGCCGGTGACCATGACCCACACCAGTGACGGCAGGCCCCGCGCACGCGGGCTCGGCATCCGGCTGCCCGGTGAGCCGGGACCGCTCAACACGATCACCGACGTCGACGGCGTGGCCGTCGGCGTCGCGACGTTGATCGACGGCGCGGCGGTGCGCACCGGCGTCACCGCGATCCTGCCGCGCGGCCGCGACGGCGTCGGCCAGCCGTGCGCGGCGGGCTGGTATTCGCTCAACGGCAACGGCGAGATGACCGGCACCACGTGGATCGACGAGGCCGGATCGTTCAATCTGCCTGTCGTACTGTCGAATACGCACGCGGTCGGCGCCTGCCACACCGGCGTCGTGGGCTGGGTCAATCGGGTCAACCCTGGGCTGGCGCGGCAGTGGCTGCTTCCGGTGTGCGCCGAGACGTGGGACGGCTACCTCAACGACATCAACGGTGGCCACGTCCGACCCGAGCACGTGGAGGCCGCGCTCGACGCGGCCACGACGGGACCGGTGGCCGAAGGTTCGGTCGGCGGCGGCACCGGGATGAACTGTTACGAATTCAAGGGCGGCAACGGCACCGCGTCGCGCCGAGTCGATTACGGGTCGAGAACATTCACCGTGGCGGCGTTCGTGCAGGCGAACTTCGGCTCGCGGGCCGAACTGACCGTCGCCGGAATCCATGTCGGTCCGCGCCTGCTGGACGACAATCCGCTCGGCGGCGATTGGTTCGAGGTCGATCTCGGCCTCAAACCGCCGCCGGGCGGGGGGTCCGTCATCGCGATCATCGCCACCGATGCCCCGCTGCTCCCTGGACAGTGCAAGGCGCTGGCCCGGCGCGTTCCGCTGGGCCTGGCGCGCACCGGAACGGCGGGCAGCCACTTCTCCGGCGACATCTTCCTGGCCTTCTCGACCGCGGATGTGCCGGGTTTGGCCAGCGCGTTTCCCGTCGGCCCCGTCCGCGACGATGAGTTCGGCACGCTGACGTTCGTGCCATGGGGCCGGATGGACGACCTCTACACCGCTGTCGTACAGGCCGTGGAGGAGGCGGTGCTCAACGCACTCGTCGTCAACAGCGACATGGTCGGCCGCGACGGCCACCGCTCCCCCGCCCTCCCGCACGACCGACTGCTGGCGCTGTTGAGTTAGCCCGCCCTCTCGGCCGAACGTTCCGTACCGCTCGATATGGCGCCGATTTTTCGAGCGGTAACGAACGTTCGCCGGGTGGGCAGACATAATGCGAGAGAACCGAAGATGAGCTAACGATCGGAGCCGGGCCGTGGTCGAGACCGAAGCGACACGGTCCGGCGCAGGCGTGAAGCCGGGACTGCTCATTGCCGGTCTGTCGATCGTGGTGCTGACGGTCGCGGTGCTGCAGACCGCCGTCGTTCCGGTGCTCGGTGTCATCGCCGACCAACTGAACGTCTCGGCGGTCGCGACGAGTTGGGTCGTCACCGCGAACCTGCTCGCCGCCGCGGCCGCCACCCCGCTGATCGGCCGACTCGCCGACCTGCACAGCAAGAAGCGGGTGCTGCTGACCGTGCTGGTGGTCGTCCTCGCCGGTTCGATCCTCGCCGCCACCACGACGTCGCTGGCGTTGCTGGTCGTCGCCCGCGTGCTGCAGGCGGCCTCATACGGCCTGTATCCGATCAGCATCGCGATCCTTCGCGAGGAACTGCCCGACGACCGAATGGGCTCGGCGATGTCGGTGCTGTCGGGCACGTTGGGCTTCGGCGGCGGCACCGGCCTGGTGGTGGTCGGCCTGCTGATGAGCGGGCAGGCCGGCTATCACCGCGTCTTCTGGCTGACGACGGCGTTCACGGTCGTCGTGATCGCGATCGCGCTGCTCGTCGTGCCCGACCGCGCACGCACTGCGACCGGGACCATCGACTGGGTCGGTGCGTTCGGGTTGGCCGCCGGCCTCTCGGCGGTGCTGTTGGCCATCACGCAGGGCCACTCGTGGGGTTGGACGGCGCTGCCCACCGTGGGCTGCGCGGCGTGCGGCGTGCTGACCCTCTGCGGTTGGTGGTTCTGGGAGCGCCGCGCCAGGCAGCCGCTGGTATCGACCAAGATGATGACCCGACGGCCTATCATGCTCACCAACCTCGCCACCGTTTTCGTCGGCATGGGCTTGTACTTCGCCTTCCTCGGCCTCACCCAGTTCGTCCAAATCCCTTCCGACGCAGCGGGATACGGCTTCGGCGCGACCGTCCTGCAGGCCAGCGTCATCTACCTGCTACCGGGTGCGTTGACCGGCTTTCTGGTGGCTCTGGTCAGCGGCCGGTTCATCGACCGTTTCGGCGCCAGCCCGGTTCTGATCGTCGCCGCCGTCGCAGGCATCGCGGGCTTCCTATTCATCGCGTTCGCGCACGACGCGCCGTGGCAGATCATCGCCGCGAGCATCCTGGCCAACGCCTACATCAGCCTCGGCTACGGTGCGCTACCCGCGCTGGTGGTGGCCGAAGTCGACGCAACCGAGACCGGCGTCGCGACGAGCATGAACGCGATCGCGCGGACCATCGGCAGCGCGCTGGCCGCCGCACTGGTCGCGGTGTTGCTCGGCCGCACCCTCAACGGCGTCCCGATGGAGAGCAGTTTCGTCGCGATCTTCGCGGGCGGCGCGATCACCGCGGCCCTGGCGATGGTGCTGATCGCGTTCTCCCGACCACGGCGCACGACGATCGAATCCGTCGAGGCACGCTACGAATCCCGCGCCATGAACCACGAGTGGGGTTAACCCAGTGCCGCGAGATTCTCCACGGACTTGCGCACGTCGTTTCGGATCAGTTTCGCCACGAAGTTCCCCACCGGAGTGTTCAGCACACCGCCGGACAGGTCGGCGACCACCCGGAAGGTGGTGCCGGGATCGTTGTCGACCACGTGAACGCACAGGCCGATGCGGATTCCGGGACGGCCGCGGCCGACCAACTCGATCAACTCGGGCTCGTCGTAGCGGGTCACCCGCCAGTGGATGACGTTGCGGACACCCTTGACCCGGATGCAGGACGACACACACGTACCGACCTCGATCTGCGACGGCACCTCGCTGCGCCAGCCGTTGAAGATCGTCAGCCACTCGTCGAAGCGACGCAGGTCCGATGCCAGCGCCCATGCCTTCTCGGGACTCAGACTCGTCGACACCGCTACATCAACCTTCGCCATGTCAGAGCATCTACCCGGCTGTGCGCATGAGGTAAACGACGTCGGCAATTTCCACCGACCGCGCCGCGCACGGCTGGGAAACTAAAAGCCCATCCCGTCGCCCTGCCGCCAGCGGCAGGCGGTAGGCGACGACGCCCGATTCAGCGGTTTTTCTCGGTCTCAGGGGCGACTGACGAAGGATTCCATTGTAAAAATGTAAATTCGTTGCGGAATCGCTTGCGCAGGACCGCTCGATCCGCGAAGGTTTACCCACAGCTTCACTGCTGTGTCTAGAGGAGGCTCGCCCTGACCGGCACACACACCACCCCCGTCGAGCAAGCGGCGGGATCAGACGGGGCCCGCGCCAAGGGCGGCCCGGTCATTGAGATTGATCATGTCACCAAACGGTTCGGCGACTACGTCGCCGTAACCGAAGCCGACTTCTCCATCGCGTCGGGCGAGTTCTTCTCGATGCTCGGCCCGTCGGGCTGTGGGAAGACGACGACATTGCGGATGATCGCTGGTTTCGAGACGCCGACCGAGGGCGCGATCCGGCTGGAGGGCGCCGACGTGTCGCGCGTCCCTCCGCACAAACGCAACGTCAACACGGTGTTCCAGCACTACGCGCTGTTCCCGCACATGACGGTATGGGACAACGTCGCGTACGGACCGAGGAGCCGGAAGAAGTCCGCCAAGTTGAGCACCGCCGAGGTCCGCAAGCGGGTCGACGAGTTGCTCGAGATCGTGCGGCTCACCGACTTCGCCCAGCGCAAGCCCGCGCAGTTGTCCGGCGGCCAGCAGCAGCGGGTGGCACTGGCCCGTGCGCTGGTGAACTACCCCAGCGCGCTGCTGCTCGACGAACCACTCGGTGCACTCGACCTCAAACTGCGTCACGCCATGCAGTTCGAGCTCAAGCGCATCCAGCGGGAGGTCGGGATCACGTTCATCTACGTGACCCACGACCAGGAGGAAGCGCTCACGATGAGCGACCGGATCGCGGTGATGAACGCGGGCAACGTCGACCAGATCGGCACCCCGACGGAGATCTACGACCGGCCGTCGACGGTGTTCGTGGCGAGCTTCATCGGACAGGCCAACCTGTGGGCAGGCAAGCAGACCGGCCGGGTCAACCGCGACTTCGTCGAGGTCGAGGTGCTTGGCACGAAGTTGAAGGCGCGCCCCGGCGACACCACGATCGAATCCGGCGGCCACGCCACGCTGATGGTGCGACCGGAGCGGGTGCGGGTGTCGATGGACGCGCCGACCGGAGACGTCGCGACGGTACGCGCGACGGTCACGGACCTGACGTTCCAAGGCCCGGTTGTGCGGTTGTCGATGGCCGCGCCTGACGAGTCGACGATCGTCGCGCACGTCGGCGCTGAGCAGGATCTGCCGATGCTGCGACCCGGTGACGAGGTCCATGTCTGCTGGGCACCCGAGGCTTCGCTGGTGCTGCCCGCTGCGGATATCCCCACCACCGAGGATCTCGAAGAGATGCTCGACGACTCTTAACCGTTGGCAGTTGTTTCGTCCTCTTCCCTTCGTCGAAAGGCACAGTCGCCATGCCCTCCAAGGACTTTGATCCGCAAATTCTGAATCGTCTTGCCGCCAACCGGACTTCGCGTCGGCGCTTCATCGGCGGCGGTGCCGCGGCCGCCGCGGCGTTGGCCGTGGGCGGCTCGTTCCTGGCCGCGTGTAGCTCCGACAACAAGTCCTCCTCCTCCGGCGGCGCCACGTCGACGCAGGAAGGCCCTGCCACGGGCACGGTGCGGATCTCGAACTGGCCGCTGTACATGGCCGACGGTTTCGTGGCCGCCTTCCAGAAGGCGTCCGGTCTGACCGTGGACTACAAGGAAGACTTCAACGACAACGAGCAGTGGTTCGCCAAGGTCAAAGAGCCGCTGTCGCGCAAGCAGGACATCGGCGCCGACCTCGTGGTGCCCACGCAATTCATGGCCGCTCGCATCCATCGCCTCGGCTGGCTCAACGAGATCAGTGAGGCCGGCGTGCCGAACAGGAAGAACCTCCGCAAGGACCTGCTCGACTCGCAAGTCGATCCGGGCCGGAAGTTCTTGGCGCCGTACATGACCGGCATGGTCGGGCTGGCGTACAACAAGGCCGCCACCAAGCGGGACATCGCGACGATCGACGATTTGTGGGATCCGGCCTTCAAGGGCCGGGTCAGCCTGCTCTCCGACACGCAGGACGGGCTCGGGATGATCATGCAGTCGCAGGGCAACTCCGTCGAGAAGCCGACCACGGAGGCCGTCCAGAAGGCGGTCGATCTGGTCAAAGAACAGAAGGACAAGGGCCAGATCCGGCGGTTCACCGGCAACGACTATGCCGACGATTTGGCGGCAGGCAATATCGCTGTCGCGCAGGCATATTCGGGTGACGTGGTGCAGTTGCAGGCCGACAATCCCGATCTGCACTTCGTGATCCCCGAGTCGGGCGGCGACTGGTTCATCGACACGATGGTGATTCCCTACACCACCCAGAACCAGAAGGGCGCCGAGGCGTGGATCGACTACATCTACGACCGGCCCAACTACGCCAAATTGGTTGCGTTCACCCAGTACGTTCCCGTGCTTTCGGACATGACGGATGAACTCAACAAGATCGACCCCAAGCTGGGTGCCAACCCGTTGATCAACCCGCCGCAGGAGAGCCTCGACAAACTGAAGTCCTGGGCCGATCTGACCGACGAGCAGACTCAGGAGTTCAACACGATGTACGCCGCAGTCACCGGCGGTTGATCAGATGGCAGGTGTCGCCAGCAGCAGTCGGCAGCGGAGCAAAATCGCCCCGTATCTGATGATTCTGCCCGCGCTCGTATACCTCGGGATCTTCTTCGTGGTGCCGCTGTTCACGCTGGCCCGCACGTCGTTGTCGAGTTCCGGTGGCTCGGTGTTCCTGCCGACGCTGACGTTCAACTGGGACTTCGGCAACTACTCCGAGGCGTTCACGACTTACCGGGATCAGATCATCCGGTCGTTCTCGTACGCGTTGGTTGCCACGGTGGTGTGCCTGCTGCTGGCCTTTCCGCTGGCGTATGTCATCGCGTTCAAGGCGGGCCGGTACAAGAACCTGATCCTGGGACTGGTGATTCTGCCGTTCTTCGTCACGTTCCTGATTCGCACGATCGCGTGGAAAACGATTCTGGAAGACGACGGTTTGGTGGTCAAAGCCCTCGGAGCGATCGGCTTGCTGCCTCACGAAGGCCGATTGCTCTCGACGGCATGGGCGGTGATCGGCGGGCTGATCTACAACTGGATCATCTTCATGATCCTGCCGCTGTACGTATCGCTGGAGAAGATCGATCCCCGACTGCTCGAGGCGTCGCGCGATCTGTACTCCGGCGCGCCGCGCAGCTTCCGCAAGGTGATCCTGCCGCTGGCTATGCCCGGCGTGCTGGCGGGCAGCATGCTGGTGTTCATCCCTGCGGTCGGTGACTTCATCAACGCCGACTATCTCGGTAGTACGCAGACAACGATGATCGGCAACGTGATTCAGAAACAGTTCCTGGTGGTCAAGGACTACCCGGCCGCCGCGGCGCTGTCCATGGTGTTGATGGCGATCATTCTCGTCGGCGTGCTGCTGTACACGCGGGCGCTGGGCACGGAGGACCTGGTATGACGACTCAGGCCATGACCGACCTGGCCAGCACCGAGACGACGACGGTCAAGGGCAGCCCGAAATGGGGCGACCTGCTTCTGCGGATCGTCGCGGGACTTGTGCTGCTGTATCTGTTCCTGCCGATCTTCGTGATCATCCTGTTCTCGTTCAACAAGCCGCTTGGCAAGTTCAACTACACGTGGAAGGGCTTCACGCTCGAGAACTGGATGCACCCGTTCAAGTACCCGGCGTTGACCGACGCGCTGAAGCTGTCGTTGAACGTGGCGTTGGTGTCCACGTTGATCGCACTGGTCTTCGGCACACTGGTGGCGATAGCGCTTGTGCGGCAACGGTTCCGCGGTCAGACCGCGGTCGACACGTTCCTGGTGCTGCCCCTCACCGCGCCGGAGGTGGTGATCGGCGCCGCGCTGCTGACCCTGTTCCTGGATTTCGGCTGGGCGGCCGGCTACACCACGATCGTGATCGCGCACATCGCCTTCGAGATCAGCTTCATCGCGATGACCGTTCGCGCGCGGGTGCGAGGGTTCGACTGGACGTTGGAGGACGCGTCGATGGACCTCGGCGCCTCCCCCACCCGCACCTTCTTCAAAGTGACGCTGCCGCTGATCGTTCCCGGCATCATCGCCGCGGGCATGCTGTCGTTCGCACTGTCACTGGACGACTTCATCATCACCTATTTCGTCAGCGGGTCGACGGTGACCTATCCGCTGTACGTGAACGCCGCCGTCAAGGCCGCGGTGCCGCCGCAGATCAACGTGCTGGCGACCGCGATCCTGGTGATCAGCCTGCTGCTGCTTGCGGTGGGGACTCTGTACCGGCGCAAGCGGTTCGAGGCCTAACCCAACTGCACGGCGACCTGTACGCGGCCCTTCTCGTCGCGACTGGCGATGGCGTGTCCGGTGCGGTCTCGGCCGTCGAGCTTGAGCAGCGTTATCGGGCCGCCCTCACCGAGGAAGTTGCGCCACCACGTCTTGCTGTCCGGTGCCGTCACGTTGATGACGATGCGGTCGCCGGAGCGCCGGTAGCCCACCGGCGTCTGAATCGTCTTGCCTGAGCGGCGCCCGACGTAGCGGATGTTGATCAGGCCGCGCCGCACGACCGTACCCACGACGGGCGCGTCGATCAGCGCGACGAACACCTTGTTGACGATGCCGGCGATGGGCGTAGCGAAGATTCCCGATGCCATGGCTTCGAGGGTAGGTCAGCCGACCTCGGCGGGCACCGGCGACGGGCGTGCACCGGTGCGTGCTGCACCGATGCCAGCGGCTACCACGAAGCAGATGCCGACGGTGCCCGCCGGGCCGGGGATCTGGTGCAGCACCAACAGTCCGACGATCATCGCGAACGCCGGCTCCAGCGCCATCAGGGTGCCGAACGCCGCGGTGGTCAATCGCCGCAGTGCGAGCAGTTCAAGGGCGAACGGCACCACCGGCAGCAGGATCGCCAGGCCGATGCCGATGAGCAGGATCTCGGGGGTCATCCGCGGCAGCACCGCCGGCCCGACCGCGATGGTGGCGACGAGGCCGGCGACGGGCATCGAGACTGCGAGCGCATTGATGCCGGACACCGTGTCACCGGCCCGCTGGGTGAGCACGATGTAGCAGGCCCAGCACGCGCCCGCACCCAACGCGAACAGCACCCCGATCGGATCGACCGACCCGGTCCACGGCCCGGTCAGCAGCACCACGCCGACGGCGGCCAGCCCGGGCCACACCACCCGGTGGCTGCCCTTGCCATGTGCCACCGCGACGCCGAGCGGCCCGAGGAACTCCAGCGCGCTGGCCGTGCCGAGTGGGATGCGATCCAGCGCGGCCATGAACAGCAGGGTGACGGTTGCGGTCACGACGCCGAGCACCACACACACCCGGAACGTCGCCCAGGTGAACGCGGCGAACCGGGGCCGCACGATGACCAGCATGAGCACCCCGGCCCACGCCAGTCGCAGCCACGCGGCACCCTCGACGCCGATGCGGTCGATCAGCGTCACGGCCAGCGCGAGGCCGACCTGAACGCACATCATCGAACCCATGGCCATCAGGGCGCCGGTGCGGGCCTGGTTCGTCATCACCCCTGAATTGAACGGGATAACGACCGTTCACGTCCACGTGATTTTTCTGCACATACCGTTCACAATTCGTGAACAGTTATTTGATGGTGTAGCCCCCGTCGATGACGAGGTCGGCACCATTGACCATCGCCGCGGCATCGGAGGCCAAATACACTGCTGCCGCAGCGATTTCGTCCGGATAGGCGAACCGCCCGGTGGGGATCAGCTTCTTGAGCGCATCGCCGTGCGGCCCGTCCCACGCCTTGCGGCCCAGTTCGGTCAGCACCACTGTGGGCGAGATCGTGTTGACGCGCACCCCACGCGGTCCCCATTCCGCGGCCAGCACTTTGGAGACGCCGACGACGCCGAACTTCGACGCACAGTAGGCCACGTGCTGGTCGAGCGCGACGCTGGCGGCCTGCGAGGCCATGTTGACGATTGCCCCGCCGCCCGCCTCCAGCATCGACCGGCCCACCGCCTGACACATCAGGAAGGTGCCCTTGAGGTTCACGTCGAGCGTGGTGTCCCACGCCTTCTCCGACAAGTCCTCCGCAGGGGCGAGGTGGACGACACCGGCGCTGTTCACCAGGATGTCCATCCGGCCGAACGCGCTGTGCACCGCCTCCACGGTGCGGCGCACCGAATCCGGATCGGCGACATCACAACGGAAGCCGCGACTTTCGGTTCCAAGACCCTCGGCACGGGACACCGCACCGGCCTCGTCGAGGTCGACGACCGCGACGCGGGCCCCCTTGGCGGCGTAGGCCTCGGCAATGGCCGCCCCGATGCCGGCGGCCGCGCCGGTCACCAGGGCGGTCTTACCGTCCATGCGGAAGTCGAAATCGACTGTGACTTCGTCGGTTTCGGCGGTCACGGCTGCTTCTGACCCGGGATGCCCTCGTAGGCGATGTCACCGGTTTCGAGGTTGCGGTTGGTCAGCTCGGTCAGGTCCTTGAGGAACTGCGCGCGGTCGGTCACCACGTGCTGGATCGCGACGTCGACGTTGTCCTTGGTGATCGCGGGCATGGTGTACACGGGATCGGCCTTGACCGCTTCGTGCTTGGCGAGCTTGCTGGCCACCGCGAGACCGGCTGCCAGTTCGACGGTGCCGTTCTGCAGTGAGGTGCCGATGAATTCACCGCTCTTGACCGCGTTCAGGCCGTCCTCGATGCCGTCGATGCCGACGATCGGAACACCCGCACGGCCCGCCTCCTTCAACGCCTGGAGCGCGCCGAGGCCCATATCGTCGTTCTGCGCGACGACGCCGGTGATCTGCGGTCCGAACCCGGAGATCCAGTTCTTCATCTTGTTGACGGCCTCGTCGCGTTTCCAGTTGGCGGTGTCCTTGGCGAGCACCTTGATGTCGGGGTACTTGGCCAGCACCTGTTCGATGCCCTTGCTTCGGTCGAGTTCACCCGACTGCCCCAGGGGGCCCTGCAGGATGACGATGTTGCCCTTGCCGCCCAGCTTGTCGGCCATCATCTGCATCTCCTGGGCACCGGCCGCCACGTCATTGGGTTGGACATTGCCTTGGATGTCCTTGCTGTTCAGCGACGCGTTGACGGCCACGAGCGGAATGCCCTTGGCCTTGGCCGCGGCGACCTGCGGGGCGAGCGAATCCGCTTGCACGGGAACGACGATCAGGGCATCGACGCCCTGGTTGATCATCGAGTCGACCTGGCTGGCCTGGGTGGACACGTCGAGATTGGCTGAGTTCCAGACCAATTCGATGTTGTTCTCCTTGGCGTAGGCGTCCATCCCCTCCTTGCCCGCGGTGATGAACGAACTCATGTCGTACACGGTCACCCCCACCCGCATGGTGCCCTTTTTGGCGTCGGTGTCGCCTGCGCCGCAGGCCGTCATGCCGAGGGTGAGCGCGCCTGCCGCGGCGACGGCGCCGATCTTGGTTGCCAGTTTCATGTGACGGTTCTCTTTCTCTGTGTGGTGATTCAGGTTCCGACTCTGCGGCGTGACGACCACACGTCGACGGCGACGGCCGCGACGATCAGCACACCCTTGATCACGTCCTGCCAATACGCCGGGACGACAAGGATGTCCAGGCCGTTGTTGAGGGTTTGAATCATGAACAGGCCGAGCGCGGTACCCCAGATGGTGCCCCGCCCGCCCATCAGGCTGGCCCCGCCGATGACCACCGCGGCGATGGCGTCGAGTTCGTAGCCCTGCCCGAGGTTCGGCGGTCCTGATATCACCCGGGAGGCCAGCATCACGCCGGAGATGCCCGCCAGCAGACCGGAGAAGGCGTACACACTGAACAGCACATACTTGGTGTTGATACCGGCGATCTCGGCCGCATTGCGGTTGCCGCCGACCGCGTAGACCCGCATGCCGTAGGTGGTGCGCTTCATCACCACCGCCAGCGCGACGATGCCGATGATCATCAACAGCACCGGAATCTGCAATCCGAGGATCTTGGTGTTGGCGATCGACCCGAATTCCGCTGGCAGTCCGTTGATGGGTGCGCCGCCGCCGATCACGTAGGCCATACCCGAGCCGGCGGTCAGGGTGCCCAACGTCGCGATGAACGGGGGAACATTGATGCGCGACACCAGGATTCCGTTCAGACAGCCGACCGCGAGCCCGACGACCATCGCGACCACGACGGTCAGCCACACCTGCCCGGGGTTCGCCTTGGCGGTGGCCGCCGCTGCCATCGCCGACACCGCGATCACGCTGCCGACCGAGAGGTCGATACCGCCGGTGAGGATCACCAGCGTCTGGCCGAGCGCAATGAGCGCGAACGGTGCGGCCGCGACCAGGATGGTGACCAGGTTGTCGACCGTGCTGAATCGCATACTGCGGTAACTGAAGTAGGCGATGACAAGCAGCATCACCAGCACCATCGCGTAGCGCAGCGCCAAGCCGGCGAACCATGCGCGCGAGAACAGCCGCACCGGCTCACCGGTGGCCGGCGAGGCCACACTGCGAGCCCGCACAGATGCGGTCTCTTCGCTGTCGAGTTGGGTGGTCACGATGCAGCCTCCTGAGTTGTGCCGGCCGGCAGGCTGGGTGACGGTGCATCCAGGGCGGTGGCCAGACGGAAGACGGATTCCTGGACCGCCGGGTGGTCCAGCGCGTCACGGTCGAGTTCGCCGACGAGCACGCCGGCGCGCATGACGAATGCCCGATGCGACAAACCGACGATCTCGGGCATATCCGATGACGCCATCACCACCGCCATGCCGTTGGCGGCGAATTCGGTGATGATGCGGTAGATCTCGCTGCGGGCGCCGACGTCGACGCCGCGGGTGGGTTCGTCGAGGAGCAGTACGTTGACCTCGCCGGTCAGCCACCGGGCCAGCACCACCTTCTGCTGGTTTCCTCCGGACAGCGTGCCGACCTCCTGACCGAGTCCGCGGCTGCGCAGGCGCACCGACGTCATCACGTCCGAAACGGCTGCGGTGCGGGCCTTTCCGCGGAGCCACCCGGCCAGCGAGAACGACGACAGCCGTGGCAGCGAACCGTTGTCGAGCACGCTCATCGACAAGACGGCACCGTTGAGTTTGCGATCCTCGGGCACCATCGCCATGCCCGCGGTGATGGCGGCGGCGGGTTGGTTGCGTTTGACCGGCCTGCCGTCCACCAGCACCGTCCCGGCCGTGCTGCGCCGTGAGCCGAAGATGGCCTCGAGCAGTTCGGTCCTGCCCGCGCCGACCAACCCTGCCAGGCCGACGATTTCGCCGGCGCGCACGTTGAACGACACCGGTCCTGCGGCGCCGACCACTTCCAGATCGCGGACCTCGAGGACGGTGTCGGTGCCGGGTTGCGGGCGGTGGGGAAACAGGGTGTCGAGTTCGCGGCCGATCATCGCAGTGACGATCTCGTCGTCGGACACGTCGGCGATGGGCGTGTCCATGATCAGCCCGCCGTCGCGCAGCACCACGACGCGGTCGGCGATGGCGCGGATCTCGGCCATCTTGTGCGTGGTGTAGACCATCGCGACACCCTGGTCGCGCAACCGGCCCACGATGCGGTAGAGCCCTTCCACCTCGCGTTCGGAGATCGCCGACGTCGGCTCGTCGAGCATCATCACGCGCGCGCCGGTGCGGGCAGCCTTGACGATCTCGACGATCTGCCGCAGTCCGACGGGCAGGCTGCCCATGCGCGCGGTCGGCGAGATGCTGACGTCGAACAGCCCCAACGTCTGCTTCGCCTCGGCGATCATCGCGCGGCGGTTCAGCAGCGGTCCGCGCCGCAGTTCCCGCCCGACGAACATGTTCTCGTAGACCGTCATGTCCTCGATGGAGGCGAGTTCCTGCGGGACGATGGCCACGCCGTGGCGGACGGCATCGCGGGGGCTGCCTGGCGTCAGGGTGGCGCCGGACACCGATACGGTGCCGTCGTCGGCGCTGTACTGACCGCTGATGATCTTCATCAGCGTCGACTTGCCTGCGCCGTTCTCACCGGCCAGCGCGGTCACCGTGCCGGGTTCGAGGCGTAGGCTCACCCCTTTGAGGACCGGTACGCCGCCGAATCCCTTTGTGATCGACGAACATTCGAGAAGTGTCTCGGCCATCGTCATCCTGCGCTGGCCTGCGTGGCCGGCTCGTACTCGCCGATGGCCTCCACCTTCCCCGCCGACGCGCTCTGCGGATCGAACTCGTATGCCAACCATTCGCGGGCCAGCCGCCTCGCGAGTTCCAGGCCGATGACGCGTTGTCCGAAGCACAGCACCTGCGCGTTGTTCGACAGCACCGACCGCTCGACGGAGAAGCTGTCGTGCGCGGTGACGGCGCGGATGCCGGGCACCTTGTTGGCGCTGATCGCGACGCCTAAACCGGTCCCGCACACCAACAGTGCCCGGTCCGCGTTGCCTTCGGCCACGACGCGCGCCGCCGCGACCGCGACATGCGGGTATGCGGTGTTGTCGTCTGCGCCGACACCGACATCGATGACTTCGGCGACGCGGTGGTCGGCGAGCAGGTCGCCCTTGAGGGCTTCCTTGTATTCGTATCCGGCGTCGTCGGCGCCGACCACGATCCGCAAACCTGCGGAGTGTTCTGTCATGTCAGGGTTTCTCCTTTGGAGGTCAGGGTGAAGCAGTCGGCGACGGTGACGGCGCACATGGCAAGTGAGATGGCCCCCGCGTCCGGTGTTCCGACGCTGCGGTCGGCGAGCGGCCTTGCCCTGCCGATCTTCGGTCGCATGTCCGCCGTGCCGCGCGCGGCATCGGTCGCGACGTCCGCGGCCGCCGCCCACGCCTGCTGCCACGGTGTGCCGTCGCCGACGCGTCGCTCGAGATCTTCGACGAACGGCAGTAGCGCGTCGAGCATCGTCTTGTCTCCCGGTGCCGCGCCGCCGAGTTGGATCAGCGCGTCGTAGCCGGCCCGCACGCCAGCCGCGATGGTGCGACCGTCCGGTCTTCCGGTGTCGCCCAACCGCGTTCCGAACGCCTTGAGCAGTGCGCCCCACAACACGCCGGACGTGCCGCCCGCCCTGGCCGCCCACTGTTCGCCCGCGACCGTAAGGACCGAACCCTGTCCTGCGCCTGCGTCGACAGCGCTCAGGGCCGCGTCGCGTGCCGCGGTCGCCCCTCTGACCATGCCGCGGCCGTGGTCGCCGTCGCCTGCCACCGCGTCCAGGCGGCCGAGTTCCTCTTCCGCTGCGGTCAGCGTCTCCGCCATCGCCTCCAACGCCCGCGCCACCAACCTGCCGCCCGCGCGGCCGTCGCTGTCCGACAGCGACGCCAAATCCGGTGTGGTCGTGGCGGTTTCAACGGTGCTGCTGTCGGTTCGCCGCTCCCCTGCTGCCGCCCAGACGTCGGCGGCCCCCTTCTTGTAGGCGGGCGTGTCAGCGGGCGCCTTCCAGTAGCGTTCGAGTTCGTCGTCGAGCCACATCACGGTCAGCGAGCACCCGGCCATGTCGAGGCTGGTCACCAGTTCCCCCACCTCGGGCTCGACCAGCTGATAACCGCGATCACGAAGGAGTCGGGCGACCTCACCCCACACCACGAACAGTTCTTCGTATTTCGTGCGGCCGAGTCCGTTGAGTATCACCGCAATTCGACGAGACGTGGCGTCCTCGTTGTCGCCGAGCACGCCGTCGACCAGGGTGGCGGCCAGCCCGGCCGCGGTCGGCATGTCCCGTTCCTCGACGCCGGGTTCGCCGTGGATGCCGAGCCCCAGCCCCATCTTGCCATCCGGCACGGTGAACAGCGGGTGATCCGCGCCGGGCAGGGTGCAGCCGTCGAACGCCACCCCAAGCGTGCGGGTCGCGGCGTTCGCCTTCTCGGCAACCCGGATCACGCCGGCCAGGTCGAGTCCTTCTTCGGCCGCCGCACACGCGGCCTTGAACACCGTGACATCACCGGCGATACCGCGGCGCTTGCTCTCCTCCCCCTTCGGTGCGCTGGCGACGTCGTCGGTCACCGCGAAGTAGTGCGCGTCGATCCCTTCGTCGCGCAACTGTGTGGCAGCGAGGCTGAAGTTCAACACGTCGCCGGCGTAGTTCCCAGTCGTCAACAACACGCCCGCATCGCCGTGGGCCGCGCGCGCCACCGAGACGGCCTCCTCGGTCGACGGTGAACTGAACACGTTGCCGACCACAGCGCCGTCGGCGAATCCGGGTCCGACCGTTCCGCAGAACGCCGGATAGTGCCCTGACCCGCCGCCGATCACCACCGCGACCTTGCCCGGCCTGGTCTGGTGTGCGCGCACCACGCCGCCGGGCACGCCGCTCACGTATTTGGCGTAGGCGTCGAGGAACCCGACCAGCATGTCGTCGCTGAAGCGGGCCGGGTCGTTGAAAAGCTTCGTCATCGCAGGCGCTCTCCGGTCTCGGCGTCGAACAGGTAGACGCGTTCGGGTGGTGCGGTGACCACCACGCGCTGTTCGGGTTCATACGATTCGGACGCCGGGGTCTGCACGATGATTCCTTCCTCCATGCCTGCGACGGTGCTGGTCGCCAGTCCGAACTCCAGCAGGTGTTCGAAGTACGCGACGGTGGCGGTGATCCCCTTCTCGGCAGCCGGATTCAGCGCGCAGTCCTGCGGGCGGATACCCACCGTGACGCGGGTACCGTCGGCCACCTCTTTGGCAGTCGTCTCCAAACCGCCTGTGCCTGAGCCGACCTCGACTCGCACCCGGCCGTTGTCGACCTTCGCCACCCCGCGCAGCACGTTGATCTGTGGTTCACCGACGAACTGTGCGACGAACAGATTCGCCGGGTCGTCGAACACCTCGTCGGGGGTGCCGAACTGTTGCACGACGCCCGCATCCATCACCGCGAGGCGGTCCGCGAGCGACAGCGCCTCGACCTGGTCGTGGGTGACGACGATGGTGGTGTAGCCGAATTCGCGCTGCAGCACCTTCAGTTCGCGCCGCACCCGCTGCCGCGCCGACGCGTCGAGGTGCGACAGGGGCTCGTCGAGCAGCAGCACGGGTGGGTTGCGCACCAGCGCGCGAGCCAGCGCGACGCGCTGCTTCTGACCGCTCGACAGCCCGGCAGGGCGCAGTTCGAGCATGTCGTCCATCTCCAGCCTGCGACTGATCGAGGCGACCATCTGCTCGGCGCCCTTCACCTTCCTGGCCTTGAGGCCGTACAGCAGGTTCTCCCGCACCGACAGCGGCGGGTACAGCGCGTAGCTCTCGAAACCGACGCCGATACCGCGTTTGGCGGCCGGAAGGCCGGACACCTCCCGCTCGCCGATGCGGATGGAACCGCTTGTCACGGTTTCCAATCCGGCGATCATCCGCAGCGTGGTGGTCTTGCCGCAGCCCGACGGCCCGAGCAGGGCGACCAACTCGCCGGCTTCGATGGCCAGGTTGATGCCCTTGACCGCGGTCACGCTTTCCCGTCCGCGCGACGCGTACGTCTTCACCAGGTCGGTCAGCGTGAGGCTTTGTGCGGTGCCGGTGCTGGGCTTCTCGAGGGTGGCGGTCATTGTGCTACCTCCAGCGTGTCGTTCGCGTTCAGCCGTGGACTGTCTCCCTCGCCGGCGGCGAACACGTGCACGTCCGGATCGGCGACGCTCAACCCGACGTGCGCCCCTTCGCCGACACCTTCGCGGCCGGAGGCCAACACGATCACCTGCGTGCCCGCGACGTCGACGGTGAGTTCGATGTTGCGGCCCAACCGTTCGGCCAGCACCACGCGTCCGCGGATCGCGGCCGAGTCCGGATCGGCGACGTGAACATCGCAGGGTCGCAGGCCCACCCGAACCCGATCACCCCTGTCGCAGCGAACGCCGTCGGGCACCGGCACGTCGAACGATCCGTCGCCCAACCGGATTCGATGGTCGTCGACGACTCCGTCGAGGAGGTTGATCTCCGGCTGGCCCAACGCGCGCGCGACGAAGGTGTCCGCAGGCCGACGCCAGATCTCCTCGGGGCTACCGATCTGGATCAGCTTGCCCGCACGCATGACCGCGATGCGGTCGCCGAGCGCGAGCGCCTCCTGATAGTCGTGGGTGACGTAGAGCGTGGTGGTGTTCGACATCGCGCCGAGCTGTTTGAGTTCGGCCCGCATCGACGCCCGCAGCTTGGCGTCGAGGTGGCTGAGCGGCTCGTCGAGCAGGTAGATGTCGGCGGGTCGCACCAGCACCCGGCCCAACGCCACCCGCTGCCGCTGACCGTTGGACAGCTCGCGCGGAAAACGCTTGAGCAGGTGGTTGATTCCCAGCGTCGTGGTCACCTGGTCGATGCGCTCGGTGCGTTGCCGCTCGGTGTACTTGCCGGTGCGACCGGACTTCAGCGGTGAGGCGAGGTTCTCGCTGACGGTCTTCTGCGGATACAGCGCATAGCTCTCGAACGCCATCGCGACGTTGCGGTGGTACGGCTCGACGCGTGTCACGTCGGTGCCGCCGATGGCGACCGTGCCGCCGTCGACGTCGATCAGACCCGCGACCGACTTCAGCGTCGTGGTCTTACCGGCGCCGCTCGGGCCGAGGATGACGAAGAATTCGCCGTTGTCGATGTCGACCGATATGCCGTCGACGGCTTTCGTCTTGCCGTACGACTTGTGCAGATCGGTGATGCGCACCGTTGCCATCAGGCTTTCACCGCCCCGAACGACAGGCCCCGTACCAGGTAGCGCTGAATGGTCAGCGCCAGGATCAGGGGCGGGAGTGCGGCGATGATCGCCGCCGCGGCGGTCAGGTTGTAGTAGGCCTGCCCACCGCCACCGAGGAACTTCGTGATGGCGACCGTGACGGTGGCGGCGTTGGTGTCGGCCAGGATCAACGGGAACACGTAGTTGTTCCACGCGAAGATGAAGGCCAGCAGCGCCGCGGCGGCGATGCCCGGCCGCACGATCGGCAGCGCAACCATCAGGAACGCTCGCGTCCTGGTGTAGCCGTCGAGCAGCGCGGCCTGCTCGAGATCCTCCGGCAGATCCTGGAAATACGATCGCAGGATCCACACCACCAGCGGCATCGTGACCAGTTGCAGCACCCAGATCATGCCGACCTTGGTGTCGAACAATCCGATCTGGTTGTAGATCACGAACAGCGGCACGATCACCATCAGCTCCGGCGCGAACCGGAAGGACAGCATCTGGAACATCAGGTCCTCGCTGCCGCGGTAGCGCCACCGGCCCGCGGCGTAGGCCGCCGGAATGCCGATCACCAGCGAAACGATTACCGCGCCACCGCAATTGATGAGGCTGGTGATCAGCGACGCCTTGAAGTCGACGCTGGTCAGCTGGGTGCCTTTGTCGCTCACCACGGTCGCGAAGTTGGACCAGGTGGGGCTGAACTGAAAGTAGGTCGTGGTCTGCTGCTCGTCATTCTTCAACGCCAGCAACAACATCCAGGCGATCGGAAACAGCGAGAAGAGGAACCAGAAGACCAACCCGACGTCCGCGACGGCGGCGCCGATGGAGAAGCGCTTCTGGCCGGGCAATAGTTCCTGTTTGGCCATGGTCTACGACTCCGCTCCGGCAGCACGTCGCTGCGCCTTGCCGAGCACGCTCACCAGGTAGCGCGCGGTGATGAACACGATGATCCACAGCAGCAGCATGTAGGTGCTGCCGCGGGAGTAGTCGAGGTTGATGATCGAGTCCTCGAACGCGCCGATCTGCAGCGTGCGCGTCGCCACCCCGGGTCCACCTGCGGTCAGCACGTAGATGTGGTCGAACACCTTCAGGTTGTCCATGAACCGGAAGATCACCGCCACCAGGATGTAAGGCCACAGCATCGGCAGCATCAGCTTGCGGAACATGTAGAACCAGCTGGCGCCATCGACCTCGGAGGCTTCGAACGGCTCCCTGGGCAGCGACCGGATACCGGCCAGCACCAGGATGGCCACGAACGGGGTGAATATCCAGGTGTCGACCAGGATCACCGACATCAGCGCGGTGCGGCCGGACAGCCAGTCGAAGGTACTTCCCAGTCCGAGAACGTGATTCAGAACGCCGAACTGCGGGTTGAACATCAGCTTCCAGATCACGCCCGCGATCACCGGCGCGATCATCAGCGGAACGATCAGCACCTTCTCGAAAACCCGCCCGATGGTGCTGGACCGGTTGAGCAGCAACGCCAACCCGACGCCGAGCACCGTCTCGATCGCGGTGGCCGCGACCGCGAAAATGCCGGTCACTTTCACGCTCTGCCAGAAGACCTGGTCGCCCAGTACCGATTTGAAGTTGTCGAACCAGACGAAGTGCGGGTTGGGATTGACCGCCGCGTAGTTGAGGAACGCGTAGTAGGCGCCCAGCACGAACGGGTAGAGGATGCCGATGACGATCACCAGCGCCGGGATCGACAGCAGGTAGGGCCGCAGTCTGCGACGCCACTGCGGGACCTCGGGCAGCACTCGGCGCGCGGTGGTGTCGGGTTGCTCGGGAGCGGACTGGGAGACCTTGGATGTCTGAGTTGTCATGGTGCGCCGGACTCCTACAGATTGACCTTGGAGGTGTTGGTCTTGGCGAGGCTGCGCAGCCGCGACGCGGTATCTGCACCGCCGTAGATGTCTTGCAGCGCGACCGCCCAGTTCTGAGTGGTGTCGAAGAACTTCTTCTGCGGGGTGAACTGGATCTTCGACGATCCGATCACGGTCTCGAACGCCTCGAGGTAGCCGAACTGGTCGGCGGCCACGCGCTTGAACGTCGTGTCGAACACCGACTTGCGGACCGGGTCGGCGTACGTGCCGCCTTCGACGGCCTTGTTCAACGAGTCCTTGCCTGTCGCCCACTGGATGAACAGCCAGGCGGGCAACTTGTTGCGGGAGTTGGCGCTCATCGCCCAACTCCACGTCCAGAGGTTGGTCTTGTAGTTGCCATCCGGACCGGCCGGACCCGGATACCAGCCCAGGTTGCCTGCCAGGGCGCTGGCGCCCGGCTTGTTCTTCGGGTAGGTCGCGCTGTCGGCGTCGTACACCATCATCGCCGTGCCGTCGCCGAGATCGCCCGTGGCGTTCGGGTAGTCATAGGAGGTCCACGAGGTCGGCCCCGCCTTGTGCTGCATCTCGATCCACTTCTTGGTGAAGTCGATCGCCTTGTCGCTGTCCATCTGGGCGACCAGGTCGGAGCCGTTGAACGTGTAGTCCACTGCCCCTTCGCGCACATATTGCGTCATGAAGCCGGGATGGATGGTGGCCCACGACTTCGACCCGCGGGTGGCGATGCCGTAGCGGTTCTGTGAGCGGTCGGTGAGGTCGACCGCCAGTTGGATGAAGTCGTCGAACCGGTCCGGCAACTTCTTGATGCCGCGCTGGTCGAAGTACTTCTTGTTGTAGGCCACCACGTTGTTCTCGAATCCCCATGGAATCGCCCACTGCCCACCGGTGCCCAACGGGTTGCCGGTGGTGAAGTCCCATCGCGTCGAAGTACGTAGACCTTCGAAGATGTCCTCGAAGTCGTAGTCGGGTCCGGTGGCCGACGAGTTCTGCAACCAGGGGTCCAGGTTCTCGATCCATCCGGCAGGCCCGTACTGCCAGATGAAGTAGGCGCCGAGCATGAACGCGTCGTGTTTGCCGCTGCCGCCGGCCAATTCGGTGTTGAGCTTGGTGAAGTAGTCGGCCTCCGGCACCAGGTCGACGTTGACGTTGATCCCGGTGAGTTCGGTGAACTCCTTCAGCAGCGGCTGGTAGGACTTCTGGTAGGGGTGCGGGGTCTGCAGGATGTTGATCGTCGACCCGGCGGCCTTCTTCCAGTCGAATCCGCCGGTGACCTCCCCAGCCCCGTTGGGCGCGTTGGTCTTTCCTCCGACGCCGCATGCCGACAGCACCGGCAGGCTCACCGCCGCCATGCCGGCAAGGCCCATGGCCGCCAGCATGTCGCGGCGCGACAGTTCTCGACTCATTTCTCGTCCTTCGCTTCGGCGCGATCGATCAGGCCGGAATCAGCGAGACCTTCACCGACTCCTTGCCGCTGGCGACCAGGTCGAGGCCCTTCTGGAAATCGGTGAGCGGAAACTGGTGTGTGCAGATCTTGTCCATCGGCAGTACGCCGGACTCGATCATCTTGATCGCGGCTGGCCAGCAGTACGGGCCGAGGTGCGCGCCGAGCACGTCGAGTTCCTTGTCGTCGCTGATGATGCTCCAGTCGACCGAGGCCTCGCTGCCGAAGACGCCGTACTCGACGTAGCGGCCGAGCTTGCGTAACACGTTGAGCCCCTGGGAAACCGCGGAGGGATGACCGGTTCCCTCGAGGTACACGTCGGCGCCGTAACCGTCGGTGAGGTCCTTGATCACGCTGACGGGATCCTGCTCGGCGATGTTGATCGTGAGGTCGGCGCCGCAGGCCTTGGCCAGGTCGAGCTTCTCCGGGGCCATGTCCAGTGCGATGACCCGCATCGGGTTCTTGGCCTTGGCGCCGGCGACCATACCGAGGCCGATCGGTCCGCAACCCGCCACCACGACGGTGTCCTCGAAGGTGATCTGCGCGCGCTCGACGGCGTGCAGTGAGCACGACAACGGTTCGGCGAATGCCGCGTGGTGTGCGGGAATGTCACCAGAAACCTTGTGCACCAACGCTTCCGCCGGATACACCATGTAGCTCGCCATCGCTCCGGGGGTGCGCCGCTTGAATCCGTAGAGGTCGTGCGGTTGGCACATGTGGTACTGCCCGCGCTTGCAGAACCGGCATTCCCAGCACGGCACGATCTGCTCGGAGACCACCCGGTCGCCGACGGTGATCCCCCACCGCGCGGCGGCGGCGTCGTCGAGTGCGACTACCCGCCCGGCGAACTCGTGACCGGGAATCACCATGGTCTCGGCCCAGGCCGGACGATTCTCGTCACCCCAGAACTTCGCCGCGCCGTGATAGCACTTCAGGTCGCTGGCGCAGATGCCGACGGCCTCGACCTTGATCAGGGCTTCGCCGGGGCCGACGGTGGGCACCGCCACCTCCTCGAGGCGATAGTCGTGCGGCCCGTGGCAGACCACGGCCTGCATCTTCTCGGGGACTTGGTCGGACATCTGCAACTCCTTCGATGTCGGTGAACCGGCCGATCACAGCGCGATATCGCTGTGGTTGCAGTCACACTAAAGCAGCTGGTGCACAAATGTCCAGAACAGATGTTCATAGAAATTTCGCCCCGAACACATGTGCAGTGTCATACTCGTCACGTGCCAGGGCCCGCGCACTCCACCCAACCGGACGGCGTCGACACCGCCGTCTCCGAAGTCGACGCCGGACATTTCCAACCGTCGTTGCTGTATGCGGCCGCCAAGCTCTACTACACCGAAGAGGCCACCCAGGCCGAGGTCGCCGCACAACTGGGCACCAGCCGAGCCACCGTCAGCCGGCTACTCGCCGAGGCGAAGCGACGCGGCATCGTGCGCATCGAAGTGGTGCCGCCCGAAGAGGTCGCGACCAGCGATGTTGCCGATCGGCTAGTCCGTGCGCTGTCGCTGACCACGGTGTATCTCAGCCATCCGCTGCCCGCGCCAGGTGCGGGCCGCACGATCGTCGACGTGATGGGCGCCGCGCTGGCACCCGCCGTCGGCCGGGCGCTTGCGGCCGCCGGACTTTTGCCGGGTGACGTGCTGCTGGTGTCGTCGGGCCGCACCGTCTACGAAGTGGCACAGTACGAACTGGCATCGCTGCCAGGCGTGCTGGTGGCGCCGACGGTCGGCGGCAACGACCAGCCCGAGGAGTGGTACCAGACCAACGAGATCACCCGCCGGGTCGCCAACCGGGTGGGCGGTCGGCCGAACTATCTGTTCGCGCCCGCCTTGCCGGGTCCGGACCTGTACCCGTCGCTGTTGAAGGATCCGAGCATCCAGCGGGTGCTGCATCTGTGGCCGCGCGCCCGGTGCGCGCTGATGGGCGTCGGCGCGCCACCTCTGATGCGTTCGGACATTCCCCGTTTCGTACCAACGGATTCCACGTCGCTGCGCTCGGCCGTCGGCGACGTCTGCTCGCGGTTCTTCGACCGTGCCGGTGACGAGGTCGACTTCGAGGGCCGCGAACGCCTGATCGCCGTCGAACTCGAGGCTCTGCGCCACGTCCCGGTCACCATCGCGGTGGCGGTCGGTCAGGAGAAGGTCGACTCCATCGTCGCGGGGGCGCGCGGCGGCTATTTCAACCAGTTGGTGACCGATCCGGTGACCGCGGCGGCCATTCTGGCCAGCGTGGAGGCCGCCGACCAGCCTGCGAAAGGTGAAGCGTGACAACGATGACCGAACGGCGCTACGCGGGCGTCCTGCGCCTCGACGGCAAGCGCGCCCTGATCACCGGCGCCACCAAGGGCATCGGCGCCGACATCGCGAAGGCGTTCGCGTCGGCAGGCGCCCGCGTGGTGCTCAGTGGCCGCGACGAAGACGAGTTGGCCGCCGCGAAGACCGCTCTGACCGCCGAATTCGACGCCGAAGTGCGTACTGCCGCGGTGGATCTGGCTCATCCCGACGGCGCCGCACAGCTGGCGCAGGTTGCCCACGACGCGTTCGGCGGCCTCGACGTCCTGGTGAACAATGCCGGCATCTCCCATCCGCAATCGGTGCTGCAGACGGATCCGGCGGTGTTCGATGCGACGATCGCGGTGAACTTGCGGGCCCCTGCGCTGCTGGCTTCGGCGGTCGGCGCTGCCATGGTCGAACAGGGCACCGGGGGATCCATCATCACCGTGGCGTCGGCGGCGGCGTTGGCTCCGCTACCGGACCACTACGCGTACTGCGCTTCCAAGGCCGGGCTCGTGATGGCGACCAAGGTCCTGGCGCGCGAACTGGGCCCGTACGGCATCCGCGCCAACTCGGTGTGCCCGACCGTGGTCCTCACCGAGATGGGCCAACGGGTTTGGGGCGAAGAGGCCAAGGCCGCGCCCATGCTCGCTCGAATCCCGTTGGGACGCTTCGCCGTACCGCAGGAGGTGTCCGACGCGGTGGTATGGCTGGCCTCCGACGCGGCCAGCATGATCAACGGCGTCGACATTCCCGTCGACGGCGGCTACACGATGGGCTGATGCTAGGCCGGACCGGGTTCGGCGAGCCTGTGCACCTGGTCGCGGGTTGCCGGGTACAACTCACGCCACGTCGCGTACAGGCCTTCGTAGAGTTCGTGGTTGCGCGCGTCCGGTTTGATCTCGCGGGCGATTTTCGCCCAATCGGTGTCGGGTTCCACCAGGCCGACGCCGATGCCCGCCAGCAAGGCGTCGCCGTAGCTGGCACCGATGGCCTGCTCGGGTACGAGTTGCGGGCGTCCGGTGATGTCGCTGACCGCCTGCGCCCAGACCGGGCTGCGTAGTCCGCCGCCGACGGCCACGGTCCGCAACGCGCTGTGCGCGTCGTCGAAACGCTCGAGGATCTGCCGGATGCCGAACGAAATCCCTTCGTAGGCAGCTCGGAACAGATGTCCGCGGCCGTGGCGCAAGGTCAGGCCGGCAACGACGCCGCGGGCGCGCGGGTCGAAGACCGGCGTCCGCTCGCCCGCCAGGTACGGCAGCACCAGCAGCCCTTCGCTGCCCGGTGGCACCCGCTGCGCCTCCGCGGTCAGGTCCTCGAACGACGGTTCGCCCGTGACCTTTTGCAGCCACGCGATCAGACTGCCCGCCGTGGATGTGCCTGCGGCCAGTGCCAAGCTGTTGTGATCGACGCCCGTCGTCGTCCACAGCGTCGGGTCGCTGTGGTACTCGTCGATGATCTGCACCAGAAACATCGTCGAGCCGTACATCAGCATCTGATCCCCTGGCTGCCGGACGCCGACCGAGAACGCCTCGGAGTAGGCGTCGACCGTGCCAGCAGACACCGGGGTGCCGACAGGGACTCCCGTCGCCTCGGCGGCCGCCGCGGTGACGAACCCGACCACGTCGCTCGGCCACACCAACCGTGGCAGCGGCAACGGCCCGCAAATGCGTTGCGCCCAGTCGTGATTCCAGTCGAACCCGCGTGTGGCATACAGCGGGTCGCACTGGCTGGCGGTGTGGTGATCCATCACGTATTCGCCGGTCAGCTTGGCGGCGATGTAGGAGTTGGAGCCGTACCATCCGGCGGCCCTGTCGAACACGTCGGGTTCGTGGCGCCGGACCCACTCCAGTTTCGGGCCGACGGCCTGACTCGACAGCAGGGTGCCTGCGCGGTCCAGGATGTTCTGCTCGCCGAGTTCGGCGGTCAACGACTCGATCTCCGCTGTGGCCCTGGTGTCGATGCCGTAGAGGATCGCGGGCCGCAGTGGTCGCAGGTCGGCGTCGCAGAGAACGAGGCACGGCCCGACGCCGCTGACACACATTCCGGCGAGCGACGCGCCGCCGGGCATCTGTGCCATCAGCGAAGTGCTGATGGCGCACACCTCGCGCCACCACAAACCCTCGGCATCCACCTCCGCCCACCCGGGCCGCGGCAGATCCATCGTGTGGGGAATCGCCTCCGACGCCACGATCGAACCGGTGGTGTCCACCAGGACACCCTTCGTGCTCCCGGTTCCGATGTCGATTCCGAGTAGCAAGTCCACGCGACAACCCTACGTGGTCGTCAGGCACGTCACAGTGCGCCGCGGGGAATCGAAGCCGTGCGATCCGCAGCGAATGGTTACCGCATTGCCCGGTGTCAGACAATCCGTGCGTTGTCTGCCTCGACCGTCATATCGCGGTTTGCCTCGAGCAGCTTCAGCCACACCTCACTGATCGTGGGGAAGCACGGCACGGCGTGCCACAGCCTGGCCATCGGAACCCGCGCGGCGACGGCGACGGTCGCCGAGTGCAGAAGTTCCGAGATACCGGGACCGACGAAGGTGACGCCCAGCAGATGGTCGCCGTCGACATCGACGACCATGCGCGCCCGGCCGGTGTACCCGTCGGCGAAAAAGTTTGCCCCCGGCACGGTTTCACCGATGTTGACGTCGACGACACGCACCCGGTAACCGGCGTGCTCCGCGTCCTTGGCGGTCAGACCGACAGCGGCGGCCTCGGGGTCGGTGAAGAACACCTGAGGTACCGCGTGCGAATCGGCGGTCGCCACGTGCGCGCTCCACGGGGTCCGATCCAGCCCCGCGCCCGCGGCAGACGCGGCGATCGCGTTTCCTGCTATCCGGGCCTGGTACTTGCCCTGATGGGTGAGCAGCGCGCGATGGTTGACGTCACCGAGCGCATACAGCCAGTCGTTGTGGGCGCCGGTCACCCGGCAGGTGTCGTCGACGTCCAGCCAGGAACCCGGCGCGAGACCCACTGTCTGCAGACCGATGTCGAACGTGTTCGGGGTGCGGCCGATGGCGAAGAGCACCTCGTCGACGCGCAATTCGTCGTCGTTGTCGAGCGTCACGGTCACCTCGCCGGCACCGCCGGGGCGGCGCAGTTCAGCGACCGCCACCCCGGTACGCACGTCGACGCCTGCATGCCGAAGTCCGTCTGCGACCAACTCACCGACGAAGGGTTCCATGCGGGGCAACAAGTCACGGGAGCGCGACAACAGGGTGACTTGCGAGCCGAGACCGTGCCAGGCGGTGGCCATTTCGACGCCGACACCGCCTGCGCCGACGACAGCCAGGCGCGGCGGCACCGCACTGCTGTCGGTGGCTTTGCGGTTGGTCCACGGGCGCGCTTCGGCGATGCCCGGGATATCGGGCAGGGTGGCGGTGCTGCCGGTGCAGATCGCGACGGCGTGCCTCGCGGTCAGCACGACCGTCTCGTCGTCGGCGGTTTCCACGGCGACGCGTCGCGGTCCGTGCAGTCGCCCGTGTCCGCGAATCAGGTCGGCGCCGATCTCCTTGACCCAGGTCGCCTGTCCGGTGTCGTCCCACTGCGTGACGTAGCGATCGCGACGACCGAATACCCCCTGTGTTCGAACCGGGCCGGTAACGGCTTCGCGGGCGCCGTCGACCTTGCGGGCGTCTGCGACGGCGAGGACCGGGCGCAGCAGAGCCTTACTCGGAATGCAGCCCCAGTACGAGCATTCGCCGCCGACGAGTTCACGCTCGACTACCGCGACGGTCAGGCCCGCGGCGCGGGCGCGGGCCGCGACGTTCTGGCCGACCGGCCCTGCACCCAACACGATCACGTCGTAGGAGTCCGACGGTGTGTCCATGATCGATCCCTTCCATTGTTGGCCCACCGAATACCTGAACGCCTCCCGTCCTCGAAAAGAAGACGGCCCGCGATTGCGATCCGCGATCACAGGCATAAGCCGGCCGCATGGCAGCGTCGTATTGGGACATTCAACCCACTAATCTGGGCCGTATAACCCATTTTGTCCAGACCGCGAATCCGATCAATCGGTCTCGCATTGTTCACAGATGCTGAACAATCACCGGTGATGGACACCCGTCGCCTGCAACTGCTGCTGTCGCTGTCGCGGCTCGGTTCCATGCGAGCCGTCGCCGAGACACACCACCTGACCACGTCCAGCGTGTCGCAGCAGATCGCCGCCCTGGCAAAGGAAACCGGGGCGCAACTCATCGAACCCGCGGGACGGCGCGTGCGACTCACCCCCGCCGGGCAGCGCCTCGCCGAGCACGCGGTGACGATTCTGGCTGCCGTCGACAGCGCCCGCCTCGACCTCGACCCGGATGCCGATCCCGCCGGAACGGTCCGGGTGGGTGGATTCGCGACCGGAATCCGGCTTTCGCTGCTGCCGATCGTCGCCGAACTCGCCGAGGAGTTTCCGAAGGTGCAGTTCGTGATCAGCGAGTACGAGCCCATCGAGGCGTTCGCACTGTTGACCGACGACGACCTGGATCTCGCGCTGACCTATGACTACAACCTCGCTCCGGCGTCGCCAAGCCCGGTGCTGGAAACGGTTGCGCTGTGGTCCGTCCCGTGGGGTCTCGGCGTTCCGGCAGACTCTGCGGACGGACCAGCGGATATCGCCGAGTACTCGGATCGGACGTGGATCGTGAACTCCCGCAACACCGCCGACGAAGATGCGGTGCGGACGCTGGCGTCGCTCGCCGGATTCGTCCCGCGTATCGGGCACGAAATCGACAGTCTGGAATTGGTCGAGGATTTGATCGTCGCCGGCTTCGGCGTCGGGCTGCTACCCGTCGGCAGGCCGACGTCGGCAGGCGTCAAAGTGCTACCGCTGGCCGAACCCCAGGTGGTCCTGACCGCCTATGCGGTCACCCGTCGCGGCCGCGCGACGTGGCCACCGCTGCGCACCGTCCTCGACCGGATGCGCCAGCGGTCCGGCACCGAACTGCCGCAACCGAAATGGCCGCGCCCCGTCCCCGAAACGAGCAGGGCTAAACGCGCGTCTCCCTGACGGCCTCGACGTCCCCACGCCGAACATCGACGGTGAACCGCTTCGGTCCCCAGCCCGTGGCAAGTGAGAAGTAAACCTTCTTGGGTTTGCCGAGGACGGTGGTGGACTGGACCGTCCCGACGGACCCGGCCGGGACCTCGGGGACATTCATGCCCTCGATCCGTCGGCGGGCGATGATCGAATCTCCTTTGCGATAGCGCAATTCAGTTACCCCCAAGGCTCCGAGTGCTTGACAGCTCGCAGAACTATGTTGGCAATTTCGGCTGTTCCAACGCAACCGAATTGTGGCGGACGGGTGTCCGAACGGCCAGCATGCCGGCAAGGCCGAGGGCCAGCACCACGCAGATTCCGCCCATGCCCGCGCGGTCCGTGTCGAAGACGTCGATGAACGTCGAAAACAACCATGGCGCAAGAAAAGACACCGCCCGACCGGTCGTGGTGAACAGGCCGAAAGCCACGCCTTCCTTACCGTCGGCCGAGATCCGCAGCATCAACGTGCGCGCCGACGCCTGGATCGGCCCGATGAACAGGCACAGCAACAGACCGCACACCCAGAACGCCGCGGGTCCCGAGAGCGCCATCAAGGTGAGTGCAACGACGAGCATCGCGAACAACGATCCGACGATCACCGACTTCGACCCCAGTCGGTCGTCGAGCAGGCCGCCGGCCACCGCACCGACGGCGGCGATCACGCTGGCGCCGATGCCGAACAACAGCACGTTGGCCGCCGAGACCCCGTACACCTTGACACCGAGCACCGCGCCGAATGTCGCGACGCCGGTGATCCCGTCGCGGAACACCGCGCTGGCAAGCAGGTAGTAGACGACGTTGCGGTCGCGCCGCCACTCGCTGACGATCTCCGTCCACAGCGTCCGGTATGCGCCGAGAAACCCGACCGACTCCCGTCGCTCCCCCACCGGTATCGGCGGCACGGCAACGAACACCGGAAGCGCGAACACCGCGAACCAGACGGCCGCCAGCAGGACCGCCGCTCGCACGTTCTGCCCGTCGGCGCCAGGCAACCCCAGGAGCCCGTGCACGTCGCCGTCACCGGAGATGAAGCCGAAGTACACGATCAGCAGCAGCAGGACACTGCCGAAAAACCCCATCCCCAAACCGAATCCGGAGACCCGCCCGGCGCTCTCCGTGGTCGACACCTGCCGCAGCATCGCGTTGTACGGGACGGTCGCCAGGTCATTGCACGCCGCGGTGCAGGCCAGCAGGATCAGGCCGGGTAACAGGTAGTGGTAATCGTCGCGGATCAGACTCATCGCCGCCGTCAGCAGCACCGCCGCACCGGTCAGCATGGCCAGCACGCGGCGCCGCCGCCACGGTGCGTCGACCCACACCCCGGTGACAGGCGCCAACACGGCCACCACCACGCCTGCGACGGCCAACGCCCGCCCGAGCCAACTGGCAGCACTGGTGTGCCCCGGCAGATCCTGGCCGACGCTGCTGGTCAGATAGACGGAGAAGACGAACGTCACCACGATCGCGTTCACGCCGGTCGCGCCGAAGTCCCACAGCGCCCAGGACGCTTGCGACCACCGGCGACTCATGACCGCCCACCATATACAGGCAGTCGGCTGGGTCTCAGGCCGCCTTGTAGCGACGGACCGTGCGCTTGCGGGTGTCGGTCGACCACAGCGTGGCGCAGTTCGGGCACTGCAGGTGCACCACCGTCGCCTGACTGCTCAGCAGGTATTGCCAGTGCGACGCACAGTTCCTGGCGCTCTGGCACTCGACACAGTCCGCGCCCTGATCGCAGTTCGGGCAGGGCAGCCACGCGCGGCGGCACCGGTTGGCGGTCGGATCAATCGGTAACACGGTTGGCCGTCCGATCAGGCAGCACGCCGGAAGCGACGAGTTCGTCGTAGATCCGCTGCTGCTCATCGTCGAGATCGGAGTACAGCATGTCGTAGGCCTTCTCCTGGACGGCCAGTACGGCGACCGGGTCCCAGTCGTCGCCGATCGCTTCGAGCACCGCGGCGCGCCGTCGACCCTCGTCAAGGGTGAGGTCGTAGGAGAAGTCCAAATCGCGCATTGCGGCCAGAGTTCCCGACGATCGTTAGCCCGAGCAATGATCTAGGTCACGTTGGGGACTTGAGCTACATCACAGCGCGCTATCGCCCGAGCGTCAGCGGTTGCGCGGCGAGATACTGGTCGATCACACTCGGCGTCGGGTCGGCAACGTAGGACGCCGCCGACTGCGCCGACCACTCGGGCGGCGAATCCTGTTGCGAGACAACCCATGCCGCCTGTCTGGCCGCACCGATCGCGACGTACTCGGCAGGCGTCGGCACGTATACCGGTGCGCCCAGCACCGCAGGCGCGATACGGCGCACCGCTTCTGAACGCGCTCCCCCGCCGATCAAGATGATGCGCTGGGCGTCGACACCCTGGGCGGCGATCTTGTCGATGCAGTACGCCATAGAGGCCAGCAGCCCCTCAACCGCGGCACGAGCTACGTTGGCGGGCAACAGATTACGGGTCGTCACGCCGTGCAGCGCGCCTGCCGCATTGGGTAGGTTCGGCGACCGTTCGCCTTCCAGGTAAGGCACCAGGGTCAGTCCTTCGGCACCGGCGGGGGCCGACAGCGCCAGCTTGTCGAGTTGATCGAAGTCGACGCCGAGCATCTTCGTCACCGCCGCCAGCACCGGCGCCCCGTTGAGGGTGCACACCAGCGGTAGCTGACGTCCGGTGGCGTCGGCGAATCCGGCGACGATGCCCTCGGGATCATGTGGCGCGGCCTCGCCCACCGCGCTGACCACCCCCGACGTGCCGAGCGAGACGATGCAGTCGCCGGTTGCGGCGCCGAGGCCCAGTGCCGCCGCGGCGTTGTCACCGGCGCCGGGACCCAGGACGGCTCCGGACCGGGTCTGGCCGGCAGACTCCCTCGGGCCGAGCACAGTGGGTAGCGTGGGCCGCCGCCCGCGCGTCGCCAACTCGAGCAGATCGGGTTGATAGCTGTCGGTTTCCGAGGAGAAGTATCCGGTGCCGCTCGCATCGCTGCGATCGGTGCGCAGCGTGGTGATGTCCGTCGAACCGCTCAACCGCCACGTCAGCCAGTCGTGCGGCAGGCACACCGCCGCCGTCATGTCCGCGTGCGCGGGTTCGTGGTCGGCCAGCCAGCGCAGCTTCGTCGCGGTGATGGCGGCCACTGGGACCACGCCGATTCGTTTCGCCCACTCGCCGGGTCCGCCGAGTTCGTCGACGAGCGCGGCCGCCGCGTCGCTGGATCGAACGTCGTTCCACAACAACGCATCCCGGACGACAGCGCCGTCACCGTCCAGGCACACCATGCCGTGCTGTTGGGCGCCTACCGAGATTGCCGCGACGTCGTCGAGGCCGCCGACGGCGGTGATGCTCGCCTCCAACGCCGCCCACCACAGCTGCGGATCGACCTCGGTGCCGTCGGGATGCGGCGACGACGCGGACCGCACGATCTCACCGGTATCCGCATCGCAGACAACCACCTTGCAGGACTGGGTGGACGAGTCGATTCCCGCAACGAAAGCCACGCCTGCGAAGCTACTACGGTGCGACGGCTTCTTGTCACCATCCTCGCGGTCGTGGCCGCGGTGCTACCGACGCCCGTCGCGCAGGCCGATGACGACGCGGCGGCCAGGATCGCCGCAGCGGATTCCTACCTGAGCACCCGGCCCGGCACCGTCGGCTACGTGTTGCGCGACCGCACGACGGGGGCGGTGTATCGCAACGCGCACGCCACCGATTCGGTGTGGACGGCGTCGACCATCAAGCTCGCGATGGTGGTCGACCTGCTCACCCGGCAGCGCGCAGGCGCGATCACCCTGACGGACAGCGACAACCGTCTGATCGCGGCGATGCTCCACTCGTCCGACGACGACGCCGCCGACACGTTGTGGGCGCGGTACAGCGGAGCGGATCACCAGGCCTTCAACAACGACTTCCCGTCCTACGGAATGACCGGCCTTCGGCCGCAACGCGGCTACAGCAATACCTATCCCTACTGGGGTTTCCAGAAGGCCACCCCGGACGATCTCGATCGACTGATCAACTACACGCTGACCCGGTTGGATCCGGCCGACACCGCGAGCATCGTCACCCAACTTCAGCACGTCGACGCCGATCAGCAGTGGGGTGTATGGGGCGCCGGACCGGCGATGGCACCCGGCAACAAGGACGGCTGGTCCCTGGAGGACACCGGTTGGGTGATCAACACGGTGGGATTCGCCGGGCCGGGCCAGCGGTACACGCTTGCGGTGATGAACGACCTCGGCGGAGCGGGCGGCTACGCCGACGGCGTCGCCACCACGACGCATCTTGCGCAACTGCTGCTCGCAGGCCGATGAGTTGACCGCGCCTGCGGTCAGCAGCGCCTACCTCCGACTGTTTCCCGAAGGAACAACAATCGGCCGACTGCGACCGGCGCAACCCGCCGTTCGGCGTAACCGCAGCACCCCGGACTGTCACACTTACTTGGTGTCGGACATCGAGCATCCGGAGGCCCAGAAATGGGATCGGGATCGCGACGAGACGGAAGCGCAACGGCTGGACCGGAATTGGTCGAGTCTGCTGCAAGAACTGCGCGTCGCGCAGACCGGTGTCCAGTTGCTCACCGGCTTCCTTCTGACGCTGCCGTTCCAGCAACGGTTCACCCAACTCGACGACGTCATGCGCAGCGTCTACCTGGTCACCGTCGCGTGTTCGATAGGCGCCACCGTGTTGCTCGTCGCACCCGTGAGCATGCATCGACTGTTGTTCCGCAGGCACCGCCTCGACACGTTGGTCTCGGCCGCGCACACCTACGCGATGGTGGGTCTGGTTTTGCTGGGGGTAGCGCTCGCCGGCGTGGCGGTCGTCATCTTCGACGCGGTGCTGGGCGCGATCGAGGCGTGGGTGGCCGGAGCGGCGACCTTGGTGGCGTTGGCCGTGTTCTGGTACGCCATGCCGATGCTCGGTCGACGCGACCGGAAGAACCGCTACTGACGTTTGCGTCACGGGGGGCCGGGGAACCCAGGGCACATGTTGATCCGACGAATCGCGCGCCCCATGCTGTCGGCGGTTTTCATCAGCCGCGGCATCGATGCCCTTCGCAGCCCCAAACCCGCGGCAGATGCGGCCCGTCCCACCCTCGAGGGCCTGAGCAAGCTGCCGGATCCGGTAGGCACCAACGTCCCGTCCAACGCCGAGACGGTGGCCCGCGTCAACGCCGCGGTGCAGATCGGCGGCGGCCTGTTGCTCGCCAGCGGCAAGCTGCCGCGCCTGGCGTCCGCCGCACTGGCTTTCTCCGTGGTACCGGGAAGCCTTGGCGGGCACACGTTTTGGAGCGAATCTGACCCGCAGCGCAAAGCCGACGAGCGGCGGGCGTTTTTGACCGACGTCAGCTTGATCGGCGGGCTGATCATCGCCGCGCTGGACACCGAAGGCAGACCGTCCCTTGGCTGGCGAGGACGTCGCGCGGCACACAAGGTCACCGAGGCGGTGGGCGCGGCACTGCCGGTCGGCGCGGCAGCCGGTGGGACGCTGACAGATAGCGCCTTCGCCGAGAAGGTCGGACACGGCCTCCAGGTCGGGGCGGAACGCGGCCGCGAGTTGGCGCACGTCGCCCGTGAACGCGGCGCCGAGTGGGCGGAGATCGCCCGTGAACGCGCACCGGTCGTCGTCGAAGCGGCGCGTGAGCGGGGCGCGGAATGGGCCGAAATCGCCCGCGACCGCGCGCCGGTGCTTGCCGAGGCGGCCCGTGAACGCGGAGCGGAGTTGGCCGACATCGCCCGAGACCGCGCGCCCGAACTCGCCGAAACCGCGCGTGAGCGCGCGAATGAGTTGGCCGGGACCGCTAAGGCTCAGGCCAAGCAGCAGCGCCGCCGCTGGAGCTGATGTCCCGAATCACGTTGCGCGCCAATTTGCCATCATCTGTGCACGTGAGCGGTACATTTGCCGCATGACAAGCGGTGAGTATCAACCTCAACCCGGACAGTACGGCGAACCCGGCGGTTATTCGCAACCCGTTGGCCAAGAACCCGGTGGCCTGGTTCCGCGTTTCGTGGCGCGCTTCATCGACGGCATCATCGTCAACGTCGTCGCGATCGTGATCGCCATCGCCATCGGCTCGCTGAACAATTACTGGGTGACCGGCCTGTTCTCCGGTCTGCTGATGTTCCTCTACTTCTTGGTGTTCGAATCCAGCCAGGGCTGGACGCCCGGCAAGAAGCTGCTCGGCTTGAGCGTGCGCGGGCCCGGCGGCGCCGCCAAACCGGATCTGCAGCAGGCCGCGATCCGAAACGTCTGGACGCTGTTGAACATCGTGCCGTTCATCGGCGGTCTGCTGACCCTGATCGCGGTCATCGTTATTGCGGTGACCATCAACGGCAGCCCGACCAAGCAGGGCAAGCACGACGAGCTCGCCGGCGGCACCCAGGTGGTCAAAGGCTAGCGGCCGCCGTCAGATAAATATCCCGAGCACCAACACCAGCACGAGGCCTGCGACCGACAGCACGGTCTCCATGATCGACCACGACTTGATCGTCTGGCCCACGGTCATTCCGAAGAACTCCTTGACCAACCAGAAGCCGGCGTCGTTCACGTGCGAGAAGAACAGCGAGCCCGCACCGACCGCCAGCACCACCAAGGAGACCTGGCCGGTGCTCATGCCTTCGACCAGTCCGAGCATCAACGACGACGCGGTGATGGTGGCCACCGTGGCGGAACCCGTTGCGAGGCGGATCAATACGGCCAGCACCCAGGCCAGCAGGATGGCGGATATGTTCGCGCCCTTGGCCCAGTCGGCGAGCAGTGTGCCGATGCCGCTGTCCACCAGGACCTGCTTGAAGCCGCCACCTGCCGCGACGATCAGGATGATGCCCGCCACCGGCGGCAGTGACGTCTCGAGGCATTTGACGATCTGATCGCGTGTCATCGCCGCGCCACGGCCCAACGTGAAGATGCCGACGACCACCGCGATCAGCAGCGCCATCAGTGGGCGGCCGAGGATGTCGAAGATCTGCCGCAGCAGGTTGGTCTCGTCGTCGATGAAGATGTCGGCCAACGCCTTACCCATCATCAGTCCGACCGGTAGCAGCACGGAGAACAACGTGATGCCGAAGCTCGGCCGTTGCCGCTCGACGCGGGTGGCCGTCTTCGTCGTCGCGGCCTCCCCCTCGGCGACGTCCGCCGCGGTGACCACCGAGCCTGTACCGTTGCCGCGCGCGAAATCGTCGGCGTCGAACCGGTCGGGGACGTCGAGGACCACCCAGCGACCGGCCAGCCTGCCGAACAACGGACCCGCGACGATCACCGTCGGGATCGCGACCAGCACACCCAACGCCAGCGTGATGCCGAGATCGGCCTTCAACAGGTCGATGGCGGTCAGCGGGCCCGGGTGCGGCGGAACCAACCCGTGCATGGCGGAAAGGCCTGCCAGCGCGGGGATTCCGACCGTGATCAACGACAGTTGGGAGCGTCGTGCCACCAGGTAGATGACGGGCATCAGCAGCACCAGGCCGATCTCGAAGAACATCGGCAGCCCGATGATGGCGCCTACCAACGCCATTGCCCACGGCAGCGCCCGCGGCGACGCGTGCCCGACGATGGTGTCGACGATTTCGTCGGCGCCACCGGAGTCCGCGAGCAGCTTGGCGAACATGGCACCGAGCGCGATCAGGATGCCCACCCCGGCGGCGGTGGTTCCGAAGCCGTCGCCGAACGAGTCGAGCACGTCGCCGACGTTCTCCCCGGCGACGATGCCCACGGTCAGCGCGCCGAAGATCAGCGCGAGGAACGGGTGCATCTTGGTGATCGTGATCAGCACGACGATGAGCGCGATGCCCGCGACCGCGGCCAGCACCAGTTGCCAACCGGCCGCGACCGGTTCCGGTAGCTCGGTATCGGCCGCCAAAACAGTGAGTGCGGGATTCATCAGTTCTCCTGTTCCGTTGTGCGCGCGACGGATAACGCGACGTAGTTGTCGATGATGGAGTCGATGTTCTGGTCGACGTCGATGACGACGCCGTGTTCGTCGGGGGCCAGCGGCTCGAGCGTGGCGAATTGGGACGCCATCAACGATGCGGGCATGAAGTGTCCGGGCCTGCTGGCCTGGCGCCTACCGATGACCTCGGGTGTGCCGGACAGATGCAGGAATTCGACGTCGGGGCAATGGCGGCGCAACTGGTCGCGGTACTTGCGTTTGAGAGCCGAACAGCTCATCACCCCGCCGTCGCGGCAATGCCCGGCGAGCCAGTTTCCGATCGCTTCGAGCCACGGGTAGCGGTCGTCGTCGTCGAGCGGTTCACCGGCCGTCATCTTCGCGATGTTGGCGGCCGGATGAAAGTCGTCGGCGTCCGCGAACGGGACCCGCAGGCGCTGCGCCAACGCCGCGCCGACGGTCGACTTCCCGGAGCCGGAAACGCCCATGACGACGATTGGTGACGCCATTCTCTCCACCTACCCAGTTGTGCTTGACGTCACACAGCATGCACCAATAGTCATACGATTGCAAGTCTGAAGCGCAATCATATGTTTTTAATAACGTCAGCAAAGTTATGACAAGATGTATGTGTGACTTCTGAGGCAAACGCCGGCGCACTGCACGGCAATTTGCTCACCGCGCTGGGGGCGGCCATCGTGTCTGCGAAGTACCCGGCGGGGCAGGTCCTGACGCTGGAAGGGGTCAGCGCCGAGCACGGGGTGTCACGCAGCGTCGCCCGCGAGGCGATTCGCGTGCTCGAGTCGATGGGAATGGTGGAGTCGCGCCGCCGGGTCGGCATCACGATCCAGCCTGCGGCGAAGTGGAACGTTTTCGATCCCCGGCTCATTCGCTGGCGGCTGGAGGCCGGGGACCGCGCCGCGCAGTTGGTTTCGCTGTCCGAACTGCGTCGCGGCTTCGAGCCCGCGGCCGCGGCGTTGGCCGCCAGACGCGCCGACCCCCACCAGTGCCGGATCATGGCGGCCGCGGTGTCGGACATGGTGGTGCACGGCCGGTCCGGCGACCTGGAGGCATATCTGTTGGCGGACAAGATCTTTCACAAGACCCTACTGGAGGCCAGCGGCAACGAGATGTTCCGTGCGCTTAACGGTGTGGTGGCCGAGGTGCTCGCGGGCCGCACCCACCACGGCATGATGCCGGACTCGCCCAACCCCGCGGCGATCGAACTGCACGACCAGGTCGCGCGCACGATCCGGTTGCGCGACGAAGAAGGCGCCGAGCGGGCCATGCGCGCCATCATCGACGAGGCGGTATCGGCTGTGGCCGAGGAGTTTTCGGATCCGGCCTAAGGCTTCGGGGTGTAGCTGTAATTGATGCTGCCGTCGCTGACGGTGGTGACCGTCAATGTGAACGCCGCCGTTTGCGAGCCGGTGACCACCGTGCAGTCGACCGTGTTGCCCGGCGTGCCCTCGAGGTTGTCTGCGCACCGCGCGGAATCGGGCCGCAGGCCGGTTTGCCGTTGCAGGTCGTCGAGCAGCGACGTGGCCACTTCGTCCCTGGTCAGCACGGGCACCACGTCGAAGTTCATCATCAGCCCCTCGACGCCGGTCACTTCGACCGTGCGCCGAAGCGTGAGTCCGCCTGAGTCGACTTCGCAGTGCGCGGTGGCGCCGGTCTTACCGTCGAGACCGGATTCGCACCGCACAGACGCCACCGGGGCGCGCGTCGCATCGGCGACGAGTCGCGAGACCGCCTTCTCGAGTTGTCCTTTCGACACCGCAGGGCGCATCTCGTAGTTGATGGTGCTCCCCTGCACGCCGGTGACCGTGACGACCGGTTCGAAGCTGTTGGTCGGACTCATCACCACCTCGCAACGCGCAGTCCTGCCCACTTCGCCTTCGAGATTCTGTTGACAGGTGACCGACTGCGGTTTTTCGCCTGCCGCAGCGAGCCGATCGGCGATGTCGGTCTGCAGCGCTTCCTTTCCGACGGCAGGCGTGTTGCCCACTCCGACGCTGGCATCACACGCCAAGATGAGCGCTCCAAGGGTCGCCATAGCGCCAACGGTCGTAGTCACCGTATGCACGGCCGCCTGCTGGACCCGTACTGGCATGCCACCCCCGGGCGATTGCAGGGACCATAACAAGTCGTCGAGTGACGTGATGGTTAACTGCAGAAGTGACCAGACATCCTTCGCTTGCCCGCCGGTTCTTCGAACGCTTCGAACCGGTGCACGGTGTCACGTATTTCGCGCCGGAGGCCCGAACGGCGCTCGACCAGCTGGGATTTCGCGGATTCTGGATGAGCTACTTCGCCGCCAGGTCCGCACCGTTCGGGGTGGTGCCCGCGCAGGTCGTCGCGGCCGCGTTTTACAACTTCGCCCCCGAACGCATCGCAAAGGCGCTGCCCGCGGCGTGGGACGTCGCGTCACCGGAAGACGCGCTGCGCGCCCGCGAAGAATCGGCGGTCGAAGCGCTACGCCGCTACGGCGTGACCGATGACGAGGCCGCCGCCGCAGCGGAACTGGCCGAGAAGGCGGCGCGCAGCGCACCGCTGGATGGCAGGCCGCTGTTCGCCGCGAACCTCGCTCTGCAGTGGCCGGACGATCCCGTCGCTCGGCTGTGGCATGCGGCGACACTGTTGCGCGAACAGCGCGGGGACGGACATGTCGCGGTCCTCGCGACGCTGGGGGTGTCGGGTCGGGAGTGCAATGTGCTCCATGCCGCCGCGGGCCGAGTGCCCGCGGAGATGATCATGCGCAGCCGCGACTATGACGAGGCGAAGTGGGAGAGGTACCGGTCGCAGTTGGCCGACCGGGGGCTGCTCGACGCCGACGGTGCGCTCACCGACGCCGGTCGGGACTTGAAGCAGCGCATCGAGGACACCACCGACACGCTGGCGCTGGCGGCACTCGACGCACTGACCGACGACGAAGTCGAGCGGCTGTTTCGGGCGCTCACGCCGATCACCCGCAAAGTGGTCGCGGCGGGCGATGTGCCCGCGGCGACGCCGATGGGCCTCACCCGCGACGACCTGCACGACGACAGCGCCCACCTGGTCTGACCGGTCTCGTTCGGCGAGCGACCGCGTCTGCACGCCGACACGCCGTGTTCTGCGTACATTCTGCGGTCACTCGCGGCACGCTGAGGGCGTGACCGTGTTGAAATCCGTCGCCTTGTTCGTGCTCGCCGCGCTGCTGGAGATCGGCGGCGCTTGGCTGGTGTGGCAAGGCGTGCGTGAACACCGCGGATGGGTCTGGGCCGGTGCGGGGGTGATCGCGCTGGGCGCCTACGGATTCGTCGCCGCGTTTCAGCCCGACGCGCATTTCGGCCGAGTGCTGGCCGCCTACGGTGGGGTGTTCATCGCGGGCTCACTGTTCTGGGGAATGGTCGCCGACGGCTTCCGGCCCGACCGCTGGGACATCGCGGGCGCCGCGGTGAGCCTGATCGGTGTTGGCCTGCTGATGTACGCTCCGCGCTGATGCGTGTCATCGTCACCGGCGGCAACAGCGGCGTCGGACAAGCCACGGCCGCGGCCCTTGCCGCCGAGGGCCACAGTGTTGTTCTTGCCTGCCGCAACCTCGCCAAGGCCGACCAAGCCGCCGCCGCGATGTCCGGCGACGTGTCGGCCGCCGAGCTCGACCTCGCCGACCTTGCCAGTGTGCGAGCGTTCGCCGAATCGGTGAAAACCGTTGACGTGCTTGTCAACAACGCCGGTGTGATGAACCTGCCGCTGACACGGACCGCGGACGGCTTCGAGGCGCACATGGGCACGAACCATCTCGGCCACTTCGCGTTGACATGTCTGCTCGCCGACAAGATCACCGACCGGGTCATCTCGGTGGCCAGCGCGATGTATCACTTCGCGCGTATTCATTTCGACGACCTGAACTGGCAGCGCAGGAGGTACGCGCGCACCGCGGCGTATGCAGAGTCGAAGCTCGCCAATCTGCTGTTCGTGCACGAACTGGCCGCACGCGGCGTGCGCGCCTACGCCTCGGATCCCGGGATGACCGACAGCGGCATCACCAGGCGCGCCGCAGAGGGGTTGCCGGTGGGTGAGCGAAATCTGGTGTGGCGCATGCTGCATACGCCGGCTCAGGGTGCGCGCGCCACGCTCGAGGCGGTGCGCACCGATCTGCCGAGCGGTACGTATTTCGCGCCGCGGTTCAACCAGTGGGGCAAGCCGCGGGTCACCGGGTTACGAAAGAAGGCCCGCGATCCGGTGGCGGCCCGCCGGTTGTGGGAGCTGTCCGCGGAGTTGACGAACTGCGACTGGCCGGGCTGACCCGCGCGAGCGACCGCTTTTGCACAGGATTCCGCGGCGTGTCGACGTGCAAACACGGTCGCTCGCGGAGAAGGAGGGTCAGCGCTGGTTGCGGTTCCACTCAACCCAGCCGACTCCGGTGCGGCCGTCGTCGGTGGTGATCGTCGCCCATGCCCGCGGGAAGTGGCTGATGCGGCCGTCGGGCGCGGTCAGCAGCACCGGAGCGTGCCCGCGGATGTCGATGGTCGCGGTGACGTCGCCGTAGGTGATGGTCGTCGCTGTCGGTAGGCCGTTGTCCGCGAACGCTTCCCGTGTCGCGGTGGCCTGCACCTCCACCAGCGGGCGATCGGTCGGCTGCACATATCCGACGCTGAAGGCCGGGGCGCCGGGGATGCGGATGTCGACGCCGTGCAGATGGGCGCCGTCGTCGAGGTGCAGCGCGCTCCACACCCAGTCCATCGCCCACCAGTCCCGCACGCCCCACGAGTGGTCACGCTGGCCCGCGACGTCGCGCACCATCACATCGCGGTCGCCGACGGTGACGGTGCCGGACACCGTGCACGGGATCTCGTAGCGCGGGGTGACGCGATACAGGTAGGGCACTCCGGCGGTCGACCACACCAGGTCCATCGCGACCTCGATCGGTGTGCCCGGCTCACCGCGCAGCAGCGCCGCCGGATCGTCGTAGCGCTGTCCCTGCCCCCGCACCGTCACCCGGTATGTCTGCAGCGGTTCGGTTGCGGCGAGGGTGAGTTCGAGTCGGTCGGTGCGCACCGCGGCGGGGTCGTCGGGCAGCGCGGCCTCGAAGTCGTTGATCGCCACGGTGGCCGAGTCGGGTCCGCATAGCAGCGCGTTCACCCATGCGGTGCGCTGATTGGGATACAGCCCCAACCGGATCCAGCCGCCAAGGCCCTGGTCCTGGTCGGCGAAGTCGAAGTACCAGCTCTCATTCCACAGCGGCTCATCGGTCGCCTCATGTGGACCCTCGTCGTCAGCAGCCGGAGTAAGCGGTTCTGGCGCAACGGGTTCCGGTAGGACGGCCAGCGCATCGGTGTCGAGCACATGCTGGCAGTGCCGCTGCAGCATCACCATGAACATCTCGTCACCGCGATCGGTCCGCTCGACCAGCATCGACGAGACGATCGCCATCATCACCCCGAAGAAGCTCTGCCGGCGCACGCCGTCGCGCACCTCGTCGAGCGTCAGCGCGGGATTCTCGCCGAGCGCGTCATGGTAGGCCCGCAGCAGCGCTTCATAGTGCGCACGGCGGACGTCGTCGGGCAGTGCGCAGCCGAGGAAGTACGCGACATCGGTCAACGCGGGGCCCCAGGTGACCGTCTGCCAGTCCACCACGGTCAGCGGCCGGTCGGCGCCTGCCTCACCGAACAGCATGTTGTCCAGCCGATAGTCGCCGTGCACCAGTCCGTGTGGCCGCTGTGCGGCGGATTCGCTTGCCACATAGGCATCGAAGCTCGCGACCAGCCGCTCGCACACCTGCTGGTGTTCGGGCGCGATGCGGTCGCGGTACCGGTCGACGAACCCGGCGTACAGTTGGCCGATCAACGCCTGGTTCATCGGCGACTCACGGTTGAGCCACTCGGCGTTGGCCATCGCGGTGTCGCCCAGCAGCGGCGCATGCACCCGGCCCAGCTCTGAGAGCGCGAGCATCGCCTGTTGCGCTGTCGCGCCGCGGATCTCGTCGCCCACCACCGCGGGTCCGGCGTCGCCGAGCAGCAAGTGGAAAGCCCCGGTCTCGGTGTCGATCCCGGCGTGGTGACACGGGGCGATGGGCCCGTCGATGCCGGGTGCGATATCGGTGTAGAACCGCACTTCCCGTTCGTAGAGGCCCAACGCCAGACCGGTCTGCCTGCTCACCGGGTCGGTCGCCGCGACCTTGAGCACCACCGAAGCCGGGCCGTCCTGACCGTCGGCGTAGCCGAGTTCGACGCGGTAGCACTCGCTCATCTGGCCGGTGCCGATGCGGTCGAACGTGAAGTCGCGCACCGGAGCACCGAGCGCCGCGGAGAGCCACTCGGCCGTCAGATCGGCGGGCCGCTCGATGATGTCAGTGGTGTGCACTGGTGGCCTGGGTGTGTGCGCCCTCGACGTCGAGCGACGGGTTGCGGTCGAAGAAGCCGAACGGCTTGAGCCAGAACGACACCACGTCGACGGGCATCACCGGCCAGTCTTCCGGTCGGGTGATGTGGTGAATGCCGAACACGTACCACAGCACGACATCGGTGTTGTCGATGGACCTGTTGGCCCGGGTCCACCGGCCCAGCCCGGTGTCGTGTGCCGATTGGTTGACGAATTCGCCTGCCGGCCAACGCTCGTCGGGCCGGTTCGGTGTCACCCACAGGGTGTGCCCGATCACTCCGGCGCGTTCGATCACCGGAGATTCCGGATCGAACATCGGCGGAATCGCCCCGGTCGGCACAAGCTTGTACGACGGATGCGTGCCAAGGCCGTTGACCACGTTGGTGTTGACCACCTTCCAGCTGCGTTGAGTTGCGAAGTTGACGTCCTGTTTGGCCTGGCTCTCGCTGCGCAACGGCACGTTACGCACCACCAGTGAGAGCCCGTGCGGGTTGTCCGGACCGACCGGCTCCGGGTGCGACTCGGTCATGTACACGGTGTTGTCGCTGCCGTCGACGTCCATGTCCAGCCGTGCCACCAGAAAGTGTTGGTGGAAAGGCGCATACGTGCGCTCGTCGACGAGCGTGCCGTTCGGGTGCGGTTGGCCGGCGGCCAGCGGCGTGGTGACCATGATCCCGGTGGCCCGAACCTCGCATTCGATGTTGCCGTCCTGATACAGCCGCCAATACACCAGGTATTCGTAGTTCGCCACCGTGACGTGAAACGAGATGGTCAGTCGCCGCGACCTGCGCACCTCGGCGCCGACGTCGTGGTCGACGTGCTTCCACAGCACCGCGTCGTCTTCCTCATGGATGCAGATAGCGTTGGCGATGGTGTACGGCTCACCCTTGCTGTTGTGCAGAACGGCGTCCACATACCGGATCTCGCCGAGGCAGTCGCAGCCCAATTCCAGCGAGGTGGTCATGTAGCCGAGTCCCCACTCCCCGATGTCGAATGCGGTGCGCCGATAGTGGTCCACCGAGGGATCGCGATACGGGACGATCATCTCGGCGAACGACAATCGGTGTGCCACTGACCGATTCCGGTCTGCGTCGCGGTAGCGCACGGTGTGCAGGATCAAGCCCTCGCGGTAGTTGAAGCCGATGCGCAGCGACCAGTTCTGCCATTGCAGCAGGTTTCCGTCCAGCGTGAACGACGGGCCTTCGGGTTGGGTGACGTGCAGCGGCTTGAGCGGTTCGCGCCGCGATTCGGCGCGGATGGCCTCGGGGATGCGGCTGGGCACGTATTCGCCCATCACGTCAGGTGTCTCGACGCCACCGTCGTCCTCGACGCGCAGCAGTTCCATTGCGTTGAGGTCGATCACACAATGCAGACCGCTGACCAGATTCGCGTACGGGTTCGCCCCCGGCCCGGCCTTGAGCCAGCTGTCCGACCAGCCGAGTCGCCGGTTGCGGTACTCCTCGGGCAGCACCGCGTCGCCGTAGGTCCAGGTGTCGAAGAACACCAGATCCATGTCCGTGATGCCGCGGTTGGCCAGCGCCGCGATCACGTCGGGATGGGTGCGCAGCAACTGGTCGCATTCGACGAATTCGTCGACGGTGAAGTTGGCCTGCACACCCGGGATGTGCTCGAAAGACTCGGCCCGGTCATCGGTCAACGACACCACGCTCTTGTAGGTGGCGTTGGTGGACCGCTGCAGGCACACCGCGATCGCTCGCCGCGGCGGCGGCGCTCCCCCGTCGTCGAACGCGCGCAGTTCCGCCTTGCTCGGCTCCGCGAGTTCGATCGAGGCGAACCGCCAACCGGTCCCAACCCCGTGTTCACGGTCCAGGATCGATGCGACCGTCCTGAACTCATCCCCCGTCAGCGGGTCCAGTGGGTGAGCCACCGAATTACGCAATCACATCCGCTGCAGGCCGCGCAGCCGATTCGGGCGAGGATCTCATCCGGTCGCCAGGGAGAAATCGGCCCACGCCTGCCTGCGATCGGCATGTGGGTCGTATTCGACGCGGGGCCGCCGGTCCAGCACCATCACCGCCCGGTCTTCGGTGCTGTAGGCAGGCCAATCGTGCCCCGGCACACCGGTGCGGGAAAACGTCCGCCAGCGCGCCTGCACGTCGTCGCTGACCCGTAGCGCCGATCGGCGGTCCGACGCAGCGGTCAGCAGCCGACCGAATGCCGTGCGGTAGACGTCGAACACCGCCAACAACTCGGTGGCGTGCGTGGCCCCCAGACCCGACCAGCGCAGCGTCCTGGGCGCGTAGTCGTAGCGGTACAGGTACGTCGGCGCGTGCTGACTGTGCGCCTCCGCGATCTGCCATGCCGCGGACCCGAACGCGAAATCGCCGCCGAACTGGATGCACGCCGAGGGGTCCGGGTAGCCGGGGTATGCGGCGGTAATGCGTTCGCGCTCATCGGGTTCCACCGCCGCGAGCAGTCGCTCGATGGTCGGCTCGGTCATCGGCAACAGCTTGAGGAACCGGCCGAACAGCCGGGCTTCCTCGGCGTTGGTGCCCACGATGAGCGGTACCCGATGCGCCGCGCCGGCCCCCATCGCCTCGACGGGATCGAGCGGTAGGTACTCGGTGTTGCGGGTCGGGCCCGCCGCGAACGCGCCGAGCATCTCCCGCTGGCCCTGGCGCACCAACCGGTCGAACGCGGCGACCAGGTCCGCGGGCCTGGCCGCCATCACCGCCCGGGCACCGTCGCCGCTGCCCGCGCCGAGCAGCGCGGCGAACTTCGCCGCGTATTCGGTGGCGATCTCGGGAGACCGGACCATACCCGCGGCCGGGCTCTCCGAAATCGCCTGCGCGAAAAGGCCTTTGGCCTCGGGAACGGCCAACAGCGTGGCGACCGCATGGGCCCCCGCGCTCTCGCCGAAGATGGTCACGTTGTCCGGGTCGCCGCCGAACACCGCGATGTTGTCGCGCACCCAGCGCAGCGCCATCACCAGATCGCGGAGGAACAGGTTGTCGTCGATCCTGATGTCCTTGGTGGACAGCGACGACAGGTCGAGGCAGCCCAGGGCGTTGAGCCGGTAGTTGACCGAGACGTACACACAGCCCTGGCGGGCCAGCGCCGCGCCGTCGTAGATCGGCGTCGCCGAGCTGCCCATGAAGTAGCCGCCGCCGTGGATGAACACCATCACCGGCAGCGGCTGTGCTGCCTGCCGTTTGGGGGTGACGACGTTGAGCGTCAGGCAGTCCTCCCCCATCGGCTGGTATTTGCCGGGACCGAGCACCGTGTACATCCGTTGCTGCGGTGCGCAGTAGCCGAAGCCGTGGCAGTACCGCACGCCGCGCCACGGCTCGACGGGCTGTGGTGCACGTAGACGCAGCGGGCCGACCGGCGGCCTGGCATACGGGATCGACCGCCACCTGTTCACGCCGTCACGGGTGAAGCCCTCGACCGTGCCCGACTCGATAGTTGCGCGGACAACGTGTTGGTGCATGGCTCCGACGGTATCGAACGAGCCCGGCCGCCGCGCCTGGCGTCCGATCGCGTGTCGGCCCGCTAGCCTTGGCCGTTATGCGGATTGCTGCCCTGATCGCGGCGTCTGTGCTGGTGGCGGGATGTTCGCACTCGGTCGGCCCTTTCCCCCCCCCAGGGCGAACATACCCCCCCCAGCACAGACCCCCCCGTCAGGGCAGCAAACCGCCTAACAGGCAAAGCCAGCGGGCCCACAACCGACTGGGCGCCCGGCGCGGCCGCCCGGCCCGGTCCCTACCCCCCGCGCCATGCCACAACACGCTGTCCCCGCCGCCGATGAGTGACGTCATCGCCTGGGTGGAAGCAGGCACGCCCGCCGACCCGGCGCAATTCCACTCCGCCTCGCGCGGCGGCGAAACGACCGATCTCGGCGCGGACGTCGCCTTCGTCACCCCGTCGGGCAAGACCAATTGCATGACCGACTCTGCGCACAGCGCGGGCGCATTGGCGTGCCTGGTGGATCTGAAGGACCCGCCGCCGCGGCCTGACGACGCCTATGGCGAGTGGAAAGGCGGTTGGGTCGACTTCGACGGGATGAGCGTTCAGGTCGGATCGGTACACGGCGACCCGGGCCGGTTCGACGCGGGCACCGGCGCCGAACTGCCGTACGCTCAGTCGCTGGCGTTCGGCGACTACCGCTGCCGCAGCGACCAGGCGGGGCTGGTGTGCGTCAACTACGCGCACCAATCGGCGGCGCGGCTCAGCGACGCCGGCGTGCAGGTGTTCGGGTGCTTACAGCCTGCCACCGCCCCGCCGCAGATCGGCGAGATGTTCAGCTGCTGAGCGCGTGCGCGGGATAGGCGTGCACGATCACCGAGCTGAGCTTCGGATTGCTGTGCGCCAGTTCGTGTTCGGCGCTGTGGGCGATGGTGTGCGCCTCGGCAAGGCTCAACGACGGATCGACGTCGAGTTCGACGTCGGCCTCGAGTTGGTGACCGACCCACCGCATCCTGACCCGGCGCACCGCGCGGACGCCGGGTCTGGCCGCCAATACGGTCACGGCGTCGTCGACCAGTTCGGGATCGACACGATCCAGTAGCCTGCCGAACACGTCGCGCGCCGCGAAGACCAGGACGACGACGATGGTCGCGGCGATCACCAGGCCGACGATCGGGTCGGCGGCGGGGAACCCGAGCGCCGCCCCGGCGGCGCCCACGACGACGGCCAGCGACGTCAAACCGTCTGTGCGCGCGTGCAATCCGTCGGCCCGCAGCGCCGCGGAACCGATTCGCTTGCCGACACGGATGCGGTACAGCGCCACCACCTCGTTGCCGAGGAATCCGACGACGCCGGCTGCCGCCACCCAGCCAAGGTGAGTCAGCGGGACGGGGTCGATGAGCCTACGGATCGCCTCGACCGCGGCGATCACGGCGGAGATCGCGATCATCGCGACCACGAACAGGCCCGCCAGATCCTCGACCCTGCCGAAGCCGTAGGTGTACCGACGGGTGGCCGCGCGCCTGCTCATTGCGAACGCGATCCACAGCGGCACCGCGGTCAGTGCGTCGGAGAAGTTGTGCACGGTGTCGGCGAACAATGCGACCGAACCGGATAGCGCCACGATGACCAACTGGGCGGCGGCGGTCAGGCCCAACACCACCAGACTGATCTTGACCGCACGGATGCCCGCGTCGCTGTCACGCAATGCGTCGTCGACGGCGGGGCTGTGGTCGTGGCTGTGCCCCAGTCCCATCAGCCGGTCGCTTCCTCGTGCAGCACCCGCAATTCCTTGTCGTCGAGGTGGTGTGCGGGCACGCCGCCCGCCGCATGTTCGGCGTTGTGTATTGCGTCGGTGAGGAGTTGGCGGACGTGGTCGTTCTCCAGCCGGTAGAACACCTGGGTGCCCTCCCTGCGGGTCCGCACCAGCCGTGCCATCCGCAGTTTCGCCAGATGCTGCGACACCGACGGCCCGGGCTTGCCGACCCGTCCTGCGAGTTCGTTGACCGAGAGTTCGCGGTCGGCCAGCGCCCACAGCAGCTGAATGCGGGTGGCGTCGGCCAGCATCCGGAACACCTCGACCACCAGGTCGGCCTGTTCGTCCGCCAGCCGTCGCGCACAGATCTGCTTATCTGCATTCATACGCAGATAATAGCGCTCGGTTAGACCGGTCGGGCGCTCTCCCGTGCCCGGGCGGGATAGATCTGCGTCATGCCGATGGCGCCGACGATCACCACGACCGGGATCACCGCTTTGGTCCAACCCGCGGTCTCGGGTGCGTCGACGGCGACGTAGCCGAGGACGGCGATCAGCGCGAAGACCAGCGCCCACATCAGCGTGAGTACCCGGTTGGTGCGCCGGAACGCCGCCTTCTCCCAGTCGTCACGCGGTCCGCGCTCGGGCGCGTACTGCGCGGTGAACGGCACGAACGCCAGCGACGCCACCGACATCACCGCGAGCACGCCACTCGACAGCGTGGTGGCGTAGGTGTCCATCCAGTCGCGGTCCTCGGCGCCGACGACCATGCCTGCGATGGTCACCGCGACGAAGAACACGATGGTCACCACTTCCAGCAGGCGCGGTCCGCCGCGGCCTGCGGACACCCCGAGCGTCAGCGCCGCGATCACCGCGCATATCGCGCCGAACATCCAGGTGCTCGGACCGTCGGCGACCACCCAATAGATGATCCACGGCGCGAACCCGACGAACGGGCTGCGCTCAAACCACGCGTCCACGGTTCAGTTCTATGCGCGAGCAGACGCAGAAACGTGCAAAATCCGCTGAATTGACACGTTTCTATGTCTGCTCGCGGGTTCTAGGCGACGCCCTTCTGCTTCAGCAGCGGCAGCACGCCCTCGGCGAACCAGTAGGCCTCCTCCAGATGCGGATAGCCGGACAGGATGAACTCGTCGAAGCCGAGCGAGTGGTACTCGTAGATGAGGTTCGCGACTTCTTCGTGGCTGCCGACCAACGCGGTACCCGCCCCGCCGCGAACCAGCCCGACACCGGCCCACAGGTTCGGGTAGATCTCCAACTGATCCACCCGACCGCCGTGCAGCGCTGTCATCCGACGCTGCCCTTCGGACTGCGACTTGGCGTGCAGCTCAGTGGCTTTGGCGATCTGGTCGGGGCTGAGCTCGGCCAGCAACTCGTCGGCGACGGCCCACGCCGCGGCGGAGGTGTCGCGGCTGATGGTGTGCAGGCGGATGCCGAACCGCACGTTGCGGCCGCGCTCTTCGGCGAGCTTGCGCACGGCCGCGATCTTGGCTGCGGCGGCCTGCGGCGGCTCACCCCAGGTCAGATAGACGTCGACGTACTGCGCGGCGATCGGCAGGGCGGCCGGCGATGACCCGCCGAAGTAGATCTGCGGCAGCGGATCCGGCGGCGTCGACACCCGCGCATCGGACCGAGTAGTACTTGCCCTCGAAGTCGAGGGAGTCCTGGCGCCAGATCGAATTGACGATGTGCAGGAACTCCCCTGTGCGGGCGTAGCGCTCGTCGTGGCTGAGCCAGTCGCCGAACCGGCGCTGCTCGAGGTCGTCGCCGCCGCTGACGATGTTGAGCAGCACGCGACCCTCGGAGAACCGCTGCAGCGCCGCCGTCTGTTGCGCAGCCAGGGTCGGCGGCACCAACCCGGGCCGGAACGCGACCAGAAACTTCAGTCGCTCGGTCTCGGCCAGTAGCGCCGATGCGGTCAACCACGCGTCCTCGCACCATGTTCCGGTCGGAGTGAGCACGCCTTCGTAGCCGAGGCGGTCGGCGGCGCGGGCCACCTCGGCCAGATAACGACGGCTTGGGGCGCGGTAGTTCGCGGGCACGGTGTGATGCGACGACGCGTGCGACGCGCCGACGATGGAGCGGCTGTCGCCGTTGGTGGGTAGGAACCAGAAGAACTTGGCCCGCGGAGCGGGCGATTCAGATGTGGCCCGCGGAGCGGGCGATTCAGATGTGGCCCGCGGAGCGGGCGATTCAGACTTGGCCCGCGCGGGCGATTCAGATGTGGCAGACACACGGACTCCTAATTGGTACTGACGAGCAGCGGGCGCAGTACGTCGTTGTAGCGGCGGTCCACCCAGTCATTGAATTTCGGTGCAGGGGACGCGATTTGGCCCGACGCGGCGAAGAGATCGGCAAGCTTCTGCTCGGAGGCGACGACCTCGTCGTCCAGCTCTGTCGGCAACCGCAGGCTGCGCCCCTGCGCGACGGCGGCCACCTTCGGATCGAGGCCGACGGCGGCGGCGTAGCCGTCCGCCCACTGCTGCGGGTGATCCTTGGCCCAACGGGCTGCCTTTTCGAAGCGCACCAACAGATCGGCAAGCGCGGTGTTGCGCTTCGGGTCGGCGAGTGCTGCATCCGACGCGATACCGAACCAGTAGCCGTTGGTGACGTCCCTGGCCTGACCGATGCTGCGCACCGGCAACTGCGCGGCCGCCTGCGCCGTATACGGATCCCAGATCGCCCACGCATCGGCCTGATGCTGCTTGAACGCCGACAAGGCGTCGGCGGGTTGCAGGAACACCAGCTTCACGTCCGACGGTGTCAGCCCCGCCTTGTCGAGCTGACCAAGAATGTGTCCGTGTGCAGAGCTGCCCTTGCCGACGACGATGCTCTTGCCACGCAGATCGGCGATCGACTGGATCGGCGAATCGGCATGCACCAGAATCTGATCGCCGTTACCGCCACCGTCGTACGCGGCCACCACCTTCACCTTCGCGTTGGACGCCGCCCCGAAGATCGGTGGGGTGTTCCCGGTGATCGCGAAGTCGATCTTGCCTGCCGTGGCGGCCTCGACCTGCGGCGGGCCCGACGTGAACGTGGAGAACGCCACTTGGTACGGCAGGTTGTCCAGCGCACCCGCAGCCCGCAGCAGTGACTCGGTGCCGCCCTTCTGATCGCCGACCTGCAGTGTGAGCCCGGATAGTTCAGACAGTGCCACGGTGGCGGGAGCCGCCGTGGCGCCCGAGTTGTCGGTGCGGGACACACATCCCGCGAGCAGAATTGTCGCGGCGATCACCACCGCGACCAAACGTGTCTTGGACAAGGTTTGCCTTTCTCAGATCTGGACGCCGAGTTTGTCGAGCAGTTCGTTCCGGTAACGGTCGGTGTGAATGCCAAACGACTCGCGCGGTTCGTCGATGGTCAAGGTGTGGATCACCCGGCCCGCCTCGAGCACGAGCACTCGGTCGGCGAGGGCGAGCGCTTCGTCCACGTCATGCGTGACGAGCAGCACGCCGAAACCGTGCTCGCGCCACAAGTCAAGCAGCAGCGCGCGCATGCTCAGCCGGGTCAGCGCGTCCAACGCGCCGAAGGGTTCGTCGAGCAGTAGCAGCTCCGGCTCGGCGACGAGGGCGCGGGCCAGCGAAACGCGTTGCGCCTGACCGCCGGACAGCGTCAGCGGCCAGGCGCCGGCGCGGTCTGCCAGGCCGACATCGGCCAGCGCCCGGTCTGCCCGGGCCTGGGCTTCTGCCCGCGGCAACCGGCTGCGGGTCAAGCCGTACACGACGTTGGTGCGTACGTCGCGCCACGGGAACAGCCGCGGCTCCTGAAACGCCAGCGCCGGGGCCCCGGAGACCACGCGCTCACCGGTGTGGTCCGTCGACAGTCCGGCGAAAACCCGTAGCACCGTGGACTTTCCAGAACCGCTGCGGCCGATGAGCGCAACGATCTCGCCGGGCCCAACCCGCACGTTGACGTCGACGAGCACGTGATGGTCGCCGTACCACTTGTCGACGTGGCGCAGTTCCCCCGCGGTCGCGGTCCGTCGTCCAGACACAATCGTCATGACCGGTACCTCAATGCTCGACGTTCCAATGTTCGGACGATGGCGTCGGTGCCGATTCCGAGGAGTGCGTAGACGATCAGACCGAAGATGATGATGTCGATCCGGAGGAAGTCGCGGGCGTTGTTGATCAGGAAGCCAATGCCCTTGTCCGCGTTGATCTGTTCGGCGACGATCAGCGTCAGCCAGGCGATCGCCAGGGACTGCCGCACACCGACGAGGACCTGCGGCGCGGCGCTGGGCAGGATGATCGTCCGAAACCGCTGCCAGAACGAGAATCCAAGCACCTGTGCGGTTTCGAATAGTTTCGGGTCGACCTGGCGGATCGCCGAGAAGGTGTTGAGGTAGAGCGGGAAGCTCACCCCGAGCGCGACCAGCAGCACCTTGGGCAGTTCACCGATCCCGAACCAGAGGATGAACAACGGGATCAAGCCGAGGTGCGGCAGCGCCCGGATCATCTGCATCGGCGGGTCGACGGTGGCCTCGAACCACCGTGACAGCCCGACGGCGGTTCCCAGTGCGACACCGAGGATTCCGCCGAGCAGCAGCCCCTCGACGACACGCAGCCCCGACACCTGCAGCGCATCCGCCAGTTGCCCTTTGTGGATCAGTTCGATCCCCGCCTCGACGATCAGTGACGGGGCAGGCAGGACATCCTGTGGGATCACGCCGACGGCGCTGCCCAACTGCCAGACACCGAGCAGAACGAGCGGCGACAACAGCCGGATCAATCCCCACTTGCGGTGGGCCCACCGGTCGGATCGCGCAGCAGTGGTCGACGCCAAAGGCACGGCCGACTCGGCGGAGATGGTCACGGTTGGTCGACGCTACGCGTCGCGACAAGGCCGTTGAAGACTTTGATTCTGGGTGATGAAAAGACCGACGGCCCAGCCGGATCAGGTGGTTGGGCGGTCAGCCCAACCGGAAGGTGCCGGTGACAAGGGTCGGTGTCACGTCGTGGCCGTTGATGGTCGACCGCGCACTCTTGTTCTGCAGGAACTGGATCTGTGACGCCTGCTGAAGCTGACGCTTGTTGCGCACACTGCTGCGGAACTGTTGTTCGTTGAGTTGCTGCAGTTCGGCCTGCTCGAAGTCACGGCCGCTGATGCTGCCGGTGTTGAACTGCACGCCGGTCGCCGAGCCGTCCTCACGCACCACCCACGATGCACGCACGCCCTCGAAATCGGCGGTGTACATGCCTGCGATGCCCGAAGCCGGCGCGGCGGTGAACTTGTAGGCGACACCGTTCATCGTCAGATCGCCCGTCACGTCGGTGCCGTTGAACTCGGCGCTCAACGTGTCGCGGAAGCGGGACTTGAGGTCGAGTTTGCCGTCGGTCTGGTTGCCGAAGAACCAGGCTTCGTCGTCGGTGCCGTTGCACGCATATGCGGCGACGGACGAACCGTCGACGGAGATGCCGATGGCCATGGTCTTGCCATCGGCCGCCTTCATGTCGGCGACGTATCGCGCCGACTGCGGGAACGGTTTCGCGGTCGCTGCGGGCGGCGTGGTGACCGCCTCGGAGGTGTTGGTGGCTTCGGTGGTGGTGCCGCCGGAGCATGCGGACAGGGTGCCAAGGGCGAGCAGCGCGCTGGCACCCAGGATCAGGGTGCGGAGGTGCTTGTTCATGGTGATCAGCATGTCCGGTTCACAGCCACTTCACATGAAGAATGTGTGGAGATTGCATGGAGATCCCCAGCGATATCAGGACGCGAGAAAGCGGTCGACCTCGGCGAGGAACGGCGGCCACGCCGGCTCGTCGGCGGTGAGCAGATGGTTGTTGCTCGACATCGCGACGAGTCGCGAATCGGGTATCAGCGCGGCGAGTTCCTCGGCGAATTGGATCGGCACCCGGTGGTCGTCGCGCGAATGCATGATCAGCGTCGGGCAGGTCAGTTGTGCCGCCTCGTCGCGAACGTCGATGCGCCCGAACTCCTCGAGGAAGCGGACCGCGTTCTCCGGCGAGGTGGTGCGCCGTTGCAGCTGATCGAACGCGGCCCAGTCGGCGCGGGTGCCGTCCGGCTGGAACTGCGCGGCGAACACCTGACGGAATGCCGGGTCATCTCGCCCCCAGCCGACCCTGGCGAGCTCCAGATCCAGGGCGGCTGCGCGCTTTTCCGCTTCGCTCACCGCTCGCACCGCCCGTCCGCGCGCGTAGGCGCCGCAGAGCACCAGATGGCTGACGCGGTCGGGATGCCGGGCCGCGTAGGCCACCGCCACCGCACCGCCCTGCGACACGCCGAGCAACGGAAAGCGCTCCAGCCCAAGGGATTCCACTACCGACTCGAGGTCGGCCACCCAGTCGTCGAAGGTGAAATCGGCGGCGTCCCAGTCCGATAGCCCGCAGCCACGTTCGTCGTAGCGGATGAAGCGGTACCGCGACGACAGTTCACACACCCAGTGTTTCCAGACGGGGCTTTCGATGTCGTAACCGAGGTGGGTCATCCAGTTGGCCGCCCTGACGAGCGGAGGGCCCTCCCCCGCGACCGCGTAGGCCAGTCGAACACCGTCGGCGGCGCGGCAGAACGCGATCTGCTGGCGCGGGGTGGGCGGCTCCGGCGCGGGATCAGGCTGCGCCGCAGGGTCGTCGGCGATGATCCCGACGAATTGGTAGCCGCGGCCGCGGACGGTCCTGATGTAGCGCTGCGATTCGCCGTCGTCGCCGAGCGCCCGCCGCGCAGCCTTGATGCGACTGGTCAGCGCCGCCTCGCCGACGAAGCGCCCGCCCCACACGGAGTCGAACAGTTCTTCTTTGGTGACGAACCGGTGCGAATTGCGCACCAGGTGGGTGAGGACGTCGAACACCTGCGGCTCGACGCGGACCACGGCGTCGCCGTTGCGCAGTTCGTAGCGCAGTGTGTCGAGCACGAACGCGTCGAAGCGCCACACCCCGGTCTCTGGAAGTGAAATGGACACCCGCGTTCCCCGTCTCGCGTTTCGTCGTTGGCAAATCGTAGAACGGGTGTCCTGCCCGCGATGTTCACCGCAAAAAACAATTTGGTGGCTAGCGCCAGCCGTCGGCCGCCTTCGCCGCGCGCATCAGCGCGTCGCACAGCTGGCGGAGCTCCGCCTCTTCCGCCCCTTCCTCGACCGCGATCGCGACGTCTTCGGCGGCGCATCTGACCTGGTAGACCCGGTCGGAGAGCTCGGAGGCCTCATCAGCGGTCAGCACCACGGAATCCGGAGCCAACGAGGTGCCCTTGACCATCGCGCGCTGTTCGTACGCGCGTTGCCGGCACGACTGCCGGCAGTACTGTCTGCGCCTGCCGAGTCCCGCGTCGGCGACTTCTCGACCACACCAGCGACAAGGCTGGGGTTTCACGCTTCGTCTTCCGTGCCCCACGGACCAGACTGTAAACCGGACGCGGCGCGGATCCCGGTATCATTGACCGTCGAGTCGGGAACTGCGCGCGGCGTTGCTGCGTTGTTTCTCCGGACAAATATTGACTTGAGGAGTGATGACGATGGCTGATCGTGTCTTGAGGGGCAGTCGCCTCGGAGCCGTGAGCTACGAGACTGACCGCAACCACGACCTGGCGCCGCGTCAGGTCGCCCGTTACCGCACCGAAAACGGCGAGGAGTTCGACGTTCCGTTCGCCGACGACGCCGAGATTCCCCACACCTGGCTGTGCCGCAACGGGATGGAAGGAACCCTGATCGAGGGTGATGCGCCCGAGCCCAAGAAGGTGAAGCCGCCGCGCACTCACTGGGACATGCTGCTGGAGCGCCGCTCCGTCGAGGAACTCGAGGAGTTGCTCAAGGAGCGCCTCGACCTCATCAAGGCCCGCCGGCGCGGGAACTAACTAGCGGGTGACACCGACGCCGCGGGCGCGATCCATCCGCCCGCGGAAACCCCATTCCGCGACCTTGAACAGGGCCTCGCGAATGTTGGATCCGCTCATCTTGGACTGACCGAACTCACGTTCGGTGAACGTGATGGGCACCTCGACCACGATGAAGCCGTTGTTGATGGTGCGCCAGGTCAGGTCGATCTGGAAGCAGTAGCCCTTGGAGTCCACCGCGGCCAGGTCGATCTTCTCGAGCACCTCCCGCCGGTAGGCGCGATAGCCGGCGGTGATGTCGTGGATGTCGACGCCGAGCAGGATGCGGGAGTAGCCGTTGGCCGTGCGCGACAGCACCAGCCTGCGGCGCGGCCAGTTGCGCACCTCGCCGCCGTGGACATAGCGCGAGCCGATCACCAGGTCCGCGCCCGCGTCGACGGCATCCAACAGCCGGTGCAGTTGCTCCGGCGGATGGCTGCCGTCGGCGTCCATCTCGACCAGCACCGAATACTCCCGATTCAGGCCCCACGCGAACCCGGCCAGGTACGCCGCGCCGAGCCCGCCCTTGGCGGTGCGGTGCATGACGTGGATCCGGTCGGTGTCGGCCAGCGACAGCTCGTCGGCCAGGTCGCCGGTGCCGTCGGGGCTGTTGTCGTCGACGATCAGGATGTGCACGTCGGGACGCGCTTTGTGCACCCGCTCGACGATCAGGGGCAGGTTCTCCCGCTCGTTGAAAGTGGGGATGATGACCAGAGTGCGCTCACTCGGGCTGGGAGGTTCCCCCACCGCTCCGCCCCTTGGGACGCCCATCTCGCTCCTTAATCCTTGCCGCGCCGTCCGAGCCGACGCACGAAACTCCCATTGTGCAGCATCGCGATGAGCACAGCGGCAACGCCGATCGCGGCCAGCAGGTACGAAACGATCGGTTCCCACCGGGTGGCGGGCGTGAGCTGCGTCTTTAGCCGCACCTGCATGTCGAGGTACGCCGGTTCGAAGAATCCGGTGCGAGCCAGCTCACGGCCGTCGGGAGCGATGACGGCGCTGATCCCGGTGGTGCCCACGACGACGACGTATCGGTCGTGTTCCACGGCCCGGAGCCTGCCGAACGCGAGTTGCTGCTCGCTCATCGCCTCGGTGAAGGTGGCATTGTTGGACGGCACGGCGAGCAGTTGGGCGCCGCTCTCCACCGCCTCGCGTGCGGCGCGGTCGAAGATGACCTCCCAGCACGTCGTCACCCCGATGGGCACGCCCGCCGCGTTGACCACCCCGTTGCCGGTGCCGGGCACGAAGTAGCCGGCCCGGTCGGCGTAGGACGACAGATGCTTGAAGAAGCCCCGCCACGGCAAATACTCGCCGAACGGCTGAATGATCTTCTTGTCGTGCCGGTCGGCGGGGCCGCTGCCCGGATTCCACACGATCACCGAGTTGGTGGCCACCGGGTTGTCGGGGCTGTAACCGGGGGCGGCGACGACGCCACCGACCAGGATGGGCGCCCGGATCGCCGCGGCGGCGGTGTTGATCTCCTCGCGGGCGTCGGTGTTGGTCAGCGGATCGATGTCGGACGAGTTCTCCGGCCAGATGACGACCATCGGCTGCGGTGCCCGACCGGCGTGTACGTCGTCGGCGAGTTGCATCGTCTGACGGACGTGGTTGTCGAGGACCGCGCGGCGCTGCGCGTTGAACTCCAGTCCGAGTCGCGGCACGTTGCCCTGGACCGCGGCGACCGTGACCGCCGGATCGTCGCCCGCGCCGACGCCGGACTGCTTGACGTGTGGCCACGCCAGCGCGGTGCACAGCAGCACGGCGCTGATGCACACCCCCGGCAGCACCACAGCGGACGGCGCACCGGCCTCGTCGCCTTTGCGGCGCCACCACTTGATGATCTCGAAGGTGATGGCCGCCAGACTGAATCCGGTCAACACCACCGCGAACGACAGCAGTGGCGCACCGCCGAGTTGCGCAAGTGCCAGCAGCGGACCGTTCGTCTGACTGAAACCGACGACGCCCCAGGGAAATCCACCGAACGGGACGGTGGACTTCAACCACTCCGTGGCCGCCCACAGCCCGGCGAACCAGAACACCCAGCCCGACAACCGCCGAACGTAGACGGCGGCCAGCCCGAACAGTGCGGTGAAAAGCGCCTCGACCGCCGACAGCGCGATCCACGGGGCCGGGCCCACCAGACCGCTGATCCACGGGATGAGGGGCAGATAGAAGGCCAGCCCGAACAGGAAGCCGTACCCGAATCCGCCTGCCCGGGTTGTCGTCTCGCGGGTGAGCACCCAGGCCAGCAGGCCGACCGCCGCAAACGCGGCGAACCACCAACTGAACGGCGGGAAGCTCACACACAGTGCCAACCCGGCGACGATCGTGACACCCAGCTGGGCCAGCCGGTCCACCACGGCCTGGCCGAATCGCTTTGCCCGCGTTTGGATTTCAGCCTTCCAATCGCGGCCTTTTGCGGGTGCCAGTTCGGCGTAGTCTTCGCCTTCCACCGGCTCTTCGGTGTCGTCGACGATCGGCGGGAATGTCTCCGTGTCGTCGGCTGCGCGGGCCCATTCGCGTCGGCGGCCGGACGGGTTAGCCATGTATGACGGCACCCCGGTGAACCGTTTGCCTGCAACGCGGCAACGGGTCGTCGAGTCGCGGCAGCGGCGGCACCCGCGACCGCTGATCGGTCGACCACCGCTGCACCGCATCGGCAGGCGCGCTGACTTCCAGGGCGTCGGTCTCCCAGACGGCATAGGACGCCGGGGCACCCGGGACGAGGGTTCCGGTGATGCCGTCGCGGGCGCCGCCTGCCCGCCACGCACCGCGGGTCGCCGCTGCGAACGCGGCCCGCGCCGACACCGCGCTGCCTGGAGTGCGGTGTCGGGTCGCGGCACGCACCGTCGCCCACGGATTCAACCCCGTCACAGGGCTGTCCGAGCCGAAGGCGATTGGCACGCCTTGGGATGCTAGCAGCGCAAACGGGTTCAATTTGACGCCTCGGCCAAGCCCGAGGCGGTGCGCGTACATCCCGTCCTCGCCGCCCCACAGCGCGTCGAAATTCGGCTGCATGCTCGCGAACACGCCCCAGGAACCGAGCTTGGCCGCCTGCTCCGGCGTGACCATCTCGAGGTGCTCCAGCCGATGACCGCAGCGGGCGACCGCGGGCGCACCGAATTGGTCGACGACACGCTCGAGTCCCTCGACGACGGCGCTGACCGCGGCGTCGCCGATGACGTGGAAGCCCGCGGTGATGCCCGCCTCAGTGCAGGCCCGCAGATGGGCGATGATGGCGTCGACGTCGAGATAGGTGTTGCCGCAACAGTCGGGCGCATCGTCGTAGGGCGCGTGCAACCACGCGGTGCGGGAGCCGATCGCGCCGTCGACGAACAGGTCGCCGGCAAGACCTCGGGCACCCGTTCGCTCGATGAGCTCACGCGCCGCGTCCGCCGTCGTCACATGCTCGCCCCAATAGCCGGTGACCTCGACTCCGTGGTCGGTGTCGCGGACCTCGACCCAGTCATCGATGCCGCCGATCTGCGGACCCGCGCACTCGTGCACCACCGCGATGCCGAACGCGGCCGCCGCGTCGAGGGCCGCGATGCGGGCCTGACGGCGCTGCGCCGCGGTCAACCGGTCACGGGCGGCCGCGCGGACCAGATGGTGCGCCTCGCTGGTCAACGGCAGGTGCGGGTCGAAACCCGCCGCGCCTGCCAGATCGGGCGCCAGCCGCCGCAGCGCGGTCGACGCGGCCGCCGAGTGCACGTCGACGCGGGCCAGGTAGGCAGGCCGGTCGCCGACCACGCGGTCCAGGTCGTCGGTGCTGGGCGCGGTGTTCTCGGGCCAGCCGGACTCATCCCAGCCGTGGCCCCAGACGGGACCGTCGGGATGGCTGCCCACGTAGTCGGCGACCAGATCCAGGCAGTGCCGCAGCGAGGTGGCGGGCCGCAGGTCCAGACCGGCCAGCGTCAGCCCGGTCGCGGTGAGGTGGACGTGGCTGTCGACGAAGGCAGGCGCGACGAAACCGCCGTCGAGGTCGACGACCTCCGCACCCGGAAACTGTTGGCGCCCAACGTCGTCGCTACCGAGCCACGTGACGACGCCATCGGCGACCGCCATCGCGGTGGCGTCGGGCATGGCGGGGCTGTGCACCCGCCCGTTGAGCAGGAGAGTCGCCACTAGTCAGGCTTGCGCTCCACTGCGTGCGGCGGCACTTCGATGACCTCGCCGTCGATGTAGTCGCCGCGGCCTGAGGCGTCGTAGCCCCATCCGGTGGCCGCGATCGGACCGGCGGCAGCCACCAAGGGCACCCGGCGCGCGGCCATCGCGGCGATCAGCGGACGGGCGGCGGCCCTGGTCGGCGGCAGCAGGAACAACGCGCCGACCACAGAGCTGGCCAGTCCCGGAATCACGACGAGCACGGTACCGAGTGCGACGAGCAGGCTGTCCGTCGCGGCCCCCGGGACCGCTGCGGGCTTGAGGCCCGACTGGAGCCGGCGGAGGTGTCGCTTGACCTGTGATCCGGCCAGCGTGACACCGACCAGCCAGGTCGCGAGCAGTGCCACGATGGTCCAGCCGAAGCCGATCGTCGACGTCAGGGCCACGATGACCGCAAGCTCGACGACCAGATAGACCAGAAACAGCCGTATCGCCATGCCATGTGAACGTCGCTGGGCGCGGCTGGGTTCCGGACGTGCCAGTCAGGCCGGCTGGATCTCGATCGCGCTGTGCACCTTGTCGACCCCGCCGCGGATGATCGCCTGCGGGATCCACCACCACGCGTGCCACCAATACTTCCTGGTGACCATCTCGAAGACCCGCCGGTTCTGCGACTTGGGCAGGTTGCGGGCCACCGCTTCCACCGGTTCGCCCTTCGGCTTACCAAGGGCGGTGGACTTCTGGATGGTCACCCGCGGGGTGTTGTTGATGCGCTTGGTCTTCCACGATCCGTCGTCGGTGGAGATCAGCAACCGGTCCCCCTCGCGCACACCCCAGACCGGGGTCGGTTTGGGCCTGCCGTCCTTGGTGAACGTGGTGAGCAGCAGGTACTTGGAGTCGGCGATGTCATGGAACGTGTCAGGCATGGGTCGCTTTCACAGGGTTTGCGAAACGGCTCGCAACTCGAGGGTCACGTTCTTCGTCATTCCCCCACGCAGCTTCGAGAAAACGTTGAACGTTTTGCCGAGCAGCCCGTAGCGCTTGCCGATCGCGTCGTAGGTAGCGCCGTTCGCCGACTTGTCCAGGATCACGGCGGTCGCCTCGACCGCCTCGCCCTTGGGGTTGCCGCGCCGGTCGCAGACGGCGATGGTGACGCGCGGGGTGTTGCGGATCCGCTTGACCTTCCAGGACTGCTCCTGCGTGATGACGAGGAGGCGGTCGCCCGCGGGCGCGGCCCAGATGGCGGTGGGCTTGGGCCTGCCGTCCTTGGTGAACGTGGTCAGCAGGATGTACTCGGATTTCGCGACGTCGGCAAAGGTGGTGGGCACCGACCCAACCTAGCCTTCGAGTTCGCCTTCCGTCTCGAGCAGCACCTGCCGCAACCCGTCGAGGGTGGCCTGCTCGGGCTGGGCCCACATACCGCGGCCCGCGGCCTCCAGCAGGCGTTCCGCCATGCCGTGCAGTGCCCACGGGTTGGACTCGGCCATGAATTTGCGGTTCTGCTCGTCGAGCACGTATTCCGCGGACAGCCGTTCGTACATCCAGTCGGCCATCACGCCTGCGGTGGCGTCGTAGCCGAACAGATAGTCGACGGTGGCCGCCATCTCGAACGCACCCTTGTACCCGTGCCTGCGCATCGCGGTCATCCAGCGGGGATTGACGACGCGTGCGCGGAACACCCGTGTCGTCTCCTCCGACAGCGTGCGGGTGCGCACGGCGTCGGGCCTGGTGTTGTCGCCGATATAGGCGGCGGGCGACTGCCCGGTCAGCGCGCGCACCGTGGCGACCATGCCGCCGTGGTATTGGAAGTAGTCGTCGGAGTCGGCGATGTCGTGTTCGCGGGTGTCGGTGTTCTTGGCGGCCACCACGATTCGCCGATACTGCCGGTTCATGTCGTCGGCGGCGGGCGCGCCGTCCAGCCCGCGGCCGTACGCGAACCCGCCCCATGCGGTGTAGACCTGCGCGAGGTCGGCGTCGTCGCGCCAGTTGCGGCTGTCGATCAGCTGCAGCAGGCCGGCGCCATAGGTGCCCGGCTTGGACCCGAAAATCCTTGTCGTGGCGCGACGTTGGTCGCCGTGGTCGGCGAGGTCGGCCTGCGCGTGCGCCCGCACGTAGTTGTCGTCGGCGGACTCGTCGAGGCCGGCGACCAGTTGCACCGCGTCGTCGAGCATGGTCACCACGTGCGGGAAGGCGTCGCGGAAGAAGCCGGAGATGCGCACCGTGACGTCGATGCGCGGCCTGCCGAGTTCGGCAAGCGGGATCGGCTCGAGGTCGACCACTCGGCGTGACGCGTCGTCCCAGACCGGCCTGACGCCGAGCAGCGCAAGGACTTCCGCGATGTCGTCGCCTGCGGTGCGCATCGCCGACGTGCCCCACACCGACAGTCCCACCGACTGCGGCCAGCGGCCGTAGTCGTCGCGGTAGCGCGCCAGCAGCGAATCCGCCATCGCCACACCGGTTTCCCACGCCAACCGGGACGGCACGGCCTTGGGATCGACGGAGTAGAAGTTGCGGCCCGTCGGCAGCACGTTGACCAACCCGCGCAACGGTGAGCCCGACGGCCCCGACGGGATGAAGCGGCCGTCCAGCGCCCGCAGGACCTGATCGATCTCCCCCGCCGTCCCGGCGAGTCGGGGCACCACTTCGTCAGCGGCGAACCGCAGGATCGCGGCGATGGCGGGGTCGTCGGTCAGGGAGTCGGCGGCCGCGGCGTCCCAACCGGTCTCCTGTAGTGCTGCCACCAGGTCGCGGGCGGCGGACTCGGCGGCGTCCACCGCGGCCCGCTCGTCGCTGCCGTCCTCGGCCAGGCCGAGCGCCTGGCGCAACCCGGGCACCGTCTGCTCGCCGCCGAACAACTGTCTGGCCCGCAGGATGGCCAGCACCAGGTCGAGTTCGGCTTCGCCCGTGGGCTTTTGGCCGAGGACATGCAGGCCGTCGCGGATCTGCACGTCTTTGATCTCGCACAGCCAGCCGTCGACGTGCAGCAGCATGTCGTCGAACACGTCCTCGTCGGGGCGGTCCTCGAGGCCGAGGTCGTGATCCATCTTCGCCGCCCGCATCAGCGTCCAGATCTGCTGACGGATGGCGGGCAGTTTACCCGGGTCAAGGGCGGCGATGTTCGCGTGCTCGTCGAGCAACTGCTCCAAACGGGCGATGTCGCCGTAGGTTTCGGCGCGAGCCATCGGCGGGATCAGATGGTCGACCAGTGTGGCGTGGGCGCGGCGCTTGGCCTGGGTGCCCTCGCCGGGATCGTTGACCAGAAACGGGTAGATCAGCGGCAGGTCGCCGAGCGCGGCGTCGGCGCCGCACGCCGCCGACATGCCCAACGTCTTACCCGGCAGCCATTCCAGGTTGCCGTGCTTGCCGAGGTGCACCACGGCGTCGGCGCCGAATTCGCTGCCGATCCAGTGGTAGGCGGCGAGGTAGTGGTGGCTGGGCGGCAGGTCGGGATCGTGGTAGATGGCGACCGGATTCTCGCCGAACCCGCGCGGCGGCTGGACCATCAACACCACGTTGCCGGCGTGCAGCGCGGCGATCACGATCTCGCCGTCGGGATCGCGGCTTCGGTCGACGAACAACTCGCCGGGCGGCGGGCCCCAGTGTGCGGTGACGGCGTCGGTGAGCTCGGCGGGCAGCGTGTCGAACCACTCGCGATAATCCTTGGCGGACAATCGGATCGGGTTGCCGGTCAGTTGTCCGTCGGTGAGCCAGTCAGGGTCCTGACCGCCGCGCGCGATCAGCGCGTGCACCAACGCGTCGCCGTCCCGCGCGTCGAGGCCGGGAACGTCGTCGATGGTGTAGCCCGCGTCGCGCATGGCGCGCAGCAGCGCCACCGCGCTGGCCGGGGTGTCCAGCCCGACCGCGTTGCCGATCCTGGCGTGTTTGGTCGGGTACGCCGAGAACACCAGCGCGACCCGCTTGTTCGACGGCGGAATCGTCCTCAGCCGGGCATGTTTCACCGCAAGCCCGGCGACCCGCGCGCACCGCTCGGGATCGGCGACATACGAAATCAGGCCCTCGTCGTCGATTTCCTTGAACGAGAACGGAACCGTGATGAGGCGACCGTCGAACTCCGGCACGGCGACCTGGGTGGCGACGTCGAGCGGGGACAGCCCGTCGTCATTGTCCGCCCACTGCGCACGGGAACTCGTCAGACACAGGCCCTGCAGGATCGGAATGTCAAGCGCGGCAAGGTGCGCCACGTTCCAGCTGTCGTCGTTGCCGCCCGCGGTGACGGAGGCGGGGGTGGCGCCACCCGCCGCGAGCACGGTGGTCACCATCGCGTCGGCCGTCGACAGCAGGTCCAACAGACCCGGTTCGGCGGTTCGCAGCGAGGCGCAGAACACCGGAAGCGGCCTGCCGCCCGCGTCTTCGACCGCCCGGCACAACGCTTCGACGTAGTCGGTGTTGCCCGCCAGGTGCTGGGCGCGGTAGTAGAGAAGCGCGATCGTCGGGCCTTCGACGTCACGTGCCGTACGGTCCAGGACGCCCCACGACGGTGTGGTCTCCGGCGGGGCGAAGCCGAACCCTGTCATCAGCACCGTGTCGCACAGAAACGCGTGCAACTGGCGGAGGTTCGGCACGCCGCCCTGGGCCAGATAGATGTGGGACTGCAGGGCGACTCCGGCGGGGGTCGTGGAATGGCCCATCAGATCGGCGTCCGGTGCCTGCTCGCCGCTGACCACGACGGCAGGCACGCCGCTGGATACCACGGTGTCGATGCCGTCCTGCCAGGCCCGGTAGCCGCCGAGGATGCGGACAACGGCGATGTCGGCGCCGGCCAGCAGTTCCTCGAGTTCGCCGTCGACCAGCCGTGCCGGGTTAGCCCACCGATAGTTCGCGCCGCTCGCGCGCGCCGTGATCAGGTCGGTGTCGGACGTCGACAGCAGCGCGACGGTTGGCTGGTTCACCCACCATTCGTACCGCACCGCCCCCTCGAGCGGTGCGGTCGGTGGGTCAGCCGCCGTTGCCCCAGCGGCCGTGCCATGTCTGCGGGTACGGCAGCCCGACTCCAGCGATGAGCACCAGCAGGAGCACGCCGAATGCGATGAGTCCGAACATCGTCGTCCTTCCGTGACATTCGGTTACTACACACGCGTGCAGTAGCCAAAACTTAACGCGCTACCGGCGGATATTCAATGCTTCTGTGTGGGAGAGATCACCGCGGCCCGCACTGTGGCGGCCGTCACATCTCCCGTCGTCGAATTCGGATCGCGCTCAGCCAAACCGTTTACCCGCCGGCCGATGCCTGCCGGAATGGATCCGTGACTGAACTCTTCGATGTGGTGAAACTGGGCGCCAATATCGGGGCCCGCATTGACGGCGTCCGTCTGGCAGATGATCTCGACGCCCATACGGTGGCGGCGATCAACGACGCACTGCTGGAACACAAGGTGATCTTCTTCCGCGACCAGCACGATCTGGACGACGACGGTCAACTTGCGTTTGCAGGAAAGCTGGGCACCCCCACCACCGCACACCCCACGCTTTCGGCAGGCGAGTCGGTGCTGCCGATCGACTCGCGATACGACAAGGCCAACAGTTGGCACACCGACGTCACCTTCGTCGACCGCATCCCGAAAGCCTCTCTGCTGCGCGCTGTTTCGCTGCCGAGTTACGGCGGCACCACGGCGTGGGCGTCGACCGAAGCCGCATACGACCAGTTGCCGGAACCGCTGCGGGTGCTCACCGAGAACCTGTGGGCGGTGCACACCAACAAATACGACTATGTCCGCGAACACTTCGACCACAACGAGCAACTGACCGACACGGTTCGGCAGTACCGCGAGGAATTCGTCCGCGAGTACTACGAGACCGAACATCCGGTGGTGCGGGTACATCCCGAAACTGGTAAGCGGGTGCTGCTGCTCGGCCACTTCATCAAGCAGTTCGTCGGCCTCGGCCCTTCCGAGTCGGCGACCCTGTTCAACCTGCTGCAGGCCCGGGTCACCAAACTGGAGAACACGATTCGCTGGAACTGGGCGCCCGGCGATGTCGCGATCTGGGACAACCGCGCCACCCAGCACTACGCGGTCGCGGACTACGACGACCAGTACCGGCGGCTCAGCCGTGTCACGCTGGCCGGCGACATCCCGGTGGATGTGCACGGCAGGGGCAGCCGCGTCGTCGTCGGCGACGCGACACAGTACTCGGACGTCGTCAGCCCCATCGCGCTGGCGAGCTGACTACAGCCGATCCATTTCGCGTGACATCAAGGCGTTCTCGAACCAGACACGCCGCTTGGGGTAGACCGGCTTCGGCGGCTGCGCTGCACTTCCCAGCCAGCTGCCGACAGCCGCCATCATTGCGGTCGCGCTCCACCGGCGGGTCTGCGCCGGTGGCAGCGCCGCGGCGGCGGCCGTGCTGAGCAGCACCTGCTGCTCGGTGATCAGCGAGTGCGGCTGAGCCGAGATCTGTTGGGACGTGACCAGTTGCTCGCGACCCTCGTCGAGTGGCCGTTGCGACGTTGCGGTGTCAGTCATTTCAATTGCTCCCACCCGATGTGCGGTGATTCGGTGATCACCTCTATTTCAAAATTAACGAGGTAGTCGGTACGTCTCACGCGTAGCTGAGTACCTGTTTCCTGGGTTAACCGGCGCTGTTGTACGCAGGTACCGAGCCTGCGCCCGTCGCCGACCCGACGACGTGCGCAAAGAGCGGTGGTGCGCGGCGACGGGGCCGCCCCGGCGCCGGGCTTGGGGCTGTCGAGCAAACCCGGCTGCCTGTTGACCACCGGTCATAGCCGCATCATCTCGCGCGCCATCCGGGAATCTTCGAGGAAGTCCGCGCGGGGCGGGTAGTGACGCCGCGTCGGCCGCTTTTCGTTGCCGGACAACACGAATGCGGCGAGAACCGCCCGCACGTTGTCGATCCAGCGCGTCTTCGTCGGCCGCAGCGGAACCGCGGCGGCGGTGGCGAACAGCACCTGCTGCTCGGTGATCAGGACCGGTGTGCGCGGCGGTGCCTCTACGTCGGCGGGCCGTTGGACCGGCTCTGCGTCGAAAGGCGCTATCAGATCAGTCATTTCGATTCTCCCCCTGTTTGACCCCTGGGCCGCCGTACGCGGCTGTCGGCTGGAAAGAATCGTCGATCGGTCGTTAGCGATCCTCACGAGTATCCGACTACCTGTTTATCCCCGTCACTGACTACGCAATGGCATCGGCAAAGACGTAATCGGTATCTACCTGTGTTCTACTACTGTTCCGCAATGCTCGTCGGCGCCGTGTCGTGCCCGTTTCGCGGGGACGTACGGTGGTCTGGTGGACCGAAACCGCGAGCACGACGCCTGCCCCGGCGCACTGCAACTGCACCAGGCGGCAGACGGCGCACTCGCGCGGGTGCGACTGCCGGGCGGCATGATCACGGCCAATCAACTCAACACGCTCGCGCACGCCGCAACGCAGTTCGGATCGCCTGCCATGGAGTTGACCTCGCGCGGCAGCATCCAGTTGCGGGCCATCACCGATACCGCGGCGGTGGCGGAAGTCGTTGCGGCCGCCGGGCTTTTGCCTTCGCAAACGCACGAGCGGGTGCGCAACATCGTCGCGTCGCCGTTGTCCGGACGCGTCGGTGGTATCGCCGATATCCGCGGACTGGTCACCGAACTGGACGAGGCAATCCAGGCCGAACCCGCGCTCGCAGCGCTGCCGGGTCGGTTCCTGTTCAGCATCGACGACGGGCGCGCCGACGTCTCGGGTCTCGCCGCCGACGCGGGGGCGCACTTCCTGGATCCGTCGACAGCCGCTCTGCTGTTGGCGGGCAAGGACACTGGCCTACGACTGGCGGCTGCTGAAGTGGTCGCCGCGCTCGTCGACGTCGCGGTCCGATTCACGGCCATCCGCGGAAATGCCTGGCGCGTAGCCGAACTCGCTGACACCGCGGCACTGCTCGAGCCGTTCAGCCCCGCAGCGACAACGGGAGCGACCTGGCCTGCCGTCACTCGCCCACCCGTCGGGTGGCTGCCGCAGAACGACGGACGCATCACGCTCGGCGCGGCGGTGCCGTTGGGTGTGCTGCAGGCACGGGTGGCCGAATTCCTGGCCGCGATCGAGGCGCCGATGGCGATCACACCGTGGCGCTCGGTGCTCGTGTTCGACCTCGACGAGGGCGTCGCCGACACCGCACTGCGGGTCCTGGCGCCGATGGATCTGATCTTCGACGAGAACTCTCCGTGGCTGTCGGTGAGTGCGTGCACGGGCAGTCCTGGCTGCCACCATTCGGCCGCCGACGTCCGCGCCGACGCGACCGCCGCGGTGGCCGACCCCGCCGACCGCCACCGGCACTTCGTCGGCTGTGACCGGGCATGCGGAAGTCCACCTGTCGGAGATGTACTGGTGGCCACTCCAGACGGATACCGGCTGCGTACCCCGCCCCCGTAGGGTGAGCGGGTGCTCGACTACATCCGCGACGCCGCGGAGATCTACCGGCAGTCGTTCGCGACGATCCGCGACGAGGCAGATCTGTCTCGATTTCCCGACGACGTCGCACGCGTGGTGGTCCGGTTGATCCACACCTGCGGGCAGGTCGACGTCACCGAACACGTCGCATTCAGCGACGACGTCGTCGCCAAGGCACACGCCGCGCTGGCGGCGGGGGCGCCGGTGCTCTGCGACTCGTCCATGGTGGCCGCGGGCATCACCAAGTCGCGGCTACCGGCCGACAACGAGGTGGTGTCGCTGGTGGCCGACACCCGGGCCGCCGAGTTAGCCAGCCGCACCGGTACGACGCGTTCGGCCGCCGCGGTGGATTTGTGGTCGGATCGGCTCGGCGGTGCGGTGATGGCGATCGGCAACGCGCCGACGGCGTTGTTCCGGCTGCTGGAACTGATCGACGAGGGCGCCCCGACGCCCGCCGCCGTCTTGGGCGGGCCGGTCGGATTCGTCGGCTCGGCGCAGTCGAAACAGGAGCTGATCGACCGGCCCCGCGGCATGGCCTATCTGGTGGTCGAAGGCCGACGCGGCGGCAGCGCGATGGCTGCGGCCGCCGTCAACGCGATCGCGAGTGCCGACGAATGAGGGGCACGCTCTGGGGAGTCGGCCTCGGTCCGGGTGACCCCGAACTCGTCACGGTCAAGGCGGCGCGGGTGATCGGCGAGGCGGACGTCGTCGCCTACCACAGCGCCCGGCACGGCCGCAGCATCGCGCGCAGCATCGCCGAGCCCTATCTCCGCGCGGGCCAGATCGAGGAGCACCTCGTCTATCCCGTCACCACGGAGACCACCGACCATCCTGGCGGTTACGCAGGCGCGATGGACGACTTCTACCGCGAGTCCGCCGACAAGATCGCCGCGCATCTGGACGCGGGCCGCGACGTGGCGCTGCTGGCCGAGGGCGATCCGCTGTTCTACAGCTCGTATATGCACATGCACACCAGGCTCACCGAACGGTTCGACGCCGTGATCGTGCCTGGGGTGACGTCGGTCAGCGCCGCCTCGGCGGCGACCGGCACTCCCCTCGTCCAGGGCGACGAGGTGCTGACGATCCTGCCGGGCACGCTGCCCGCCGACGAACTCGAGCGCAGGCTCGCCGACACCGACGCCGCAGTGGTGCTGAAGCTGGGCCGGTCGTATCCGTCTGTGCGGGAAGCGCTTTCGTCGGCCGGCCGGCTGGACGAGACGTACTACGTGGAGCGGGCCAGCACACCCGAGCAGCGGGTGCTGCCCGCGGGCGAGGTCGACGACGACAGCGTGCCGTATTTCTCGTTGGCGATGCTGCCCGGCACCACGCAGCGGCGGTCGAGCGTCGGCAGCGTCGTCGTGGTGGGCCTCGGGCCTGGGGACACCGACTGGATGACGCCGCAGAGTCGGCGCGAGGTGGCCGCGGCGACCGACCTGATCGGCTACGGGCCGTATCTCGACCGGATCAAGGGCCGCGACGGTCAACGCAGGCACCCCAGCGACAACACCGACGAACCGGCGCGCGCCCGCCTGGCCTGCACGCTGGCCCAGCAGGGCCACGCCGTCGCGGTGGTGTCCTCCGGTGATCCCGGCGTGTTCGCGATGGCGACGGCCGTGTTGGAGGAGGCCAAGCAGTGGCCGGGCGTCGACGTGCGGGTGATCCCCGCGATGACGGCCGCGCAGGCGGTCGCCAGCCGGGTCGGCGCCCCGCTGGGCCACGACTATGCGGTGATTTCGTTGTCCGATCGGCTCAAGCCGTGGGAGGTCATCGAGCAGCGACTCACCGCCGCGGCGCGCGCTGATCTAGTGCTGGCGGTCTACAACCCCGCGTCCAAGAGTCGCACCTGGCAGGTCGCCGCGATGCGGGATCTGCTGCTGGATCACCGCGACGCCAGCACGCCGGTGGTGATCGGGCGCGACGTGTCGGGGCCCGCCGAAAGCGTGCAGGTGGTCAGGCTCGCCGACCTCGACCCCGCCGACGTCGACATGCGCTGCCTGCTGATCATCGGGTCGTCGCAGACGCAGTGGTACTCCGACGAGGCCGGGGACCGAGTGTTCACGCCGCGTCGCTACCCGACCTAGCAGTCTGGGCGCACCCACAGTGCTAACGTCCGGCGCGTGACCCTAGACATTCCACGCGGGCCGTCAGATGTAACGCCGGCTTGGCTCGGTTCGGCGCTCGGAGCCGACGTCCGCGACGTCGATGTCACCCCGGTCGGCACAGGCCAGACGGGCGCGACCTATCGGGTATGCGCGACGTATGCCGCGGCCACCGGCCTGCCGGACACGTTCGCGGTCAAGCTGTCGGCGCAGGACGACGCGGTCCGCGAGCGCGTCGCACTCGGCTATCTGTCCGAGGTCGAGTTCTATGCCGACGTCGCCGCCCAGGTGCAGATCCCGGTCCCGAAGTGTTACTACAGCGACATCAGCGACAGCGGTGCAGACTTCGTACTGGTGCTCGCCGATATGGCACCCGCGGTGCAGGGCGACCAGATCGGCGGGTGCAGCCCGCAGGAGGCGCAACTGGCTGTCGAGGCGCTCGCCGGTTTGCACGGCCCGAGTTGGTGTGACCCGACATGGCTTGCGCTGAAGGCTGTTTCGATGCCCAGGCCCGGCGACGAGGCAGCGGCGAAAGGGCTCGGTGACATCTCGGTGATGGCCGCCGACATCACCATCGAGAAGCTCGGCGCCCGGATGAGTGCGAAGGACCGCGACACGCTGCGCGCGGCCATGGGGTTGGTGACGCCGTGGTTGTTGGCCGAGCCGACGCGTTATTCGCTGATGCACGGGGACTACCGGCTCGACAACATGCTGTTCGATCCCGACCGCACCCGGATCACCGTGGTCGACTGGCAGACGGTGGGCCTCGGTCTGCCTGCACGGGATTTGGCGTACTTCACCGCGACCAGCCTGGTGCCGGAGGTGCGCGCGGAGATCGAGCGCGATCTCGTCGGCCGCTACCACGACGCGCTGCTGGGTTTCGGCGTCACCGGCTACGATGCCGAAACATGTTGGCGGGATTACCGTCTCGGTGTGTTACAGGCGCCGCTGCTCGGCTGTCTCGGGTTCGCGTTCGCGGCGTCCACCGAGCGTGGCGACGAGATGATGCTGACCATGTTCGCTCGTGGCTGCCGGGCGATCCGCGAGTTGGGCACGCTGGAGTTGATCAACAGCTACCAGTCGATCTGACCCAGTCGGCGGCGGCGTCGACGGTGCTCACCGTCGCCACCCCGGCGGGCAGCGGCGGGCGGTCGACCATCACCACCGGGATGCCGAGGGCCGCAGCGGCATCGAGCTTCGGCCGCGTCATCGCGCCCCCGCTGTTCTTGGTCACCAGCGCGTCGATGCGGTGTTCGCGCAGCAGAGTCACCTCGCCGTCGTAGTGGTAGGGCCCGCGGGACAGCACGAGGTGGTGGCGTCGGGGCAACGTGGCCGGTTCCGGGGCGGTGACCGCGCGGATCAGAAACCAGGCGTCGACGTCGGCGAAGGCCGTCGTGCCGGATCGGCCGGTAGTGAGGAACACCCGCGAATAACCGTTGGCAGTCACGGTTTTCGCCGCGTCGGTGTCGGACGCCACGACGATCGCGTCGCCAGGGTCCCAGCCCGGCCTGGCCAGCACCAGATGCGGAAGGCCCACGTCGCGGCATGCGGCGGCGGCGTTGCCGGTGATCGTGGCGGCGTAGGGATGGGTGGCGTCGACGACGGCGTCGACCCGGGTATCGCGTAACCACCGGCGCAGTCCGTCGACGCCGCCGAAGCCGCCGATCCGGACCTCACCCACCGGGAGCGCCGGGTCGGGGACGCGACCGGCCAGCGAGCTGATCACCTCGACGTCCTGGTGCAGTCGGGCGGCCAGCGCGCGGGCTTCCGATGTGCCGCCGAGAAGCAGGATGCGCATCAGTGCCGTCCCCGGCGCACCCGACCCGACGAGTAGAGATAGCTGTCGGCGAACCCTTCGGCGGCGAGCACGTCGCCGACGACGATGACCGCGGTGCGGGTGATGCCCGCCGCCTTGGTCTGCTCGGCCAGGCCGGCCAGCGTGCAGCGCAGCACCGTCTCCTGCGGCCACGTCGCGAAAGCCACCACCGCGCAGGGTGTTTCGGGTCGGTAGCCGCCGGCGAGCAGCTCAGGCACGATCGAGTCGATCTGCGCGGCGGCCAGATGCAGCACCAGCGTCGAACCGGATGCCGACAGGGTCCGCAGGTCCTCCCCCGGTGGCATCGCGGTGGACAGCGTCGCGACCCGGGTCAGGGTGACGGTCTGCGCGACGCCGGGCACGGTGAGCTCGCGGCCCAACACGGCCGCCGCAGCGGCGAATGCCGGTACGCCGGGGACGATCTCGTAGTCGACACCGAGCGCGTCGAGTCGACGGCTTTGTTCGGCCAACGCGCTGTATATCGACGGGTCGCCGGAATGCAGTCGTGCGACGTCGAGGCCCGCGGCATGGGCGTCGGCGAGTTCGGTGATGATCTGGTCGAGCGTCAGCGGTCCGGAGTCGATCACACGTGCGTCCGGCGGGCAGAGCGCCAGCAGGTCCTCGGGCATGATCGACCCGGCGTACAAACAGACCGGACACCGGCTGAGCAGACGCTGGCCGCGCACGGTGATCAGGTCCGCTGCGCCGGGGCCGGCACCGATGAAGTAGACGGTCATTCCTTCGTCACCGACCACTGGGTGACAGGCATCGCGGGCCGCCAGCCGGTGAACCCGCCCAGCGGCTCGCCGCGGTAGTGCTGGAACCGACGAAGCTCGCCGCCGAGGTGCGAATACCACTCGGCGAGAACAGCTTCGGATTCAACGGTAACGGCGTTGGCGACCAGCCGCCCGCCTGATTGCAGCCGGTCGTAGCAGGCCTCGAGCAGCCCCGGCTGACTCAACCCGCCGCCGATGAAGATCGCCGTCGGCAGCGGTATCCCGTCGACGCCACCATCGCTCAGCACTGCGTCGTCGAATGCGGCAGGCGCCGCACCATGCACGTCCACCTTGACTCCGAAGGACCGCGCATTGGCCTCGATGAACATGCGGCGCATGTGATCTCGTTCGAATGCCACGGCCGTACAGCCCGGCCAGGCGCGCGCCCACTCTACGGCGATACTGCCCGATCCGGCACCGACGTCCCACAGCCGCTCGCCGGGGCGCGGCGCGAGCGCCGCAAGCGTCGCAAGCCGGATCGGCTGTTTGGTGATCTGGCCGTCATTGGTGAACGCGTCGTCGGGCAAGGGCCAGACCCGGTCGTCGGGCAGGTACCGCACGGCGATCACGTTGAGGGCGTCGACGTCGAGCGGATGGCTATCAGCCCATTCGCGGGCTGTGCTGTCCCGTCGGCGCTCGGCAGGGGCGCCGAGCTGCTCGAATACCGTGAACTCCGAATCGCCTCTGCCGTGGTTGTTCAGCATGATGGCCAGGGCCATCGGCGTCGCGCTGTCTCGCGACAGGACGATGGCCTGCCCGCCACGGCGCATCGCCGCGTACGGTCCAGCCGTCACCAGGCTGATCACCTCGGTGTCCTGCACCGCCCAACCGAGGCGCGCGCATGCGAGCGTCACCGAGGACACATGCGGCAGCACCGTCACCTTGTCTGCGCCCAACAGCTTGATCAGCAGCCTGCCGACGCCGTGCAGCATCGGGTCACCGCTGGCGACGACGTGCACATCGCCGTCGATGTCGCCGAGAGCCTGCACCGCGCCCAGCATCGGCGACGGCCACGGCCTGCGCTCGGCGGTGACGGTGTCGTCGAGCAGGTCCAGTTGCCGAGCCGACCCGTAAACGATTGTTGCCCTTCGTAATTCGGCCGCTGATGCCGGCGCCAGCCCGGACATGCCGTCGGCGCCGATGCCCACGACGGTGATCATCGCGGCATCCTGCGCCAGATGAAGCGTGGCGTCAGCCGGAACGCGAACGCCAGCAGCCCGAGCGGCGCGGGCACCCAGATCGCGCTGCGGCCCTTGGCCAGTGCGCGGGCGGTCGCGTCGGCGACTTGCTGCGGAGTGCTGGACAGCGGCGCGGGTGACATGCCTTCGGTCATGCGCCCGATGACGAACCCCGGCCGCACCAGCAACACGTGCACTCCGGTGCCGTGCAGCGCGTCGGTCAGACCGGCCGCGAACCCGTCGAGGCCCATCTTCGCCGACCCGTAGACGTAGTTGGCTCGGCGCGCCCGCGCTCCCGCCACCGAAGAGAACACCACGATCGACCCGGATCCCGCCGCCCGCATCGTGTTCGCCAGCACCGTCAGCAGGCTGACCTGCGCGACGTAGTCGGTGTGCACGATGGCGGCGGCGTGCCCGGGATCCTTCTCGGCCATGGCCTGATCGCCGAGGATGCCGAACGCCAGCACCGCGGTGCGGATCGGGCCGTGCTCGGCGATGATCTCGTCGACCAGCGGACCGTGCGACGCGAGGTCGTCGGCATCGAACTCCCGCACGTGCACCGCCGCGGCGCCGGACGCCCGCACGCCGGCCACCTCGTCGTCGAGTTTGTCGGCGCGTCGCGCCGCGAGCACGACGGTCGCCCCGGCCGCCAGCCGCTTGGCCAGTTCGAGCCCGATCTCGCTGCGGCCGCCGAAAATCACGACCAGCCCGGGGTCCGTGTCCTTCACGGCCCTGATTATGTCCTGCGCTACCGTGAGCGTTGATGGCGAAGGCAACCACCCGGCTCACGAACGACGCGTTGGCGTTTCTCACCGAACGGCATTTGGCCATGTTGACGACGCTGCGCTCGGACAATTCCCCGCATGTGGTGGCGGTCGGATTCACCTTCGATCCGAAGACGCACATCGCGCGGGTGATCACCACCGGCGGCTCGCAGAAGGCGGTGAACGCGCAGGAGCGCGGTGTCGCGGTGCTCAGCCAGGTCGACGGAGCCCGCTGGCTGTCGCTGGAGGGCAAGGCGGTGGTCAACACCGAGACCGAGGCGGTTCGCGACGCCGAACTGCGGTATGCGCAGCGCTACCGCACACCGCGCGTCAACCCAAAGCGGGTGGTCATCGAGGTCCGCGTGGAGCGGGTGCTGGGGTCCTCCGACCTGCTCGACCGCGCCGAGGATTAGGGCCGCTTCCGGGCACGAGCCGAACTCAGGCAGGCACCACAATCAGGTCGTGCGGGCGATTGTTCACCGACAGCGCACCGTCGGCGGTGACCACCACGATGTCCTCGATGCGGGCGCCCCACTGGCCCGGGAAGTAAATACCGGGCTCGACGGAAAAGGCCATGCCCGGCTCCAACGGCAAGTTGTTGCCGGCGACGATGTAGGGCTCCTCGTGCACCGACAGCCCGATGCCGTGGCCGGTGCGGTGCACGAACGCGTCGGCCAACCCCTCCGCGGCCAGCACGTCGCGCGCGACGGCGTCCACCTGTTCGGCTGTCACCCCTGGCCGCACCGCCTCGACCGCGGCCTGCTGCGCGCGTTGCAGCACCGCGTAACGTCTCGCCACCTCGGGGTCGGGTTCGCCGATGCTGTAGGTGCGCGTCGAGTCGGAGTTGTATCCCGGCTCGTAGGGGCCGCCGATGTCGACGACGACGATGTCGCCGGTGCGCAATTCGCGGTCGGAGCACTCGTGGTGCGGGTCGGCGCCGTGCGGCCCGGAGCCGACGATGATGAAGGCCACCTCTGAATGTCCCTCGGCGACAATCGCTTCGGCGATATCCGCGGCGACGTCGGCTTCGGTCCTGCCGGGCACCAGGAACTCAGGAACGCGGGCGTGCACCCGGTCGATCGCCGCGCCGGCCTTACGGAGCGCGTCGATTTCGGCGGCGTCCTTGATCATCCGCAACCGGCGCAGCACGCCGGTGGCGAGCACCGGCACCACACCGAGCACTTCGGCCAGCGGCAGCAGGTGCAGCGCGGGCATGGCATCGGTGACAGCGGTCGCGACGGGCGCGCCCCCCAGCGCGTCGGCGACCACCGCGTACGGGTCGTCACCGTCGACCCAGTCGCGCACGGCCAGACCGAGTTCGGTGACCGCGGACTCCTTCAGCGACGCCAGTTCCAGCCGCGGCACGACGACCGTCGGTTCATCCTCGGCAGGCAACACCAGCGCGGTCAGCCGCTCGAAGGTCTGCGCTCGCGAACCCACCAGGTAGCGCAGGTCGTAGCCGGGGGTGATGACGAGCCCGGCCAGGCCCGCGTCGGCGGCAGCGGACGCGGCCGCGGTGAGCCGCTGCGCGTACACATCGGTGCTGAATCGACTGGCGGTCATGCCATGAAGGCTAATCGCGGGCCGAATAGCTGGCGACCTCGATGAGGTTGCCGTCGGGATCGCGGCAGTAATGCGACGTCATCGGGCCCTGCGCGCCGGTCTTTGGCACCGGCCCCGCGGTGATCGTCACTCCGCACGCCCGCAGGTGGGCTCCGATCTCGTCCGGGCTCAGGTCGGCGATGAAGCACAGATCCAGCGACCCGGGCGCGTCGACCGCGCCGGTCTCCCAGTCGGGCGCGCCCGTCGGCCGCACGTTGATCTTCTGGTTTCCGAAGGCAAGCGCAATCCGATTGTCGCCGAACACTTCTCGCCTCATGCCGAGCACCCGCACATACCAGTCGACGGTGGTGTCGACGTCGCGACAGTTGAGCACGACGTGGTCGATGCGATCAACACCGAAGGGCATCTGTTCTCCTCTGTCAGCCTGCGGCCCACTGTGCGGCCTGCTCGATCTCGTCGAGACCGAACAATGCGAGTTCCCCGGGGACCATCCAGGCGAACGCGTGTAGCGCATGCGCTACCCAATCCTTGTCGGAAACGACCGCGATTCGTTTGAACGCCGAATGGTGGTGAATCAATGCACCGAGACCCAACTTCAGGTCTTCGGCCAGCCCGCCAGGCCCGAAGCCTTCGTAGTCGGGAGCGATGACCTCGACGATCCTGATCTCACCGGTCTTCGCCAGGTCCTCCATCGTCGGCTTGAAGTCGCGCAGGTCGTCACCGCGTACTCGGCCTGACACGCGGATGCCGGTGACGCCCGCTGGCATGTCGGGCAACATCTCGATCATCCGTCCAGTGTGACCCGCTAGCCGAACTGTCCGGGTTGGTAGTCGCCTGCCGGCCGCTGAAGGATGACGTTGAGCCTGTTGAACGCGTTGATGACCGCGATCTGGGCGACCAGGGCCGCGAGCTGATCCTCGTCGTAGTGCTTTTCGGCGTTGGCCCAGGCGTCGTCCGAAACGACGCCGCCGTCGGCCAACCGAGTGCCTTGCTCGGTGAGCGCGAGCGCGGCACGCTCCGCCTCGCTGTACACCGTCGCCTCCCGCCAGGTGGCGACAAGGTTGAGCCGTACTGGCGTCTCACCCGCGGCCGCCGCGTCCTTGGTGTGCATATCGAGGCAGACCCCGCATCCGTTGATCTGGCTGGCGCGGATCTTCACCAATTCCTGGGTGGCGGCGGGCAGAGTGCCGGCGGTCGACCGGCCAGCCGAGGCCAGACATTTCACTGCTTTCATCGCGGTGTCGTTGCGCAAGACGTCCAGTCGAGGGTCCATGGTGATCTCCTTGGTTCGTTGTCGGTCACTGGTCCGACGAAATAGCCCTGCGGAATGTCAGGCCTCACACTTCCGACGGCTATTTCGTCGGATCGGTGACAGCACGCACCCGGGAAGGGGACATAGTGAGCGATCCGGACCTGAGCGCGGTCATGAGCGAGCGCCGTCAACTGCTCAACCTGACGTACCGGTTGCTCGGCTCGTTGGCAGATGCCGAGGACGTGGTGCAGGAGACCTACGCGCGGTGGTATGCGATGACGCCACAACAGCAGCAAGCCATCGAGTCGCCCGGCGCTTGGTTGACCACGGTCGCCAGCCGGATCTGCCTCGATCTGCTCGGCTCGGCGCGAGCCAAGCGGGAACGCTATGTGGGCGAGTGGATTCCGGAGCCGGTGCCGGCATCGACGGAATGGGCAGGCGCACCGGACCCGGCGGACCGGGTGACTCTCGACGAATCGATCAGCATGGCGTTTTTGGTGGTGCTGGAATCGATGACGCCTGCCGAGCGCGTCGCGTTCATCCTGCACGATGTGTTTCGCTATCCCTTCGGCGAAGTGGCCGAGATCGTCGGCCGGACACCGGCGGCCTGTCGGCAACTGGCCAGTTCCGCGAGGCACCGGATCGACGCCTCACAGTTGCGGCCGACGCCGGCCGCGCACCAGGCAGACATCGTCAAGAACTTCAAGCAGGCGTGGGAGGCCAAGGACATCGGTGCCCTTGTGGCGATCCTCGATCCTGACGCGACCGCGATCGCCGACAGCGGCGGCCTCGCCAAGGCGCACCTCGAACCCATCGAAGGCGGTGAGCTGATCGCGCACGCCTACCTTGACGTCATCGGCTGGGCCCCGAATCTAGAACTGTTGCAGCGCACGGTAAATGGTCAACCCGGGCTGGTGGCTCGACTGGACGGCATCGTGGTGACGGTGTACGCGTTCGACGTCGTCGACGGCCGGATCAAGCGCATCTGGGCGATGCGTAATCCCGAGAAGCTCCGCGCCTGGGCGGCGGATGGGTAACTCAGAGACGCCGCTGCAGCGTGCGCACCCGGCGGCGCAGCGCCGCGACGGGCCGCATCGCATATCGCCTCTCGATGGCGCGTGCGCCGGACCGGAAGAACCGGCGCACCGCGTCACTGACCGCCTTCTCGTCTCCGACGGTGACTGAGAAGTGGGCCGTCCAAATCACGGTGCATCGGTGTCGTCCGCCGGGGCGGATGCGGAACTCGCCGCGAAAATCGGCGATCGGCAGATTGGCCGAGGCTTCGTATCGGTAGATCCGTTGCGCGGGATCGCATTCGGTCAACCGCTCCTCGAACCGCACGCCGTCCTCGGTCTCGTAAATCCGCACCGCGCCGGGCTGTTCGCCTTCTCCGGACGCCGCGGTGACCATCGGATGCCAATCGGCGATGCTCTGGAACCGGCCGATTTGCCGCCACATCGAATCGGCGCTGCGATGGGCGTCGGCGAAGACTTGCACCTGTGGCATGCCTGACCGGATACCCGCGAACGCGCTGCGCAACCCCTGGCAGGATGACCGACATGTCCTTGTTGCTGCTCGACGGCGCCAGCATGTGGTTCCGCTCGTATTTCGGTGTGCCCTCATCGATCAAGGCGCCCGACGGACGGCCCGTCAACGCGGTACGCGGTTTTCTCGACGCGGTCGCGACGCTGATCACCCGGGAGCAACCGACGCGACTGGTGGTGTGCCGCGACGACGACTGGCGTCCGCAGTGGCGCGTCGACCTGATCCCGTCGTACAAGGCGCATCGTGTGCTCGAGGAGAACCCGGACGGACAACCCGACGTCGAAGAGGTCCCCGACGAGTTGACCCCGCAGGTGGACATGATCATGGAGATCCTGGACGCCTTCGGCATTCCGACCGCGGGCGCCCCACAGTGCGAAGCCGACGACGTCCTCGGCACGCTGGCCTACCGCGAGCGCCGCGACCCGGTCGTGGTGGTCAGCGGTGACCGCGACCTGATGCAACTGGTGTGCGACGACCCGGTCGCGGTCCGGGTCCTCTACCTGGGCCGCGGACTGGCGAAGGCCACCAAGTTCGGGCCCACGGAAGTCGCCGAAACCTACGGTGTGCCGGTCGACCGTGCCGGACCCGCATACGCCGAACTGGCGTTGCTGCGCGGGGATCCGTCGGACGGCCTGCCCGGCGTGCCCGGCATCGGAGAAAAGACCGCGGCGACGCTGTTGGCGCAGCACGGCTCGCTGGAAGCGATCCTGGCTGCGGCGCAGGACCCGAAGTCGAAGATGTCCAAGGCGTACCGGAACAAGTTGCTGGCCGCCACCGACTACATCGAGGCGGCGGGGCCTGTCGTGCGGGTGGCCGCCGACGCCGACGTCAACTTCTCCACGAAGTCCGACAAGCTGCCGCTGGCGGCCGAGCATCCGCGCAAGGTCGTCGAACTCGCCGAACAGTACGGAGTGACGTCGTCGATCGGTCGCCTCCAGAAGGCGCTCGACGCGCTGCCGGGATAGCCGCTACTTGGGCCTGCCCACCTCGTAGGTGCCCTTGTCGTCCTGGAACGTCACGGTGACCTGCCGCTTGGTGCCGTCGATGCTGACCTCGCAGTTGAAGGTCTCACCCTTCTTCACCGTGGGGTTCTGGCCGTCGTTGCACTTGACGTCCTTGACGTTCTTCGCGCCGTAGCCGTTGGCCTCGTCGGTCAGGATTTGCTGCACCCCGGTCTGCGCGGCGTTGATGTCCAGCTTGTTGGTCCAGAACCAGCCCGGCGTGACGAATCCCAGCACCGCCACCGCCGCGATCACCACGAGGACAAGCGCCCCGACGACGCCGAGGATGACGCGCATCGAGCGCTTGGAGCTTTCTTCCGCACCCGGCGCGCTGTACTGCGGGAACTGCCCGTACTGACCGGGCTGTTGGCCATATTGGTCGGGCTGCTGCCCGTAGGGCTGGCCGGGCTGGGGGGCGTACGGCTGACCCGGTTGGGGGGCGTATTGGCCGGGCTGACCGTACTGACCCGGGTAGGTCGGCGGCGGGTACGCCCCTGGCTGGGCGTACTGCTCACCCGACGGGTACTGCTGCGGCGGCTGATAGGCCGGCGCGCCCGGCTGCTGGTACTGCGGATACTGCTGCTGTTGCGGATCGTAAGCCGGCGGAGGCTGCCAGGACGGCACCGCGGTGGTCGGTTGTTCGGCCCCTGGAGTCGGCGGCTGCCACGGCTGATTCCCCGACGGGTCGCTTGACGTCTGATCCTGCCCGGACTCCGGTTGCTGACCGGGCCACGGCTGCGTCGGATCAGATCCTTGCGGTCCGCTCATGTCTCTCCTTGCTCATGGGTCGCACTGCTGGCGAACACACTACCCGGCATCAACAGCCACGACGCCGCGTCGAATGTCGTTGATAGCGCGTTTCGCGGTCGTTCGCAGCGCCGGTGTCGGTGCGGCGTTGCGGACCTGGTCGAGCAGGTCGAGCACCTGACGGCACCACCGCACGAAATCGCCCGCCGACAACGGTGTCCCGGTGCCTGAGGCATCGGAGGCGGCGAGCGCGGTGGTCAGGTCGCCGGTGGTGGCCCACCGGTAGATCGCGGTGACGAAACCCTCTTCGGGCTCACGGCTTTGAGCGATCCGGTGCCGCTGCTCGTCGGCGCGCAACTCGCTCCACAGCCGACGGGTCTGGTTCAGCGCGCGGCGCACCTTGCCGGTCGGCACTTGAATTCCGTCGGGGGCGCCCGGCGCGTCGCCGCGCGATTCGAAGAGCACCGATGACACCACGGCCGCGAGTTCGGCGGGCTCCAGCCCATCCCAGGTGCCGCTGCGCAGGCATTCGGCCACCAATAGGTCGCTCTCGCTGTAGATCCTGGCCAACAACCGGCCGTCGTCGGTCACCTTGGGGTCGGCGCCTTTGCTGTCGATGAACCCGCGCTCGGTCAGCAGCACCACAATGCGGTCGAAGGTGCGGGCCAGCGAATTCGTGGCGGCCGCGATCTTCTGCCGCAGCTGTTCGTTGTCGCGTTCAATCCTCAAGTAGCGTTCGGCCAACCGGGCCTTGGCTTCCCGTTCGGGTAGGTGGTGGGCGGGATGACGGCGCATCTGTTCACGGAGCCCCGCGAGTTCGGGGTCGACGTCGCGTTCCTTCGGCGGTCCGGCGCGGTGGCGGTTGCCCGAGGGCACGTCGAGTCCCGTCGACGCCGAACGCAGCGCCGACGCGAGGTCGCGGCGCATCCGCGGGTTGCGGTGTTCGACCCGTTTGGGCAGCGGCATCGAGCCCAGCGGTTCCGAGGCACCCGAGTAGTCGGCCGACGAAATGCGCCCGGCCCAACGGTGTTCGGTGAGCACCAGTGGACGCGGATCGTCGCTGTCGCGGTCGGCTTCCAGTACGACCGCCAGGCCGCCGCGGCGGCCGTGGGTGATGGTGATGATGTCCCCGCGGCGCAGTGCGGCCAGCGCATCGTTGGCGGCCCGGCGCCGTTGCACACGCGACGCCCGGGACTGCGCCCGTTCGCGTTCCGAGATCTGCTGTCGCAGCCGCACATACTCCAAGATCGGCGCGTCACGGCCGCCTACTTCGCCTGCTATTTCATCCAGTAACCGTTCACCGCGCTCGACGGCACGCACCAACCCGACCACCGAGCGGTCGGCCTGGTACTGCGCGAAGGAGCTTTCCAGCAGTTTGTGCGCCTGCGTGGGCCCCATCTGGTTCACCAGATTGATGGTCATGTTGTAGGTCGGCGCGAACGAACTGCGCAGCGGGAAGGTACGCGTCGACGCCAGGCCCGCGACCTCGGCCGGGTCGACGTCGGGATGCCACAACACCACCGCGTGCCCTTCGACGTCGATGCCGCGTCGTCCCGCCCGGCCCGTCAACTGGGTGTATTCCCCCGGCGTCAACGGCATGTGCTGCTCACCGTTGAACTTGACCAGCCGTTCGAGCACCACCGTGCGGGCCGGCATGTTGATACCCAAAGCCAGTGTCTCCGTGGCGAAGACGGCCTTCACCAAGCCCGCGGTGAACAGTTCCTCGACGGTGTGGCGGAAGGTCGGCAGCATTCCCGCGTGGTGGGCGGCGAGCCCGCGCAACAGTCCCTCGCGCCATTCGTGATAGTCGAGGACGACGAGGTCAGCGTCGTTGAGGTCGGCGGTGCGCCGGTCGATGATCTCGGCGATGCGGGCTCGCTCCTCGTCGGAGGTGAGCCGCAGCGGCGAGCGCAGGCATTGCTTGACGGCGGCATCGCAACCGGCCCGGGAGAACACGAAAGTGATTGCAGGCAAAAGGCCTTCGCGGTCGAGCGCGCTGATCACGTCGGGTCTGCCCGGTGGCCGGTAGATGCTGGGCCGGGAGCGGCCACGGCCGCGGGGCTGCCAGTCGGCCAGTCGGTCCGCTTCCCGCCGATTCGCGATGTGGCGCAGCAGTTCCGGGTCGACCAGCAGTTCGCGACCGGACTTGGCGGCCTTCGAGTGGCGGTAGTCGAATAGGTCGAACAGTCGCTTGCCGACCAGGACGTGCTGCCACAACGGGACCGGGCGGTGTTCGTCGACGACGACGGTGGTGTCCCCACGCACGGTCTGGATCCAGCCGCCGAACTCCTCGGCGTTGCTGACCGTCGCGGACAGACTGACCAGTCGCACCTCCTCGGGCAGGTGCAGGATCACTTCCTCCCACACCGCGCCGCGCATGCGGTCGGCCAGGAAGTGCACCTCGTCCATCACCACGTGTGAAAGACCGCGCAGCGCAGGCGAATCCGCGTACAGCATATTGCGGAGCACTTCGGTGGTCATCACGACGACGTCGGCGTCGCCGTTGATCGACTGGTCGCCGGTGAGCAGGCCGATCCGCTCCGGACCGTATCTGGCCACCAGATCGTTGTGCTTCTGGTTGCTCAACGCCTTGATCGGCGTGGTGTAGAAGCACTTTCGGCCGGCGGCCAACGCCAGGTGCACGGCGAACTCGCCGACGACGGTCTTACCCGCACCAGTGGGTGCGCACACCAGCACACCGTGGCCGTTCTCCAGCGCTCGGCAGGAGCGCTGCTGAAAGTCGTCCAGCGCGAACGGCAACTGCGCGGAGAAACTGGCGAGTTGGTCGCTAGGTGGCGTCGTCATCGATCACGACCCGGGACGGAGCGGGCACGGCGCTGGGCGCCTCGATCGGTTCGACACTGCCGATCGGCGCAGCGAGTTCGTCGGGGACGTCCGCGGCCGCCGCGCGGCGGGCCTTGCGCCGGTCGTGGATGCGGGCCAGCTGGATGGACACCTCCAGCAGCAGAGACAGCGCCAGCGCCAACGCCAGCATCGAGAACGGGTCGGACCCGGGCGTCGCGAACGCGGCGAAAATGAAGAGGCCGAAGATCAGTCCGCGTCGCCACGCCTTCAGCCGGTCGTAGGTCAGGATGCCGACGAGGTTGAGCATGATGATCAGCAGCGGGAATTCGAAGCTGATGCCGAATACCAGCAGCAGGTTGATCAGAAAACCGAAGTACTGCTCACCGTTCAGCGCGGTGACCTGGACGTCGCTGCCGACGGTCAACAGGAAGTGCAACGCCTTCGACAGCACGACGTAGGCGAGCACGGCGCCGGTGACGAACAGCACCGCCCCGACGGCGACGAACGCGCTGGCGAACCGGCGTTCCTTTTTGTACAGACCGGGCGTGATGAATGCCCACAGCTGATACAGCCAGACCGGGCAGGCCAGGATGACGCCCGCGGTCAACGCCACCTTCAGCCGCAGCATGAACTGGTCGAACGGCGCCGTGGCCAACAGGCGGCATTCGCCGTCGGGTGCGATGGCGGCGCGCGCGGACGGCGGCAGTGAACAGTACGGCCCGCGCAGCCATTCGCCGAGGCTGTGGAACCCGAAGAAAGTGTGGCTGTACCAGAAGAACCCGACGATCGTCGTCAGCAGGACGGCGGCCACCGCGATCAGCAGGCGGGTCCGCAGTTCGGTGAGGTGCTCGACCAACGACATAGTGCCGTCGGGATTCACGCGCGACCGACGTCGACGCGGATCGAGTTTCTTGAAGATTCCGGGGGTTTGCACGGGCTATCTACGCCGCGTCACGAAGCGGCCATTGGGGTGGGCGACGGTCAGGCCGGGCGTTGGTCCGACCGCTGCTCGGCCTGCGGGGCCGGCGGTGGCGTGTCGACGCGCTCCGAGGAGATGGGCGTCGGGGCCGGAGCCGCTTGGCCGGCGACATTGGGCGCCGGCGTTGAGGCATCCGGCTTGGAGTCCGACTGCATCTCTTTGATCTCGGATTTGAAGATCCGCATCGACTTGCCGAGCGAACGCGCTGCGTCCGGCAGCTTCTTGGCGCCGAAGAGCAGCACGAATACGGCGATGACGATTACCCAGTGCCAGGGCTGTAAACCGCCCATTTTTGTTACCTCCAGACGTCTGGACCGAGTCTACCTGCCGGTGCTGTCCGCACCGACCTCGTAGGCGTGCAGCGCGGCGGTCGCCGAGTCGCGGACCCGCTGAGCCAGCGATTCGGGCTCCAGGACGCGGACCGCGGAGCCGAAGCCCAGCACGAACCGTGCCATCCACTCCTCGGAGGCGTAGGTCATGGCGGCCTCGCAGGCGCCGTCGGCCAGCTCCCGGATGTCCCGCAGCGGGTAGTAGTCGAACATCCACGACGCGGACCGGTCGATCAGCAGGGTGGCCGACGGCAGCGACGGGTCGGCGTCGAACAGCGAGGTGTCCGGCCCGGCCTGCACCGCGGGCGGCGGCGGGGCGGACGGCTCGTCGAGCACGTGCGCGTCGACGATGCGGTCGAAGCGGAACAGCCGCACGCCCTCGGCCGAGCGGCACCAGGCCTCCAGATAGCTGTGGTCGGCGACCAGTACGACGCGGATCGGGTCGACGACGCGACTGGTGAGGACATCGTGGGAGGCCGAGTAGTACTCGATGGACAGGGCGCGGCCGTTGCGCACGGCGGCACGGACCGCGGCGGCGGCCTCGCTTTCGGCAGGCGCGGGCGCGTCGACGGCGGCTTCGGCACCCTGACCGACTGTGCCCGCGGCGGATTCGATCTTGGCGATCGCGCTGCGCGCGGCCTCGGGGTCGACCATGCCTGGCACGTCGAGCAGCGCCCGCAGCGCGACCAGGATGCCGGTGGCCTCCGGCGACGTCAGCCGCAGCGGGTGGTCGATACCGGCGGTGAACGTGACTTCGATTGTGTCGCCGGAGAATTCGAAGTCAATGAGGTCACCGGGGCCGTAGCCGGGCAGCCCGCACATCCACAGCTGGTTGAGGTCGTCGCGCAGTTGTTTGACGCTGACACCGAGGTCGGTGGCGGCCTCGGCGTAGGTGATCTTCGGATTGGCCTGGAAGTACGGCACCATGTTGAGCAGCCGGACCAGCCGGGTGGACACGGCGGTCATGCGGGCACCTCGCCCGCTTGGGCGCGCAGGCGCGCGAGGACGTCGTCGCGCAGGGCCTGCGGTTCGAGGACGACGGCATCGGGGCCGTAGCTGGCGATTTCGCGGGCGAGGCGGTCCATCATGCCGATTTCGACGGTGATCTCCTCACCTGCGCGGCCACCGAGGGTGCGCGGTCCGACGACGGATGCGTGACGGCGCAGGGCGGTGGCGCGGCCGTCGGCGACCCACACCCGGGCTTCACCGGTGCTCGGCCACTCTCCGACAGCGCGGTCGACGATCTCGCGCAGGTTGACGCCTTCGGGCGGTCGCACCGCGCCGGTCGGGCCGATCGGGGTGACGTCGGCGCCGATGCGGGACAGCCGGAAGGTGCGGGTGGCGTTGCGGTCGCGGTCGTGACCGACCAGATACCAGCGCCCCTTGTCGGTGACGACGCCCCACGGTTCGACGGTGCGAACGGTGTAGGGGTCGCTGCGCGATGGCCGGTGCGGGAATTGGACGGCTTGGCCAGAGTCGATGGCGGACAACAGGATTCCCAACACGTCTTCGGAGCCGCGCAGTCCGGGCAGCATGCCGGTGGAGGAGATCGCGATGGCGGAGTCGGTGGCGTCGACGTCGACGCCTGCGGCGCGCAACTTGAGCAGTGCGCCCTGGGTGGCGGTGATCAACTCGGGCGATTCCCAGAGTTGGGTGGCTACGGCGACGGCGGCGGCCTCGTCGGCGGTCAGTTCGACGGCGGGCAACGCGTAGGCGTCGCGGTTGATGCGGTAGCCCTCGGTGGGGTCGAACTGCGACACCCGTCCGGTTTCGAGCGGGATGCCGAGGTCGCGCAGTTCGTTCTTGTCGCGCTCGAACATCCGGGAGAAGGCTTCGTCGCTGGCGCTGTCGGCGTATCCGGAGACGGTTTCGCGGATCCGATCGGCGGTGATGTAGGTGCGGGTGGAGAGCAGCGCGATGACGAGGTTCATCAACCGCTCGACTTTGGAAATACCCACTCGTGACAGCTTAGGGCTTCCTGTCGCCGTCACTTCGCTGCGGCACCTGCCAGCGCGTCGGAGATGAGCACGCTCAGGTGCTGCCAGTAGACCCAGTCGGCGATGGCGCCGCGTTGAGCGGCGGCGTCGGCGGCGGTGTGCGCGCGGTACAGGGCTTGTTCCTGGGCGTGGTCGGCGTAGTTGACGAAGGCTTCCAGATGCGCGACCCCGCGTTCGGGGTTGGTGCTCATCATCGGCTTCATCACTTCGAACCACAGCTTGCTGGTCTCATCCGGCGGCGGGTTGGTGTCCGACGGCGGGGGCGGCAGCAGTTCGGACAGTCCGCCGGCGCTGACGCCGGCCAGCCGAGCGGCGGCTTCAGGTGCGATGACCGCTAATCTGTTGCGGCCCTGCATCTTTCCACTTTCGGGGATGTCGTCGGATTGCAGGGTGATCTTGGGGGCGCCGGGGTCGAAGTTCTTGAACTGGTCCTCGGTCGCGACGACAGCACGCAGTCGCAGGTTGTGGTGTTGCGCCCAGCCCTGGACGGCGAGGATCGGATAGGTGGCCCACTTCGCGCGTTCGCCGAGCGGGATGGCTTCGTCGGCGCTGGCCATGCGAACTTGGTCGGGCAGGTTGACGCCGTCGGGGATGTAGGCGATGCCGTAGCTGTTGGCGACGACGATCTGACCGTCCTGGGTCAAAGCGGTCACCCAGAAGAAGCCGAAGTCGATGTTGGGTTCGGCGTTGAGGGCGGCGCCGATGCGGCGGGCGACCTGAAGGGGGTCGTTGCCGCTGGCGGATTGGCGGCGCAATGCTCCGGCGGTCGCGGCGGAGGCGATGGCGTCGCGTTCGGCGCGAGCGGCCGAAACCGGTACTGGCGCAGGCGCTCCCACGGGCGTCTCTTATACACCTCTGATGCTGCCGACGATCTTACGCGTGGAGATCACGTGGGTCTGTCTGTCGATCGAATATGCGTCGACATATTCACTAACTCCATTGGCGCGTCGGGAATCGGGGCTGGGCCGGGAGGCGGGGTGGGGATGGACGGTTGGGCGGCCATCGGCGGGGGCGGATTAGTTACGGGTGCGGTTTGGGGCTGGAAGGTGTTGGGTTGACCGGCTCCGGCTTTGGCGGTGTCTACGCCTGGTGCTTGCGCGCCGCCCTGGCCGGCCGAGGCCGCGTGGACGGGTGCACCGCCCGTTGCACCGGACGTCGTCGACAACGGCGAGCTTGGACTGCTGATACCGGGAGCGCCGGAAGAGGATCCTCCGCCACTTCCGCCGCCGAGGCTTGGGGCTGCGGGAGCGGGACCGGTTGGTGCGGATGCCACTGTCGGAGGTTGCGCGGGAGCGGGCTGCACGACGGGAGCCTGTCCCTTCACAACGGGGTCGGGCCTAACTGCCTGCGGCGCCGCCGCTTGCGGCGGCGCTTGAACCGGAACAGCATCCGACGGCTTCTCTATCCAAGCAGGTCTCGACCCGCCTGGCGGCGTCTGGGGAGGAAGTGTCTGAACGGAAACTGGATCTGTTGGCTTCACTATCCAGTCGGGCCGTGTCAAGTCGGATGGCGCGTCAGTTGTCGCTTTGCCATCTTCTGGGCCTGGCTGCATCGGGTCGGGTTTACCCGGATCCCTTCTTGGCGAGGTAGGTATCGAAGGCTTGCCGCCCAAGCCGACTGCCAGAGCGTCGATCGTGGAGACGTTTTCACCGTACTTACGTTGAATGACTGAGCGAATAGCACCGTCAGGATTCTGGTTTGTCTTGGCGGCGGCCTTTTCGATCGATTGAATCTCATGTTGGCCCACTGCGACATTCGACGCGACCGTGTCCTTAGCGCTAGTGATATGCGTGGCAGCATCATTGCACCAGGCGATGGCATCCCGAAGCTGCTGCTGATGAGCCTGCAATGTCTTAGTGGCGCCGTCGACTGCTGCGCTCGCTGCCTTTGAGGCGTCGCCCGACCAGACATGTGGGCCGTTGAAAATAGAAGCCTGCTGGCTCTGCCACGAGTCTAGGGCTGCTGTCACTGACGACAGAACGCCCCCGAGTTCCTGCGCGCGCTTAGAGTAGGCATCCTCGTCGACTTCGGGCCAGGCGCCGGGTCCCGTCATCTCACTGGCATGTGGACCTGTCGGTTTAGCTTTGCCCATTTTCAACCACCACTAGCTTTGCATGCCCAATTCACGGCCTGAGCAAGATACGTAGCGACGTTAGAAAGGTAATTATCGGAAGATGTGTATGTAGGAATAGCCTTCGCAAATCCGCGTTGATATTGAGCCAACAGAACGGCAATATCTTCGAATATGGCATTCTGACTCCGGCGACCCAGTTGCTCGAGCGTGTCGGCATCTGACATTAATTCGGGCACAACCGCATCGTTAACCGCTCTCTGTTCAGGCGTCCAATTGGCGGCTGGAATAGAGGGATCTATAGCGCGCCACTCGGCTGTGCTCTTGCTGAAGCTATCCATCTCGACGCCCCACTCGGCGCACACGCCATTCGGAGAGGTTAGAAAACGCTTAGGTTCTGCCGATTTGTCCAAGTGCGAAAGGGTACTGGGCGGCTCAGCGCTCGCGATCAGTGGCGCTACGGTTGGCGCAGAACGGTAATTTATTGCCGAGCAAATTGCAGACAGTGCGGACGTTAAGGAATCAGTCACAACGGCTAAGTTATCGTCCTGTGGACTGTAATTAGGAACCGAATTAGCGAACCCCTTTCCGTATGCAATAAATTGCTGATAGAGTTCGCGCATAACCCTATGTGGCGTGAGCTTAGTCAGATTCACTGTCTGATCGCCGGCTGATGTCATCGCATTCGCGACATCCTCATACATGGAACGCTGGTCGGTTGTCCACGCACTTGCGGGAATCGCCGAATCCCTCTTGCTCCAATTGGCCGCCTTCGTTGCAGCCGAATATTCCTGCGAGACACGGCCCCACGCGTCACACGTCGGATCCTCCGTGATAATCCCAACGGGCCCTTTGTCATTCGCGCTCGCAAACTCAGAGCCATTGCCATTAGTCGGCGTCGGCGATTCACCACCGCCGGAGTTCTTGCCGACCACCAACACCGTCACGGCCACCGTCACCGCGATGACCGCAAGCAACGCGATACCGCCAAAGATCCACTTACCCTTGCCACCTCGGCTCGGCGGCGGTCCCGGCGGAGGCCCCCACGGTTGCTGTGGGCCCCACTGCGGGGCCCCACCTGGCTGACCCGGAGGCGGTCCCCACTGCGGCGGCCCTCCCGTCGGCGGTTGCGAACCCCACTGGTTCGGCGGCGGGGGCACACTCATCGGCGCACCTTCGCGTCATGAATTCTCATGTCACAGAACGCTTTCCGGCCCTGACGTCGCCGGCCGCGTCGGCGCCGGCTTATGCGGTTGCGGCGCAGCCTCCGGCGACGGCGCAGGCTCCGGCTCGGTGGGCGCCCGTTCCGCCGTACCCGGGCCCGCGGCGCCATCGGACGGCGCCTTCTGCTCTGCCGGCCTCCCCTCCGGCTCCGCGCGCTTGGCCTCCTCCGGCGAGCCTTCGCCCGGCTCATTCGGATCCGTATTCTCCCCTGCGCCCTCGGCCAATTGGCCGGCTTGCTGCATCGCGCTCTGCACGCCCTGCATGATCCCTTGCGGTATCGACGCCGCCATGCTCGCCAACTGCATCGGTATTTGCGCCGCCTGCTGCGCCATCTGCATCGGCATGCCCATCATCTGGCCAAGCTGACCCGCCTGCTGCGCGGCACCCGTCGCACCCGCAGCCGGAGTCTCGCCCGCCATCCCTGCCGCACCCGTGGCGCCGGCACCACCGCCACCAGTTCCGCCCGCGCCGCCAGCGCCGGCAGCTTCCGCGCCCTCGAGTTCAGCCAGCGCCTTCATCACCTGATCCGCCAGGTGTTGGTCGACGCCTTCGTATTTCGCGGCCGCCTGAATGATGTTCTGCGCCGTGCGCAGCGCATCCGCTTTCGTCACCGGTAAGCCCGCGATCAATGGCGCCTCGAGCGCCTGTGTGCGCGCATTGAGAATGGTCGACAACGCATCCGCACCCGTCGCCGCGAAAGGCTGCGGCGGCTCCGGAATCTCCCCGGCCGCATTCAGTAGCCCTTGACCACCCGTGGCCAGCGGTGTGGTGTCGACCCTGAGCTCTCCTGGCATCAGACCAGTCCCCCTGCCAAGTCAGGTCTGATAGCTGCCGGTCGCGGATCGAAACTCAACAAAACCGGCTCGCCTCCGCCAACACCCGCACACGTGAAGACCTCAGAAGTCGCTACGACCCCATTCAGCAACCGCGCTCCAGGATTCATCGGGCGCTCGGCATTCGCGTCGCGCAGCCTTCTGAAAGTCACTCAACCACCTTCAGAAACACCCGAACAGCACCAATTCGCAACAGTTGCGATTCCGGCGCGCGCATTCGACATTCCCTCCAGCAGTCATGCAGCAAAAATGCTACCGGAGCCGCGACCTTCCCCACCGCGCCAATTTGTCCCGCTGGGACGGTCTACATCGAGGCGATCAGCCGCTTGACCCGCTCATCGACAGACCGGAACGGGTCCTTGCACAGCACCGTCCGCTGCGCCTGATCGTTCAGCTTCAGGTGCACCCAGTCCACGGTGAAGTCGCGACCCGCCTCCTGCGCGGCGCTGATGAACTCGCCACGCAGCTTGGCCCGCGTCGTCTGCGGCGGCGTGTTCACCGCGGCCTCGATCTCCTCGTCGGTGGTCACCCGCGACGCCAAGCCTTTGCGCTGCAGCAGGTCGAACACCCCGCGGCCACGCTTGATGTCGTGGTAGGCCAGGTCCAACTGGCTGATCTTGGGGTCGGACAGCTCCATGTTGTAGCGGTCCTGGTAGCGCTGGAACAGCTTGCGCTTGATCACCCAGTCGATCTCCGTGTCGACCTTCGCGAAGTCCTGACTCTCCACCGCGTCGAGCTGCCGACCCCACAGGTCGACCACCTGCTCGATCTGCGAGTTCGGCTCCCGGGTCTGCAGGTACTCCACCGCGCGCTGGTAGTACTCGCGCTGGATGTCCAGCGCGCTGGCCTGCCGCCCGCCCGCCAGCCGCACCGGCCGCCTGCCGGTCAGGTCGTGGCTGACCTCGCGAATCGCCCGGATCGGGTTGTCCAGCGAGAAGTCGCGGAACGGCACCCCGGCCTCGATCATCTCCAGCACCAGCGACGCCGTGCCGACCTTCAGCATCGTTGTCGACTCGCACATGTTGGAGTCGCCCACGATGACATGCAGCCGCCGGTACTTCTCGGCGTCGGCATGCGGCTCGTCGCGGGTGTTGATGATCGGCCGCGACCGCGTGGTCGCCGACGAAACACCTTCCCAGATGTGCTCGGCGCGCTGCGACAGGCAGAACGTCGCCGCCTTCGGCGTCTGCAGCACCTTGCCCGCACCGCAGATCAGCTGCCGGGTCACCAGGAACGGCAGTAGCACGTCGGAGATCCGGGAGAACTCCCCCGCCCGCACGATCAGATAGTTCTCGTGGCACCCGTACGAGTTGCCCGCCGAGTCGGTGTTGTTCTTGAACAGGTAAATGTCGCCGCCGATGCCTTCATCGGCCAGCCGCTGCTCCGCGTCGATCAACAGGTCCTCGAGCACGCGCTCTCCGGCGCGGTCGTGGGTGACCAACTGGGTGAGGTTGTCGCATTCGGCGGTGGCGTACTCGGGGTGGCTGCCCACATCGAGATACAACCGCGCACCGTTGCGTAAGAACACGTTCGAACTGCGGCCCCACGACACGACCCGCCGGAATAGGTAGCGGGCAACCTCGTCGGGACTTAGCCGACGATGGCCGTGGAACGTGCAGGTGACACCGAACTCTGTCTCGATGCCCATGATTCGTCGCTGCACCTCATCGAGACTACTTGCTGCTGGCCGACCTCGGCGGGCAAGCCGCGCCGAAGGTTCCAGTTGACACTGACGAGAGCGTCCGTCAACCCAAGCCGACGCCGCCGCGAGCAGACGCAGAATGCGCCGACACGCCGACGAAATGGCGCACTTTGCGTCTGCTCGGCGGGTGACACCAGCCCTGTGGATAACGCCACCGCCGCCGCGGCGAAATCTGCCAGCATGAGGCATGGGGGAAATCGTCGAAGTCGATCTGACTCGGCTGCGGGCCGTCGCCAACCGGGTCATGGAGTCCGCCGAGAAGATCGCTCAAATGCGTTGGCCAACACTGAATCCCGACGATCTGCAAGGCTCGGCCGTCGGCAACATCGCCGCGCCCGTTCTGGTGGCCGCCCGGCTCACCGACGTCGTCGCGAACATGCGCGGGTGGGCGGTCGCGGCCCACATGTCGGCCGACGCGTTCGAGCGCGCCGACCGCAGCAACGGCGAACGCCTGCAGTGACCCGGCCGACCGTCTCGCAAGCCCATGCCTGGCAGCCGGATTCGCTTCGCCGACTCGCCGACGGCTGGGACCAGGCCGCCCGCTGGGTGACGGAAACCGTCGACACCGCCATCAGTGACATCCGTCGCGGCCACGACACCTGGACGGGCGCCGCCGCCGACGCCGCACGCAACCATGCGAGCGCCATCACCACCGCCGCCGACGCCGCGGTCCGCTGCCTCGTCCTCGCCGCGGTCGCCGCGCGCGACGGCGCCGACCAGATCGCGGCCGGGCAGGCCGCGCTGCAGTCGCTGGTCGCCGACGCGCAGTCCAGCGGATTCGACGTCGCCGACGACGGAACCGTGTCGATCCGCGCCGGCCCCCCACCACTCCTCGTCGCGCTCTCCGGCGGCGACCCCGCCGTCGCACACGAATTGCTCGACGCGCGCGCCGACGCGCTGACGCAGCAGATCACCGACGCGTTGGATCGACTGGCCGCTGCCGATAGGGACGCCGCCGCCGATATCGACGAGGCGTTCGCACCCGCCACCGCGTCGCCGGTGAAGTCCCCCGACCTGGTCGCCGGTTGGCCCGCGATGAGCCAGGACCGGATCGGCGCGCAGATCGCCGCCATGACGCCCGCCCAGCGACAGCAGTTGATCGCCGAGTTCCCGCGCCAGGTCGGCAACACCGACGGCGTCCCCTGGCCGATGCGTGTCGCCGCCAACCGGACCAACATCGCCCAGGCCATCGTCGACGGCTTCGACGGTCCCTCCCCGCAGCAGCCGCTCTACCGCAGCCTGCTCGGCGAGATCGACGACCCGGCCGGAACCGGTCGCCGCATCGACCGCCAGATCCTCGCCTTCGACCCGGCACGCGCATCGCTGGTCGAACTCAACGGGGACCTATCGACCGCCAAGAGCGTCGCCGTGTTGGTGCCCGGCCTGAACACCACGGTCGAGGCATCGGCGGCCAACACCCGCACCGCGCGACGCTTCGTCTCGGCAACGCGCGGCGACGTCGCCGCCATCACCTATCTGGGCGGCCCCTTCCCCCGCGGCAATCCGGTGACCGGCCCTATCGCGGCCGCCGACCCGCGGTACGCACTCAACATGGCGCCGCGGCTCGTCGCGTTCAGCGAAGACGTCGACCGCACCGTCGACGCGACCGGGCGGTCCATCCCGGTCACCTACATCGGGCACTCCTACGGCGGGTCGATCGTCGGCACCGCCGAAGCGCTGGGCATGACGGGCGACCGGGTGCTCTACGTCGCGGCCGCAGGCGCAGGCGTCGGTGTCGACGACCCTGGCGACTGGCACAACCGCAACCCCGACGTGCTGAGATTCTCGATGACCGCGCCCGGCGACATCATCGAGGCCGTACAGGGCATCCCCGGCGGCCCACACGGCGCCGACCCCGACGAGATGCGCGGTGTAATCCGTTTAACGACAGGACATTACGACGACGGCAGGCTGATGGCAGGCCCACAGGCGCACAGCGACGTGCTGAACTGGCCCTCCGACGCCTGGCGCAACATCCTCGCCGTCATCACCGGCGATTCGGAAACCCTGCACCAATCCGGCTGACATATGGCCAGAATGGGCCAATGTGGTCGCGCAGCTCGCCCGTCGACGGGTTCCGATTGGCCTTCGACCGCTTCGGCACACCGGGCTCGCCTCCCGTGGTGCTGCTGCACGGGTGGCCGGGCAACCGGCATGACTACCGCAAGGTCATCCCGATCCTCGGCGATATCGCCGACGTCATCGTTCCCGACCTACGCGGCTTCGGGGGCTCCGACAAACACGAAGTCGCGGTCCGACATTTCTACAGCGCCACCGCCCAAGCCAGCAGCGTCATCGGATTGATCAAGGAACTCGATCTGTCGAACGTGGTCATCGCCGGCTATGACGTCGGCAGCCGCGTCGCCCAGAGCATCGCCAGAATGCATCCGGACCTGGTGTCGGCTCTCGTGCTGTCTCCCCCGCTGCCCGGCGCGGGCGAACGGGTACTCACCGCCCACGCGCAGGGCGAATTCTGGTATCAGGCATTCCACCAACTCCCGCTCGCCGCAGAACTGATCGACGGCAATCCCGACGCCGTCCGAGAGTACTTGCGGCACTTCTGGACTCATTGGTCTGGGCCGAATTTTTCGCTGTCCGAAGACGATCTGGACCGGTTGGTCGCCGACTACGCTCTGCCGGGCGCGTTCACCGCGTCGATCGCCTGGTACCGCGCAGGTGCAGGAACCGTCGCCCAGTCACTGGTCGAGCTGCGACCCGACGCCGCCATCAAGATCCACGTCCAAACCGATGTGCTGTGGCCGCAACATGATCCGCTGTTCCCGCCGGAGTGGGCGGACCAACTCGAGCACTACTTCACCAACGTCCGCCTTCACATCGCCGACGGCGCCGGGCATTTCACCCCGCTCGAATGCCCCGAGCAGTTCGCCGAGTTGATCCTCGTTCAGCAGCCGACGTAGTTCACCGACACGTTGACCGCGAGCCCGCCGGTCGACGTCTCCTTGTACTTCGAGCTCATGTCGCGGCCGGTGGCACGCATGGTCTCGATCACCTCGTCGAGGCTGACCCGATGCTCACCGTCGCCGCGCAACGCCATCCGCGCCGCGTTGATCGCCTTGCCCGCCGAGATCGCATTGCGTTCGATACAGGGGATCTGCACCAGCCCCGCAATCGGATCGCACGTCAGGCCCAGGCTGTGCTCCATCGCGATCTCGGCGGCGTTCTCCACCTGTTCCGGTGTGCCACCGAGGATTTCAGCCAGCCCGGCGGCCGCCATCGACGACGCGGAACCCACCTCGCCCTGACAGCCGACCTCCGCACCGGAGATGGACGCCCGCTCCTTGTACAGCGACCCGATGGCGCCCGCGGCAAGCAAGAACCGCACCGCGACGTCGTCGGGGTCAGCCACGCCCGCCTCGGTGTAATGCACCGCATAGTGCAGCACCGCTGGGATGATGCCCGCCGCGCCGTTCGTCGGTGCCGTCACGATCCGTCCGCCGGATGCGTTCTCCTCGTTGACGGCCAACGCCACCAGGTTGACCCAGTCCTCGGCGAAGCGCGGATCACGGTGCGGGTCTTCCTGACTGAGACGCTCGTACCACTGACCCGCCCGCCGGCGCACCTGCAGCGCACCGGGCAGCAGTCCGGTGCGCGCGATCCCGCGTTGCTCGCATTCCACCATCACGTCGCGCAGATGCAGCAGCCCCGCGCGCACCTCCTCGGCACTGCGCGTGCGGCGTTCGTGAGCGAGCATCACCTCGCTGATCGACCGGCCCGATGCCATCGCGAGCAGTTCGGCCGCCGACGAGAACGACGTATCCCCGGATTCGACGTCGGCATCTGCGAGCACCTCACCTTCGGCGACGACGAATCCCCCACCGACGGAGAAGTAGGTCCGGCGATGCAGCGTGCTGTCGTCGGCCGCGTACGCCGTCACCGTCATACCGTTCGGATGGAAGTCCAGCACCGTCCTGGTGTAGAGCGCGATGTCGTCCTCGGACAACGCAATCGGGGTCCGCCCGCCCAGCATGATCTTGCCGGTATTGCGCAGCCGCTCCCGGCCGGCCTCCATCTCCTCGGTCTCGACGGTTTCCGGCCGATACCCCTCGAGGCCGAGCAGCACCGCAGGCAATGTGCCGTGGCCCCGGCCGGTCGCCGCCAGCGATCCGTACAACTCGACACGGACGTCGGCCACCCGCGGCAAGGTTCCAGCAGCCTTGAGGTCGGCGACGAAGTTCGCGGCCGCCCGCATCGGCCCGACGGTGTGCGAACTCGACGGACCGATGCCCACCTTGAACAACTCGAAGACGCTGATCGTCACTGAAACATCCCTTCCCGGTCAGAGCTGCGGGTACAGCGGGTGACGCTCGGCGAGTTCACTCACGCCACGGGCAAGCTTCGCGGTGTCCGCGTCCGGCGCCGCGATCAAGCACTGCGCGATCAGATCCGCCACGGCGGCGAAATCCTCCGCCGCGAATCCGCGGGCCGCCAACGCGGGCGTGCCGATGCGCAGCCCGGAGGTCACCATCGGCGGCCGCGGATCGAACGGAACGGCGTTGCGGTTCACCGTGATTCCGATCGTCGCCAGCCGGTCCTCGGCCTGACGCCCGTCGATCTCCGCGTTGCGCAGGTCGACCAACACCAGATGCACATCCGTGCCGCCGGTCAGCACGGCGATGCCCGCGTCCCGAACGTCCGGCTGCGACAACCGCTCGGCGAGGATGCGCGCACCCTCGACGACCCGCTGCTGGCGCTCGACGAAATCGGGTTCGGCGGCCATCTTGAAGGCCACCGCCTTGGCTGCGATCACGTGCTCCAGCGGGCCGCCCTGCTGGCCCGGGAACACCGCCGAATTGATCTTCTTCGCGATGTCGGCGTCCTTGGTCAAGATGATGCCGCCGCGCGGTCCGCCCAACGTCTTGTGCGTTGTGGAGGTGACCACGTGCGCGTGCGGCACCGGCGACGGATGCAGGCCTGCCGCAACCAGACCCGCGAAATGCGCCATGTCGACCATCAGATAGGCGCCGACCTCGTCGGCGATCTCGCGGAATCGGGCGAAATCCTGATAGCGCGGATACGCCGACCAACCCGCGATGATCATCTGCGGCCGGTGCTCGCGGGCCGCCTCAGCCACCTGGTCCATGTCGATCCGATAGTCGTCTCGCGAGACGCCGTACGCCGCAACGGTGTACAGCTTGCCGGAGAAGTTCAGCCGCATCCCATGGGTGAGGTGCCCACCGCAGTCCAGCGACAGCCGGAGGATGGTGTCCCCCGGCTTCAGCAGCGCGTGCATCCCCGCGGCGTTGGCCGGCGCACCGGAATGTGGCTGGACGTTGGCGAACCCCGCGCCGAACAGCGCCTTGACCCGATCGATCGCGATCTGCTCGATGACGTCGGCGTCCCCGCACCCGCCGTAGTAGCGCCGACCTGGATAGCCCTCGGCGTACTTGTTGGTCAGCACGGACCCCTGCGCCTGCATCACGGCCAGCGGCGCATGATTCTCCGAGGCGATCATCTCCAGGCCGGTGCGTTGTCGGTCGAGTTCCTTGTCGATCAGCTCGGCCACCTCGGGGTCGAAATCCGCCAGGTGCGCGTCCAGAACGCTCATGCACGTACTCCGTTCATGGGAAAAATCATGCATACCAGATAATCAGTAACTGATATATCAGGGTGTGACGGGCATCATAGCTGCGTGCGGCTTCGACGGTCAAGGGTGCCCATGTCCGGCTTGTTACCAGCGAGTTTCGTTTCACTCCCGCCCTTGACAGTGATGTCCGCCACGGTCCACTCTGTTGCATGTAGAGGGTTCTATTGCGCGATACGCAACGTTGACGTAGCTGGGCGAGAGGCCGACTAGGTGGCGGAACACCTGAATTTGTACATCGCGGGCGAGTGGCGCCCCGCGCACGGCGATGCTCGCCGAGAGATCCGATGTCCTGCCGACGGCCAGTTGGTCGCCCAGGCGGCAGAGGCAACCACCGAGGACGCCCACGCTGCGATCGCCGCCGCGCGGGAAGCCTTCGACACCGGCCCCTGGCCGCACACGCCGGAACGCGACCGGGCCGAGGTGTTGCGGCGCACCGCCGACCTGATCGACCGCGACCGCAAGGATTTCGTCCGCGCCGAGGCGCTCGACACCGGTAAGCGGATCGTCGAGGCCGAATACGACATGGACGACGTCGTCGGCTGCCTGCGCTACTACGCGGGCGTCGGCGGCACCGAGGCGGGCCGCGTCGTCGACACCGGCAAGGCCGACGCGATCAGCCGCCTTGTCTACGAGCCGATCGGCGTATGCGGACTGATCACACCGTGGAATTACCCTCTGCTGCAAGCGAGTTGGAAGGTCGCGCCGGCGCTGCTGGCGGGCAACACCTTCGTGCTGAAGCCAAGCGAACTGACGCCGTCGACGGCTGTTCTGTTGATGCGCGCGCTGGAAGAGGCGGGCCTGCCCGCAGGCGTCGCGAACCTGGTGCTCGGCGCCGGGCCCGTGGCGGGTGCGCCGCTGTCGGAACACCCCGACGTGGACATGGTGTCGTTCACCGGCGGTGTGCCCTCGGGCACCCGCGTCATGGCCGCCGCCGCCGCGACCGTCAAACGGGTCGCGCTCGAACTCGGCGGCAAGAACCCCAACGTGGTGTTCGCCGACGCCGATTTCGACACCGCGGTCGACTTCGCGCTCACCGCAGTGTTTCTGCATTCAGGGCAGGTGTGTTCGGCGGGTGCGCGACTCATCGTCGAGCAGTCCATCCACGACCGGTTCGTCGACGAAGTCGTGGCGCGTGCCCAGCGGATCAGGCTCGGCGGACCGTTCGACCCCGAGGCCGAGACCGGTCCGCTGATCTCGGCCGCGCACCGCGACAAGGTCGAGGCCTACGTCGCCAAGGGTATCGAGGAAGGCGCCGTGCTGCGCTGCGGCGGACGTCGTCCCGAAGACGACCTCTTGCGCGACGGATTCTTCTATCCCCCAACTATTCTCGATGGTTGCCACTCGAAAATGACTGTGACACAGGAAGAGTCGTTCGGTCCGGTGCTGACTGTTGAGACATTCACCGACGAGGACGACGCCGTACGGTTGGCCAACGACACCGTCTACGGCTTGGCAGGCGCGGTCTGGACGCAGGACGCCGGTAAGGCGCAACGCGTGGCGAACCGACTGCGGCACGGCACCATCTGGATCAACGACTACCACCCCTACGTGCCGCAGGCCGAGTGGGGCGGCATGAAGCGCTCCGGCAACGGCCGCGAACTCGGCCGCGTCGGTCTCGACGAGTATCGCGAGATCAAACACATCTGGCAGAACACCAATCCACGGCCCGAGCGGTGGTTTCGGGGTTGACCCCCGAATCCCCTGAACGCCGCTTGTTCATCAGCCCATCAAGTTAGGAGATTTCCGTGGCGATCCACACCGAGAGCGCGCCCACCGCGGTGGCCGCGCCGCCCACTCCCCGCCGCGGTGACGCCGAACTGAGCGTCCAAGGCCTGTGGAAGGTCTTCGGCAACAAGGCATCCGATGTCGCATGCGACGAGTCGATCGAGCGGCTCAGCGTGCAGGACATCAAGAAGAAGACGGGTTGCGCGGTCGCCGTCCGGGACGTCAGCTTCGACGTGGGATGCGGTGAGGTGTTCGTCGTCATGGGCCTGTCCGGTTCAGGCAAGTCGACGTTGGTGCGATGCCTGACCCGGCTCATCGAGCCGACCAAGGGGCAGGTGGTGTTCCAGGGCACCGACATCATGTCTGCCGACGAGAATCAGTTGCGCGATCTGCGCCGCCGCAAGGTGTCGATGGTCTTCCAGCACTTCGGCCTGCTGCCGCACCGCCGGGTGCTGGAGAACGTGGCGTACGGCCTGGAGGTCAAGGGCACCCCGAAGAAGGAACGGATGCAACGGGCCGCCGAGGTCACCGAACTGGTCGGCCTCGCCGGATTCGAATACTCCTACCCGGATCAGCTCTCGGGCGGTATGAAGCAGCGCGTCGGCCTGGCCCGCGCGCTGGCCAGCGATCCCGACATGCTGCTGTTCGACGAGCCGTTCTCGGCGCTGGACCCGCTGATCCGCCGCGACATGCAAAACGAGGTCATCCGTCTGCACCACGAGATGGGCAAGACGATGGTGTTCATCACCCACGACCTGTCCGAAGCGCTCAAGCTGGGCGACCGGATCCTGATCATGCGCAACGGCGAGGTGGTGCAGATCGGCACCGGCGACGAACTGGTCGGTGCCCCCGCCGACGACTACGTCCGCGAATTCGTCAGCGACGTGCCGCGCTCACGGGTGCTGACGCTGAAGTGGATCATGCGCGAGAAGCGTGCCGACGACTCGCTCGACGGTCCCGAAATGAGCCCCGACACCGTGATTCGCGACGCCGTCGATCCGGTGCTGGCCGCCGACAAGCCGATCAAGGTGGTCTCGGACGGCGAACTGCTCGGCGTGGTCGGCCGCAGCGAGATCCTCGCGGTGATCGGCAAGGTCGACGAGGGCGGTGCGTGATGGCCACCCTCGCCGTCGATGCTCCCCCTGCGCCACCGTCACCGGAGGCGCAGTCGCGGACGTCGTGGTTCACCGAACGCGGGCCCGCCCAATTCGTCGCGGTCATGTGTGCGGTGCTCGGGCTGTGGATCATCCTGTACCAGTTCCTGGCAGGCCGAAACACGTTGGCGCAGGCCCCCGCCGACACCAAACCGCTGCACGTCTGGCTGTCCGAACTGCAGACGCGCGTCGGTGAAGGCCGAAACAGCAACCCGCTATTCACCTATTTCTTCAACCCCATCCGATCCGTGATCGACGCGTTCGGCACCGCCATCGCCGACCTGATCGCGCATCCGGTGGACGGCCGGCCCGTCCCCTACATCGGCTGGCTTGGCGTGGTGGTGCTGCTGACCTTCCTGGCGTGGGTGCTCGGCAATTGGAAGGTCGGACTGCTCACCCTGTGCGGATTCTTGTTCATGGGCCTGCAGGGCCTGTGGCAGGACAGCATGGAGACACTGGCGCTGACCATCGCGGCCGTCGCGATCTCGCTGCTGATCGGAATCCCACTGGGCATCTGGGCGGGAATATCCGACGGCTTCAACCGGGTGATCACCCCGGTGCTGGACTTCATGCAGATCCTGCCGTCGTTCGTCTACCTTGCCCCGTTGACGCTGGCGTTCCTGATCGGCCCGGCAGCGGCCATCATCGCGACCGTCATCTACGCGGCCCCGCCGGTCATCCGGCTCACCGCCCACGGCATCCGGTCGGTGCCCTCCGAATCGCGTGAGGCCGTCGAATCGCTGGGCGCCACCCGATCGCAGGAACTGTTCGGTGCGCTGCTGCCAATGGCCAAGCGCACCATCGTGCTTGGCATCAACCAGACCATCATGGCGGCCTTGGCGATGGTGACCATCGCCGCGCTGATCGCCGCGCCCGGCCTCGGCCAGGTGGTGGTCCAGGCGCTGTCCACCCAGGACGTCGGCACCGCGTTCAACGCCGGCCTGGCCATCGTGATCATGGCGATCATCCTGGACCGGACCACCACCGCGGCCAGCGAGCGCGTCGAAACACAACGACGAAAGTCCGCTGAGCCCAACAAGTATCGCCGCCCGGGCATCATCGTCGGCGCCGTTGTCACGGCGATCGCGATCTGGCTGTCCTACACCTACCAGTTGGTCGCGCTGTTCCCGTCGTCGCTGCAACTCGGTTCCGTTCACATCGGACTCGACGTCGGCACGCCGATCATCAACGCCGCCAACGCCGTGACCAACTGGGCGCAGACCAGCTTCTCCGGAGTGACCAACGGCATCAAGGACGTGGTCACCGCCGTGGCGCTGGACCCGCTGCAGAAACTGCTGGACAACTCGCCGTGGTGGCTCACATTCGTGGCGATCACCGTGATCGCGGCGATCGTCGGCGGCCGGATCGCGGCGCTGATCACCGCCGTGTGCCTGCTTCTGATCCTGTGGCCGCTGGAGTTGTGGCAGGCGACCATGGACACCCTGGCCGCGGTGCTGGTGGCCACGGTCATCGTCGTCGCACTCGGCGTCGTCGTCGGAGTGTGGATGGGTCGCAGTCCCACCGCGGACAGGTTCGTCCGACCGTTCCTCGACGCCGCGCAGACCATGCCGTCGTTCGTGTATCTGGTGCCGTTCCTGGCGTTGTTCTCGGCGTCGCGGTTCACCGGCATCGTCGCGGCCATCGTGTACGCGGCGCCGGTGTCCATCAAGATCATGGCCGACGGGATCCGCGGTGTCTCCGCCGAGACGGTCGAAGCGGCGCGCTCGGTGGGGTCGAACACCTGGCAGGTGATCAGCAAGGTGCAACTGCCGATGGCGGTGCGCTCGCTGACATTGGCCACCAATCAGGGCCTCATATATGTGCTTTCGATGGTGGTGGTCGCCGGTCTGGTCGGCGGCGGCGCGCTGGGCTACCTGGTGGTGGCCGGCTTCGCGCAGACCAGCCTGTTCGGTAAGGGACTCGCCGCCGGTCTGGCCATCGTGCTGCTCGGCACGATCCTCGACCGAACTACCGCGGCCGCATCGAAACGGATAGGACGGGTCAGCCAATGAAGCGAATCGCCATCGCCGCAGTGGCACTTGCGCTGCTCGTATCGGGGTGCAACGCCACCAAGGTGTCCGACCTGCAGGCCCGCGGCGAACTCAAGCCGGGTGCCAGGCCGTGCGGCACCTTCAACCTGGCCATCAACTCGTGGGTCGGGTACGAGGCCAACGCGGCCGTCATCACCTACCTCGCCGAGAATGTGTTGGGCTGCTTCGTCAAACAGCGGCACATCGCGGAACAGGTGTCGTGGCAGGGCATGTCGACCGGACAGGTGGACGCCATCCTCGAGAACTGGGGCCACGACGACCTCAGGCAGCAGTACATCGACAACATGGGCGTCGCGCAGAGCGCAGGCTCCACCGGCATCGAGGGCGAGATCGGTTGGTACGTGCCGCCGTGGATGGTCGAGCAGTATCCGGACATCACCGACTGGCGCAATCTGAACAAGTACGCCCACTTGTTCAAGACCTCCGAATCCGGTGACAAGGGGCAGTTGCTCGACGGTGATCCGGCATACGTGACCAACGACGACGCATTGGTGGCCAACCTCGACTTGAACTACAAGGTGGTCCAGGGCGGCAGCGAGACGGCGCTGATCTCGAGCATTCGGCAGGCCCAACAACAACGCAAACCGCTGCTCGCGTACTTCTACTCGCCGCAATGGCTGCTGAGCGAGGTGCCGATGGTCAAGGTCAAGCTGCCGCCCTACACCAAGGGCTGCGACGACGATCCCGCCAAGATCGCCTGCGACTACCCGGCCTACGACCTGGACAAGATCGTCTCGACGAAGTTCGCGGAATCCGGCAGTCCGGCCTACACGCTGGTGAAGAACTTCCAGTGGACGGCCGAGGACCAGAACTCCGTGGCCCGGTCGATCGCCGACGGCATGAGTGACGACGAGGCCGCCAAGAAGTTCATCGACGCCCACCCGCAGTTGGTCGCCAAGTGGCTGGCGGGCACGGGCGCCGAGAACGCGGCGTAACGCCTGCTGAGAAGCGGAAAAACACCCGCCGCGACTCTTGACAAGGGCAGGCGATTTCCAGCAGGCTGTTGCATATTACGAACCGTGTTTCATAATCCGCTACAACAATCCATCCGAAGGAGGTCATGGTCGTGCTGGAAATCTGCCCGCTCGCGGCCCTGCCTCGCGGGGAGGCGCGCAGGGTCGAAGCGGACCCGCCGATCGCCGTCTTCCACACCGACGACGGCGAGGTGTTCGCGATCGACGACACCTGCACGCATCAGGACGCGTCACTGGCCGACGGCTGGCTCGAGGGCTGCGAGATCGAATGCCCTTTGCACGCTTCGCGTTTCAACCTGCGCACCGGTCAGGTCGACGAACCACCGGCGAAGCTTCCGGTGCGCACGCACGAGGTGGTCATTGTCGACGGCGTGATCAACGTCGTCCTCGACGATGCGCCGCCCAACCTTCCCCCCGGTGTCACCACCCGCGGGGCTGGGCAGTGAAAAGCGTTGCGGTCATTGGCGCCTCGCTGGCGGGGCTGTCGGCGGCCAGGGCGCTGCGGGCGCAGGGTTTCGACGGCGATCTGACGGTCGTCGGCGGCGAAGACCGCCGGCCGTACGACCGTCCGCCGCTGTCGAAGGAATTCCTGGCCGGTGACATCGGCGAGGACACCCTGGCGCTGGAAGCCGACGACGACGACCTGCAGGCCGATTGGCTGCTGGGCGCGCACGCCACCAGGCTCGACCCGGCCGCAGCCGCGGTGCACCTCGACGACGGCACCGTGGTCCACGCCGACGGCATCGTGATCGCGACGGGCGCGCGCGCCCGCACCTGGCCGGGCGCCGAGCACCTCGCCGGCGTGCACGTGCTGCGGACCATCGACGACGCCGTCGCGCTGCGCGCCGACCTGAATCCCGGTGCCCGCCTCGTGGTCATCGGGGCCGGCTTCATCGGAGCCGAAGTCGCTTCCACCGCAGCCAAATTGGGTCTCGACGTGACCGTGGTCGAGGCGGCGTTGGCGCCGCTGGCCGGTCCGCTCGGCGTGCAGCTGGGCGCCGCGGTGGCACGGCTGCACACCGAACACGGCACCCGGTTGCTGTGCGGTGCGCCGGTGGCAGGTCTGATCGGCACGGACCGGGTGACGGCCGTCGAACTGGCCGACGGGCGCCGACTGGCCGCCGACGTCGTGGTCGTCGGCATCGGCGCGATACCCAATGCCGAGTGGCTGCGCGACAGCGGACTCGAACTCGCCAACGGTGTCGTCTGCGACGCGGGTGGGGCGACGTCCCTACCCAATGTGGTCGCGGTCGGCGACTGCGCGGCCTGGCACGAGCCTGCCGTCGGATTTCCGCACCGCGTCGAACACTGGACGGGTGCGCTGGAGCGACCCGCTGTCGCGGTCGCCACCCTGCTGGCGGGCGGGCAACACACCGGCAACCCGGTCAAGCCTCCCTACTTCTGGTCCGACCAGTACGGCCACCGCATCCAGTTCGCCGGCATCGCCCATACCGGCGACGAGATCGGCTTCGAGGTCGGATCGGTGCGCGACGCCAGCTTCCTCGCCGTCTACCGCCGCGGCGGCGAACCGGTCGCCGTGCTCGGTGTCGACCAGCCCAAGCTGTTCACCAGATGGCGTCGCCAACTGGCCTTCGTTCCTGTCCCAGCCTGACTTTTCTTTCCCCAGAAAGGATTTCGATGACCACCGTCGGACTGCCGCAAAGCTTGATCTCGACGCTGCCCGGCAGCTACTACACCGACCCGACGATCTTCGCGATGGAACAGGCGCAGATCTTCGAGTCGATGTGGTTCTGCGCGGTGCGGTCTGCCGAACTCGACAAGCCAGGCGCGTTCAAGACCGTGCAGGTCGGCACCGAGAGCGTGCTGATCACCCGGTCGCGCAGCGGGGAGGTGCGCGCATTCTTCAACGTCTGCAGGCACCGCGGTGCGCAACTGTGCACCGAGGACAGCGGCGAGGCCAAGCGTGCGTTTCAATGTCCTTACCACGCTTGGACTTACGATTTCGACGGCAAGCTGGTGGCCGCGCCGAACCTGACCAAGATGCCGGACATCGACCGGGTCGAGTACGGGCTGCGCCGCATTGCGGTGCAGGAGTGGCTGGGATATGTGTGGGTGTGCCTGGCCGACACCCCGCCGTCGTTCGACGACACGGTCCGCAAGGATGTCAACGACCGCCTCGGCAGCATCGACTTGATCGACCATTACGACATCGCCAACCTGAGCGTCGGGCGCCGGATCGTCTACGACGTCAAGGCCAACTGGAAGCTCATCATCGAGAACTTCATGGAGTGCTACCACTGCGCCACCATCCACCCCGAACTGACCGAGGTGTTGCCGGAGTTCGCCGACGGGCTGGCGGTGCAGTACCACGTCGGGCACGGCGCCGAATTCGGGGAGAACATCGAGGGATTTACGATCGACGGCTCGGCCGGACTGGACCAGATTCCGACGGTCGCGCAGGAGCAGGACCGGCGCTACTACGCGATCACGATCAAGCCGCAGGTGTTCGTCAACCTGGTGCCCGACCACGTCATCCTGCACCGGATGTTCCCGATGGCCGCCGACCGCACCGTCGTCGAATGCGACTGGCTGTATCTGCCGGGAGTGGTCGAATCCGGTAGGGACGTCAGCCGTTCGGTCGAGTTGTTCCACCGCGTCAACGAGCAGGACTTCGCCGCGTGCGAGCGGTGCCAACCGGCGATGAACTCACGCACCTACCGCGACGGCGGCGTGCTGGTGCCCAGCGAGCACCACATCGGCGAGTTCCACAACTGGGTGCAGGCGAAGCTCACCAAATGACCGCCGTGTCAGTCCAGGTGACCCATCCGGTTGCTGATCGCCGCGGCAGCGGCGACGACGTCGGGGGTCACTTCACGCAGCCGCTCCTCGGTGAACCGGTAGACCGGGCCGGAGACGGACAGCGCCGCGATCACCCCGCCGGTGTGGTCGCGCACCGGCGCGGCGACGGCGTTGAGCCCCTCTTCGAGTTCCTCCAGCGACGACGCGTAGCCGTCGCTGGCGGCGGCCTCGACTTGGTCCTCGAGTTGCCGTTGCGAGGTGATCGTGTGCGCGGTGAGGCGGGTAAGTCCCGCGGCGGACAACACCTTTCGGCGCTCGTCGGCTGTCATGTAGGCCAACAGCACCTTGCCGCTCGACGTGGCGTGCAGCGGCGTCAGCTCCCCGACCCAGTTGTGGGTGGCGACCGCGCTCGGCCCTCGGACCTGGTCGATATTGACGACGAAATGCGAACGGCGCACCGCGATGTTGACGGTTTCGCCGACTTGCGCGGCGAGTTGCTCGCAGATGGCGCGGGCCTGGTGGGTGATGTCCAGTTGACCGGGCACCGCGCTGGCGAGTCGCAGGATGCCGAAGCCGAGACGGTACTTGCCGCGCTCCTGGGTCTGCTCGACGAGTTCGCGCTCCTCGAGCGCGGCGAGCAACCGGAACGCGGTCGACTTGTGCACGCCGATGTCGGCGGCGACTTCGCTGACGCCGGCTTCTCCCCGCTGCGCCAGGATTTCCAACACGCTGATGGCACGGTCGACGGATTGCACGCCCCCTGCGCTCTCCCGCTCGTTGCTCATAGCGCAACTATACGAGAAGCGGTTGCACATAGAGGAACTTGATGCGTATCACGCTTCTTGACTACTAGCCTTTACCCAGGATTCGCAGGAGGACAGCGATGGCCGGAAAAGTTTCCACTCGGTATGACTTCGTAATCGTCGGCGGCGGATCGGCAGGCTGCGCGCTCGCCAACCGTCTCTCGGCCGACCCGGCCAACAAGGTCCTGGTGCTCGAGGCCGGACGCAACGATTCGCTGTGGGACGTGTTCGTACACATGCCCGCCGCGTTGCCGTTCCCGATCGGAAGCCGGTTCTACGACTGGAAATACGAGTCCGAACCCGAACCTCACATGCACGGCCGTCGCATCTACCACGCCCGCGGCAAGGTGCTCGGCGGGTCAAGCAGCATCAACGGGATGATCTTCCAGCGGGGCAATCCGATGGACTACGAACGCTGGGGCGCCGATCCCGGCATGGGCGACTGGGACTTCGCGCACTGCCTGCCGTACTTCAACCGGATGGAGAACTGTCTGGCCGCAACGCCCGACGATCCGTATCGCGGCCACGACGGTCCACTGGCACTGGAGCGCGGACCCGCCACCAATCCGCTGTTCGAGGCGTTCTTCACCGCGGGCGAGCAAGCCGGTTATCCCCGCACCGACGACGTAAACGGTTACCGCCAAGAGGGTTTCGCGAAGTTCGACCGCAACATCCGCAACGGCCGCCGGCTGTCGGCGGCTCGCGCGTACCTGCATCCGGTGATGAACCGGCCGAACCTCGACGTTCTCACCCGGGCATTCGTCGAGCGCATCGTGTTCGACGGCAAGCGCGCGGTCGGCGTCGAGTATCGGCACGGTCGCGGCGCGACCCAACGTGTCAACGCAGGCCAGGTCGTTTTGTGCGGCGGCGCGATCAACAGCCCGCAACTGTTGCAACTGTCCGGGATCGGCAACGCGGCCGAACTGCAGGCCCTCGGCGTCGACGTGGTCCATGACCTGCCCGGTGTCGGTGAGAACCTGCAGGACCACCTCGAGGTGTACATCCAGTACGCCTGCAAGCAACCGGTGACCATGCAGAAGTACTTGAAGTGGCGCTACCGGCCGTGGATCGGCGCCAACTGGTTGTTCCTGCGCCGCGGGCCCGGCGCCACAAACCATTTCGAGGGCGGCGGCTTCGTCCGCAGCAACGACGACGTCGCGTATCCGAACCTGATGTTCCACTTCCTGCCGATCGCCGTGCGATACGACGGCTCGCAACCCGAGGGTGGCGAGGGCTACCAGGTGCACGTCGGCCCGATGTACTCCGACGCCCGCGGCAGCCTGAAGATCGTCAGCCGCGACCCGAAAGTCCATCCGGCACTACGGTTCAACTATCTGTCCACCGAGCAGGACCGCCGCGAGTGGGTGGAGGCCGTCCGGGTCGCTCGAAACATTCTCAATCAGCCCGCGATGGCGCCGTTCAACGGTGGCGAGACCTCGCCAGGCCCGAGCGTCGAGACCGACGAGGAGATCCTCGAGTGGGTGGCGCGTGATGCCGAGACCGCGCTGCACCCGTCGTGCACCGCAAAGATGGGCACCGATGCGATGTCGGTGACCGACCCGCAGACCATGGGCGTGCACGGCGTCGAAGGTCTGAAAGTCGTTGACGCGTCGGTGATGCCGTACGTGACCAACGGCAACATCTACGCCCCGGTGATGATGGTCGCGGAGAAGGCCGCCGATCTGATCCTCGGCAACACCCCGCTTCCGCCCGCGACGGTGCCGTTCTACCGACATCAACCCAAACAGCAGCCAAGCGACTCGGAAACCGTCAGCCGCAACTGATGAACACTCCGCGTGTCGTCATCATCGGCGCAGGCATCGTCGGCGCCAACCTGGCCGATGAACTCACCGCTAGGGGCTGGAACCGCGTCACCGTATTGGATCAGGGGCCGCTGCCGTTAACCGGCGGGTCGTCCTCCCACGCGCCGGGACTGGTTTTCCAGACCAACGCGACCAAGGCGATGACCGACTTCGCCCGCTACACCGTCGAGAAGTTCGCCGCCATGGACCTCGACGGCCAGTGGTGCTTCAACCAGGTCGGCGGCCTCGAGGTGGCGACGACGCCGGAGCGCCTCGCCGAACTGCACCGCCGCCAGGGCTGGGCCACCTCGTGGGGCGTCGAGGGCAGTGTGCTTGATCCCGCCGAGTGCGTGCGGATCCATCCGCTGCTCGACGAGTCGAAAATCCTTGGCGGGCTGTATGTTCCGACCGACGGGCTGGCCAAGGCACCGCGCATCGTTGCGGCCCTCATCCGGCGAGCCCAGTCGCGCGGCGCAGAGTTCCGCGGGTCGATCAGGGTGACAGGCATCGAACACAGCGGTGGCCACGTCACCGGTGTCGCGACGTCGGGCGGCACCGTCGACGCCGACATCGTGGTGTCGTGCGCGGGGTTCTGGGGCCCAGAGATCGGTGCGATGGCAGGCATGGCCGTTCCGCTGCTGCCCCTGGCGCACCAGTACGTCAAGACCGACCAGATCCCGCAGTTGGTCGGCCGCAACACCGAGGCCGCGGAGGCAGGCCTGCCGATCCTGCGTCATCAGGACCAGGATCTGTATTTCCGAGAACTCGTCGACTGCCTCGGCATCGGGTCCTACGCGCACCGCCCGATGCCCGTGAACCTGCGTGACCTCACCGACTCCGCCGACGTTTCCGCGTCGAGCATGCCGTCGATGTTGCCGTTCACCGACGAGGATTTCGCCGAACCCTGGGAACAGTGCAAGCGGCTACTCCCCTGCCTGGAGCAGGCCAAGGTCGACAGCGGCTTCAACGGGATCTTCTCGTTCACCCCTGACGGCGGCCCGCTGATCGGCGAATCTCCTGACGTGTCGGGGTTCTGGATCGCCGAAGCCGTCTGGGTGACGCACTCCGCCGGTGTCGCGCGCGCGGTCGCGCAACTGCTGGTCGACGGCCGCAGCGACACCGACGTGCACACCTGCGACGTGCACCGGTTCGAAGACGTTCAACTGTCGGCCGATTACGCCGCCGAGACGTCGCAACAGAACTTCGTCGAGGTCTACGACATCCTGCACCCGCTTCAGCCCCGCATGTCGCCGCGGAACCTTCGGGTCAGCCCGTTTCACGTCAGGCAGACGGAACTGGGCGCGTTCTTCCTGGAAAGCGGAGGCTGGGAGCGGCCGCATTGGTATGAAGCCAATGCTGCTCTGCTGCAACAGCTTCCGCCCGAATGGACGCCGCCCGCTCGCGACGCCTGGTCGGGCCAGTTCTGGTCGCCGATCGCGGCGGCTGAGGCGTGGCGCACCCGCACCTCGGTCGCGATGTACGACATGACGCCGCTCAAGCGACTCGAGATCGCCGGGCCAGGCGCGTTACCGCTGCTGCAGCGGTTGACCACCGGCAAGATGGACAAGTCAGTCGGTTCGGTGACGTACACCCTTCTGCTCGACGACGCAGGGGGCATCCGCAGCGACCTCACCGTGGCCCGGTTGGCCGAGGACCGGTTCCAGGTCGGGGCCAACGGCAACATCGATCTCGACTACTTCCGCCGGTTGGCCGACGACGGCGTCCAGGTCCGCGACATCACCGGCGCCACCTGCTGCATCGGGCTGTGGGGCCCGCGTGCCCGCGATGTCGTCTCGGCGCTGAGCCATGACGACTTCTCGAACGCGGACTTCAAGTACTTCCGCACGAAATCCGTTCGCATCGCCGGTATTCCGGTCACCGCCATGCGACTGTCCTACGTCGGCGAGCTGGGCTGGGAGCTCTACACCAGCGCCGAGTACGGGCTGCGGCTCTGGGACGTGCTGTGGGCGGAGGGCCAGCAGCACGACGTGATCGCCGCGGGACGGGCCGCCTTCAACAGCCTGCGCATCGAAAAGGGCTACCGCGCGTGGGGCACCGACATGACCACCGAACACAACCCGTACGAGGCCGGTCTCGGCTTCGCGGTGTCGCCGAAGAAAACCGACTTCGTCGGATACGCGGCCCTGCAGGGTGTTTCGGATTCGACGGTCGAGCGAAGGCTGAGGACCGTGACCGTCGACGACGGTGTATCGGTCGTGATGGGCAGCGAGCCGGTGTTCCTCGACGGCACGCCGGTCGGATACATCACCAGCGCCGCGTTCGGGCACACCGTCGGCGCGCCGGTGGCGTACGCGTGGCTGCCTGCTTCGGCGACGGAAGGCACCCGCATCGAGATCCAGTACTTCGACCGGCGGATTGCGGCCACCGTCGCCGCCGAACCGCTCGTCGACCCGGAGATGACGCGGGTCCGGTCCTAAGCGGCGCCGTCGGCGCCGCCCAGACTACGGTTTATGACGGAATTCGCGACGAAATCCGTCATAAACCGTAGCGTCGGCGCAATGGGGCGAGGCGCTCAGAGCACCACGACCGACCGCAGCACCTCGCCGCGGTGCATGGTCGCGAACGCGTCCTCGACCTGGTCCAGCTTGATGCGCTCGCTGACGAACTTGTCCAGCGGCAGCCTGCCCTGCTGGTAGAGATCCACCAGCGCCGGGAAGTCACGCTCGGGCAGGCAGTCGCCGTACCATGACGACTTCAGCGACCCGCCGCGGGAGAAGAAGTCGATCAGCGGCATCTCCAGCGTCATATCGGGAGTCGGCACGCCCACCAGCACCACGGTGCCCGCGAGATCACGCGCGTAGAAGGCCTGCTTCCAGGTCTCCGGGCGGCCGACCGCGTCGACGACCACGTCGGCGCCAAAGCCGTCGGTCAGGTCCTGCACGGCGGCCACAGCGTCCACCTTCGACGCGTCGACGGTGTGGGTGGCGCCCAATTCGACTGCCATCTGCAGCTTCTTGGGGTCGCGGTCGATCGCGATGATCGGTGAGGCGCCCGCCAACCGGGCACCGGCGATCGCGGCATCGCCGACACCGCCGCAGCCGATCACCGCGACAGAGTCGCCGCGCGACACGTTGCCGGTGTTGACCGCCGCACCGAGACCGGCCATCACGCCGCAGCCGAGCAGGCCGACGACCGCGGGGTCGGCATTCGGATCGACCTTCGTGCACTGTCCCTCGTGCACAAGGGTTTTGTCCGCGAACGCGCCGATCCCCAGCGCCGGCGTCAACGCGGTGCCGTCGGTCAGCGTCATCGGCGCGCTCGCGTTGAAGGTGTCGAAGCAGTACCACGGCCTGCCCCGCTTGCATGCCCGGCAGTTGCCGCACACCGCGCGCCAGTTCAGCACGACGAAGTCGCCGACCGCCACGTGGGTGACCGCGCTACCAATCGATTCGACGACGCCCGCCGCCTCGTGGCCGAGCAGGAACGGGAACTCGTCGTTGATGCCGCCCTCGCGATACGTCAGGTCGGTGTGGCACACCCCGCACGCCTGGATGCGCACGACCACGTCGTTCGGGCCGGGATCGGGGATGACGATGTCGACCAGTTCGACCGGGGCGCCCTTGCTGCGCGCAATGACACCCTGAACCTGCTGTGGCATGTGATGACCTTCCTGGATTGTGGGAAAACGGTTGCTTACAGCGCGAGGCACAACCGGTACGCGTCGTATACCGCCGCGTGGATGTTGCGGCTGGCCACCGCGTCGCCGATGCGGAACAGCTGGTAGGTCCCGTCCGGATTACGTTGAACTGTCTGCGGATTGAGGTCGAGCAGCGCTTGCTGGTCCACTTCGCCGAGGTTCGACGAACCGGGCACCAGCGCGAAGTACAACTCGTCCGACGGCAGCGTGCCGTGCTCGACGACGACCTGGTCGACCATGCGCTGCCGGGTGACGTGTGCGTACTCGTTGTACAGATCGACTTCGAGCCTGCCGTCCTTGCGCCGCACCGCGGTCAGCCGATCGTTGAGCGTCACGCGGACGTCGTGTTCGGCGAACACCTTGAAATAGCCGGGGTAGTTGACCCCGCCGACGTCAGGTGCCAACGTCCGCTCCGGCGTGACGAACTCGATGTTCGCACCCGCCCGCGCCAGCACCTCGGCGGCGTCGAGGCCGGGATGCTGCCCGTTGTCGTCGAACAGCAGCACGTCGCCCTTGACCCGGAACGCACCGCTGAGCACATCCCACCCGTCGGACACCAATTGTGCGCCCTCGGTGAGGAATTCGGTGTTCGGGACGCCACCGGTGGCCACCACCACCAGATCGGGATTCTCGGCGAGCACATCGTCGGCCTCGGCGTAGGTGTTGAACCGGATGTCGACGTCGAGGTGTTTGCACTCGGCCAGTCGCCAGTCGACGATGCCGATGAGGTCGCGCCGCCGCGGCGACGACGACGCGAGCCGGATCTGCCCGCCCGCGGCGTCGCTGGCCTCCAGCACCACCACCTGATGCCCGCGCAACCCGAGCACCCGCGCGGCTTCGAGGCCCGCGGGACCGGCGCCGACGACGACGGCCTTGCGCGGCGTACCCGTCGCGGGCGACACGTGGTGCGGCAACCGGTCCTCCCGACCCGTCGCCGGGTTGTGGATGCACTTGGCGTCGCGGGCCTGGTAGATCTCGTCGAGGCAGAGGCTGGCGCCGACGCAGGGTCGGATCCGGTCCTCCTCTCCCGCTTGGATTTTCGCCACGATGTGCGGATCGGCGATGTGCGCGCGGGTCATCCCGACCAGGTCGAGCAGGCCGTCGCGGATGGCGTGCCTGGCGGTCGCCACGTCGTTGATCCGGGACGCATGCATCACCGGGACGCCGACCTGACGCTTGATCTCGCCGGCGAACTCCAGATGCGGCGCCACCGGCGTGCCCATCGGCGGGATCACGCGTGACAACGCCTCGTCGCTGCCCATGTATCCGCGGATGATGCTGATGAAGTCGACGCCCTCGGCGACCACCTGCTGCGCGATCGCGAGCGCCTCCTCGCGGCCGAGGCCGCCGGGCATCTCCTCGTCGAAAGACATCCGGATACCGACGGCGAAGTCGGGCCCCGCCGCCTCGCGCACCGCGCGAATCACCCTCAGCGGGAACCGCATCCGCGCTTCGAGGCTGCCGCCGAACTCGTCGTCGCGGTGGTTGGTCAGCGGCGACCAGAACGCATCGAGCAGGTGAGTGTAGGCCTCGATCTCGATGCCGTCCAGGCCTGCCTCGCGGCACCGGGAGGTGGCGTCGGCGTAGGCCCGCACGATGCGGTCCATATCCCACTCCTCGGCCACCTTCGGGAACGCCCGGTGCGCGGGCTCCCGCAGCGGCGACGGGTACACCACCGGCAGCCAGTCGCCGTCGTAGTTGCTGGTGCGCCGGCCCAGATGGGTGATCTGGCACATCAGCGCGGTGCCGTGCTCGTGCACGCCGTAGGCGAGTTCGCGTAGCCACGGCACGATTTCGTCCTTGTAGACGTGCAGGTTGCCGAATGCGGCCGGGCTGTCGGGCGCGACGACCGCGGACCCGCCCATCATGGTCAACCCGATGCCGCCCTTCGCCTTTTCCTCGTGGTAGAGGCGGTAGCGCGCCTTGGGCATTCCGTCTTCGGTATAGGACGGTTCGTGCGAGGTGCTGACCACGCGGTTGCGCAGCGTCAGATGCTTCAGTTCGAACGGCTGCATCAACGGGTCGATGAGCTGACGAGTCATAGCGAGTACTCCTGCGCGGCGTCGAGTAACCAATCGGCCAGATAGCGGGCGAACGACGAGCGGACCAGAATGCGGTAGTCGGCGCCGCTGTCGTCGACGGCCAGCAGCACGATCCCGGTGCGCCCCAAAGTGGTCTGCACAGCCGCCCCTTCGCCGAACTTCGTCGGATGCACGTCGATGGCGCACCCCTTGCTCAGGACGTCGCGGCTGTGGCGGCCGCGCAATCGCAGCGTGGTGCGTTGTGCGGAGACGTCGACGGCGCTGCCGCCGTGCGGCGCGAGGGCCTCGCGCAGCCGGGCCTCCAGATCGGCGCCCGCCAACTGAGTGCCGGTCACCAACCATTCGTCGGGGCCGAGCCAAATCACCGTGGTGTCAGTGCCTTTGGCGTAGGTGGACGCAGCCGTCGGCGGTTCGATCCCGAGCACTCCGGTCACTGCATCAACACCAGAAGCGTCGGCGCGCAGTTCGACCATCGTGACGAACGGTTCCTCGGCGATCGACACCGAATCGGACAGTTCGGCGAACCGTCCCGCCCACGGCTCTAACGGGCTGGTGCGTTGCAGGGTGTCAGCCATCGCGGCGCGCTCCTTCCGGGTCGACCAATACCGAACCGGTGATTTCGACGGGGATCAGCGCTCCGTCGACCGGCACATGCAGCGTCTCGCCGATGCGGGACTGTCCCGCCTTGACGAGCGCCAGTGCGAACGTGCGGCCGAGCTCGGCGCTTCGGTAACTGGAGGTGACGTGCCCCAGCATCGGCACCGGCGGCGGCGGAAGCACATCGCCGTCACAGAACTCGACGATCTGCGATCCCTCAGGCAGTCGGCTGACCCTGTCGACCGGCAACAGCCCGACGAGTTGTTTACGCGACGGGTTCTGGTTCTCCGCCCTGCTGAACGAGCGCTTGCCGATGAAGTCGGGCTTCTTCTTCGACACCGCCCATGCCATCCCGAGATCGTGTGGAGTGACCGTGCCGTCGGTGTCCTGCCCGATGATCGGATAGCCCTTCTCCGCGCGCAGCACGTGCATGGTCTCGGTGCCGTACGGCGTGATGCCGTACGGGGCTCCCGCCGCGATCAACCGCTCCCACACCGCGGGCGCATGCCACCAATCGACGTTGACCTCGTAGGCCAGTTCACCGGAGAAGCTGACCCGGCCCAACCGCACCGGCACCCCGGCCAGGCTGGTCGACCGCCAGGTCATGAACGGGAAGGCCTCGTTGCTGACGTCGACGTCGCCGAACACCGCCCCGATCACGTCCCGTGACCGCGGGCCGACCACCGGGAACGTCGCCCAGTGATCGGTCACCGAGGCGAGCGACACCTGCAGTTGCGGCCATTCCGTCTGCAGCCACTCCTCCATCCAGTCAAGGATTTTCGCCGCACCGCCGGTGGTGGTGTACACCAGGAACCGGTCGTCGGCCAGCCGCATCACGGTGCCGTCATCGATCACCATGCCGTCGACACCGCACATCACGCCGTAGCGGACAGCGCCGACCTTCAGGCTGCTCATCAGGTTGGTGTAGATGCGGTCGAGCAGTTCGGCGGCGTCACGGCCGGACACGTCGATCTTGCCCAGCGTCGACCCGTCGAGGATGCCGACACTTGTTCGCACGGCGGCACATTCGCGTAGCACCGCATCGTCCATACTTTCTATGGCGGCCTCGCCGCCCAGCGGATAGTACCGCGGACGCTTCCACTGCCCGACGTCCTCGAACACCGCGCCGTTGGCGACGTGCCAGTCGTGCAGCGCCGTGGTGCGCTCCGGGTCGAACAACGCGCCCCGGTCGCGGCCCGCCAACGCGGCGAATGCGACCGGCGTGTACGGCGGCCGAAATGTGGTGGTGCCCAACTTCTCGATGGGCACGCCGAGCAGTTCGGCGGTGATACCGGAGGCGATCACACCCGACGTCTTGCCCTGGTCGTGCGCCGTGCCGATGGTGGTGTAGCGCTTGATGTGCTCCACCGAGCGCATCCCCGCGCCCACCGCGCGCGCCACATCGGCGACGGTGGCGTCGCGCTGAATGTCGACGAACTGATCCTGCTCACGTCCCGGCACCCGCCACAACACCAGACCGGGGCCTGCGGCAACCTCCGAACCCTCGGGCAGCGGATCATGCGCCGCCACACCGAGCGCCGCGGCCGCCGAGTCCCGCCCCTCGCGCAGGCAACCCGCCAGATCCATGACGCCGTTGGCCGCGCCCGCGACGCTGACGCCGTCGAGGTGCTCGCCGGGGACGAAGCCACCCAGCGCCGCGTCGTAGCGCAGCACGCCCCGGGCCTGGCTGAACAGGTGCACCGCCGGGTTCCAGCCGCCGCTGACCAACAGCGTGTCACACGAAACAGTCTCGGCGGCAGCGGTATTCGTGCCGTCGAAGTCAGCGATCAGGGCGTCGGTGATGCGGTCCTCACCCCGGGTTCCGGTGACGACGGCGCCTGCCCGCAGTGGAATGCCTCTGCGGTCGCACGCGTCCTTCAGCGCATCCGGCACCTTGGCGCGGGCGTCGACGACCAGCTGGATCTGCACACCAGCATCGGCCAGGTCGAACGCGGCGGCGTAGGCGCTGTCGTTGGTGGTGAACACCACCGTCGTGTGCCCGACCAGCACGCCGTAGCGGTGCAGGAAGGTTCTCGCGCTGTGCGCCAGCATGATTCCGGGCAGGTCGTTGTCGGCGAACACGATGGGCCGCTCGTGGGCACCGGTTGCGATCAGCACGTGACTGGCGCGGATGCGCCACACTCGTTGGCGTGAGATGCCTGCCGGCGCGGCGGCACCGAGGTGGTCGGTGCGCCGCTCGAGGGCAAGGACGAAGCCGTCGTCGTAGTGCCCGAATGCGGTGGTGCGCTGCAGGTGTCGGACCTCGGGGTAGGTCGCCAACTCCTCGACGGCGGCCTGCACCCAGTCCAGGGCGTCGGCGCCGCCGATCCGGTCGGTGCTGCCGAGCAGCGAACCACCGGCCTCGGACTGCTCGTCGACCAGCACCACCCTGGCGCCGGAGCGCGCCGCGGTCAGCGCCGCGCTCAGTCCGGCGGGCCCCGCGCCGACGATCAGCACATCGGCGCGCGCATGCATCGCGTCGTAGCGGGCGGAGTCGGCGATGTCGGCCAGCCTGCCCTGTCCCGGCAGGCCGCGGGCAGCCAGTCCGTCGTACAACTCGACCGTCGAGGCCAGCAGCATGGGTTCGGGGAACGGGGTCTCGATCTGCACCAGTCCGCCGGTGTCCTCGGCCCATGCCGCTGAGATGCCGCGCGGGCGGCCGAGTTTGACGCTGGTTGCGATCTTGTGCACGCCGTTGGCGAGCAGTGCCGACGCCAACGTGTCACCGGGATGGCCGGTGTAGGTGCGACCGTCGAAGGTGAATTCGTGGCGGCCGCCGCGATCGATGCGGCCACCCTTGGCGGTGCGGAACGGTGCGGTCATCAGATCACCGGTTTCGGATCGTCGATGCGGTAGACAGTCTCGAAGCGATAGGTCGCGGTGTCGCGCACGGCGTTGAACCACCGCCGGCATCCGGCGCTGTGCACCCAGCGCTCGGTGAACTTGCCCTTGGGGTTGGCGCGGAAGAACACGTAATGCGCCCACTGTTCGTCGGTCAGCACGTACGGGTCGTCGGGGTAGGCGACGTGCGCCTGCCCGCCGTAATGGAATTCGGCCTCTTCACGGGGCCCGCAGTACGGGCATTCGATGAGTTGCATTGCTGCTCCCGTCTTTTGAAAGTCTCAGTGCGCGACGGCGGCGGCGCCGTGTTCGTCGACAAGCGCTCCCGTGACGAACCGGTCCAGGTGGAACGGGGCCACGTACGGGTGGGGTTCGTCGTTGGCGATGGTGTCGGCCATGCACCAACCGATGCCGGGGGTGGCCTTGAATCCGCCTGTGCCCCAACCACAGTTGAGGTACAGGTTGCGGTACGGGGTGCGGCCGATGATCGGCGAGGCGTCGGGCGTGGTGTCGACGATGCCGCCCCAGGTGCGCAGCAGATGTGCCCTGGCGAAGATCGGGAACAGTTCGACGGCCGCCGCCATCTGCCGCTCGATGATGTGGAACGCGCCGCGCTGCCCGTACCCGTTGTACGAGTCGATGCCTGCGCCCATCACCAGTTCGCCCTTGTGCGCCTGGGACACATAGACGTGCACGGCGTTGGACATCACGATGGTCGGGTGCACGGGTTCGAGCAACTCCGAGACCAGCGCCTGCAGCGGATGACTCTGCAGCGGCACCCGGAATCCGAGCATGTCGGTGAGCACCGAGGTGTGGCCCGCCGCGCACATGGCGACCTGCCCGGCCGAGATGTCGCCGAGCGTGGTGCGTACCCCGGTGATCCGGTCCCCGTCGGTGACGAAGCCGGTGACCTCGCAGCCCTGCAGCAGATCCACGCCCGCCGCGTCGACCCGACGCGCGAAACCCCAAGCGACGTAGTCGTGTTTGGCGATCCCGGCCCTGGGCTGATACGTCGCGCCGAGCACCGGGTAGCGCAGATCGGCGGAGATGTTGACGATCGGGCAGATCTTCTTGACCTCGTCCGGTTCGAGCCACTCGGCGTCGATTCCGTTGAGCACGTTGGCTTCTACGCGACGGACGCTGTCGCGGACGTCCTGCAGGCTGTGCGCCAGGTTGAGCACCCCGCGCTGGCTGAACAGGATCGGATAGCCGAGGTCGTCCTCGAGGCCCTCCCACAACTTCAGCGAGTGCTCGTAGATCGCGGCGCTTTCGTCCCACAGATAGTTCGACCGGATCAACGTCGTGTTGCGGGCCATGTTGCCGCCCGCGAGCCAGCCCTTCTCCAGCACCGCCACGTTGGTGATGCCGTGGTTGCGCACCAGATAGTGCGCGGTCGCCAGGCCATGCCCGCCGCCGCCGATGATCACGACGTCGTAGGACCGCTTCGGCTCGGGATTGCGCCAGAGGAAATCGGGATGATCGGGCAGGTGCGCGCCCGGCGCCTGAGGACTCACGCGGCTCTCCATCGAACAGTCGTTTCGTAACTGATATATCAGTTGTGGAGCACAGTATGGTACGTTGATTTGCACGTCAAGGGTCAATGTCCGACAGGAGACCGAGATGAGCGTGGAACTGGTCGACACCGGCGAGGGCGCCACCCAGTCCAACGCCGACCTGGCCTATCAGATCATTCGCGAGCGCCTGATCATGCTCGACATCCGGCCCAGCGAGCCGATCAACGACGAGGGCCTGGCCCGCCAGCTCGGGTTCGGCCGCACCCCGGTGCGCGAGGCGCTCAAGCGGCTCGAGCGCGACCGCCTGGTGATCGCCTATCCCCGCCGCGGCACGTTCGCCACCACCGTCGACATCACCGACCTCGCGCACATCCAGGAGATCCGCAGGCAGCTGGAGCCGGTCGTCGCCGCCCGCGCCGCCACCGCCGCCTCCCAGGAGACCAAGGCCAAACTGTCGGAACTCGCCGACGACATCGCCAAACTCGATCCCGCCGACGACCCGCGCACGCTGCTGCGGTTCGACGTGCGGGTGCACACCGCGATCTACAAGGCCTCCGGCAACCCGTATCTCGAGGACGTGCTCGTCTGCCAGGATGCCCACGCCACCCGCATCTGGTGTCTGTTCCTGGACCGGTTGTCGAACGTGGCCGAGCACGTCACCGAACACGTGTCGCTGCTGCGGGCGATCATCGACGGCGACGCCGAGCTGGCCGCCAAACTGGCCGCCGAACACGTCGCCGGTTTCGAAAAGGCCGTCCGCGCAGTCCTTTAGCCCGCGCGCGGACCGTCGAGATTGCAGCCGTGCAGGAAAAGTTCGAGTAGAGGCCTGTTGGAATACAGTTTCGGCGAACGGTGGCCGATCGCTGATCAACGCGCTCGCGGCGTGCCCGCGCGCGGGGTGGTCGCGCGCACCGGCCTGCCGAAGCGCGCCGCGACACCGTCGCTGTACGCCACATGGTCCGGCGCTCGTCGGCCGAGTTCGCCCAGCCCGACGGATGCCAGCAGCCCGTCGTCGCTGAAGTCGATCAACTCCGCGCGTCGCAGCGCCCACACCGGATGCTCGTTGGGCACGTACCAGGTGCGCCCGGCGCGCACCACGTGCGCGCCCCACCGTGCGGTCAGATAGTGCTCGAGCGGCCCGCACGCCAGCGAATCACCCACGCGCACTTCGATGGAACTCGACGCCATGACGTTCGGCCAGCGCAGCGTCGACGTGTAGACGCGGCGGTCGCCGTTCGCGCGATAGCTCATGCGGGCCCATCGGTAGGGCACCCCGAACACCCACCGACCGCCCGCGACGATGTCAAGTCGGGTGGTGTCCAGCGACAGGAACACCACCCCGCGGCGGCCCGTCTGATCCACCGAGTACAACCGGACGTTGGTCTCGAGGAACGTGCCGAACAGCGACATCTGGAACGGCACGACGCCGACGAAGCTGCGGCCCTCGAAGGTGTCAGGCTCGGTGCCCGGCGGATACAGGTGGGCGATGTCCGCCGGTTCGACCGCCCAATGCAGGAAGGACAGGTTGAGCCACCGCTGCCGCAGCATCCGCGGCCTGGGCAGAATCGGCGCGTAGGGCGTCACCGACTCGGCCATGGCGAGGAGCTAACCGCCGTCCGACGGCTTCGGGTCCGAATCCTCAACGGGCAGAACGGCTTCCAACGCAGAGCCGGTGATCCGGCGGAACGCGCGACGCGGTCGGTTCGCGTCCAGGATCGCGACCTCCAGCGTCGCGGGCCCCAATTGGCGCGGTTCAGCGCCGCCATTGGCGCCCGCCTTCAGCGCCTCGACGGCGACCTTGACCGCGTCGGACAACCCGAGGTTCTCCGAGTACGACTCGTTGAGCGCCGCGGTGATCGGGTCGGTGGTCCCGCCCATCACCACGAAATGCGGCTCGTCGGCGATGGATCCGTCGTAGGTGATCCGGTACAGCTCAGGCGCTTTGGTCTCGCCGAAGTGGGCCACCTCGGCCACGCACAGCTCCACCTCGTACGGCTTGGCCTGCTCGGTGAAGATGGTGCCCAGCGTCTGCGCGTACACGTTGGCCAGTTGCCTGCCCGTCACGTCGCGACGGTCGTAGGCGTAGCCGCGGGTGTCGGCGAACTGGATGCCACCGCGACGCAGGTTGTCGAACTCGTTGAACCGGCCGACGGCGGCGAAGCCCACCCTGTCGTAGAGCTCGCTGACCTTCTGCAGCGACCGCGACGGGTTCTCGGCGACGAACAGCACGCCGCCGGAGTACGCCAGCGCCACCACGCTGCGACCGCGGGCGATGCCTTTGCGTGCGAGCTCCGAACGCTCGCGCATCGCCTGCTCGGGCGAGATGAAGTATGGAAAGCTCACGAGTCTCCTCGCGCGTCGGCGCTACGGTGTTGTGCGTCGGGGCCGAAAGTGTCCGAGCGGGACCGGCTTTCGATGACCTCGCGGGCCAGCTCGGCGATCCTGGTCTCAGGCACCTCTTCGGCGCCCTCGGCCTGCAGGATCACCGCGGTCGGGAAGATGCCGCGCACCAAGTCTGGTCCACCGGTCGCGGAATCGTCGTCGGCGGCGTCGTACAACGCTTCCACCGCCACCCGCAAGGCCGAATTGCCGTCGGTCACCTGCGAATACAGCTTCTTCATCGACGACTTGGCGAAGATCGAGCCCGAGCCCACCGACTGGTAGCCCTCTTCCTCGAGGTTCCAGCCGCCCGCCGCGTCGAACGACACGATGCGCCCCGCCGCCTCCGGGTTCGGGTCGTCGAGGTCGTAGGCCGCCAGCAGCGGCAGCGCGACGAAGCCCTGCAGCGCCGCGCCGAGATTGCCGCGCACCATGGTCGCGAGCCGGTTCACCTTGCCGCGGAACGTCAGCGGCACGCCTTCGGTCTTCTCGTAGTGTTCGAGTTCGACGGCGTAGAGACGGGCGAACTCGACGGCGATAGCCGCCGTGCCCGCGATGCCGGTGGCCGTGTAGTCGTCGGTGATGTACACCTTCTGCACGTCGCGGCTTGCGATCATGTTGCCCTGGGTGGAGCGGCGGTCGCCCGCCATCACCACACCGCCGGGAAACTTCAGCGCGACGATGGTGGTGCCGTGCGGAACCGCGTCACCGGGAACGACGGACGCGGACGCGGCCCGGTTGATCGGCAGGAGTTCGGGCGCCTGACGGCGCAGCAGGTCAGAAAAGGACGACAAATCCACAGGGATGGAGGGTGCTCCTGATTGGGGTGACGGGATGGCCAGCTGTTCGCGGTACGGCCAGGTCACTGTCCACCCTTCTGGACGTACGCACGGACGAAGTCCTCGGCGTTCTCCTCGAGAACGTCGTCGATCTCGTCGAGCAGGTCGTCGGTCTCCTCGGCCAGCTTCTCGCGACGCCCCTGCCCGGCGGCAGTGCTGCCGGTGAGGTCGTCGTCCTCGCCGCCGCCCCCGCCCCGCTTGGTCTGCCCCTGACCCATCGCTCCCTCCTGATAGTCATCGGCGGGCTCCCTGCGCCCGCCGTTACTCCACCCTACCGTTCGTCGCCTGTTTTGCCCGGGATAGCAGGGCTACTGGGTGAGCTGTTCCACCAGTTCGACGGCGGTGTTGACGCTGTCCAGCAGGGCGCCGACGTGCGCCTTGCTGCCCCGCAGCGGCTCCAGGGTTGGAATCCGCACGAGTGAATCGCCGCCAAGGTCGAAGATCACCGAGTCCCAGCTCGCGGCGGCGATGTCGGCGCCGAACCGGCGGAGGCACTCGCCGCGGAAGTACGCGCGGGTGTCCGTCGGCGGATTGTCGACCGCGTCGATCACCTGCTGTTCGCTGACCAGCCGCTTCATCGAGCCGCGCGCGACCAGCCGGTTGTAGAGCCCCTTGTCCAGCCGGACGTCGGAGTACTGCAGATCGACCAGGTGCAGCCGCGGGGCCGACCAGTTGAGGTTCTCCCGCTGCCGGAAGCCCTCCAGCAGCCGCAGCTTCGCCGGCCAGTCCAGGATCTCCGCGCACTCCATCGGATCGCGCTCCAACAGGTCCAGGACGTTCGCCCACGTCTCGACGACGTGCGCGGCGCGCGGATCGGGGTCGCGGCTGTCCACCAGCTTGGCCACCCGGTCCAGGTAAATGCGTTGCAGCGCAAGGGCGGTCAGCTCCCGGCCGTCGGCAAGTGCGACGGTGGCGCGCAGCGACGGGTCGCGGCTGATGACGTGCACCGCGTGCACCGGCCTGGCGAGCGCCAGATCGGTGAGGTCCATGCCCTCTTCGATCAGGTCGAGCACCAGCGAGGTGGTGCCCAGCTTGAGGTAGGTCGACGTCTCGGCCAGGTTCGCGTCGCCGATGATCACGTGCAGCCTGCGGTACTTGTCGGCGTCGGCGTGGGGTTCGTCGCGGGTGTTGATGATGCCGCGCTTGAGCGTGGTCTCCAGGCCGACTTCGACCTCGATGTAGTCGGAGCGCTGCGACAGCTGGAAGCCGGGCTCGTCGCCGGACGGTCCGATGCCGACCCGGCCCGAACCGGTCACCACCTGCCGCGACACCAGGAACGGGGTCAGGCCCGCGATGACCGCCGAGAACGGCGTCTGCCGCGACATCAGGTAGTTCTCGTGCGAGCCGTACGAGGCGCCCTTGCCGTCCACGTTGTTCTTGTAAAGCTGCAGCTTGGCGGCCCCTGGCACGCTCGCGACGTGCCGTGCGGCGGCCTCCATGACCCGCTCGCCTGCCTTGTCCCAGATGACCGCGTCCATCGGGTCGGTGCATTCGGGCGCGGAGTATTCGGGGTGCGCATGGTCGACGTACAGGCGGGCCCCGTTGGTGAGGATCATGTTGGCCGCACCGACCTCGTCGGCGTCCACCACGGGCGGAGGACCGGCAGAGCGACTCAGGTCGAATCCGCGGGCGTCGCGCAGCGGCGACTCCACCTCGTAGTCCCAGCGGGTGCGCTTGGCGCGCTGGATTCCCGCGGCCGCCGCGTACGCCAGCACCGCCTGGGTGGACGTCAGGATCGGGTTCGCGGTCGGATCGGACGGCGACGATATGCCGTATTCGACCTCGGTCCCGATAATCCTTTGCATAGGGCAAGCCTAGGCGACGCCGCGCAGTAGCCTGCGACCGTGCCGTCCGAGCAACGCGATGTGGCCGCGCCCCAGTTCGTGGCCGCGCTCGGCGCCGCCATGGCCGCGGCGAACTATCCCGTCACGATGGTGCGCGCGGTGATGGAGCAGACCGCCCGCGCATACGGTCTTGACCACGAGTTCCTGGCGCTGCCCAACTACGTGCAGGTGGGCAGCCCGTCGGGTGAGGGCGTCTACATCGCCAACCCGAATTTCACTGTGCGCTATGACCAATCCTTCCCGCTGGCGACGTTGGTGGCGCGGGCGCCGTCGGGTACGGTCAGCCCCGCCGAAGGGATGGCCGAGCTCGAGCGAATTCGCATCCTGGACAACCGATTTCCGCTGCCGATCACCATCTTCGGCTATGCGGTGCAGAGCGTCGGGTTGGCGCTGATCCTGCAGCCGACACCGTGGAGTCTGTACGGCGCCGCGATACTCGGCCTGCTCGTCGGCGGTCTGAGCGTGATCGGCCGTCGCGTCGAGGCGATCGGCCACATGTTGCCGACCATCTGCGCATTCCTGGTGGCGCTCATCGTGTTCTCGTTCGAGAACCGCTACCACGTCGGGACCGACAGCCTGCGCGCGCTGGCCGCGCCGCTGGCCACGTTCCTTCCCGGCGCCGCGATCACGCTCGCGGTCATCGAGTTGAGCACCCAGCACCTGGTGTCCGGTGCGAGCCGGTTGGTGGCGGGCTTCATGCAGATCGCGCAGTTGGCCTTCGGCATCCTGATCGCCGCGCAGATCGCAGGCGTCGCGGACACCGACCTGGTGACCACCCAGTTCAACCGACTCGGTCCGTGGGCGCCGTTCGTCGGGGTGCTGGTGTACGCCATCGGGATTTGGCTGAACTACGCTCCGCCGACGAAGTTCCTGCCGTGGATGGTGCTGATGCTGTACGTGGCTTACGGCGGCCAGTGGATCGGCAATTCGGTGCTCGGCAGCTACGCCAGCGGGTTCGGCGGCGGATTGACACTGATCCTGTTCGCGCTGGCGATATCCCATCGGCCAGGCACACCGCCGACCATGTCGCTGGTGGTGCCGGGCTTCTGGCTGCTGGTGCCGGGCTCGCTGGGCTTCATGGGTGTCACCCAACTGCTCGGCACGCACAGCACCGCGGTGTTCACTGCGACGCTGATCTCGATGATGTCGATCGCGGTTGGCGTGCAGACGGGGCTGCTGCTGTGGCGAGCGGCGATCCAATTGACGTCGACACCCGACCGGCGGGCTCTTCATGATTGACGCGACGCAGCGCCGTGCTGCCGACGCCTGGTTCCTCGATCGCGGGCTGCCCGCGGTGTTGCGCCCTGGCGCGTTGGTGCGACGGCTGTGGCCCCGTTCGGCGCCCGCGCTGGCCGCGTTCGCGGTGTTCATGGTCAACTCCGCCGTCGTCGTCGCCGTCACCGGTGAACACACCATCGACATCGACGGTCATCCGACGCGCACGGAGTGGTTCGTCCTTGCCCTGCTCGTCCTCGTGCTGCCCGTCGCGGTGGCGGTCGGCTGGTTGGTCTCGCGCATCTCGACCGTGCGGGGTCGCACCGTGGCGGCGACGGTGGCGGTCGCGATTGCGATCGTCGGCGGCATCCTCGGCGGGCCGAGCCCACGGGTGCTCGTCGACCTCGTCCTGGAAGCGGTCGTGATCGCGGCCATCTTGGCGCTGACCGCGTGCGGTGCGGGCTCCATCATGGCCTGGGCCGTGCAGATGACGACGACGAATCTCGCGGCGGCGGGTTCGATGGTGACGCGCGCGCTGCCGCTGCTGCTGCTGACCTTCCTGGTGTTCTTCAACTCCCCCGTGTGGCTGATGGCGGCCACCGTGTCGCGGCCGCGGCTGTGGTTGGCGCTGGCGTTCCTCACCGCGATCGCGGCGGTGTTCGTGGTGTCGGTGACGCGCGACCGGGTCAAACCGATGATGCTGGCCGACGATGCGGACGACCGCTCAGTGCAGTTGGCGGGCACGCCTTTTGCGGCGATGCCGGATCCGGCGACGGCTCGTCCGCTCAGCCGCGTCGAGCGGGTCAACATCATGTTCGTGGTCGCCGCTTCGCTGATCACCCAGATCGCCGGGGTCGCCGCGATGGCCGCCGGACTGTTTCTGATCCTCGGCCTGATTCTGTTGTCGCCTGAGTTGCTGGCGCAGTGGACACGCAACGGCCGCAGCGACGGCACCGTGCTCGGCATGACCATTCCCGTACCGAATTCGCTGATTCAGATCACGTTTTTCCTTGGCGCGCTGACGTTTATGTATCTCAGTGCGCGGACGATCAGTGACGCCGAGTATCGGACGCGTTTCTTCGATCCGCTCATTGACGCCCTTCGGCTCACGTTGCCCGCACGGCCCCGCTCCCGTGCCGCTGTGGCGAGTTGCCCCGCCGCAGCGGCGCCGATCCCGCACAATGTTGCTCGTGGCCGACCTGCGGCAGGTACACCAGTGGTTCCTGCATCGCGGGCTGCCGTTGGTACTGACCCGCCGCGTCCGCTCACGTGCCCTGATCGAGCGCTCGGCGCCGATGGTCAGCGGGATCGGTGCGGTGATCGCGGTGACCATGCTGCTGGCCGAACTCACCGATGGCGATCCCGATTTCGGTTATGTGATCCGGTTGGGTGTGTTGGCGTTGTTGTTGGTGGCGGCGCCGTTCGCGCTGTACCTGCTGCGACAGACGGGCACCACGCTCGGCGAGGCGGGCCGTCGCTCCGCGGCGCTGTTGGTGATGGCGCTGTTCGTTTTCGGGCTTCCGTTCGCAGACAGCGGGTTTTCCGGCATCGCCGCCGCCGAGGCGTTCGGTTTCGCGGTCGTGGCGTTGTTGGCAATCTGGCTGACGTACCTCGGCTTTGGCTCGATTCTGTTGTGGGCGTTCAGGTTTGCGTTGCAACAGGTGGGTGCGCTCGGCACGCTGATGAGCCGCGCGCTGCCGTTGATGATGCTGACCGTGGTGGTGTTCTTCACCGGCGAACTGTGGCAGTTGGCGGCCAGGATGTCGCGTGAGCGGCTGTGGCAGACCATCGGATTCCTCTCCCTCGTCGCGATCCTGTTCGTCGTCGCCACCATCAGGGACGAAGTGCGCGCGCTGCGCGACGATCGCGCCGAGCAGACCGACCCCGCCACGTTGCTCGCGGGCACACCGCTGCAGACCGCGGCGGGCCGTCAACCGGCGCGCACCCCGCTGTCGCGCGCCGAGCAGGTCAATGTCGTCGCGGTGATGGTGGTGTCACAGGCGATCCAGGTGGTTTTGTTCACCGCCGGGTTGTTCGCGTTCTTCCTGGCGCTCGGCATCGTCGCGGTGCCCGACGATGTCGCGGTGCTGTGGTCCGCCGAGGAGACCTGCCCGGTCGGCGAACCGCCTTGTCCAGGAACGTGGTTCGGAGTCCACGTGCCAGTCCCCCAGACCATCGTCCACGTGTCGCTGTTCGTCGCGGTGCTGTCCGGGCTGTACTTCACGGTGAGCACCAGCGTCGATCCGCTGTACAGGGAGCGGTTCTTCAACCCGCTGATCGACGACGTGGCGGTGAGCCTGGCGGGTCGCGACGCTTATCTGGAGATGGAGAGATGATGGCCGACGACGTCACGATGATCGACGGTGTATTCGGGAAACGCTACGGCGAGGTGCTCCTGGTTCACGTCACCGACGACGGGCCCGAGGCAACCGTCTACAACACCTTCGGACTCAACGACTGCCCCGCCGATTTGTGGGACAGGCTCGACGCGCAGGCGATCGCGGCCGAGAACGGCGCGGCCGCCGCGTTGCTCAACGGCCCGCGCTACTGGCTGATGAGCAGCATCGGCAAGCGGGGCCGAGAAACCCAGGAGCACAAGAGCTTCGGCGGTCTGGAGATGATCCGTCAGGCGACCGTACAGCTCGCGTCGATGAATCCGGCGCCCTACCACGTCAACCGGGTCGACCGTAAGGCGGTGTTCGTCTTCGACGCGGGCCGCGAGTTCTACGAACTCGTCGACCCCGACGGCGGGCGCTGGGTCATGCAGACCTACAGCCAGACCGTCAACCGGGGGCTGCGCCTGGCGGATCTGCCTGGGCTCGCTTCCAGACTGTCGCTGCCCGCAGGCTGGCGCTACGAGGCGCGCACCCCGTCGACACCACTGCGGGTGGATACGACCACCACCGACGCCTGCGTGACGCAGGACGATCTGGCCAACAGCTACTCGGCCTACAGGTACTGACCCAGGTTCGACTCGGTGTCGATCGCCCGGCTCGCCGACGAACTCTTGCCGGTGACCAACGTGCGGATGTAGACGATCCGCTCGCCCTTCTTGCCCGAGATCCGTGCCCAGTCATCGGGATTCGTGGTGTTGGGCAGGTCCTCGTTCTCGGCGAACTCGTCGACGATCGAGTCCAGCAGATGCTGGATCCGCAGACCCGGCTGACCGGTCTCGAGCACCGACTTGATCGCGTTCTTCTTCGCCCTGTCGACGACGTTCTGGATCATCGCGCCGGAGTTGAAGTCCTTGAAGTACATGACTTCCTTGTCACCGTTGGCGTAGGTGACCTCCAGGAACCGGTTGTCGTCGATCTCGGCGTACATCCGGTCGACGACCTTCTCGATCATCGCCTTCAGGCAGGCCGCCCGGTCGCCGCCGAACTCGGCGAGATCGTCGGCGTGCACCGGCAGGTCCTCGGTCAGGTACTTGCTGAAGATGTCCTGTGCCGCTTCGGCGTCCGGCCGCTCGATCTTGATCTTGACGTCCAGGCGGCCGGGCCGCAGGATCGCCGGGTCGATCATGTCCTCGCGGTTGGAGGCGCCGATGACGATCACGTTCTCCAGGCCCTCGACACCGTCGATCTCCGAAAGCAGCTGGGGCACGACCGTCGTCTCCACGTCCGAGCTGACGCCGGTGCCGCGGGTGCGGAAGATCGAGTCCATCTCGTCGAAGAACACGATCACCGGCGTGCCCTCGGATGCCTTCTCCCGGGCGCGCTGGAAGATCAACCGGATGTGGCGCTCGGTCTCGCCGACGAACTTGTTCAGCAGCTCCGGGCCCTTGATGTTGAGGAAGTACGACTTCGCCTCGCGGGCGTCGTCGCCACGGACCTCGGCCATCTTCTTGGCCAGCGAGTTCGCGACCGCCTTGGCGATCAACGTCTTACCGCAGCCGGGCGGCCCGTAGAGCAGCACACCCTTCGGGGGCCGCAGCGAGTACTCGCGGTAGAGCTCCTTGTGCAGGAACGGCAGCTCGACCGCGTCGCGGATCTGCTCGATCTGCCTGCCAAGGCCGCCGATGTCGTTGTAGCTGACATCGGGCACCTCTTCGAGCACCAGGTCCTCGACCTCGGCCTTGGGGATGCGCTCGAACGCATACCCGGCCTTGGTGTCGACGAGCAACGAGTCGCCAGGACGCAGCTTGCGCGGCCGAAGGTCGTCCTCGTCGTCGTCCTCGTAGTCGTCGGGCAGGAACTCGGCGGAGACCAACGGCTCCGCCAGCCAGACGATGCGCTCCTCGTCGGCGTGACCGACCACGAGCGCGCGGTGCCCGTCGGACAGGATCTCGCGCAGCGTGCTGATCTCGCCGACCGCTTCGAAGTTCCCGGCCTCGACAACGGTCAGCGCCTCGTTGAGTCGGACGGTCTGGCCCTGCTTGAGCGACTTGGTGTCGATGTTGGGCGAGCACGTCAGCCGCATCTTGCGGCCCGAGGTGAACACGTCGACGGTGTCGTCGTCCTGGACCGCCAGGAGCACGCCGTAGCCGCTCGGTGGCTGACCGAGCCGGTCGACCTCCTCACGCAACGCCAGCAACTGTTGGCGGGCCTCTTTAAGAGTTTCCATTAGTTTCGCGTTGCGGGCTGCGAGCGAGTCGATCCGCGCCTCGAGCTGGTGCACGTCGCGGGCGCTGCGGAGTCCGCTTTGCGGCCCTACCGCGTTCTCCAGCTGCTCTCGCAAGAGCGCGGCTTCTCGTCGCAGCTCTTCCAATTCGGCGGCGTCATCGCTGGACATCCCTGACTCACGGGATGTCCCGTACGCTTCAGAACGCTCTGACTCATTCATGTTGCGCCCCTTCCCGCACCGGAAGTTGGTGCAGTAACAACTTCAACGCTACCGGCGATTCAGCCATTGTGTGTGGTGTAGGAATTCGACACACCAGCAACACTTGTTAACCTCTCTGGTGAGTTGGGCCGATCGAAAGGACAATCGTGACCCTGAAAACCCTCGTTACCGGCGTAGCAGCGGCTGCTCTGGTGGGTGGTGTGGCAGCGGGTGTGACTTCCATTGCATCTCCCGTCGCGTCGCCGGCGCCAGCCGCGCAACCGGTCGTGTGGGACATTCCGATGCCGCAAGCGCCGGCACCGGACTTGCAGGCTCCGCTGCTGCAGACGTTGCAGGCGCTCGCTTCGGGCGGCTCGTTCGCGGGCAAGGCGTCCTACATTCAGGGCGGCATCGGCCGGATCGAGGGTATCGCCGCCGACCGCGCGTACAACCGTGCCGCGGCCGAGGGCAAGTTCCCGTTGACGTTCAGCATCGTCAACATCGACTCGGACGGTGCAGTCGCCAACGCTGACGTCACCGCGACGTCGGCGCTCGGCACCAGCGCCACCCAGAACGTCCAGTTCGTCGCCGGGCCCAGCCCGACCGGCTGGCAGATCTCCAAGTCGTCCGCCCTCAACCTGCTCTCGGCGGCGAGCTAGTCGACCCGAGTGCATCGCACCTGTGCCGCAATCCTGGGCGCCGTCACGATAGTGGCGGCGCTCGGGCTTAGCGGGTGTAGCGACGACACGAGCAGTTCCGCGCCGAGTCCGACGCCGTTCCCGTTGAGCAAGCCGCCGACGGTGCCGCCACCGCCGACCGAGACCGGCGCCCCGCTGCCTCCTGCGGCCACCCTGACCGATCTGATGGGCAAGATCGCCGACCCCAATGTGGCGGGCGCCGACAAGGTCGGTCTGATCCAGTACGGCACCTCCGCCGACGGGGCCGCGCTGGACCGGTTCGCCAAGGCGCTGCAAGACAGCGGATACGCGCCGTTGACGTTCGACGCCTCGGACATGACCTGGGCGCAGGATCAACCGGGCAACGTCATCGCCAACATCACCATGAAACCGAGCGGGCCGCAGGCCGCCGGTAAGGACCTCAAGTTCCCGATGGAATTCAGCCCGCAGCAGACCACCTGGCAGCTGACCCGCCAGACCGCGGACCTGCTGCTGCAGATGGGTCAACAGCCCACCCCGTCGGCGCCTGCGCCGACACCGACCCCCTGAGCGCGTGTGGATCGGCTGGCTGGAGTTCGACCTGCTGCTCGGTGACGTGCACTCGCTCAAGCAGAAGCGCTCCGTCATCCGTCCCGTCATCGCCGAATTGCAGCGCAGATTCGCGGTGTCCGCGGCCGAGACCGGCGACCAGGATCTGCACCGCCGCGCCAACATCGGCATCGCGGTGGTGTCGGCCGACCGCGCGCACGTCGTCGAGGTGCTCGACGCCGCCGAGAGGCTGGTGGCCGCGCGGCCCGAACTGGATCTGCTGTCCACGCGGCGCGGACTGCACCGCAGCACCGACGACTGAAACTAAATGCTCCCGCCGAGTTGACGCTTGCGCCGCAACGGCATCGGCGCCACGGCTCCCGGCGCCAATTTGCGCACGTTGATCAGAAACGCCGTATGGCCCCGCATGGTGTGTTGCGGACGCACCGCCAGCCCCACCACATGCCACCCGCGCTGCATGCTCTCCCAGGCCCGCGGCTCGGTCCAGCACTGCTGCTCGCGCAGCGCCTCCACGGTCCGCGACAGCTGCGTGACGGTGGCGACGTAGATCATCAGCACACCGCCCGCCACGAGCGCGTTCCCGACGGCCTCGAGCACCTCCCACGGCGCCAGCATGTCGAGCACGACGCGATCCACTTCCTGGCCCGCGTAGTCGGCCAGGTCGGCGGTGACCAGCTCCCAGTTCGCGGGACGCTCGCCGAAGAACGTCTCGACGTTGCGCACCGCATGCTCGGCGTGGTCCTCGCGCACCTCGTAGGACGTCACCTTGCCCTCGGCACCCACCGCGCGCAGCAGCGAGCACGTCAGCGCCCCGGAACCCGCGCCTGCCTCCAGCACCCGCGCGCCCGGGAAGATGTCGCCCTCATGCACGATCTGGGCGGCGTCCTTGGGGTAGACGACCTGCGCACCGCGCGGCATCGACATCACATAGTCGACGAGCAGCGGCCGCAGCACAAGGAACTGGTCGCCGCTCGTCGACTTCACCACGCTGCCCTCCGGCAGCCCGATGACGGTGTCGAGCGCGATGATCCCGCGATGGGTGTGGAACTCCCCGCCGGGAGTCAGCACCATCGTGTAGTGCCTGCCCTTCGCGTCGGTCAGCTGGACGCGATCGCCGACTTCGAACGGACCGGTCCTTCGCACAGCTGATCAGCCTGCCAGTTGACGCGCCGAGCCGGGTGTCCGGGGTTGCGCAACATTGTCGGGGGGTCGCCATACGCTGATTTCATGAGCGACGAGCAGGCCCGTGAGGTGCGTCGCCCTGCGTTGTCGCCGTCGCGGGCCAGCGACTTCAAGCAGTGCCCGCTGCTGTACCGGTTCCGCGCGATCGACCGGTTGCCGGAGCCCGCGTCGACGGCCCAGATCCGCGGTTCGGTCGTGCACGCGGCGCTGGAGCAGCTGTACGCGCTGCCGGCCCAGCAGCGCGGCCGCGATACAGCGCTGACGCTCGTCGGCCCCGCGTGGGACCGGGTGATGGCCGAGCAACCGGAGCTGGCCGACTTCGAGCCGGCGCTGCGGGCAGAACTGCTCGACGAGGCGCGCGCCCTGCTGTCCGGCTACTACCGGCTGGAGGATCCCACCCGATTCGACCCGCAGAGCTGCGAACAGCGCGTCGAGGTCGAGTTGGCCGACGGCACGCTGCTGCGCGGCTTCGTCGACCGCATCGACGTCGCCCCCACCGGCGAACTGCGGGTGGTCGACTACAAGACCGGTAAGGCTCCGCCCGAGGCGCGGGCGCTGGCCGAGTTCAAGGCGATGTTCCAGATGAAGTTCTACGCCGTCGCGCTGTTACGGTCGCGCGGCGTGCTGCCCGCCCGGCTTCGGCTGCTGTATCTGTCCGACAGCCAGGTGCTCGACTACACCCCCGACCTCGACGAGTTGTTGCGCTTCGAGAAGACGTTGATGGCAATCTGGCGGGCCATCCAATCAGCAGGCGTCACAGGCGATTTCCGACCGCAGCCGTCGCGGATGTGCGACTGGTGCGCCCACCATGCGCATTGCCCGGTGTTCGGTGGCACCCCGCCGCCCTACCCTGGTTGGCCGGAGGCTCCCGGCGAAGGCGATGATGACACCGTGCTGAATGCCTCGGAGCCCGCTGCGTGATCGACTGTCTGTACCGCAGGCTGCCCGCCGACGGCGAGTTCTCGGTATTCGAGTCGACCGACGGGACGAGGAGCAACTGGGATCCTGAGATCCAGCACGGCTCACCACCTCTGGCGCTGATGACCAAGCTGATCGAAGAGATGGCCGCGGGTTCGGGGCTGCGTGTCGGCCGTGCGACGCTCGACATCCTCGGCGCCATTCCCGTCGCGCCGGTCAAAGTGCGGACGTGGATCGAACGTCCAGGTAAGCGGATCTCGCTGATGATGGCTGAGATGACGGCGGCACGGGCCGACGGCACGGATCGCGCGGTCGCGCGGGTCAGTGCGTGGCTGCTGGCCACCAGCGACACCTCCGACGTGGCCACCGACCGCTATCCCCCGCTGGTCGAAGGCGAGGCGGTTCCGGTACCGCACAGTTGGGTGGGAGCGAAGGGATATCTCGAAACGGTGACCTGGCGGCGGCAGCCAGACACCGGCGAGACCGGCAATGTGGTGTGGCTCAGTCCCCTTGTGCCACTGGTGGATTCAGAACCAACGACTGGCGTGCAGCGCCTGGCAATGGTCGTCGACTCGGCCAACGGTGCTGGCGCGGCGTTGGACCCGGAGCAGTTCGTCTTCATGAACACCGACACCGTGGTGCATCTGCACCGGTTGCCCGCCGGGGACGATTTCGCGCTGCGTGCGCGCGGGTCCATCGGCCCCGACGGCATCGGCGTGACGACGGCGGATCTCTTTGACAGGCAAGGTTTTATCGGCACCGTCGCGCAGACGCTGCTGGTGCAACGGCGACCCTACTGAACGCCCAAACGGACGTTTGGATGCAAAAGTCGAGTAGAACTCACCGTTTCGTCGATCTCGGCGCAAACAGAGCATTATATTTACTTGCATCTATATAGACGCAGTGCAATACTCGGGGCATGGACGTCTTCGAAGCGGTCGCCGAACCGAGTCGCCGCGCCCTGCTGGACGCATTGCTCGACGGTGAACGCACCGCAGGCGAACTCGTCGCGACCCTGCCGGGGCTGACGCAGCCGACCGTCTCAAGACACCTGAAGGTGTTGCGCGAGGTCGGGTTGGTCGAAGTCCGGCCCGACGCGCAGCGGCGGATCTACGCGTTGCGCGCCGACGGCCTCGTCGCGATCGACGACTGGATCGACCGATACCGCCGCTTCTGGGCCGATCACCTCGACGCCCTCGAACGGCACCTCGAACGCAAACACAAGGAGTCACGATGACCGAGCGCGACGGCAGGCTGACGGTCGACGGCGACCGAGCGGTATTGAATTTCGAACGCCGCCTTCCCTTTCCGGTCGAAGTGGTCTGGTCGGCCATCACCGACCCTGTCGAACGCGCGCAATGGTTCGGCGAAACCACCATCGAACCTCGACAGGGCGGCACCATCGACATGGTCGCGACAGGACCGCCGCTGCCGCCCGAGCGCAAGCGGATGACCGGACGCATCCTGGTGTGGGATCCGCCGCATGTGCTCGAACACGAATGGAAACAGCCCATCGTCGAGGACGGTGTGGTGCGCTACGAACTCACCGCCGACGGCGACGGCACGCTACTGCGGTTCACGCACCGCGGCCTCAGCCCCCGCAATGCCTCCGGCTTCTTCGGCGGCATGTACGCCTACCTGGACCGACTGCAGGCCTATTTGTCCGGTGACGAGCTACCGGACTGGATCACCCGACGTCTCGAAGTCAACCAACGATTGGGAGCCAACTAACATGTCGCACAACGGATCTGATATCGCTGCGCCGACCCTGGCGATCGCTTACCATTCCGGCTTCGGTCATACCGCGGTGCTCGCCGACGCCGTCGCCGCCGGTGCCAGCCAAGCGAGCGCACACGTGCACGTGATCGAGGTCGACCGGATCACCGACGAACAGTGGGAGATCCTGGATGGCGCCGACGGAATCGTGTTCGGCACCGCCACATACATGGGCAACGTGTCGGCCGGCTTCCAGACGTTCGCCGAGCAGACCGGACGTCGATGCCTCAACGGCACCTGGCGCGACAAGGTCGCGGCGGGGTTCACGAACTCCGGCGCCAAGAGCGGCGACAAGCTGAACACCCTGGTGTCACTGGCTGTCTTCGCGGCCCAGCACCACATGCATTGGGTGAGTTTGGGTTTGGGGGCAGGCTGGAACAGCAGCGCGGGCAGCGAGAACGACCTCAATCGGCTCGGCTTCTGGTTGGGCGCGGGTGCACAGACCGATGTGGACGCCAACTCCGATCAGGTGCACCCGTCGGACGTGCAGACCTGCCGCCATCTCGGCTGGCGGGTCGCGGTGGTGACCCGTCAACTCACCGTCGGGCGGTCGGTCACTGCAGCGGTTTCAGCTCCTGCAGCATCGTCGGCACCAACTCACTGACCGTCGGATGGATGTGCATGGTGCGGGAGATCGCGGTGTAGGGCTCCTTGGCCGTCATGATGTCGAGGATCGAGTGGATGACCTCGTCGCCGCCGACACCGAAGATGGCCGCGCCGAGGATCTGCTCGGTCTCGGCGTCGACGACCACCTTCATGAAACCCTGGGTCTCGCCCTTCTCCACCGCACGACCGACGCGTGTCATCGGGCGCTTGCCCACCAACGCTTTTCGGCCCGACTTGCGAACCTCGTCGACCGTCATGCCCGCGCGGCCCAGCGGCGGGTCGATGTAGAGCGCATACGTGGTGACGCGATCGCTCACCCGCCGCGGATCGTTGTCGAGCAGGTTGGCCGCCACGATCTCGTAGTCGTTGTAGGACGTATGGGTGAAGGCGCCCCTTCCGTTGCAGTCACCCATCGCCCAGATGTGCTCGACGTTCGTCCGTAACTGGTCGTCGACGACGATGTAGCCGTGGCTGTCGGTCTCGACGCCCGCCTTCTCCAAGCCGAGATCGTCGGTGTTCGGCCGCCGCCCGACTGCCAGCAGCAGATGTGTACCGACAATCGCCTCGGCGCCGTCGGCCGGCACCACCGAGAAACCGCTGTCGAGCTTGGTGAACCGCATCGCCTTGGCGTTGAGCACGATGTCGATGCCCTCGCCTTCGAGGATCTCCTTGATGGTCGCCGAAACGTCCTCGTCTTCGCGTGACGTCAGCCGCGGCCCGCGCTGCAGAACGGTGACCCTGGCGCCGAATCGGCGGTACATCTGGGCGAACTCGAGGGCGATGTAGCTCCCGCCGACGATCACCAGATGCTCTGGGACACTGTCCAATTCGAGAATGCCGACGTTGGTCATGTAGTCGATGTCGTCGAGGCCCGGCATGTCGGGCGCCACCGCGCGGCCGCCGACGTTGAGGAAGATCCTGTCGGCTGCCAACTCCCGGCCGTCGACGCTGATGGTGTGCGGCCCCACGAACCGCGCGTGTCCGCGAATCAGCGTGCAGCCCGCCATGCCCTCCAACCACGATTCGACGCCACTGCGGTCGTCGAGCATGATCTTGTCCTTGCGCGCCTTGACCCTTGCCATGTCGACGGTGATTTCGCCTGTGCCGACACCGTATTCGGCTCCGCGGCGGGCCAGGTGTGCGGCGTGGGCGCTGGCCACCATTGTCTTGGTCGGGATACAGCCGGTGTTGACGCACGTGCCGCCGACCAGGTGGCGTTCGATGACGGCGACGGACTGGCCGACTTCAGTCAACCTGCCTGCCAGTGGCGGCCCGGCCTGACCGGCGCCGACGATGATCGCGTCGAATTTCTCTGCCATGGACGACTAGACCAGTGGCGCGAAGCTGACGAGGAACGCGATCAGGAAACCGCCACCGACAGCCACGACATCTTCGCCGATGGCCACCGGTCGGTCCTTACCGCCGTTGGATGCCACCAGGCGACTGCGGGCTTCGGCGCCGCCCAGCGTGCCGAGCACCGCGCCGATGATGCCCGCGCCCATCCCGATGAAGGTGTGGTGCGAAACGCTGCCGATCACCGCGCCAGCGAACGCCCCGGTGATCAGCCGGGTGATGAACTGCGGCGGCGTCCTGCGGCTCGGCGTTTTGGGCAGCTGGTCGGTGACCAATTCGACGAGCAGGAAAATGCTCAGCACGGTGACGGTGATCGGATGCGCCACCCACTCCGACCATTTGCCGTCGACGTCGATCCAGCCGAAAAAC